>CBFCZV010000007.1:0-81291 GCA_965602855.1 uncultured Gammaproteobacteria bacterium | reverse complement strand
CTGAGATATATACGCACGTGATGAAAACAAATCATGACGATGTTAAAAGTCCGCTGGACGACTTTGACGATTAAAAATATCGGCCTGTGGATGCCGACCTACGAAATCAAAACCTGGATTCCATCCATTAGGTTCGTAAACGGTACATCCATGTACCACTACTCCGGCTAAAAAGCATACCGGAATGACAAGCTAAGAAACATATCAGGATAACAAACAAAGCAAGGCATT
The DNA here is from genome assembly GCA_965602855.1 of uncultured Gammaproteobacteria bacterium. Classification (GTDB taxonomy): domain Bacteria; phylum Pseudomonadota; class Gammaproteobacteria; order SZUA-229; family SZUA-229; genus LH-M37. The sequence continues at coordinate 81,060 of CBFCZV010000007.1, read as the reverse complement.
CTCAAGCTATCTCCCCCAACACCCGCTCAATCATCCCAATCGCCTGCCCATGGTAACCACCACCAAACAAGTTAGTGTGATTGATGATGTGATAGATGTTGTAGAAGGTACTGCGCGTTTTATAACCTTCATCCAGTGGCCAGGCTTCGTTGTAGGCGGCGTAGAAGTCACGACTGAAGCTGCCGAATAAGGTGGTCATGGCCAGTTCGGCTTCACGGTCACCGTAATAAAAAGCAGGGTCGAATATGACGGGGGTGCCATCGGGTAAAGCACCATAGTTGCCCGTCCATAAATCACCGTGCAACATGGAGGCTTCTGGCTGGTAGTTTTTGAACAGGGCGGGGAAATCGGCCATCAGGCGTTCACCCAGTGTTTGCAGTTCACCACCGTAGCCGTTGCTGGCAGCCAGGTCTAACTGAAATCCGAGGCGTTCTTTGCGCCAGAATTCGATCCAGTCGTGGTGCTGGTTGTTGGGCTGGGGCGTGGAACCGATGGTGTTGTCCATGCTCCAGCCGAAACGATCCGCCGTCTGCTGATGCATAGCAGCCAGTTGCTGGCCAAACAGGACGTTGTCACCACCACCGCCCAGCTCCAGATATTCCATAACGATGTAGCACTGATTTTCAAATACACCGTAGCAAAGCGGGCGTGGCACTTTAATGGTATTGGAGTTGGCCATTTCCAGCAGGCCTTCGGCTTCAGCTTCGAACATGCCCGCATGGCGGCTGTGGTTGGTTTTGATGAAACAACGCCGATCACCATCGACCACCTGAAAGCTGGCGTTGATACTGCCGCCACCAACACCCCGGTTTTCACCTATTTGAAATGGCTGACCCGTGGCCTGCTCGATTTGCTGTTCAATATGTTGCCAAAGCGGCATGTGTCTCTTCCTGAAAAAGTAGGATGCAAAAAATGATGCCCCACTTTTGCACAGGACTGGCTCTTCATCAATGCAGAAAAGAGGGTTTTTAGCCTGGATAAGCGGTACTTAAATACAGATGAATAAAGCTAAGCTATTGTAATGATTAGCAACTTTCTGGTGAGTTGTACACAATCAAATTAACCATCTCTAATATGCCACTGATTACACCAAATAATGTGACTTATCCACCGTAGGATAACGCCTACATACTCTTAACATACTGATAACAATACTAATTATTTAATTGGTTATTTTTTGTACAATCTAACAAATATAGTGTTTTTTACCCTGTTTTTTTAGTAAAAAACATTTATATCCACAAAGTTATCCACAGAAAATGTGGGTAACTCCGGTTTTATCGGTATTTTTAATAACTTAGCGGCCTTTCATAGAAAAATTTTTAACTTTTAAGGCTAAACAACACTCTCTCAAATGTAGTTATACACAACCCAGAATAGTGCCATTTTTTTCAAAAAAACCACATTGCTAAAACTCTACAATAGTAGACTCACGTATTATAACCTATTGTTTACACATGACTTTTCTATCTGTTTATTTTTTAATCAAATTAGTCTAGATAATCAAAAAATACCACCTGAAAGCCATTGCCAGCGTTTTATGCACAGAGTTATCCACAGGTTATGTTGTTAACTGAATTGTCAATGCTTCTTTGTAATATTTTGTAAACATTTTGTAAATTGTATATCAGACCAATTTGCACATTTTCCAGTAGAATCCTGTGCCAGAATAGCCCCCTTTGACAAGACTTCACACGCCACTGAATCATTCATCATGAATTCCAAAGCAGATCATTCAGACACCAGCAAGACACAGGGGATACTCAAGGTTGCGGTGCCCATCCCTTTATTTGGCAGTTTTGATTATCTAATTCCCGATTCATTACGCCAACACGAACTCACTCCCGGCAGCCGGGTTGAAGTACCATTTGGCCGCCGCACGGCCATTGGTGTGATTCTCGAGCGAACCGATCACAGCGATATTGCGCTCAACAAACTCAAACCCATCAAGAAATTGATCGATACTGAACCAGTGCTTGATTCACAGGTTCTGAATTTGTTGCGCTGGGCGGCCACCTATTATCTGCACCCGATTGGTGAAGTGGTTCAAACTGCCCTGCCCAGCCTGTTGCGTCATGGCAAACCTGCCGAAGCCAGTGCCATAAAGAGCTGGAAAACCACCGATGGCACCACAGCTGCTGAGCTTGAAACGCTGAATCGCGCAGCCAAACAGAAACATATACTGCAAATCCTGCTGAACAATCCTGAGGGGCTCAGCGAGGCTTATCTCAACGAGAACCACCCCAACTGGCGAGCCGCGATGAAAGCTCTGCTGGAAAAAGGGCTGGCCGTTTGCACAGAACAGGCCAGCCTGCCCGAGGCACAGCCCGTCTCAACTCAGGCTCCCTCACTGAACGACGAGCAGCAGCTGGCCATCGCTGCCATCGGCACTGATTTAAACCAGCATCACATGCATTTGCTGCACGGTGTTACCGGCAGCGGTAAGACCGAGGTCTATCTGGCCCTGAGTGAACGCGTCATCGCCAAAAACAAACAGGTGCTGGTGCTGGTGCCGGAGATTAGCCTGACACCACAGCTCACCGAACGCTTCCAGCAACGCATGGGCTGCCCGATTGCGGTTCTGCATTCCGGCCTGAATGACCAGCAACGCCTCAGCGCCTGGGTTGCGGCTTCCAGCGGCCACGCTAGACTGGTGATTGGTACTCGCTCGGCAATTTTCACACCGCTGCCCGACCTCGGGCTGATTATTGTCGATGAGGAACACGACGGTTCCTACAAACAGCAGGAAGGCTTTCGATACAACGCCCGTGATCTGGCGCTGGTTCGCAGCCAGAAAGAAAACATCCCGGTGGTGCTCGGCTCGGCCACGCCTTCGCTGGAAAGCCTGTACAACGTGGAGCGTGAACGCTTTCAAATTCATACTCTGAAACAGCGCGCTCGCACTCAATCTATCACCCGCATTAAGCTGCTCGACATGTGCAGCCAGCCTATACAGGAAGGCCTGTCGGCGGCTTTGCTTGTCAAAGTTGAAGAACATCTGAAACTGGGCAATCAGGTCATCCTGTTTCTCAACCGTCGAGGCTTCTCGCCCTTGATGATGTGTCACGACTGCGGCTGGATGACGCGCTGTAAACGCTGTGACGCGAACATGACCTATCACAAGCAGAAACATCAATTGCATTGCCACCACTGCGGTGCGGAGACCCGCTCACCGACAACCTGCGGTGACTGCGGCAGCGAGGAGCTGCTGGCCATCGGTACCGGTACCGAGCGCATTGAAGACTTTCTCACCGAACGCTTCCCAGATGTCCACATCAATCGCATCGACCGCGATACCACCCGCCGCAAGGGTGCACTGGAAGACAAGCTGCAACAGGCGCACGCCGGTGGTGCCAGCATACTGGTGGGCACGCAGATGCTGGCCAAAGGGCACGATTTCCCCAACGTGACGCTGGTGGGTGTGCTCGATACCGATCAGGCTTTGTACAGCGCTGACTTCCGCGCCGCTGAACATCTCGCCCAACTGATTATTCAGGTTTCAGGCCGTGCCGGTCGGGCAGAAAAACCCGGCGAAGTGCTGATCCAAACTCACCACCCCGATCATCCTCTATTACAAACACTGCTGCATCAGGGCTATGAAAAATTTGCTGAGTCAGCACTGGTTGAGCGACAACAGGCCGGTTTCCCGCCGCACAAACATCTGGTGCTGCTACGCTGCGGGGCAATCAAAAAAGAGCTGGGCATGCTTTTCATGCAGGAAGCCCGTGAGTTAGCAAACAACTACAATGCCAAAGAAGTTGAAATTTTTGGCCCCTGGCCTGCGCCCATGGAAAAACGCGCTGGCCGCTTCCGAACCCAGACCATGCTGCAGGCCAAAGATCGCAAAGCCCTGCATCAGTTATTACGGCAATGGCTGCCCCAGTTGCAGCAGCTAAAAAGCAGCAAACAGATACGCTGGTCGATTGATGTTGACCCATACGATACTTTTTAGACCGAGTTGCCCACACAACCGCTCTCAACGTGTAAAATTAGCTTCCAATTAGTACAGTACTGGCAATAAATGAAACATAAAATTGAAGACCTGATCAGACAGGCGCTCAACACTCTGATTGAGAACGGCACGCTCGACGCTTCCGTTGCACCCAATATTCAAGTGACCCGCACCAGGGATTCCAGTCATGGCGATTTCGCCTGCAATGTTGCCCTGACTCTGGCGAAGGCGGCAGGCAAACCACCTCGTGATTTAGCGCAGATGATTTGTGATGCCCTGCCCGAAGATGCCGAGCTGGATAAGACTGAAATCGCAGGCCCCGGCTTTATTAACTTTTTTGTTTCTGCTGATACCTCTAATAATGTAATTAAAGTGATTCTGGTACAGAACGAAGACTTCGGTCTTTCCAGCATCGGTGCAGGCAAAAAAGTCCAGGTTGAATTTGTTTCTGCCAACCCGACGGGGCCACTGCACGTCGGTCATGGTCGCGGCGCGGCTTACGGTGCTTCAGTCGCCTCATTAATGCGTGCCGCTGGTTTCGATGTTGATTGCGAATATTATGTCAATGATGCCGGTCGCCAGATGAACATTCTTGCCACCAGCATCTGGTTGCGTTATTTGCAGGAACACGATATCGAATTTGAATTCCCCAGCAATGGTTACAAAAGCGACGCTTACATTTTTGACATTGCTCGCCAGCTCAAGGCAGATCACGGCGCTGCTTTTGTTTTCAAAGCCGATACCGTGATGCACGACATTCACCCCGACGAACCCGCTGAAGATGGTGACAAAGAATTACATATCGATGGATTGATTGAGCGCGCTCAGGACTTACTCGGTGACGCGGCTTATCTCACTATTTTTAACGCAGGTCTCGACAGCATTCTTGCTGACATCCGCGATGACCTCGAAGGCTTCGGCGTGCGCTTCGAAAACTGGTACTCAGAAAAAACTCTGGAACAACGCGATTTAATCAACACCGCAGTTGAACAACTACAGGCCGCCGGACACATCTACGAAGAAAAAGGTGCGCTCTGGTTTAAATCCACCGACTTTGGTGATGAAAAAGATCGCGTGGTGATTCGCGACAATGGTCAGTCCACTTACTTTGCATCCGACATCGCCTATCACATGGATAAATTCCAACGTGGTTATGAACGCGTAATTAACATCTGGGGCGCGGATCACCACGGTTATGTACCACGCGTAAAAGCCGCCATCAAAGCACTCGGCGAAGACGAAAACAAACTGGATGTTTTGTTAGTGCAATTTGCCATTTTGTATCGTGGTAGTGAACGTGTGCCAATGTCTACCCGTTCTGGCTCCTTCGTGACCCTGCGCGAACTGCGCGAAGAAGTCGGCAACGATGCAGCGCGTTTCTTTTATGTGATGCGCAAGTGCGAACAGCATATGGACTTCGATCTTGATCTTGCAAAATCGCAAAGCAACGACAACCCTGTTTATTATATTCAATACGCGCACGCACGTGTTTGCAGCGTATTTAATCAGCTGAAAGAAAAAAATCTGCAACACGATATTGATGCGGGTAATGACAATCTGGCGAAACTCACCGAGTCACACGAAACAGAGTTGATCACCAAACTTTCTGCTTATCCGGATATCATCGAAAAATCGGCACTCAATGCAGAGCCGCACACGCTGGTTCATTATTTGCGTGATCTGGCAAACCTTTTCCACACTTATTACAACGCGCATTATTTTATCGTTGAAGATGAAACCATGCGTAATGCCCGACTTAATTTGATTCTTGCTACCCAGCAAGTTATCCATAACGGATTGACCCTGCTCGGCGTGAGCGCTCCGGAGTCGATGTAATGCCAGGCGATTATAAAAGCAGAGGCGATGGCCGAGAAAAAAAACCAATGCCCGGTTTTGTCTGGCTATTAGGTGGTTTAGCCATTGGTCTTTTTGTTGCATTACTGGTTTATCTTGATAAGCAGCCAGACGTAACAGCTAACTTTGGCGCGGCAGTACAGAAAGAACTAAATAAAATAAAAAAACGCGCTGATGAAGTAACAACAGACAGCAGCGATAAAAAAACGCCTTCTGACAAAGGCGAACCCAAATTTAACTTCTATACGATTTTGCCAGAGCTTGAAGTATTTATTCCTGCCTCAGAAACACAGCCACCAGAAAAACGTCCCGCAGGTAGCGTAGCTGAAGACAATAAACAATACGTCTTGCAGGCAGGCTCATTTAAAAATAAAAATGATGCCGAAAAACTCAAAGCTAGTCTGGCTTTACTCGGCTTTCAGGCCAACATCCAGAGCGTCACCGTTAACAGCACGCCCTGGCATCGTGTGCGCATAGGCCCCTACAGTCAGAGCAATGACCTGTATGACAAAATTGATCAGCTACAACAAAATGGTATCAAAGCCATAGCCATGGAATTAAAGCCTGAATAAGCGGTAAAGCTATTTCGTCACCAGCTTCTCAACCTGATGCTGTAATTCCTGCGCGGACTCTTCCTTCAACGATGGCGCTACCGTCAACTCAACACTTGAACGGATACCTTTTAAAATTCTGAAAATAATATTCGATGGATGCCGACTAAAGGCGCTGCCCCACAAACCGTTCAATGCCATTGGAACAACTGGCACGGGGGTTGTTTGTAAAATCTGCTCGACACCGGGACGGAACTTATTCATTTTTCCATTTCGAGTTAATTTGCCTTCAGGGAAAATACAAACCAGATCACCCTGATTCAAAGCCTGTTCAATTTCAGCAAAGGCCTGTTCCATCAATTCAGGGTTCTCATGCTTGCCCGCAATCGGTATTGCACCCGCCGTTCTGAATACAAAATTTAACACCGGCAGATTATAAATTTTGTAATGCATAACAAAACGCATTGGCCGCCGAATGCAGCCAGCGATGATCAAAGCATCTACGTAGCTGACATGATTGCAGACCATCACCGCGGCACCTTTTTCTGGAATGTTATCCAGCCCTTGTTTGCGCACGTGATAAACGGAATGGATCAGCATCCAGACGATAAAGCGCATAAAAAACTCAGGCACCAAAGTATAAATATACAATGCCACAATCGCATTGAGCACAGCTACAATCACAAGTAATTCAGCGATAGAAACGCCCAAACCCAACAACACAATCGCCATGACCGCAGACATCACCATCAATAGCGCATTGAATATATTATTACCCGCGATAATTCTTGATAAATGCCGCGGCTCACTTCTTTGCTGTATCAAAGAAAACAAAGGTACGATGTAAAAACCACCGAACAAGCCAATAAATAACACATCAATAATAATTCGAATACTGCCGGGGTTTGCAATAAATTCAGAAACACCAATTAACACCGGTTGCACAACTTCAGGTCTGGCAAAATATAAATCAATACCAAAAATAGTCAGGCCAATCGAACCAAATGGCACCAGACCCAGTTCAACTTTTTGACCGGACAGCCAGTTACACAATAAAGAACCACCACCAATGCCCAGTGTAAAAAAAGTGAGCAGCAAGGTAACCACCTGCTCGTTGCCCGCCAGTGTTGTTTTGGTGTAATTGGGCAGCTGCACAAGATAAGTCGCACCTAAAAACCAGAACCATGAAATGCCTAGCACCGATAAAAACACAATTCGGTCTTTGTGTATAAATGCAATATTTCGCCAGGTTTCAGTAAACGGATTCCGATTTATTTTTAACTCTGGTTCCAGCGATGGAGTATCAGGAATAAATCTACTTGATAGATAACCTAGCACCGCCAGCACAACGATGGCGATTGCGACCCACTGCCGGCCATCATCATCGGCGATAAGTATTCCGCCCATCATGGTGCCAATCAGGATTGCGACAAAGGTGCCTGATTGCACCAGTGCGTTACCAGCGACCAGTTCGGTAGCATCAAGATGCTGCGGAATATAACTATATTTTGCTGGGCCAAAAAATGTAGATTGTGTGCCCATTAAAAACAGCAATGCAATCAGGATATAGATTAATCCAATGTAAAACGCATATGCCGCGCCCAGCATGATCACAATTTCCATTAACTTGATTAATCGAATGGATTGAGACTTCTCATTTTTATCAATCCATTGCCCTGCGGTTGCAGAAAATATAAAGAAGGGAAGAATGAACAGGCCTGCGCTTAAATTGGTCAGCAAATCAACATTAGCTTCCCCACCACTGAGCTGAACGCCCTGAAATGCGATAAGAATGATCAATGCATTTTTAAAAACATTATCATTAAACGCGCCCAGAAACTGGGTCATAAAAAACGGCAGAAAGCGTCTTTGCTTTAATAAACCAAACTGGTTGTCTACACGCTTTTCTTTGTTATCGGTCACAGTCCCTGCATCCATTTACCAACCACTTCCAGTAAGGCATAACCTTTCTCTGTAAAATAATGATCTGCACCGGGCACGCTGATTTGATCAGACTTTTCATTGCCAGCCTGCTCAATAAAATCAAGTCGCTGATCTGCGCCAGTAATAACAGCGGAATATTCTGATTCACCATAAACATCAAGAATTGGTACTGATAATTTATCCAGTGGCATTGGTTTAGCCATCGGCTGTTTATAATCAGTTGCGCCCATACCAATACCAACAAAAGCTTCGATATCACGAAAACGTCCGGCATCGACCCACGCCATGACCATGTGTACGCTACAACTGTGCGCAATCAATACAATTTTTTTATAGCCTTCTGCTTTTAAATAATCGATACCCGCCTCGATACGTGGAAATGCTTCTGGGAAAACAGGCACGTAATCATAATACCTGGCCTGTTTTTCCAGCACTGGCATCTGCATTGAAAGCGTATCCCAGCCCTGTTCAGTCAGCCCTATACGCAAAGGCCTGACGACCTTCTCCCAATCTGGATGATAACCACGTCCGTGCAGAATGATCGCGGCGCCCTTCACATCCTCAGCCTCAGTTTGCATGTATACGTTCATGAACTCATGACCCGTACTTTCCAGATAAATCACATCACCATCAAAAATCAATTCCTCATTTTGCTCAGCCAGCTGTTTTTCACGCACAAGGTCAGAAGCCTGTACGATTTGTGCAGTAAATAAACCCGCTAATAATATGATGATATCAAGTCGCACATTGCACCCAATGAATAATTAACATGTAGACAATATAATCTAAAAACTTTATCTAATACAGACTGATTTTTTTCTCAATGCGCGGTATGATTGTGATATTGCGCACCAAACAAGGTTAGTTAAAATGAGTGAAAACAATCGCAGATATGAACGGCATGATATTCAAATCGACGTCAACCTCACGCTGATGGAAAATGAACCACAAACCATGCAAACACGCGACATCTCCGGAGGCGGCATGTTTCTCAGCACCAACTCTCCTTCAGATTTCCCTCTGGGTGAAATGGTACACATCAAATATGATGACCCACTGAGCAACAATGCAGACACTGAAGTCGATGCCATTATTGTTCGCCTCTCTATCGATGGTGTCGGTGTCGCCTTTATCGAAATGGATGCTTTTTAGCTGCAACTACCCAGTTACTCGACATTCTGAATCTGTTCACGCATCTGTTCAATCAGCACTTTTAATTCTACTGATGCCTGCGTCATTCTAATATCAGCCGATTTTGAACCCAGGGTATTGGCTTCGCGATTCAATTCCTGCATTAAAAAATCCAGTCGGCGACCAATCGCTTCATCACGACCAAGCACATCTCTCAACTCTTCAATATGCGCATCCAGTCGATCAAGTTCCTCATCCACATCCATTTTCTGTACCAGATAAACCAGTTCCTGCTCCAGTCGATCCATATCTGGCTCGGCTTTCAATTCTTCAAATCTCGATAAAATTTTCTGACGATGATTGTCACGGATTTCCGGCATTTGCTCGCGCACCTGTAAAACAATAGCCGCCACCACAACACAACGCTGCACGATCAAATCTTTCAGTCGTTCACCTTCACGTTCTCGATTACTCACCAACTCATCCAACGCCTGTTTGAACAGCGCCTCACTGGCCTCCGCAACCGGTTTCATATCCAGCGTTGCTTCTTTGACTACGCCCGGCCATTTCAGAATATCGACCACATTGATCACCGAAGACTGATGCAATGTCGAATTCAGCTTCTCACAGGCACGGGTCATAGATTTAGCAAAATCATTATTTATTTCTACACCACCCTCGACTGACGCTTCAGCGTCAAAACGCAGGCAGCACTCCAGTTTACCGCGACTCAAGTCTGTATTGATCAACTCACGATAGCGCCCTTCCATACCACGCAGCTCATCCGGCAGGCGCATATGAATATCCAGATAACGATGATTCACCGAACGCAGCTCCAAGGTTAAGGTGCCGAAGGCTTCAGTGCTCTGGCAACGCGCAAACGCAGTCATGCTTTTAATCATTAAATTCTCCTAATCAATCTTCAAAGTCTAGCACGCCACCTACAGAGCAAGTCACACTCAAGCCATGTATAATTCGCGCAATTCTTTACAACCACCTACGGGACCCAATCATGAGACCAAGCAAGCGCGCCCCCGACGAAATGCGCAAAATCAACATTACCCGTAACTACACCAAACATGCTGAAGGTTCCGTACTGATCGAGTTTGGCGATACAAAGGTCATTTGCACCGCTTCGGTTGAAAACAGAGTCCCTGGTTTTTTGCGCGGCAAAGGGCAGGGCTGGGTGACAGCTGAATACGGTATGTTGCCCCGCTCCACCGGCAATCGCATGAGACGCGAAGCAACTGGTGGTAAACAGGGTGGCCGCACCATGGAAATCCAGCGTTTGATTGGTCGCTCATTACGCGCAGCTATCGACCTTGAAGCTCTTGGCGAAAACACCATCAGTCTGGACTGCGATGTAATCCAGGCTGACGGCGGCACCCGCACTGCCAGCATCACCGGCGCATGGGTCGCGCTACACGATGCAGTACAACACCTGATGGAAAAAGGTCTGGTTAAAAAAGATCCTTTGCATCATCAGATTGGTTCTGTTTCTGTGGGTATTTTTAATGGCACACCCGTCCTCGATCTTGATTACGCCGAAGACTCTAATGCCGAAACTGATATGAACGTGGTAATGAACAACACCAACGGTTTTATCGAAGTTCAAGGTACTGCCGAAGGCCACGCCTACAATCGTGACGAACTCAACGCCATGCTGGAACTGGCTGAAAAAGGTATCAAAGAATTATTTGAAGCACAAAGTGCCGCACTGGAGGCCTGAGATGTCAGAAAAAATTAGCAAAATCGTACTCGCCAGCGGCAATGCCGGCAAGGTTCGAGAAATCAATAAACTGTTTGCCGGCTGCGGTATCGAAGTAGTTCCACAATCGGACTTCAACGTACCCGAAGTGCCAGAGACCGGCACCACCTTTGTCGAGAACGCGATTATCAAAGCACGCCATGCAGCCGAACTCACTGGCCTGCCTGCGATCTCCGATGACTCAGGTATTGAAGTCGATGCCCTCGATGCACGTCCCGGAGTTTATTCCGCACGCTACGCCGGCGAAGGTGCCAGTGACCTCGATAACAATAATAAAATGTTAGGAGAACTACAGGGTGTACCCGAAGCTGAACGCACAGCTCGTTACTGGTGTTTACTGGTATTCATGCGTCACCATAATGATCCTGTACCCATCATTACCCAGGCAAGTTGGGAAGGACGTATTCTGGAAGCACCTCTGGGTGATGGTGGTTTTGGTTACGATCCTATTTTCTACGTACCAACGCACGATTGTGCTAGTGGTGAACTAGCCATGGAAGAAAAAAATAAAATCAGCCACCGTGCTTTAGCACTACAGGCTATGCTAGAAGAATTTAAGACTCATAGATTTATTTAATCTTTACTATTCTTGAAGCAATAAAAAAGCCCTCCGAAGAGGGCTTTTTTATTGCTTAAAAATCAACTTATTTAACAAAGATAGTAGTGTAAGTACCGGGATCAACTCCAGGAATACTCGCGTTAAATCCAGCATTAATTGCATCAATAATGGCGTTAGCCATGACAGCATAACCACGCGCTGTTGGGTGGACACCATCCAGTGAAAAAGCCCCACCAGTCGCGTAATCTGCATGAATAGCACCTGTGCCGTAATCAATGCCTGTGGTGCTGATCTCCTGCAGAATGGCCGCTGAATCTACCAGCACCAGATTGGCATCGTCATCGGCAGCTGCTTGAATAGTGGCATTGAAAGCGGTTCTGGCTGCGTCAACCAGTGCAATTTCTTCTGGTATTAACACATCACCATCTTCAAGAGGTACACCAACCCCCCATACGGTGGCTGGATTATCGGGAACCATCTCTGTACCAATTTTAGTACTGCTAGTTAGCACTAATAAATCAGCAGCAGTGGCCTGTCTCATAGAGGGTAAGCCTGACCCGGTTAAATCAGTTAAATACTCATCCTCAATCACAACTGCATTTTGTCCTGCTGAAAAAACTATGGTTCTCTTAATCGTTTCAACAGAACCAGCCCCTAAAGCTGTTGCAACACCAGCGTTATATGCAATAAGTAGAGGATTAGAATTTAAGTAATCAGCTGTCGCCTGGTCAAGTGGAACTGCGTTATAGGGCACAGTTGTAAAATAAGGAATGGTCTTTATATCGGGAACATTAACCAGTACACCTTGCACGGATGTATTAGCCGCTTTGAATGCAGCAACTAATCCATTATAAGCAGCATCAAAAACAGCAGGATCAGTAATATCACTATAAGCAAAACCACCATCAACGCCTACACCACCCTCAGTCGCATAAAGCAGCACATCATTATTGCCTGCCCACATGACATAAAACGAGGGCGCCTGAACAGCGGCATCACCAATCATCGATGCCGTTGCCGGGTCTGAGGCAAATCTGGCAAAGTATGGGTTTGAGCCAGCCGCTAGCAAAACAGCTTCAGTATCGTCTCCATAACCTGCCGCACCCATATGGAATGATTTCGCAGCCGGCACACCCAAATTACTAAATGTGGAACCATTCAATCCTGAACCGATGGCTTCTGTCGCTGGTGTGCCTGCCATGAACTCTGGGCTTGGATTCTCTGGATCCGTTAAGTTCAGAACACGCCTGTTGTCTTTAAATAGAGCTGCATTGACAAGCAATCCACCCAAATTGTCGCTGACTAGTGGCTGAGTAAAACTACTATCACCGCCTACTTTGGCAAATTGCTGCGCCAGTATTGCGGGGTAGGAATTTTTCTGACCATCAAGATAAAGTGCACCATCTGCATAACCTGCTGTTAATGAGTCACCAATGGTTACAAACTTACTTAAATTCGCATCACCACTATTACCAGAATTGGCGTTAACCTCATTATCAAAATCTGTATCACAGGCTGAAACAACTACACTGACAATAGCCAACCCTGCTAATTTAATTATTTGATTTTTCATAAGCATCATTTCTTGTTATCTCAGTATTTATAGTTAAGACCAAAACCAATCGTGGTTACAGAAGACTTATAATCGCCACCGAAAGATATCAGCGTTCCCGACTGATCATAGTAATCATAAGATCCGTAAAATTCATCAAAGATCAATTGCAGGAATGAAAAATCAAGTTCCATACGTTTAGATACTTTATAACTGGCTCCTGCCGTTAAACCCATAGAATCAGCACGTGCAGTTTCTGGTGTGAAATAACCATCGTTGATAGCGGTGTTATCAAAATAAATACCACCACGAACCGTTAGCTCTTCACCCATTTTATGCTGTACACCAAAACGGAATATGTTGGCATCTTTATAGTTTCTAGGATTATAAGAGGTGCCCGCACCATTATTAAACTCAACATCCAGATTATGGTACGCACTCCAGTAAGCGCGATTAATATCAAAGGCCAGTACTGTGTCTGAACTTAAATCATATGAAATACCCACTGTTAACTCAGCAGGTAAAACCAGGTCAGCATTAAATGTTGTGTCAAAGTATGATGATTGCAACGAAGAGGGAATATTTTCAAAATTAGCACTTTCACCTCTTGCCTTTAAATCTACTTTTGAACGATAGCTAATCCCAATAGAAAGATCATCAGAAGCTTTGGCTAAAAATCCAAAGTTATACCCTATTGCGGTAACGCGCGATGCTTTAACGGTCACGTTAGCACGATCACCATTTTCATCAATCAGTGAAGTACTAAGATTACGATTAAACTCAACTGAGCCAGAGACGATCGTTGGCCCAAAACCAAAACTATAATTATCACTCAACTTATATGAAATTGTCGGCTGAATATAAATGGCATGTAGCTCAATATTATTCACCAGATGAGAGCCAGCCCAATCTCTGTCCCACTCAACAGCATTTCCATATGGTGTGTACAGGCCTATGCCATAGGAAAGCTTCTCATCATGCCTTTGGGTAATATAAAAATTAACAGGAGTACCAATAGAATTATCTGTTTCAGCTGAAGTATTTGCTGCGTGATTCTGGTACTTGATGACACTGTCAATCAAGGTAACACCCGCGGACATGTCTGTATCCTTTTCTAAAGCAACCATTCCCGCAGGATTGAAGAAAAGCACTTCAGAGCTATCCGTCATAGCGACACCCGTGTGCCCCATGCCTAATGCCTTTTGTCCCTGAAGCGCGACTCGGTATCCTCCTGCCTGCGCCTGAGTTACCGCACCTGCTGAAAGCGTAGCAATGACGATGCAAGGTAGTAATTTAAGTTTCATTATTGAGCTTACTCCCATTATTTTTCTAGGGTAATCATACGCTTTGGGAACAATATTACAAACCCTTAATTTATGGCAGTGCTCTAGGTTTTCTACTTTCATCAATCGCCACATAAACCAGTATCATTTCAGTCACAAAATTCTCCTGAATGATTTCTGATTAAGGGACTATCTAAAGTAGAATGTGCAACCATACAGAACCCACTTGATAACACAATATGCCCAGCATCAAAACATCATTCCCCGGCGGCAGTGGTCATAAGCTCGACGCCCGACTCGAAATGCCAGCGGGCACGGTCAAAGCCTACACCATTTGTTGTCACTGCTTTACCTGTAGCAAGGACACGCTCACCACCTACCGCATCAGTAAAGCCATGGCGGAAAAAGGTTATGCCACATTACGTTTTGATTTCACCGGACTCGGTGGCAGTGAAGGTGAGTTTTCACAAACTGGATTTAGCAGCAACATCGCCGATGTATTAGCCGCCATTGACTATTTACGTGAACACCATCAGCCACCCACACTGCTACTTGGTCACAGCCTGGGTGGCACTGCAATACTCGAAGCGGCTATGCAAACCGACGAAGTAAAAGCGGTCGCCACCATCGCCTCACCCAGTCAGCCTGATCATGTACTGCATCACTTTGGTCACGCGCTCACCCTACTGGAGCAGGGCACCCCTTCAGGCATTGAAGTGGCCGGAGAATATTACGACATTGATCCAGAATTTATTGATGACCTGCGCAGTTACGATATGCAGGATCGATTAAGCAAACTGGAAAAACCAACACTTATTTTTAATATCGTGAACGATGCACTGGTCAACGAAACCAACGCCACAGAATTAGATGCCTGGATAAAAGGTGATTCAAAAATTATTACACTGGAAAATTCTGATCATCTATTATCAAAAAAACAGGACTCCGATCTTGTTACTCAAAACATCGTAGACTGGTTTGAAAAACTTTAATTACACACCACCATAATTAAAGCCAGAACAAAGAAGCAATAATCACTTATTGCAACCACATCCTGGCTTTTAATTAAAACACCAATAAACTACTTAGCTGCCAGACTCTCTTTAGCTGCAACTGCAAATACTTCAGCCATCTTACGACCATGTTCTGCAAATAATTCATCGTACTCAGTTGGATCTACAATACCTGCCACCATTGCACCTTGTTCATCTGTCGTAGCAAACCATTCACGTATATTCATCACCAAGCCAGAACGAGTAATTAAAGTAGCATTAAATGCCGAACCCGTTGAA
The DNA here is from genome assembly GCA_965602855.1 of uncultured Gammaproteobacteria bacterium. Classification (GTDB taxonomy): domain Bacteria; phylum Pseudomonadota; class Gammaproteobacteria; order SZUA-229; family SZUA-229; genus LH-M37. Next base: position 65,174 of record CBFCZV010000007.1, on the reverse strand, counting down.
GCCACTCCACTCATTGCGTCACCGACACCCAAGCATGCCTCACACGAGAATGAAAAACCCATATCATTAACCACCAGAACAGCATCAACTTTTAACGCTTCAATGGATTTTTTAATGTAGTCACCTTCACCTGATTTATTGGTTAATGCTGTATCACCACGCCAGTCAGCCACAAGGCCATACTGATTCATGTTTTTAGGAGCTACACCTACTGTACTTTTACTGCCACTCATACTATTTAAAAAACTCAGTGATTTCCCCAGAAGCCCCTCATCAACCTGCTTCTTAACTGCACTAACAGGTTTATATAAGGCGGTAAATTCTGCATTGGCAATCACTTCAGAATGAGGCATAACGTTAAAAGACAGACCCTGCTTCTTCAGCTCCACGGTAAAGGCTTCAACTGCAACATTTGCCGCCTGACCACCCGTATTACCTATCGCAGTTTCAGCCAATGCAGCTAAAAGACCCTTTGAGCCATCACGCGCATCATCTCTATATGAAATCTGCTCAGGCACGGTATACATTATTACCGCAACATTTTTTATCTTTTTAACTTCTTCTACATTGGTCGTATTTTTGCCAAAACTACAGGCTGTTAGAAAAACCGTTAGCAATAATGTGACGTACAATTTTATTTTGTTCATAAGCTTTTTCCTTTCTGTATAAAAATCAACTTTATTCGGCTAAAAAAATAGCCATGCCACATTCAGTGACACAGCTATTTCAGAGTTGTACTAATTTACTGTTGTGTATAAGGATCAGCAGTTCCAGCATTAAGATCGCCTGTATCGTAACTGTTATCACGATATAGAACGGCCTTCACCCCTGCATCATTAACAACATAAAAGAAGTCAGACGTACCTGATGCTCCAGTAAAGTCACCGGTAGCACCTGTAATCGTAAGCGTAAGCGGTGTAAATGGGTCCGAGACAGTCATACCACTTGGTGCTGCTGCAGGTGAACCCATACCATCGTACCAACCTACAATATTTGAATCAGTCCGCGCACTCAGCGTTCCTATCATAGTGCTTACGCTAGCGCCTGCTGAGCAACTGGCATCAGTATACCCAGTGTTGGTGTAACTCCATGTACTACCCGTAATAGTCAGGTCTTCTTTTGTCGAAACATCACCTTCCCCATGACAACCCGTGCTATACGCACCATTCAAAGTATGTGTTGCAGCAGGAGTAACTGTTGCAATAGCTATTGCACCAGCAGGAGCTGGTGGTGCTGGTGGAGCTGGAGGAACTGCATTTTCATCAAACACGATAAGCGATCCACCGTCTTCAACGGTAAAGCCCTGGCCTGATCCAGTAGCAACAGTAATTACTAAATTATCTAGTACACCATCAATACCTGTGCTATCAGCTGAAAATGGGGTAGTAAATAAGTCAAAAACAGCCACGTCCAGACCAGCTGCCTCTATCTGTGTCAACAGATTAGCCCGAACAACACCCTCTGCAGTCGCAACCGCTGCTGCAGTAACAGCTGTACCATCCCAATTTAAATACATCGCTTCAAGATCTACTTTGCCAGAAGCCAGAAATATTGCCAGGTTAGTTGTTGGTGTCAGGTTTACTGTCTGGCCATTTTGACTGGCAAATGAATACAGGACAGGGCCACTGCTGGGCATAACTTTTAACAGATACGGTGGTGTCATACCCGCCACATCCAGCGTAAAACTACCATCTACAGCAGTAGCAATATCAATTTCGACGCCCAGGGCGTCTTTCACTGTTACTGTGCCATCTATCGGCGCACCTGTGGCAGCGGTTCCATCTAAAGTACTAGATGTAGACGTTGAATCGCTACTGCAGCCACTCATCAAAAGCAATGCCGACAACGCAAACAAGATTGTAATTACTATTTTTTTCATCATAACTCCCTCATGGTCAAGACCAGATTAAATATTTTTTAGACTTATTACAGGTCACTATTTTCGATATGCGTAACAGCCGTAATATACGAACACAACCATAGTGGTAATTCTCTAGACCGTAAATTGACCATAAGGCTTAAGCCTTATGGCTTAAATCATCTAAGCAGAACATCTGCTATTATGGTTATGAAGATCACAGTTTAAAAATGGAAGTAAAATGAAAATCTTGATGATTGATGACCACGCCCTGTTTCGTGATGGCCTGTTGCTGGTGCTGGAAGGTTTGAGCACCAAGCTTACAACTTTCGAAGCTGGCAGTTATGAGGCCGCTGAAGGCATCATGAATGAGCACAGCGATCTTGATTTGATACTACTGGATCTAGGCTTGCCTGGAATAAGTTACCTTGATGCTTTATTAGCCATCCGACAACAATTACCCGATACATTAATCGTGGTACTTTCTGGCACAGAAAACCACAGCATGGTTGAACAGGCCTTGCAACAAGGCGCGCGAGGCTATATCCCAAAGTCATCACCAGCAAAAATCATGCTAAACGCCCTGCAACTAGTTATTGCCGGTGGCACTTATGTGCCTCCACAAATATTGCAAAACGGGGCGAATCAATCAAACAACTCATCTTTTAACAATAAAAATATCGACAACAAATTAACACCACGGCAAAATGATGTACTGCACGAACTGGCCAAAGGCAAACCCAATAAAGAGATTGGCAGGTCTCTGAATTTAACCGAATCGACAGTACGCGTACACGTGGCAGCCATATTAAAAGCCTTTAATGCCAGCAATCGAACTCAGGCCGTGCAACATGCCACGCAGGCGGGTCTGATCATAGTTGCTTCTTCCAGCTAAATATAATATTTCACTTTATTAAAATAAAATCTTAGCCAGTAATGCGCGCAGCTCTTTGGGCAAGACCGGCTTGTGCAGTATGGTAAAACCACTGGCATTCGCCTCCTTGATTCGATCCGGCGCGGTATCCCCTGTAATAATAATTGCCGGTATTGTGTGATCTGGGTACATCGACTGTATTTTACGAATGACATCATTACCCGTCTCACTATCACGCAGACGGTAATCGGCCAAAATAATATCCGGTAACAGACGGCTATCATTCAGCACCGACTCCGCTTCCTGACTGGAGCCTGCCGCAATCACCTGACAATGCCAGCTCTCTAACAACTGCGTCAGGCTATCACGAATTTCCATTTCATCATCCACCACAAGGATTGATTTGCCATCAAAAAACATCGGCCTTGTAACATCATTTAAAACAACTTCACCCTGCCCCACTGAAAATGCTTCCGGCAACAGCAGAGCAAACCTGGAACCCTTACCTGGAACAGAATTAGTTAACAAAGGTGCATTTAGCAATCCCGCCATACGTTTAACGATGGCCAGACCGAGACCGAGACCTTTGGACCTGTCCCTTTCCGGATTATGCAGTTGGTGAAATTCGTGAAATATTTCTTCCATTTTATCAGGCTGAATACCAATGCCCGTGTCGTAAACGGCCAGCAATATTTTTCCCTGATAACGCCGACAACCAACAATAACACCACCCTTATCCGTGTACCTGATCGCATTGGAGATTAAATTACGCACAATTCGATCAAGGATAGTGTAGTCAGCCTGTACACAGACATCCGTTTTTACAAATCTTAAACTCAGGTCTTTTTCAAGCGCATAGGATTCAAACTCGTGCTCTGACAAGTCAAACAAACTTTGCACAGGAAAAGACTTTAACTCAACCTGCACAACACCAGCATCCAGTTTTGAAATATCTAATAACGAATCCAGCAATTCACTCAATGCATAACTGGATTTTTGAATTTTTTGCACAATTGATTTTTGATCATCCTTTTCAACACGATCTTCCAGAGCACCAAGAAATAAGCCCATAGCATGTAAAGGCTGACGTAAATCATGACTGGCAGCAGCAAGAAATTTTGTTTTTGCAACATTAGCTTCCTCTGCTACCTGCTTAGCTTGCTCAGCCTTTCCTTTTTGCTCTGTTAGTTGCTGGACAAGCTCTACATTCTCAAAACGAAGCATTACAGATTGTCTCAGAGTTCTGTTATTAACTCTTGCAAACGGAAATAATGTAACAATAAATATCAACATCAATATGCCGAAAATTGCATAAGCCTGATCATCCATACTCATATATCGCCATACAATCGGTAGCATCGCTGGTATGGCATAAGCATAATAAGCCCAGAGAAAAGCTGACAATGCCGCCATGGACGTGATCGTCAAACCAATAATAATTAAAGTCAGAACGATAAATAATTGCATGTTATCTGGCATAAAAAATAACAGACTAGCTGCACCCCATGTGCATCCTGAGAGAAAGGCAAAAAGTGCAAATTGCCAGCCCCATTTTATAGTCTCGACTGAATCTCTTTCTCTGATCTTAAAACGCCTGAAAAATAAATATCGAACAAATGTCAGGCCGTAGACTATAGCGAGCCAGATCAAAACATATTGGTTAGGCACATTGTTATAAAAAATAATAGCAACAGCACTGGCAGCGGCTGTTAACCCTAACAGAACAGTACGAGTCTGCTGATATAGCAAATTAATCAATTCTGCCTCAATCTTCAAACGATACGAAGCTGAACCGACTTCAGATATTACAGTTAAAGGATTATCATAATTGCTCATAACGATTAATCTTATTTGATAGTTGGAACAACTGACTTAAATATATTTAAAATCATACAGAACTATTTAAAACGTTTTGTACGCTCACCCGTTGCGGGATGCGATGAAAGATAATTTTCCACACCAGCCTCTGAACCTTCCTCGTCCTCGGTGATCTTGCCGAGTATGGTGGCAAACGAAGCCAGTGGAATATTATTTGCAGTTAAATACTGATAAGCATAATCGTCAGCTTCTCTCTCAAACCCTCTTGAGTAACTGGCATTGGCTAACAACGTGGGCAATGCCACTATCAGTGAAGAAGTCGAAAAAGGATCGCCGGTAATTGTTGAAACAAGAACAGCCACCGCAGAATTCTGCAACACCATACGCACTGAATGCCTGTATTCAAGATGTCCTATTTCATGCGCCAGAACAGCAACAATCTCGTCATCATTATCGCTCAACTCGATTAGCTCATCGGTTACAACAACAATACCCGAGGGTAAGGCAAAAGCATTAGCGCCAATTTTATTGCCATGCCTGAATAACAGCTCATAATCCTGCGCATCCTCAAGACTGTTTTTCATTTTCTCAAACTGAAGCACCAGTCGTTGCTTTACTTCAGAGTTTGCCGTTGATTCTGTAAAGACCATTTTATCCAGCGTCTCCAGCGTTCCCTGACCAAGCATACGATCAACATCAGCAGGCATACTGTAAGCAATCTGTTTGGAAAAATACGGCACACCGTATACGACCATGCCCCATGAAAACAGCACCGTGAACAACACCGCCGCTGCAACATAAACCGCACGACTCTCAAGCAGATGAATAACCGATGAAGCGCCATCCCGGTTGTGCGTTTTTAAAAAATGGTCAATCAGATCATTATCAGCCACATTGCAGGTCGCATTATCTGATAACGTAATTACTCTTGGAATATTGCCCAGCCGTGGACTAAAACTAACGTCATCCAGCAAACAGATTTTACTAATGCCTTCACCCTTGATCAGAATGCTACCATCATCATGAAAGACAAGCTCGACCTGCGTCGAGCTTGAACTAAGACCATCATGATATTCCGCCTGTGTTTTCTGCACTAACTAAAAACCCATATCAACATCAAAGGCATCAGCAAACTCACCCGCTGTGGCCTTAACATTATTTTGCTCATTAGCGATATAGCCATCGATATCACCATGCGCCATAAGCGAAAGGTTCTTCAACCTGTAACGTGTCAGCCTGATTTTGCACCATGGAATTAATAAACCCAGGCTAAGCACTGCAGCAATGATATTTGTTAAATGAATAAAAAACATATTACGCACCCGCAAGGTACTTACCAGCTTATGCTCTTCCAGCGAAGTACTGCACAGCACCAGATTCGCTGTACGCGTTTGGATATAAATTCCAATCAATAAATAAAATGCCATCGTGACTACAATAGTCGCTGTAGCTGCCATGCCTGCATACACATCAGCTTCTGGTGGGGGCGTATTAACCGGCAAACCTGCATTTGCTGTAATTTCATCAATGCGTTTCTGCATCAATTCCTGTTGTTGCTCCGGTGTCATCTGCTCTATCTGTTCTGGCGCCATTTCCTCAATCTTCGTCATCTCCTGCGCCGAGTTATAACTGTGGTAAGCAGGGATTGCAATTGCAGCAACGATTCCGATAACAAACGGGATAAGCAGTGCTTTCAGATATATCTTATAAAAGCCACCCGCCGTCGCACTAAAACTAAACGGCGTTGTACCGAAATAACTATTCTCAATAGAAAACTGTTTAAAACGTTTTATGAAGTAAGGCGTCGCCAGACCGATGGTTACGATGGTTAAAAGGCCCACCCCAATAAACACTATGGCCGCCTGCATTAACGTACCATCAAAATCAAAACGGATATTTCGATAGGAGGAATTACGCGCATTAAACTGGAGCGACTTTACAAACATCCATGGCAGACCTACCACATAAATAAGAATAAACGCCGCCTCGAGCATGGGCATAAACTGCGTGGCGATCAAATAAACAATGAGTACAGCAACAACAATCAAACGACCTTTTAGAATACTCTTGGGATCTGCGTGATAATCAAAACTGGAGCCATCCAGCGTGGTATTACCGTAGAAGTAACGTTTAGTTCTTACCTTCGCCCAGGCCGAATAAATACCCAGCGTGACGACAGATAAAGCAATATTTACAATCCATATCTTGAAGTACTCACCTGCATTACCATTAAACTCAAAACCAATTTCACGTTCTTCTTGCAAGATTTCCATGTTGACTCCCTGAGATCGACTAGAATATTAAGGACTGTCATTAAATCATTTAACCATTAACATAACAAGGCATTGATCCACACCGCCCACGAGGACACGGTCATCAAACAAATATGGATTAGCATTTACCTGGTCGTACTAATCTGGTCAGGCATCAATCCCAAAGATCTGCTCACGTGGTTTCTGGAAGTGTCTCCCGCCATCATCGGCAGCATCTTGCTGGCGCTCACCTACAAAACTTTTCGACTGACACCACTGGTTTATTTTCTAATACTCATTCACTGCATCATCCTGATGATCGGCGGACATTACACCTACGCCGAAGTCCCTTTGTTCGATACGTTAAAAGATATCTTTGGATTCACCCGCAACAACTACGACAAAGTAGGCCACTTTGTTCAGGGCTTCGTACCAGCACTAATTGCCCGAGAAATAATTATCAGAAAAAATATTATCAACAGTTCCGCATGGCGATCATTTTTTATAATCACTTTCTGCCTGGCATTTAGCGCCTTCTATGAACTCATCGAATGGTGGGTAGCACTACTCAGCGAAGAAGCCGCCGAAGCATTTTTGGGTACACAGGGTTATGCGTGGGATACGCAATCGGATATGGGCTGGGCGTTGTTGGGTGCAGTTTTAGCGTTGGTATCATTAGGGCGAATACACGATAATCAGATACAGAAATTAAAGTAAGCTGAATATAACCTTATGAAACCTATTATAAAAATAACATTAATTATAATTCTTGGCTTTTTGTCACACGGAGCAATCGCTGATAACCCGGACAATCATGAAGTCCTTTACGGGTTTCTTGCTGGCAAATATATTGTCGTTGGAAAAACACCTGATAGCCAGTCCCCGTATTATGGAAACATTGAATTAAAAAACAATGGTGATCATTTAACTATCGTGAGAAACATCAATGGCAAAACCATAACCGGCACCGGGCACATAGAACACTCCTCCATCAATAATCAAACTAATGTTCTAAGAACTAAATTTAATGATGGCAATAAAAAATATGGAACCACCTACTTATGGCAAAGTGATTTAGATAATTATGCTCGTATTTCAGGCTATCTATACCCGGATGGTATTAAAACAACATCACCTGGAATAGAAGCGTTGTTTATAGAGCATTAAATGATTATAGGTGCGCATGGCGCGCCCTACCGTTAAAACCTACCACCCCGTTGCTTCTTTAACACCCTTACCCAAATCAGCTGGCGAACGAACCGTATGCACACCTGCTGCTTCTAAAGCTGCAAACTTTTCTTCTGCCGTGCCTTTACCACCCGCGATAATCGCACCAGCATGCCCCATACGTTTACCTTTGGGCGCAGTACCACCAGCAATAAATGCTGTCACAGGTTTTGAAACTTCCAGCTGGATAAATTCAGCCGCCTCTTCTTCGGCGCTGCCACCAATTTCTCCGACCATTAGAATGGCTTCGGTTTGATCGTCGTGCTCGAACAATTTTAGCGCGTCGATAAAGTTGGTACCGGGAATTGGATCGCCACCGATACCGATGCAGGTGCTTTGTCCAAAACCTAAGTCAGTGGTTTGTTTTACTGCTTCATAAGTGAGTGTGCCGGAGCGTGAGACCACACCGACTTTACCGGGCAGGTGAATCGAGCCGGGCATAATGCCGATTTTGCATTCGCCGGGGGTGATGATACCGGGGCAGTTCGGGCCGATGATTCTTGCGCCAACGCTATCAGCGGCAATTTTTACTTCCAGCATATCCAGCGTTGGAATGCCTTCGGTAATGCAGACGATGAGATCAACACCAGCATCGATGGCTTCGAGCATGGAGTCTTTGCAAAAAGGTGCTGGCACATAAATCACTGAGGCTGTGGCGCCGGTTTCATCAACCGCTTCACGCACGGTATTGAACACGGGCAAATCTAAATGCATTTGTCCGCCTTTGCCCGGTGTGACACCACCTACCATTTTTGTGCCGTATTCAATCGCCTGCTCAGAATGGAATGTACCCTGCTTGCCGGTAAAACCCTGACAGATCACTTTGGTGCTTTTATCGATGAGTACGCTCATGATGACTTCACCTCGCTGACGATTTTTTCTGCTGCATCGGTCAGACCCGTCGCCGCGATTAAATTTAGATTTGATTCGTTCAACAACTGCGTGCCTCTTTCTGCGTTGTTGCCTTCCAGCCGCACAACAACGGGAATGTTTAAATGTATTTCTTCAGCCGCGCCGATAATGCCTTCGGCAATCAGATCGCAACGCACAATACCGCCAAAAATATTGACCAGTATGCCTTTAACGTTTTTATCCGACAGAATAATTTTAAAGGCTTCGGTAACACGTTCTTTGGTTGCGCCACCACCGACGTCAAGGAAGTTGGCAGGTTCACCGCCGCAAAGTTTGATCAGATCCATGGTCGCCATTGCCAGACCGGCACCATTGACCATACAACCAATGTCACCATCCAGCGAGATGTAATTCAAGTCCCATTCCTTGGCGCGGTTTTCACGTTCGTCTTCCTGCGAAACATCGCGCATGGCCAGTAAATCGGGCTGACGATAGAGCGCGTTGTCATCGATATTTATTTTTCCATCCAGACAAATCAGGTCGCCAGCTTTGGTAACGACCAGCGGATTAATTTCGACCAGACTCAGGTCTTTCTCGACAAACATTTTGGCCAGTCCAGCCAGCATTTTTGAAAACTGTTTTATCTGGTCACCTTTTAGCCCCAGACCAAAGGCCAGCTCGCGACCCTGAAAAGGTTGCAGGCCAGTAAGTGGGTTGACGGTAGTTTTGAGGATTTTTTCCGGTGTTTCTTCAGCAACCTTTTCAATCTCTACGCCACCCTCAGTGGACGCCATCAAAACAACACGACGCGTAGAACGATCAATGACTGCACCCACATAGAGTTCACGATCAATATCACAGGTTTCTTCTATCAGTACATGATTCACCGGCTGACCATCAGCACCCGTTTGTATAGTCACCAGACGCGAACCCAGCATTGATGCCACGGTGTGCGACAGGGTTTCCATATCATCGACCAGTTTGACGCCACCCGCCTTACCGCGACCACCGGCGTGTACCTGAGCCTTGACCACCCAGCGATCACCTTCGAGCGCACTAACTGCAGCGCTAACATCAGCGGGCGATTGCACCACCTGATTATTCGGCACCGGCAGACCGTATTTGGCAAAAACCTGTTTTGCCTGATACTCATGTAAATTCATCGTTTACCTTCTTATTTTTGATTGGCTCTATTATAAGGCCTTAGTTCTTTATATGAATAGCGCGCTTATCCACCGCCAGCGCTGCTTCATGAATCGACTCAGCAAGCGTTGGATGTGCAAACACGGTCATGGCAATATCTTCGGCGCTGGCCTGCATTTCCATCGCTGTCACCGCCTGTGAGATCAACTCCGACGCCTGCGCGGAAAAAATATGCACACCAAGTACGCGATCGGTTTCTTTGTGAGCGATGATTTTAACCATGCCTTCGCTTGAACCCATGGCACGAGCACGACCGCTGGCGCTCATTGGGAAGACACCCACATTCACCGGAATAGCCTCAGCCTCACAGGCCCGCTCAGTTTTACCCACCCAGGCAATTTCCGGATGCGTATAAATCACCGAAGGGATATGATCATAATTTACACTAGCTGCCTGACCAGCAATACGTTCAGCCACCATAATCCCTTCTTCAGAACCCTTATGCGCCAGCATCGGGCCACGCACAAGATCACCTATCGCATAAATACCGGGCACGCTGGTTTCACAATGATTGTTAACATGAATGAAGGCGCGCTCATCGATTTCCAGTTCAATTTCATCACCAAACATAGTGTCACTGTTTGGCTTGCGACCAACAGCAACGATCAGTTTGTCGAACACCACCTGCTGCGCACCACGATTATCTTCGTAAGTCACCTGCACTGCTTTATTTTTAACCGAGGCTGATAACAGACGCGCATTGATGCGAATATCCAGACCCTGTTTTTTATAACTACGGAAAGCGGCGCGTGAAATTTGCTGGTCAGCGATGGACAAAAACTCATCCATGGCTTCAATGAGTACCACTTCTGAACCCAGGCGTGACCAGACACTGCCCAGCTCCAGGCCAATCGCACCTGCGCCGATAATGCCCAGACGTTTGGGCGCTGATTCAAATTCCAGCGCACCGGTTGAATCAACAATGTATTTTTGATCCAGCGGTGCTTGATCCAGATGCACCGATGAAGAGCCCGCCGCGAGAATAATATTTTCAGCTTCGAGGGTATTAATTATTTTCTTGCCACCACGCTCACGCACTTCCACTTTTTTACCCTGCGCCAGACGGGCGTGGCCATGAACAAACTCAACTTTGTTCGCCTTAAATAAAGCTTTTATACCCTGCGTTAATTCATTAACCACTTTATCTTTACGCGCCATCATCACAGACACATCAACTTTAGCTTTGCCGATACTGATGCCATGATCCTTAAAATCATTTTGCGAAGCGGCGAATAAATGTGAAGATTCCAGCAGGGCTTTCGATGGGATACAGCCAACATTTAAACAGGTACCGCCGAGTGAAGATTCACCCTGATGGTTATGCCACTCATCAACACAGGCCACGCTCATACCCAGTTGCGCACAGCGAATTGCTGCCACGTAACCCGCAGGGCCAGCACCAATAACAACTACATCGTATTTCTTACTCATCGCAACACCTCGTACGTTAGATGCCTAATAACATCCTTGAGGGATCTTCCAGCATGTCTCTTATGGTCACCAGAAACTGTACCGCTTCACGACCATCGATAATTCGGTGATCATAGGAAAGCGCTAAATACATCATCGGCAGAACTACAACTTCACCATCGACCACCATGGCTCTCTCTTTAATGGTGTGCATACCCAATATCGCACTCTGCGGCGGATTAAGAATGGGCGTCGACAACATGGAACCAAACACGCCACCGTTTGAAATGGTAAAAGTACCACCGGTGATTTCTTCAATACTTAATTTATTGTCACGCGCTTTGATGGCGTAATCGACAATGCTCTGTTCGATTTCCGCCATATTCATTTCTTCTGCATTACGCAGGACAGGGACAACCAGACCATTGGAACCCGATACCGCCACACCAATATCATAATAACCGTGATAGACAATATCGCTGCCATCGATGGATGCATTAACCGCAGGAAACTTCTTCAATGCTTCCAGTGAGGCTTTGACAAAAAACGACATGAAGCCAAGCTTTGTACCGTATTCTTTCTGAAACTTTTCTTTGTGCCTGGCACGTAAATCCATTACCGGTTTCATATTCACTTCATTGAAGGTGGTCAGGATCGCGGCATTCTGTTGTGCCTGTACCAGACGTTCAGCAATACGCGTACGCAATCGTGTCATCGGTACCCGTTTTTCAATGCGCTGACCTGTTGCTGCCGTGTTAATCAATAGAGATGGTTTTTCAATTGGTGGCTGTGTGGCTGTCTTTGCTGGCACTGATTTATTTGTTTCAATTTTATTGTTAACAAAGTTCTGTATATCTTCTTTTAAAATACGACCATGTTTACCCGTGCCTTTTATCATCGAGGCATCGACATCCTGTTCGTGCATCATCTTTCTGGCTGAAGGACTGATCGCCACATTGCTAATAATTTCATTGCTGCTTTTTGCGGCCATTATATTTGGTGACTCCACAGCTTGACTGGCCGAAGGTTCGCTGACTACTTCATCTGCTACTTCTGCCGTTTCATCGATGATGGCCAACACCTGCCCCGCCGTTACCACTAAGCCTTCATCAAAAAATATTTTTTCAAGAACGCCTGAACTAATAGCCGGTACTTCGAGCACTACCTTGTCGGTTTCAAGATCAACCAGCGCCTCATCCTGCTTGATTGGGTCTCCCTGTTTTTTATACCAGTTCACTACCACCGCATCGGCAATAGACTCGGGCAATTCAGGAACCTTGATTTCAATACTCATTTGCTTGCACTCATTTCTTGGCTTGTCTCTTATTATCAAGTTGCTGATCATTGATCAACTCATCGTTAAACATGATGGCACGCTCAACCAACTCGGCCTGTTGTATCGCGTGCAGTTTGGCAGAGCCGACTGCCGGTGCCGAAGAAGAAACACGACCAACATAATGCAGTTCCCAGTCACTTTCCAGCATAGCATTGGCTCTAGGTTCAACAAAATCCCAGCTGCCCTGATTTTTTGGTTCTTCCTGACACCAGATCAATCGACTTGTTTTAGTGTAACACTTCAACAACGCATTCAGTTCTTTTGCAGGGAAAGGGTAAAGCTGTTCTACCCTGATGATCGCTACGCTTTCAACTTGCTCTGCTCTACGTTTTTCCAGTAAATCGTAATACACCTTGCCGCTACAGAGCACCACGTGTTTAACTTTTTTTGGATCAATATCATCAATCTCGGGAATGACTCTCTGATAATAACCGTTAGCCAGATCATCCAGTGTACTGACACACAATTTATGCCTGAGCAAACTTTTTGGCGTCATCACGATCAACGGCTTTCTGCAGTTGCGCACCATTTGTCTACGCAATAAATGGTAAATTTGTGCCGGTGTTGATGGCACGCAGACCTGCATATTCTGTTCTGCGCATAATTGTAAAAAGCGTTCCAGCCTTGCTGATGAATGTTCCGCACCCTGGCCTTCATAACCGTGCGGTAACAACATCACCAGACCACTGGCTCGTCCCCATTTATGCTCACCCGCAGAAATGAACTGATCAATCACCACCTGCGCACCATTGGCAAAATCACCAAACTGCGCTTCCCAGATGGCCAGTGTTTTGGGATCGGCGGTTGAGAAACCATATTCAAATGCGAGCACGGCTAATTCGGATAACAACGAATCAATCACCAGAAAATTATTTTTGTCTTTGCCGACACTTCGTATCGGCACAAAGGCAAGACGTTCATTTTGATTGTGCAACACAGCATGACGATGAAAGAAAGTGCCGCGTCCACTATCCTGTCCCGACAGGCGCACTGAAAAACCATCGTGGACCAGTGTGGCATAAGCCATGATCTCGGCATAACCCCAATCAATAGGCAAAGCACCGACAGACATTTTGTGACGATCAGCAACAATTTTTGCCACGCGTGGATTGAGACTGAAACCATCGGGTAACTGCTGCATGGTATCGCTGAGCTTTCGCATGACATCGACAGCAACACCCGTATCCACATCTTCCAGTGTTGAGCAGTTAGTGTAAGGAGTCCAGTCCATCAAATCAGAAGTATCGACTTCGTCATCCGGCAGTTTGTGCGGCACAACACAATCACCCGCTTCGAGTACCTTGCGCACATCGGCGATCATTTGATCAGCCTGCTCTTTATTCAAACTACCTTCATCGACTAATTCCTGTGCATACAAAGCACGGGTTGTCGGTAGCTCAGAAATCTTTTGATACATCATCGGCTGCGTGGCTTTCGGCTCATCCGCTTCGTTGTGACCATGACGCCGGTAACACAACATGTCGATGACCACATCTTTTTTAAACTTCATTCGATAATCAAAAGCCAGACGCGTAATCTGTGTCACCGCTTCGGGGTCATCACCATTAACATGGAAAATGGGCGCATCCACCATCTTGGCGATGTCTGTGCAGTAATGCGTGGAACGTGCATCATCCTGATTGCTGGTGGTAAAACCAATCTGATTATTAATAATAATGTGTATGGTGCCCTTGGTGGAATAACCCCGCGACTGCGACATCTGCAAGGTTTCCATGACCACACCCTGACCTGAAAATGCGGCATCACCGTGTATCTGTACCGCTATAACTTCCACGCCTTCAGCATCACCACGTCTGAACTGTCTGGAACGCACCGAGCCTTCGACCACGGGAGCAACAATTTCAAGATGTGAAGGGTTAAATGCCAGAGCAAGATGCACCGGCCCACCGGGGGTACTCATATTGGATGAAAAGCCAAGATGATATTTCACATCACCGGTCAATTCCGTGACATGTTTTGTACCTTCAAACTCACTGAACAATTCGACCGGAGTTTTACCCATGATATTGACCAGCACATTGAGTCGGCCACGATGCGCCATACCGATGACCATTTCCTTTACACCCTGCTTTCCGGCATGCATCACCAGCTCATCGAGCAAAGGAATCAGAGACTCGCCACCTTCCAGTGAAAATCTTTTCTGGCCGACATATTTTGTATGCAGAAACTTTTCCAGACCCTCAGCATCGGTGAGCTGCTGCAGAATATTTTGCTTTTCTTCAACACTCAGATCCGAACCATTTTTTGATGATTCAATGCGTTGCTGTATCCAGCGCTTTTCCTCGGTTGCCAGCATGTGCATATATTCTGTGCCCACTGAACCACAATAGCTTCGCTGCAATATCTCATGAATTTGTGCGAGGCTGGCGCAATCAGGGCCGAACAGAGAACCGGTTTCAAATTCTATATTTAAATCATTATTGCTTAAACCGTGAAATTCCAGACTGAGTTCGGGAATGTTTTCGCTCTGCGCTGAATTCAGTGGATTTATTCTGGCCTGTTGATGGCCACGAAAACGGTAGGCATTGATCAATTGCAGCACGTGAACCTGCTTTTGCTCCTGTTCAACGATATGGGCATTGGAAGGTGCGGATGCGTGTTGGTGTTCTTTGGCTAAGGATCTGAAATAATCACGCACCTCATCATGTGGTATTTCATGCTCAATTGAGCCATTTCCATTTTTTGCTTTGGGCAGACGATCAAAAAACTCTCGCCACTGACCGTCAATGCTGCCAGGTTCTCTAAGGTAATTATCATAAAGCGCTTCAAGCCAGGCCGCACTGCCGCCGCTTAATTGTGAACTGTCCCACAGTTCCTGCATACTTGATCCAGTGGATTGCGCCATTTTTACTAATGTCTCTTGTCTTTATCCTAATTGTAGAAGTCGATCACAGAATACGCAGCAAACTAAGCATATATTAATGCTCAAGCACATAAAAATGTTTTCTAGAGGGTTAAAAATCATGTTACAAGAAATTGCTTCAACTCATCGCATCAATAACCGCAAACCAAAACGCTGGTTTACCGATTCGGATATGGATCTGTTCATCTGGTTCGAAAAACAAAGACCTATTTGCTTCCAGTTAAGTTACAACAAACGTCAAAATGAACATTCTATCAGTTGGCATATTGATGCCGGCTTCAGCCATAGTTTAATCAATCCCAAGAAACGCCATACAAAATACAGGCTCCCTTCTACTGCATCGTCAGAATGTGAATGTAACTTTAATCCGGTTTCCACTGCACGTGATTTTCTACAGGCCAGTGATTGCATCGAAACGACATTAGCCGATTTTATTTTTGCCCGCCTGATTGAATATCCGGGTCAACTCGAAATACACTCAAATCCGGCGCTTGCTTCAGGAGGATAGACACAGGCAAAAACAGAGGTTCTGGTAACTGGTCACAGGCAAACCATTGCCAGCATCGACACTTATCCGGTTCCATGAGTTCCGGCTCACCCGACAAGCAGGCAGCGGTGACGTATAAAGTCACATATTCACGATCAGCCATCGAAAACATCTCATCGGTGAAGGCCGCATGTTTGGCAAAACTGATATCCAGCCCGGTTTCCTCACTCACCTCTCTGGCCGCACATTCCAGCACCGTCTCACCCACTTCAAGATGGCCGCCGGGGAACTGCCAACAATGCTCTCCACTCGAATTAATCCGCTCTCCCAGCAACAGGTGATTTCCCTTCCAAAGCAGCACGGCCACCCCTATATATGGACGACTGTTAGCAGGTGATTTCTTTTTTTGCAGGGATTCTGAATTCATAACTCGCACACTTAAAATTACTCTACGCGTATTCTCAACCTTTTACGCTCTAAATCAACTAGCTCAGCAATCAAAATCATAATCTGGTTTATACTGAGACTTATCAGCACATGGCTCCACTACTATTATCTGGTTATTTATGAAAGACAATAACAAACATCACATCCATGCTCTTGAACTCGGCCCCATGGAAAACTTCGTCTACCTGCTACACGATGAGGAGAGCAATAAAGCAGCCATTGTCGATCCGGCGTGGGATGTTGAAGAAATAATCCAGATAGCCAAAGCCAAAAACATTGAGATCACTGATATTCTGCTCACCCATAGCCATCGAGACCACGTCAATGGTATCGAGCATGTTCTGGGTCAATATGATGCGCAGATTCATCTACTCAAAGATGAAGCGAAATTCTGGGGTAAACAACTAGAAAAACCAGCATTGCATCATGGTGGTGACATTATCAAAGTAGGCAATAGTGAAATTAAAGTACTGCACACACCGGGGCACACACCGGGTTCAGCCTGCTACCACATGGGCGATCACCTAATTGCAGGCGACACCCTGTTTGTTTTTGGTTGCGGCCGTTGCGATATGATGGGCAGTGATCCGGAACAAATGTTCGATAG
Source organism: uncultured Gammaproteobacteria bacterium (assembly GCA_965602855.1). GTDB lineage: Bacteria > Pseudomonadota > Gammaproteobacteria > SZUA-229 > SZUA-229 > LH-M37. Next base: position 47,919 of record CBFCZV010000007.1, on the reverse strand, counting down.
CCTGAAACGTCTACGCAGCGATTTACCCAACAATACCATCGTGCATCCTGGACACAATTACGCGCCCACTGATCCAACCTCGACCATACAAGCCCAGAAAGAAGGCAATCCATTTTTACACTTTGATGAAAAAGAAGATTTTGTGAAATACCGCATGCACGTCCACGACAAGATTCGGGACATACCTTATTCAGCGGTTAGTAAGGAGGAAGCGTTGGCTTCCATCAAGGATTAAGCGTCCTCACTAAGCTCCAGCCCTTTCATATGCGTTTCATTAATACGCACTAACAGGAACCGGAATGGCAGCATTGATTCGTGGTAATTATCCAGCGAAGCCATAAACGGGAAATCACCCGTGGCAAATTCATAGGTACCGTCTTTCATCGACTGGTAAACTTCTTTCAGGCTGACTTCCAGCTCGTTGATAAAGTTGCCCATATCAACAATACCTTCACCATCAAATTCCATTGACTGCCTGATGTCCCAGAGATCATCCAGCACCGATTCAATCATGCTGACGTACTCTTCGGTGGAACGTGCGCGAACAATTTTTGTTTTAAACATTATTAACCTCTTTAGTCGGTATCACGGCTTCGCTTACTTTTGCCGTGTTTCCGAGTCTGAAAACTGGCGATGGATTGTACTATCTCACTATAGGGTAATGCATCCATATTTTCGTATTGCTGTTTGGCCTGTTCGATTAGCCCACGGATATCAGTAATCAATAAACCTGTTTCATCTGAACCCAGAACCGCTCTCAGCCCCCTGAGACCGCCTACCTGCACCCTGATTTCCATATTATGCGGTAGCGGCACATCAACATCTTGCGTTTTCAACACAAATCTGGAGATTTCTCTGATTTTACCCAGGATTTCATGACAGTTAGTCGCTACTTCCTGCGATTTACAGGCATAACCTTCGCGATCAGCCAGCCAGAAGTGCTCTGAAAAACGACATTTGCATTGATTATTGGTCAGCGCTTTTTCAAAAGCACAGTGATTTTTTGCTATTTCCCGGTAGGTTGCCTTGTACTCACTTTCTTCCATTGGATCACGACTATTTCTCGTGTTCCATCATTACTGGCTTGTCTCGATGCTCAAGCAACTGCTCTTCGGCTAAGAGCTGATTTTCGGCAAACATCACCTTAACCGTCACACCTTCAGTACCATTCTGCTTCTCGCGCTGCTCTCTGGCCTGATTCTTTGCTTCTTTGAATGACTCGGACTCACCCAGCAACTCAAGATTCTTGACCAGACTCATACCTGGCTGAGCGCTCATTTTGTAAATGTAATATGGCATATTGCTAACCCTTTAATCTTTATATTTCCGGTATTTAAGCATAACACCGAGCAATTATGACCACACTCGGGCTATCTACATAATAACCTACTATTTTGGTAGACTATTATACCTCTAAGACCACAAAGTCCGAATACCTAATTATGAACAGCGACGACCTCACCATAGATCAGAAAATCCTCATTACTCTGCGCAAGACGCTTTCCAGCGTGGCGCGTGAAACAACACCGCCACCGGGTATGCCACACCCATTGAGCAAACAGACCATTGAAGATATCAAACATTGCTTCGTGCTGATTGCTGCCCGCGAGAGGGAGCTGGCTGAAGAACAAGGTCAAACCAATGCGGCTCGCCCCCGCTATATTGATGAACCCAAAACATCACACGTGGTTTCATTTACCAAGCCTAAGAAAAAATAAGCCCTTACCTCCTGCTGAAATTGCTGACTTCGGCTAAACTATTGGAAGAAACAGGTATCCAACAGTCCAAGTAAACAGGAATCAGGCATGAGTGAACCACTTTTCAATATTGTCTTCTTCGGCATTCTCCAACCCGGCAAGGAGAAGGGCGTGGCCATGCAAAACATGGCCAAACTGTTCAAAACAGAACCGGCCAAACTTGCTCCTTTTTTTGCCGGCGGTCGCAAGGTCATCAAATCCAATGTTGATGAACTGGTAGCCGAAAAATATCGTGTTGCATTAGAAAAAGCAGGACTGGTGATCAAGATTGAGGAAGCTAGTGCTGACGCAGCTCCTGCTGCAAGCTCGGCTTCAGCTCCAGCCTCTACATCCACCCCAGCAACGCTAGGAGCCAAAATAGCTCAACAGGCTTCCGGCGTGGACACTGGTGACATTTCGATGGCCGAAGTTGGCGCTGATGTGGTTGAAAATCCGGTTGAAGTGCCAGCTCAGGAAATCGGTGATATCAGTGATATTGATATGGCCGAGGTCGGTGCTGATGTTCTCGAAAATCCACCAGAGGTAACACCTCAGGAAATTGGTGATATCAGTAATATTGATATGGCAGAGGTTGGTGCTAACGTTCTCGAAAACCCACCAGAAGTCATACCCCAGAAAATTGATGACATCAGCGATATCTCCATGGCCGAGGTAGGCTCAGATATTGTTGAAAACCCCAAAGAAAAAGAGAAAGCGCCGATTCCTGATATCAGCGAGCTTTCTCTCAAATAAACCCTCTTTTCGTTAAGAAGATTTAACCCTCAATTTTCTCGCGTAAAGCATCACGATCAAACCACCATTGATCCTGCGGCACAATCGCACCCAGCACCATCGACAGACGTGGTAGAAAAATTTCTGGCTCAAGTAATTGCAATTTCTCCATCCAGGCATTCATCTCATCTTGATCTTTAATATCAGAATGCTCACGTGCTACATCGGCCAGTAACTGGTTAGTCATAAAAGTCATGCTCTTGTGGGCTTCACCTTCTGTTCGCATATCCGCAATGTAGTGCGCCGTGATCGCAGCAACTGCAGCACCATCTGCCTTGGCTGGCGTTTCATCAACCACATAGCCCAGCATATTGATGGATAGCTGAGGATCCATCGGATAAGTCACCGCTAACCAGACGCCCTGACCCAACGCTACCAGAGATGCGGGCTGACCACTTTGATAGAGCGCATCACAGCATTGAACCGCAGCTTCCCATTGTTCATTCTCAAGAAAGACATCAAAAGCCTCACGTGCCATTTCCCAGCATTCTGCCGAGCGGCCTACACCAACCAGAGCTTCGGCAATATCCAGTTTTAAATGAGCCTTATCAATTTCGCTGGCATCAGTAGCCAGCTCGTCCAGAGCCTTCTGCTTGCTCTCAAGATAAGACTGCAAATACTCGATGGATTCATCTGAATCGGTGCTTTGAAGTATTTCGTTAATTGTGTTGTTGCTAGTCATGGCTCACCGCCTGTCATATAATCAAGAACCACTTTTTACTTGATATCGCTAAACAAATACAAGTAGAAAATGGCAGGTTAAATAAAATTTGATTCAATAAAATCAGTAAACAGTTCGCTATTCTACCAGTGCTCGCCGCAAGGTACACTGAAGATCTTTTTCATCAACCGTTAATTCCAAAGGTATACAACATGTCGGCAGGAAAACTCACTGAACCCAAAGTCATCACCGATCTCAATCAAAATACCGTCTGCCTATTGCCTACAGGTTTTTATTTTAACGATGAACGTTGGGACATGATCTGGCAACGCTATGAAGAAAAAGGCGAAACCCTCGGCATGGCCGATCTCAAGGAATTATTCCCCGATGAAGCCACCGTACAAAACTCAGCGATAGATAATGGCGATACCTTTGCGCGCTGCAGAGATAAAAAATAACTCGCTTTATTGCTAGCGACAAATAGATAGGAAGCGTGCTGCTGGACCCCGGCAACGATCATCATCTGAAGCCCCTGATTCTTCTTTTTCAGTTTCTACATCCTTTATCACTTCAGCTTCAGGTGCCGGCTTCTCAACAGCCTCAACCACCGCATCCAATTTTTCCTGCTGCGCCTGCAATGCCGCTTCGCTTTCCTGCTTTTCTTTAGCTCTTAACTCTTTCAGTAGTTTTGCTTTTTCCGCTTCGGCCTGCGCCTCTGCTTTTGCTTTCTCTGCGGCTTTTTGTGCTTGTTGTTCACGCTCAAGCGCAATTCTTGCCACCTCTGTTTCAGCAGCTCGTTTTTTCTTTTCAGCTTCGGCTTTGGCCAAAGCCTTATCACGCTCAACCTGCAATTTTGCTGCCTGATCTTCCAGAACCTTCATTCTGGCCTGATCTTCCTGTTGACGACGCGCCATTTCTTCTCGGTCTTTTTTCGCATCATCCAGTTGTGTTTTTATCTCGTCCGGGATTGTTTGCACAACGGGCTGATTGGTAATTTGCTGCAATGACTCTGGCTCTATTGTTCCATCTAGAGGCTCAGCTTCATTCTCATAACTATTTTCTTCAACCGCAGGAACCGTCTTGTCATCTTCAGAATCTGATGAAAAGAATAAAGACACCACAAACAATATAACTAGTCCCAGAATTATTGAATTCAGTAAATTAAAATAGTCAGTCGTGTTTTGTTTGTATAAGGCATTTGGAAGCGGTACGATTTTCTCTTGCTCAGAAGAATCATCTTGCTGCTCCGAATCTGAAACATCAGTATGCTGAATATCTTCCTCAGTCTTTACGTCTTCTTTTTCAGATTCTTTATCGTGATCGACTTCAGGACTTTCTTCAACAGCCGTTGCCTGCATGACCTTTTCACCAAAATCGTGCTCGTCTGTATTTAATTCAGCACTATCGGTTTTGGCCATATTGGGGGCGAGAGATGCTACATCAACCTGTTCGGCTACAGGTTCAACGCTTACGGTGTTTCTAGCTTTTTTTTTTGGCGGTTCGGTACAGGCCAGAGGGACCAGACTATTTTCCATCCGCTCAATAATCATTTCAGCGACCAGATCTTCATCAATCACTGCCTGCTGATCGGCAAAACCGTATACCATCGCGGTATCACACAGCAGGTTAATTAAACGTGGTATACCGCCGCTGTATTTATAAATAAGTTTACTGGCCTCTTCGGTAAAGACGGCTTCTTCAGCACCGGCCACCGATATACGATGCGCGATATAAGCACAGGTATCTTCCTCATCCAGCGAACCTAGGTGATAATCCACAGAAATGCGCTGAACGAATTGCATCAGCTCGGGAAGGCGTAAGGTATCTTTAAGCTCAGGCTGACCCGCCAGAATAATTTGCAGAACCTGATCCTTGTCAGCATTCACATTGGAGAGCATGCGCAGCTCTTCCAGTTTGTCGGCAGCCATGTTCTGCGCTTCATCAACAATCAACAGCGTGGTTTTTCTTGCAGCATATTGCTCGATCAGAAAATCCATAAAACGCTGATGCTTTTCAACCTGGCTCAAACCTTTTTCATGAATGTCGAAAGCTGACAGCACCCAGTCCAGCAGTTCGCCAAATCCCTGATGGGTATTGGTAATCATACCGACCGTAATAGTACGATCCATATTTTCGAGTAATTTACGCAACAGGGTTGTTTTACCCGAACCAATCTCACCACTGATCACAGAAAACCCTGCGTTATTCATCAAGCCGTACTCGAACAGAGTCAGCGCCTTCTGGTGCTTTTTGCTGAGATAGAGAAACCCGGGATCGGGTAGCATTGAGAACGGCTTTTCTTTCAAGCCGTAAAATGATTCGTACATATTCGTGTGTAGCCGGTTGCCTTACTTAAATCGTGTTATAAACATCCATATCGGATATTGCTAATGTATATATAGACGGGTTTAAATCATTTTTAGTTTCAAATGACGATATAACGATGAATTCCCCGAACAAGCGGCGAATAATAGCAAATTTTGAGGTAAGTTATCGCCCAAGACAACAAGGCGTTACTTATCATAATCCACCAGACGCACAGGCTGTCGTTTCGAGCCCCAGTCACCATGACCAGACTCAAAAACACCCGCACACTGAGTCCCGCACTTTTTACAGCAACCTTTATCATCAAGATTCCACTCACCCAGCACGTACCAGTCCCGTTCAATCAATCGCGTTCCACAGGAATGGCAGTAGGTGCTCTCGCCATCCACATCATGCACATTACCGGTATAGGCATACCGAATGCCATTTTTCAGTGCAATCTCACGCGCCTTTTTCAAGGTCGCTATTGGCGTAGATGGCACATCCATGAATTTATAATCAGGATGAAAAGCCGTGAAATGCATGGGTACTTCAGGCCCCAGCTTCTCAGCCACCCATTGAGTCATTTCATTGATTTCCTTTTCATTGTCGTTATAGCCGGGAATTAGCAAAGTAGTTAATTCCAGCCAGACATCGGTTTCATGGTGAATATACTCCAGCGTTTCGAGTATGGGCTGAAGATGTGAGCCCGTTACTTTCCAGTAAAAATCTTCGGTAAAGGCTTTTAGATCAACGTTAGCCGCATCCATGTGTTCAAAAAACTCAATTCGCGGCTCTGGGCTGATATAACCCGCGGTCACTGCTACCGTTTTGATATCTCGCTTTTTACAGGCTTTGGCCACATCAATCGCGTACTCATGAAAAATCACCGGGTCGTTATAGGTAAAAGCTACACTCCGGCAGTTAAGTTCTTCAGCCGCACGCGCAATGGTCTCAGGATCAGCACTATCCATCAGCGTATCCAGTTCACGTGACTTGCTAATGTCCCAGTTCTGACAATATTTACAGGCCAGATTGCAGCCGGCAGTACCAAACGATAACACCGGCGTTCCCGGTAAAAAATGATTCAGTGGTTTTTTCTCGATAGGGTCGATGCAATAACCACTTGATCGTCCGTAAGTGGTGAGCACAATCTGGTTATCTACACGGGCACGCACAAAGCACAGACCACGTTGCCCATCATGCAACTTACATTCACGTGGGCACAAGTCACACTGCACCCGGCCATCACCCAGCAGATGCCAGTATTGAGTCGACACCACACCTTCATCGGTCATCAAAATGTTTTCTTTGTGAGTCATCATCCACCTCCCTCTAGACTTACTAATATAAGGCCGAACTCTGTACATTTAAAGCCCATCGGTCGCATAATGGAAGCTATTGGAGGTGTGTTATGTCTGTTATTCGACCCGCTGCCGTTGCTGATATGTTCTATACCGGTGACCCTGCACAGCTTCGTGCAGAAGTTCAGTCCATGCTTGCCGAGGCCAGCATTGTTGCCCCAGCACCCAAGGCTATCATCGTGCCACACGCTGGTTATGTTTACTCTGGGGCGATTGCTGCCAGTGCCTTTGCGCAACTCATTCCCGCCAAAGGTAAAATTAAGCGCGTGGTTTTACTGGGACCCTGTCACCGTGTCGCCTTATCCGGTCTGGCCACCAGCAGTGCTGATTATTTTGAAACGCCCTTAGGCTCGATTCCCATTGATCATGAACTCAGCGGGAAACTTGTTCAACTACCGCAAGTACAGGAATTTGATCAAACCCACTCAGAGGAGCACAGCCTCGAAGTTCAACTGCCGTTCCTGCAACAAACACTGGGTGAATTTACCCTGCTGCCATTGGTTGTTGGTGAAGCTAGTGGCACTGAAGTACACGAAGTTTTAGAAGCCGTCTGGGGCGGAGATGAAACGCTGATCGTTATCTCTTCCGACCTGAGTCACTACCATGATTACATCACCGCTCAAACCATGGATGCAACTACCTGCAAGGCCATTGAAAATCTTGATGCCGACCATATTCATTATGAACAGGCCTGTGGCCGTAATCCTGTGTTGGGTTTATTGCTGTCGGCACGCAAACATAATTTAAAAGTAACTACACTTGATTTACGCAACTCTGGTGACACCGCTGGCAGCAAAGATAAAGTCGTCGGTTACGGTGCCTGGGCATTCACACAACAATGAAGATGACTAATGCATAGCAAAGAACAACATCAACAACTTCACGATATCGCTTACGATTCAATCAAGTCAGGTTTGTCCGATGGTAAGCCATTGGCTGTCGATTTAACTAAACTCGATGCTGAGCTCAATACCAAACGTGCTACTTTTGTTACCCTGCACAAACACGGCCAGCTACGCGGCTGCATTGGCATGCTTGAGCCGGTTCGAGCACTAGCCGAAGATGTTGCTCACAACGCATTCGCCGCTGCTTTTTCTGATACACGCTTCCCACCATTAAGAGCACAGGAACTCGATCAGCTTGCTATTCACATTTCCATTCTCGGCACACCCGAAGAAATATTTTTTGATTCTGAAGACGACTTATTAAAACAGATACGTCCAAACATTGATGGCCTGATCATGGAAGAAGGACAGCGACGGGGCACTTTTCTGCCATCAGTTTGGGAATCCGTACAGGACAAAAAAGAATTTCTCACTCATCTAAAAATGAAGTCCGGTTTGCCCGGTAATTACTGGAGCGACAGCATTCGTATTCAGCGATACACCGTTGAAGAATTCTAAACACCCTCAACAAGCCTGCTTAAAAATGCGATAATCCGCATCAAACAAAACTCAACAAATCGCGTGTAGCAACCATGAAAGCAAATGACCTAAAGAAAAGCACTGTATTTAAAATCGATGGCAAGAACATCATCGTCAAAAAGATTTTTGTGCAATCACCACACTCACGCGGCGGCAGTACACTCTATAAAGTCACTGGTCAGGATGTTGCCACACATCAAAAATTTGAACGCAGTTTCAAAGGCGATGAAAAAATTGATGATGTCGAAATGACCCGCAGCCCCATCCAGCTGTTATTCCGCGACGCTGATGGTTGCACTTTTATGGACACCGAAAACTACGACCAGTACACTCTGGCAGATGATAGCGTTAAAGAAGAGTTACAATTTCTTTCCGAAGGACTGGAAGGCGTATCCGCACTGATCGCGGAAGGACAGATACTCGGAATCGAACTGCCTGCCATCGTCACACTGGAAATCACCGAATGTGCGCCAGCAATGAAATCAGCCTCTTCTTCCGCACGCACCAAGCCCGCAACACTCAGCACCGGTCTCATCGTACAGGTTCCTGAATACCTGACAGAAGGTGAAAGCATCAAGGTACACACTGAAACCCAAGAATTTATCTCACGCGCTTAAGACAACTACAAAATGCCCGACAAAAATTTTCACCTGCGCCTTGCCTGCAACTACAAAACTGACAAGAATGATGTCACTGATCTTGCCGTAGAAATATGGACTGATGGCGAATGGAAAACGCTGCATCTGAGCACAAAATCACCGGGATTTCTGCTGCTGGTGTATGGTCTGTTCTCCTGCCAGCATCTCTACATGCGCACCAATAGCGCAGAACGAAACCTGATACTTGAATCAGCTACCGGTGAACTCAAACTCACAGCAGGAGAATTCTGGAACATTCAAAGCGTTGATGTCACATTCAACGTAAAACTAAAATCAGGCCAACCCAGTGATGATGATGTTGCTTACATCATCGACCGCATGGGGCATTGTCCGGTATCATCCAACATATCCGCTGATATCGATAAAAAATCGACCATTCATTTTGAACAGGTAGCAACACGGCAAGACAAACCAGAATCCGGATCATTCTGCAATATGGAAGGCCCTGACTTCTCCAATGTAGAAACGGTTGATCTTAGCCCTGAACCATCTCCCGCCGATTATCAGGTGGCAATGCAAATAGCCAACAGAGTTGCTGACCATAAACTTGAAAACCACATGCTGCTTTCATGGTACGACAAGGATCGTGATTTTGAATCACCGCAACACGCCAGTGAATGCCACGCTAATAGCCCGCTACCCGGTTATGTGGATTATGGCGTGTACCATGGTGCAACTTTAAAAGTTGATATCGAAGACGGACGGTTTGTATTCTTTTATTTGCCAGTGGATTTCTAAGTTAGAACACATCATTTAACACTGGGGGATTCATCACAATCATCCGGATCAGGCTCATCGCCATAATCAATCGTAAGCTCTTCGCCTTCTTTGATATTTTTGATGGCGTACAATTCAAAGCCATTAAATTCGGCGTGGGGTTTTTTATTGTGATTGAGGTAGCGCAAGATATTCTGGCCATCCCGACCGATCCATGTTCCATCTTCCTCTTCAACCCATAAAACGTGGCTGCCATTTTCTAATACATTATCGCCTTCTTCGATGCCTTCCGGGCCATCGTAGGTACCCATGTATTCGCCTTTTTTTATTGAGACTCGGGCATAAAGGCCTTTGCCATGTATACCCGAATCATCAACATAAAACAGAGCTTCCAGTTCTATTTCATTTGGCATGAATCCTTCCAGCTTTTTAATTTAGTGACCACAACCTTCTGGGTTATGAACATGGCCATGCTCCAGTTCTTCTGCCGAGGCATCTCTTACTTCAACAATTTTCACGTCGAAGTTCAGTTCCATGCCAGCTAAAGGGTGATTGCCATCTACAACAATTGCATCATCTTTGATTTCAGCGACGGTGACCATTAGTTCTTCACCACCGGGGCCTTGCGCTTGAAACTGCATGCCTACGTTAATTTCAGCATCTGACTCGAACATTTCCTTGGGCACTTCCTGAATATGTTCATCATTACGAACGCCGTAAGCTTCTTCAGGTGCAATTTTTACATTGAGTTCTTCACCAGCAGCCTTGCCAGTTAATGCAGTTTCAAGACCCGGGATAATGTTTAGGGCGCCGTGCAAATAAACAAAGCTACCATCTTCTGATTGATCGATGACATTACCTTCATTGTCTTTCAATGTGTAATGGAGGGTCGCAACTTTATTTTTTTCGATTTGCATGGAGGTATCCGTGTAGAATATTTATGGGCTGCGAATTTTATCAGAAATGATCAAAAATCGGTAGCCAGCAGCCATATAGCAAGGAAACTGCAATAATATGCCTACAAGCCCTTGATATACATCAAATCTAATCATTACAATACACCACGACTCCTTTGTCACACATTAATTCAAGGCTATCCAATATGATCGAACGTACCGCTGAATCCCTCCTTTACGCCAGCCGATGGTTGCTCGCTCCCATTTATATGGGTCTGAGTTTTGGCCTTATCGTTCTGGGCGTTAAGTTCTTTCAGGAGATTTTCCATGTAATCCCCATACTGTTCAGCATGAAAGAAACTGAAGTGGTTCTGCTTATTTTAAGTCTGATTGATATTGCACTGGTCGGTGGCCTGCTGGTGATGGTCATGCTCAGTGGTTATGAAAACTTTGTTTCCACCATAGATATAGAAGAGGGTACGGAAAAATTATCCTGGCTGGGTAAAATGGATTCTGGCTCGCTAAAACAAAAGGTTGCCGCCTCCATTGTCGCCATTTCATCCATTCACCTGCTCAAAGCATTTATGAATGCCGAACACATCGATAATGATAAGCTAATGTACTTCATCATTATTCATTTAACCTTTGTCCTGTCGGCCCTGGGCATGGCTGTTGTTGACAAGATGAACCAGCATTAAGCGCCCTATGCGCGGGATAATCCCACCCGATCCTGAGACTAATGTTTCCAATATGGAGTTTGCCGTGGTTTATGTGCCACGGCGGAGTCGTAATCGCTTTTCTTCAGGTTGTGTGGAAATTATGCCTTCTGCGGCGGCAGCCATTGATTCGGCAGAGCCTGAAAACAAACGCTATGCAGCCCGTGTCAGTGGGCCTTCAAAGTCATCTGAAGGCCAATACCTCTATTATCTGCTGGAATGGCTAGAAGCCTATGCGTGGTGAGCCTTAAAACTACACAACTGTTTCATGTAAATCATGCAGACTTTCTTCTGCTACTTCGCGCACCTGTTCGCTGCTATCATCCAGTAGGCTCTTAATATAAGGGATGACTTCACTATTTTTAGTCAGCGATAAGTAATAACAAACATCCATCCGCACTCTTTCATCCTGATGGTGTGTGTAATCAGCTAACTGAGGGATATAGGCAGCAAACCAGTCTGCTGAGGCATATTCTTCCAGCACTACGCCAATACCTAGACGAACATTTATAATGGCTTCGGCATCACCGAGCAATATCAGCACGTGGCGGATCAAATCGTGCTGATTATCTAGCATCGCTAACACTTGATTGGCTCTACCCTGCCACAGCGCTTCTGAAATGTAGGCCAACACACCCTCATCACTACCCGCCTGCTGGGCTTTTAGCTGTAACTCTTTCTGGCTGTGCAGACCTTCCAGTTCAAACCAGCCAATTTTTATCCACGGTACGGTTCTTACCCCCAGCTTTTCTGCCATTTCCGGCTTTTTCTCCAGATTAATAATTTCCAGTGAAGCCAGCTCGCCCTGCTTGACCATTTCGGACAGTGATTTCATCACACTGGCACAGTGCGGGCACTGGCTAGTTAATATTAAAATTGCATGGGCTGAAGTCATGACGGATATATGAACCTATGCGTTCTATAAATAAAGCTTTGGTATAACCTGTCAATTACTTACAATTGAACAGACAGCTAAGCTGATGAGAATCAATTTAGCATTTATCTATAAAGCCTTCTATGCTCATTACTATGAAATCAATTTTATACGCTATTTCGTTCTGTATTCTTTCCAGCCTTGCGTTTGCCGAAACAGATAGTGATGGCCTTGATTTTGACGATGCCCCGCTGTCACAGAGCCTTACTCACCCCGACTGGTTCAAAAAATCATCAGGCTATTTAAGCGATGATCTGCAGGATGCACTCGATGCTGGTAAAAATGGCCTGATCGTTTATTTTGGACAGGAGCGCTGTAGCTACTGCGAGCAATTCATCAAACAAAGTTTGAGCGCCAGTGATATTGAACATTACACACGTAAACACTATGACATCATAAACATCGATATCTGGAGCACCATGGACATTGTCGATACCGATGGCAAGGAATATACCGAGCGAGATCTTTCTATTCACTACGACACTAACTTTACGCCTTCGCTAGTTTTTTATGATCGAAAAGGAAAACCCGTTTTCAGGCTCCGTGGCTATTATCCACCTTATAAGTTTCGTGCTGCATTAAAATATGTTGCTGAAGAATTTTATCTAAAAGAACCCTTTCGTGATTATCTGGAGCGGGCAGAACAGGGCCTGTTTTTTCTCGCTGAAGGACTTAATGAAAGAGATTTCTTCATTGAACCACCCTTTAATCTAAAAAATATCATTAATAAAAATAAGCAGCCATTGATGGTATCTTTTGAACAGGGGAACTGTCATGCCTGCGATCTACTACACACCTCACCACTCAATCAGGAAGAAACGCTCAATGAACTTGATAAGATCAACAGCGTTCAGCTTAATATGTGGTCGAACACACCTGTTATTACTCCCGATGGCTACAACACTACCGCCAGAGAATGGGCAAAACAACTTGGGCTGTTTTATGCGCCGACGCTTATTTTTTTCGACAATAATGGCAGAGAGATCATAAGAATTGATTCTGTTGTAAAATTCTATCGATTACTCGGCGTACTCAAATATATAAACAAGGGTGGTTATTTAACTGAAATGAATTACCAATCCTGGCAATTGAAACAAAGAGAGATTAAATAAGGATGCGCCTCGTTAACCAATGACTTTAACTCAATTAAAAAACAAGCTGCACAATATTCTTTGGGAAGTTGAACTAGAGCAACTTCCCAGGTGGCAATCTATTGCCATCAAATTTCTGCGCATATTTCAGGCGGTTATTCGAGACCTGTCAGATGGCCTACCAACACTCCGCGCCATGAGCCTGGTTTACACCACCTTGCTCTCCATGGTGCCGCTACTGGCTGTCGGCTTTTCCATATTAAAAGCTTTCGGCATGCACAATCAGATTGAACCTTTACTCCTAACCATGCTGGATCCTCTAGGTGATCAGGGCGCACGCATTGCAACGCAAATTGTTAGTTTCGTCGACAACATAGACGTTGGTCTTTTAAGCGTGATGGGGGTTGTGCTTTTATTTTATACTGTAATCACCCTCATACATAAAATTGAACGCGCCTTTAATCACACCTGGCATATCACTGAATACCGCGCATTAGCACAACGTATTAGTGATTATATCAGCGTTATAATGATCGGTCCTATTCTGGTTTTTACCGCAATTGCGATTACTGCTGCCATTACCAGCTCCACTGTCATCAATACATTATCCGACATTGAGCCCTTTGGTTTTCTATTCAAAGTAGCAGGTCTGCTACTGCCTTACATTCTTGTTATCGCCGCTTTTACCGTCGTCTATTTACTGGTTCCCAATACCAGAGTTAAATTTCGCTCCGCACTCATCGGTGCTTTTATCGCAGGCATTCTGTGGGAAGCGACCGGCTGGACGTTTGCCACTTTTGTTGCCAACTCCAGCAACTATACCGTTGTTTATTCTAGTTTTGCTATTCTGGTTATTTTTATGATCTGGATTTATCTGAGCTGGCTAATTCTACTAATTGGCGCGACAATTTCTTATTATCACCAGCACCCTGATAAAATCCCCACAGAACAGAATCTTGCCAGCCTAAGCAATCGCATGAAGGAAAAAATTGCGCTACTTGCCATGTACCACATAGGCAAAAATTTTCACGAGAATAAATCACCATGGTCTTCGAGCGAGCTTTCTGATGTTTTAAATATTTCCAGCGAAGCACTCTCTGATGTCTTGCATACTTTGGAGTGTGACAAATTGATCACACGTCATCAGGACAGAGACGTCTCCTATTTGCCCGGGCAATCACTGGAAAACATTTTCGTCATTCGTATACTGGAATCAATCAGATCACACAATGAAGCCACCTGTAAAAATACAGATTTTATTAAATCTGAAATAATAATTGATGATTTAATGCACAAAATTGATGGCTCTATAAGCAATTCAATTAAACAGCTCTCATTACGTGAGCTCATCACAAAACAGACGTCTGAAGAAAATATTTAAATCATGTCTACCCTGCTACAGACAATGGCCACACTACCCAACAAAGAAGGCGCGCTGCCCGGTCGTAAACAAAAAATCTCCGTTCCTGGAAAACACTTTGTTAACGGTAATCCTTTACAAGCGCCTGTCCCGGAAAATATGCAATTTGCCCTGTTTGGTTTAGGTTGTTTCTGGGGTGCTGAAAAAGTATTCTGGCAACTAGAGGGTGTTTTTACCACGGCAGTTGGCTACGCCGCAGGATTCACACCCAACCCCACTTATCAGGAAGTTTGTTCTGGCATGACGGCTCACAACGAAGTGGTTTTCGTTGTCTTTGATCCTGCCATTATTAGCTATGAAAGGTTACTAAAAACATTCTGGCAATCACACGACCCAACACAGGGAATGCAGCAGGGCAATGACTGCGGCACGCAATATCGTTCGGGTATTTATACTTTTTCCGACGAGCAGCAAACTCAGGCAGAAGCTACTCGTGATTTTTACCAACAGGCTTTGTCATTTACTGTCCGAGATAAAATCTCTACAGAGATTCTCAGCGCCCCTGAATTTTATTACGCCGAAGAATATCATCAGCAATATCTTGCAAAAAACGTGAATGGTTATTGCGGCCTGGGTGGTACTGGGATTAGCTATCCTGAGTAAGTTTTTTTCAGTAGTGCCTGCCACTCGGCGTGTTGCTGAATTAATTTCAAAGCCTGCTCTAATAAATCTTTTCCCGGTGGTCTTTGATGCCAGGTTGAGGCGCCGGAGGGATGCGGCAAAGGAATAACCTCAATAGATCTTCCATTTATTTCTTTTTTGAACGACTGACCAATCACATCAACCAGTTTATCAACTTCGATAAATTGTGAGATTGCTAGCTTGCCGACAGGAATGATTAATTCAGGTTTCATTAAATCAAACTCTGCATCTAACCAGGGGCGGCATTGTGCTATTTCTTCCTTACTAGGAACCCGATCACCGCCTTTGAGTTTTTTACCGGGGAAGCAGCGACACACGGCGGCGATATAAACTTGCTGGCGAAACGTTTCTTCATCGACACCAATTGAAGAAAACCATTTGAATAAAGTTTTGCCAGCTGTCCAGCCAAATGGCCTGCCAAGTTCCCCTTCGCGATCACCCGGAGCCTGCCCAACTAGAATTATTTTTGAATTGACTGGTATGCCAGTGATTACTGGTGGAATCATATCTGGGCATTTTCGGCAGGCGCGTAATTTGTGTTGGTGTTTTTTTATGTTCATGGTATTTAATTATTGGAACTGGTAGCACTCACTGCCTATATTTTCCTGGCCAAATAAATAGTATGACGGCTACCTTTACCTTTATGTGCCCTGACGGTTTTAGTATCAACCTTAAAGCGCGCTTTTTTCAGTTGATGGGTAAATTTTGGATCATACCAGGCTGACCATACAGCTAAAACGCCGCCAGAACGAAGTGTCTCCCGTATAGCCAGTAAACTTTCGGTTGAATATAGATTGTTATTGTCGGCTTGTGTAAAGCCCTCAGGGCCGTTATCTACATCTAATAAGACAGCATCATAAGTTGCCTGCTTTGTTTTGAAAAGTTCAGCCACATCACCTAGGTGTACCTGCACCCTATTATCATTAAGCGGTCTGCCTGCACATTCGCCCAACGGGCCTTTATTCCATTCAATAACTTCAGGTACCAGTTCAGCAACAACCACCTGAGAATTTATTGATATAGCTTTGAGTGCTGCGGCCAGAGTGAAGCCCATGCCCAGGCCTCCGACTAATACCTTAGTATTATCCTTCCCCTGAACATGTGCACAACCTAACTCAGCCAGGGCAAGCTCTGAACAGCGCATTCGACTGCTCATTAGTTCGCCACGCACACCCTTTAGATGAATAGAAAAATCATTCTCGTGCTGAGATAGCCTTAGCTCACCACCATTATTGGGGATATTAGCTGTGCCTAATAGGGTTCTTTTGATCATTGGTTTTGATTTGGGGGTGGGGGATTGATTGCGTAGTGACGCAGGGCGGGCACGGTTTTGTGCCCACATGGTTATTAATTAAATCGGGGGTATACGCGCGAGCATAAAGGCTTGCTCACCCTACCTGGCTTAACCGACAGGCGCGTTTTATGCGCCTGTCGGTGTGAAGCAGTTGTTATACGTTTCTGCTTAAACTCATCAAATTGAGTATTACAATCAGATCGCTGAAACCTTGTTCGCACACGGCCCTTTCTGGCCTTGCCCAACCTCATATTCTACTTTCTGCCCATCATTTAGGGATGCGAAGTCGCCACCGCTCTGGATTTCAGAATGGTGTACGAACAGGTCTTTACCGCCATCATCTGGAGTGATAAAGCCAAAACCTTTGCTTGAATCGAACCACTTTACTGTTCCTGTACTCATTTTACTATTTTCCTATCTTGGTTAAAATTTCATTTTCTTCATATAACATCTGATCTAACTTGAAGGCGCGTATTTCCGCCTATCCAGTTTAACGTATTTCCATGTTTTTTAGCTTCATTGTTTGTAATGTTTATATCTTGTTTTATCGACTTATAAATTTGTGTTTTAGTGCCATGGTTGGGGTGAGGCGCGAACCTCAACGCTTTACGTGTCAGAATTTGTTGGGATTCATGATTTGCCCCAGGCTACCGTGCTTACCGCGCTGAACCCTTAATCTGTTTTATTTAAGCTTTTCAAAACCCCCTCAGCCACCAACTCTGAAGATTGCGGATTCTGACCGGTAATCAAATTACCATCGGTTATAGCATAAGGATGCCAATCATCCGCTTTTGAATAGTTTGCGCCTTTTCTCTGCAATTCATCTTCGAGCAGAAAGGGGACGATTTCGGTGAGTTGCACGGCGGCTTCTTCGCTGTTACTAAAGCCGGTGACGGATTTGTTTTTGATCAGGGCTGTGCCGTCTGGATTTTTGGTGTTGTTAAATACTGCGGGTGCGTGGCAAACGGCGGCGACGGGTTTGCCGGATGTGTACATGCTTTCAATCAGTTTGATTGAGTTTTTATCTTCGCTTAAATCCCAGAGCGGGCCATGTCCTCCGGGGTAAAACATGGCATCGTAATCATCGGCATTGATATCGCTCAGTTTTACGGTATTACTTAATATGACATTGGCTTCAGCATCATTTTTGAAGCGTTCCGTTGCCGCGGTATGAAAGTCAGGCTCATCACTCTTTGGATCAAGTGGTGGTTGCCCACCTTTTGGTGATGCTAACGTAATATTGGCATTGGCATCTTTGAAGACATAATAAGGAGAAGCAAACTCTTCTAGCCAGAAGCCCGTTTTTAGACCAGTGTCGCCGAGTTTGTCGTGAGAAGTCAGTACCATAAGAATATTCATTGAGCTCACCTTGTGTCGAATTGTTTAGTTGATTGTCATAAGCTGCTGAGGTTTCTCAAAGATGGCAATCTCATCATCTACGCCTTATCCACGCTCATATGTGTACGGCACCGCACCGAGTATACACGCGGGCATAAAACTTGCCCACCCTACATGGCTTGCCATCATATACACCGCGAAGTAAAACGAAGCAACATATATAATGCTCGATGTTGAGCTAATTGTTAAGATGCTTTCTCAGAAGCAATGTAGTGCGAAGACTTATATAGATAACGTTTTTCAACTAGATGCCAGGAAAAATAAGCGGCAGTTAAAATTGTTAAAAAAAGTATAAATGCTCCTATTATCGGATTAGACAATAAATTATAAAATACAAATACTTGAATAATTGGAAAATGCCAAATATATACACCAAAAGATAAATCGCCAAATCTTCCCCAGTTCCCAATATATTTGAAAATATTTGCAAAATATATGACTATAACAGCCAAAGAAGCAGGATATAAAACATATAAATCAATGATGTTTTTATGAATTATCATTACAGAAATTGCAATAATTACTAACAATGATGATTTTTTGTAAAAACAGTCATAAAAATAATAAATAATTCCACCCGATATAAAAAATGCTAGCTGTCCTGGTATTTGCTTTTCAAGCTTAATAAATATTTCCATTTGTTCACTAGAATAAAACCAAAGCATAATCAAACTATAAAGCACTGATGCTATATACATGCTAATCAATATCAGTAGTCTATGTGACTTATATTTAGAAATAATAATCGATATGAATGGAACAATTATATAAAACATCACTTCAATCTTTATTGTCCAAAGAGCACCATTAATGGCGGGCATATAATTATTTTCGAAAACACCAGGTAAGCCTGGATGTAGAAAATTTAAAGTTAATATATTAAATAAAATGTACTTTATAAATTCGATATTAAAATATTCATAAAACGTGTTTGATGATATTGAAAACAACAACACTGAGCATAAAAGTATGACAGTAATGTAGCCAGGGAATATTCTTCGAATCCTTTTGCTTATGTAATTTGTTATAGATTGAGATGACTCAAAACTCATAAATATTAAAAAGCCGCTAATTACAAAAAATGAATCAACAGCGACTTCAGAACTAAGATATTGACTAACATTCGATATAACACTAACACCTGATAACGTTGCCGCATGAACAATTGCAACAGTAAGCGCGAATAATAATCTTAGAAAATCAAAATTGTTTGTTGTTCTATTTATTTTCATTGTAAATATTCTTGGTAATTTTTTTCGTTTCCACGCTCTGCATGGGGAGCAGAAAAGCGTCCAGCACCACACCGAGTATACGCGTGGTCATAAAACTTGCCCACCCTGGCTGGATTTTTATTATAGAGAAAACGACATTCTGCACTTTTCAGCGTGAATTCAGGCTGCCGCTATATAATTTGAGCCATAGAGGGAAAACACTAGTTTTTCACTCAATTGATAAGGGTGGCTCATACCACTGGAGGAATTACCATGAAATCAATCTATAAAATTCTGGCACCAATATTTGCCACAACACTGGCTATCAACCTTGTCTCTGCTTCTATGCTAATTATCATGCTAACAATTGGTATTGAAACTGGCGCATGGGCTTTCTGGTTTGTAACGCTGTTTAGCGGTTTTATTGTACTACTGACAGCAATTGTTGCATCTATTTCCTTCCTGCTTGAACTTGGGAATATTGGTTACCAAAAACTGATGGCATCGATCCAGCACCAGCTGCCTCATCATCTTTCACACAGGCACTGAGGGAATTGGGGTTTCTGGTTCCCACGCTCTGCGAGGGAACCAGAAACAGAAGAAAGAGTGTGCATTTATCTACCTGGCTCATAGCTTTCATATTGTGGTAAATCACCCTCAATATCTTCCCAGTTCGCTTTTGACGTTACAAAAATATGAGCTATTGGCCGCTCAACAATATCTGATTCAATTACACCAAGACGAATACGTACTTTGTCTGGGTTTGATTCTTTTTTACTAATGATTGGTGAACCGCAATTCTTGCAAAAATATTTTGTTTGGCCTGGAGATGATTCATAAGCTGTTAATTCATTTTCACCTGAAATGAATTTAAACCCTGCTATATCTACATTACCATTAGTTGCAAATGCACTACCCTGAGCTTTTCTACATTGTGAACAATGACAGCATATGATGCTTTGTATTTCGCTAGTTATTTCAAAGCGAACTTTGCCGCAGAGGCAGTTGCCGTTGTACATGTTTTTGTTTGTCCTTTTTTAGTCTGGTGGTTGAGTTGTGAGGGTTTCACGAAGCGAACTAATTGGGGCGAAGTCCAGAGTAAAAACTATGACTGTAGATAGTTGTTACTCTGAGTCCAAATATCTCAGTAGCTTCAGCATCAATCTACACTTCGATAACTACCGTTGCCTCAATCTGTGTTTGAATTTCTGAATAGATATTAACCTCTTCATCAGGTACTTCAATACTAACCAATAGGCTATAACGTACAGAGTTCTGCCAACGCTCCTGTGCTCTGCGGTATTTCCACCATCCACCTACCGGGAAAACAGCGATGGTGTGCATATCGGCCAAATCTGCAGCAGAGCCCGTCCAGATATCTGAATGTAGTGAGCCGCGTGTTCTTAGTTGTGGACCGAGAAGCCAGCCATCACCGTCGCCTTCAGGTCCTTCATAATCCTTGCTGTCGGCTAGTCCATTTACGAAACTACGAAAATTATCCATAGGCTGACCGGGGCGTATTACCTCAAAGCGAAGTCCGTGGGATTGATAGCTGTAACGTTGCCGGTATCCACGTCGACCTGGATTTGGTTCTATGTAGTAAGAAAGAGTTATCCGCAATTTAACTTCCAATTCTGGTGGTAGCTGCTGCAATGCCTCTACAGGCCAAGGCAGTTGATAAAGCTGCATTTCATTCATCTTTGGATCATCAGATGTTTTTGCATCGGCATTTTTGGTGAAGGGCTGGATCTTATCCTGTGCAATAAGTGTTAAAGCGTGTTCTGCGCTGTAGCGAGCCCTATCAATATTAGTGACTCCATATCCTACCGTCCGTAACATGACTTCCTTGGCCACCTTGGGGCTATGTTGAGCATGGAGAAGCCCAAAGCGCTCAAGCATGCGGGGCGTCCAATCGGCAGAATGAACCATTAGGCCTCGTATCGTCTCGGGCCAATACTCAGGATATTCCGCCATCAATATAGCAGCTTGATGGGAGGCAATGGCAGTAGCGGCACTAGTGTCCATTGTTGTCTCAAAAAGTTGTCCCGTCGCTCTTCCTGAAGTGGTCAATAAAGAAACTGTATCAGCATTGGTAATCTCTGTCTGATCTGGAGAGATAAGACGATTTCCGCCTTCTGCAACTATGTCCGGCTTGAATGGAGCCTGTTTTCTCCAGCCCCAATTTACTGAAGAACGAGTTGCGGGAGCCGCATCGCCGGCTTCTGCAATTGGAGACCAGCCGTTAAAATCAGGATTATCGTTCGTAGTGAATTCTGTATAGGCACCAACTGTCAGAGCATTCCAAGATTGTGCCGGATCCTCAATCTGAGCCAGATGAATTTGATCCCAATACTCCGGTTGTGCTGACAGTTCACGGTTATTGCCTGCCGAGATGACATATAAGCGTTGCAGGCCATCCATGAAACCAGATGCTGACAGATCGATTTCTGATGACCAAGATGATGGCTGCCCACCCACAGCTTCAGCGGGTGAAGTGATTGCTAAAGAATAAACTCGATGCCAATCAGGTCGTTCAGCTTCAAGCTTAGCTGCCGTGCCAACCGTAATAGCACCATATAATTCTGGGTCATTATTGCCTCTGGGTGGAAGTATGCGGGCAGACTCTATACAGTGATTAATTGATACGGGCTCTGCGCTTAAAACGGCATATTGAACATCACCAAATAATGCTAAACCAGCTTGCCTCGATCCATGATCATTAAATGGGGCTGGAGGATTGTAAGTGTCATAATGAGGCCAATTAGGGTCCCAACTTTCAGCGTTTGCCTGATGACTGCCTAGTGACAAAATAGGGTGGTGATAATTCACGCCTGCATCGAGAATACAAATGGATGTAGAAATTCCTTCTTGCAATTTCGTCCTACCGGCTAGATCTTCAGCCCATTGCTGCTGCTCCATAGGTGATGAATGAATAAACGTATCAGGTGTTTCTTTGGCGCAACGCAATTCTTCAAGGTTGGAGATTAATTCAAGCGCTTGCTCCAGCTGACTAGCAGAGGCCTGAATTAATATCACGGCGCTATCGAAAAAATATTGAGAGGTGTTTCCCAGTTTCGCATCGATTCGATTCGCTAGCGACTGAGCGATATCAAGAGTTTCCTCATTTCCTCGTCTCTTAAGCCAAAGCTCCCACCAAATTACTTGTTGATTGTCTTCAGGGAACTTGTCATGGTCATCGGTCCAGAATGAGCGAAGGTTTGCCAATCTAATATCGGCAATACTCGCTATTAACCGATGATTCCTAGGAAGCCCTTTTATGGAGTCATTTTTGGGATCTAGGTACTGTTCTATTTTGTATTGAAATGATCGGCGGCGTGCTTCGGGTATGAATACTATAGCTACTTCGCGTTCATCATCTGTCGCTTTGCATGAATAAAGATTGAAGTCGCGTGTATCAAGACTATCGAGAGGGAGTTTGATTTCTGGGAAACTGACAATCTCTACATAGATACCTAGATCTTCAGTGATGGGCTGGACAACTTGTACGCGTTTCTCTTGGTATGCCTGAACTATGGCATTATATTGCGTCGTTAGGTAATTGCCATGTACAGCTCGATCTTTGCGGGGAACACTTGGGCTGCGAGCTAAGCCTTTTGGACCAAAGATTTCTGCGGAGGAAAAATCTTTTAATGTGATGTGTCTTTTTGATGCCATGTTCGTCCTTGGTGTTATGGATTATTTTGTAGCTTTGCGTCGTTCCAGTGTTTTAAGAAGAAGACCTGTTGTAATTTTTGTATCGTGATGTAGCACTGCTTCCTTTGCTGCATCTTCACAAGAACGAGTTATTTCGGCGGCACTTAGTCCTTCGGAAGCATCGGTTATCGCAGGCCAGTTCGCATCACATATACCAAAGGCAGCTAAGCGATTCTCTATAATAGTTTTGATCTGCGCCTGACCAGGTTTCTCAAAAAAGATGATGTCATCAAATCTACGATGAAGTGCTTTATCTAGTAATTCTGGATGATTGGTCGCAGCGAGGATAATGCTTTCAGATGCATCTTGTTCCACAAACAATAGAAAAGAGTTTAATACCCTGCGGATTTCTCCAACATCATTCTGCGCGCCACGCTGAGTGCCAATGGCATCGAATTCATCAAACAGATAGACCGCTCTAGTCTGTTTGATATGTTCAAATATCAAGCGCAGTTTGGTAGCAGTCTCACCCATAAAACGGGTAATCAGGCTATCGAGAACAATAGTATAAAGTGGTAACTTCAGCTCTGTTGCCAGAACAGCTGCTGACATGGTTTTACCTGAGCCCGGTGAGCCAGTAAAAAGCAGTTTTCGGCGAGGTTTTAGGTCAAACTGTGATAGTTTGTCTTTTTGGCGCTGCTCTAGAATCACCTGATCCAAGCGGCTTCGAATCTCGTCGGACAGAACTAACTCATTGATATGAACCGAAGGGTGAGTTAACTCTAAGAGACCATTCAAATCTTCTCTATGCTGATTCGAAATGGGTGTGGGCTTAGTAGGGGAGTTTGAGCCTGTCGCTTTCTGGGACGCTTCCACCAAATTCTTGATGTCGCTGGCCAGCTTGGTGTGTCCCTGCCGAGCTTCGCGCGATGCTACCTGTAAAGCAATAGAGTAGAAACGCTGATCATCATGATCGGCGTGACTCTTAAGCAGGGCTTTTAACTGTTCAGCTGTAGCCATAATAATTTTAGATCTAAAGTTTGATAGTAATAGTAGCTTGTAAACAGCTAAATTGAAATGAGGGCCTTAAAATGAGCAGGATAAATTCACCAATGCAGGCAATCAGAACAAAAAACTGGATTCCGGCTCAAAAACATACCGGAATGACGTCCTTAAATTTTAACGCGGGAATGACGCTTTCCCCACACCAAAAAAAAAGGGCCAGCAAAAAGCCAACCCTCTCTCATTCAGCTTTTAAAAGTAAAAACTTACTTTTTAGCCGCCTCACGTTCTTTGTTTTCCGTGATCACTGCTTCTGCTACGTTCTTAGGACATGGCAGATAGTGCAGGAATTCCATTGAGAACTGACCACGACCCGATGTCATGGTACGCAGTGAACCAATGTAACCAAACATTTCGCTCAGTGGACATTCTGCTTTAATGCGAACACCTGTAGAGCCCGCATCTTGTGATTTGATCATGCCACGACGACGGTTAAGGTCACCGATAACATCACCAACGTGGTCGTCTGGTGTGAACACGTCTACTTTCATGATTGGCTCCATCAACTGAGGACCTGCTTTTGGCATGGTCTGACGGTAAGCCGCCATTGAAGCCAGTTCGAAAGCAACCGCTGAGGAGTCAACGGCGTGGAAGCCACCATCAATAAGGGTTACTTTGAAGTCGAGACAAGGATAGCCAGCGAGTACGCCTTTGTCCTTCATCTTGGCAAAGCCTTTTTCAACAGCAGGCCAGAATTCGCGTGGCACGTTACCACCGGTTACGGTTGACTCGAATTCAAAACCAGTACCTGGCTCACCAGGCTCAATGACGTAATCGATTTTACCGAACTGACCTGAACCACCAGACTGTTTCTTATGTGTGTAGCTATCTTCGATTTTTTGAGTGATAGTCTCACGGTAAGCAACCTGTGGTTTACCAACGGTGGCAGCAATACCATGAGTACGTTTCAGGATATCAACTTTAATATCGAGATGTAACTCTCCCATACCTTTAAGGATGGTTTCACCACTGTCTTCGTCAGTTTCAACACGGAATGATGGATCTTCTTTGATCATTTTACCCAGTGCGATACCGAGTTTTTCTGAAGCGCCTTTATCGTCAGGTGAAATAGAGATTGAGATGACGGGATCAGGGAACACCATAGGCTCAAGCGTTGCTGGTGCTTTAGGATCACATAATGTGTGACCGGTCTGCACGTTCTTCATACCAACAACCGCGATGATATCACCGGCTTGTGCATGATCCAGCTCGATACGCTCGTCGGCGTGCATTTCAACCATACGGCCGATACGCTCACTTTTACCGGTAAAGGTATTCAGCAGCGTATCACCTTTTTTCAACACGCCAGAGTAAATACGGATAAAGGTCAGTGCACCGAAGCGGTCATCCATAATTTTGAATGCCAATGCGCGTAATGGTTTGCTCGGATCAACAACGGCAAATTCACCAGTTTCTTCACCTTCTAAATCAACTTCAGGCTGTGGCTTAACTTCGGTTGGATCAGGCAGATAAGCAACCGCTGCATCCAATACCATTTGAACACCTTTATCTTTAAAGGCTGAACCACAGTAGGTTGGGAAGAAATCGAGTGAAATAGTACCTTTGCGAATACAGGCCATGATGTCTTCGACTGAAGGCTCTTCACCTTCCAGGTATTTCTCCATCAGATCATCGTCCTGCTCCAATGCAGTCTCGATGAGTAGCTCGCGGTATTCTTCGACCTTGTCTGCCATGTCAGCAGGCACATCTTCAATGCGGTAAGCAGAAATGTCCTGTTCGTTATCCCAGATCCAGGCTTTGCGAGTCAGTAGATCAACACAGCCTACGAAGTTTTCTTCGATACCGATTGGCAGCACCATCACTAATGGATTCGCGCCCAGTACGTTTTTAACCTGATCGACAACCTTGTAGAAATCAGCACCAATACGGTCAAGTTTGTTAACGAAGATGACTCGAGATACTTCTGAGTCATTCGCATAACGCCAGTTGGTTTCTGACTGAGGCTCTACACCGCCAGAACCACAGAATACGCCGATGCCGCCATCGAGTACTTTCAGAGAACGATATACTTCAATAGTGAAGTCAACGTGTCCCGGTGTGTCGATGATGTTCAGGCGGTGTCCATTCCACTCACAGCTAGTCGCCGCTGATTGAATAGTAATACCACGTTCCTGCTCCTGTTCCATGAAGTCGGTAGTCGCTTCGCCGTCATGCACCTCACCGGTTTTATGAATCTTACCGGTCAGCTTTAGAATGCGTTCCGTGGTGGTTGTTTTACCAGCATCAACGTGTGCGAAGATACCTATGTTTCTATACTTGGCTAAATCAGTCATATTCCTACTCTAACGGTTTAATTCAATGAAATTGGGGTGTCCACGAACCACAATCTGGAGTACCTAGACCTACCAAATACTCTCTACTTTCAATATCACACTGAGGTGACGTGTACGGGTGCAACTTAGCCGCCGGATTATAAACCAGATTGCTTTGAATGTATGGCAATAAGGGGCAGTTTTGCCCTTAAATTACAATAATTTGCAAAATAAACGGGGAAATCAGCCATACGACTACCTATATCATGGTTACTGACTGAAAAAATAACCAAAATTAGTTCCAGCAAACCCTGAGTAGATACTTGTGATATTCTGCTCAACAGCTCTTTGAACAGCAGGCTAAACGTGGAAACCCATACTTTTTTCCTTCATCTTGTCATCATCCTGATTTCTGCACGGGTTTTTGCTGAGATTGCTGTCCGCCTGCGAGCGCCCTCCGTCATTGGCGAGCTATTTGCCGGTATTGTCATTGGCCCCAGCCTGCTTGGCTGGGTTGAGCCTTCTGACATCATCAAGCTACTCGCTGAAATCGGCATCATCCTTCTACTCTTTAAGGTGGGGCTTGAAACTGACATCAAACGGCTGGCTGATTCTGGCAAAAAGTCCGTATTAGTTGCAGTCACTGGTTTTTGCCTGCCGCTAATTCTGGGCTTCTCAATCTCCTTCTGGCTTTTTTCCATACCCGTACTCGAGTCGCTGTTTATTGGTGGCACACTCACCGCCACCAGCATCGGCATCACGGTTCGCGTGCTCAAGGATCTTAAACTCAGCAGCTCATGCGAAGGCAATATTGTTCTGGGGGCTGCAGTACTCGATGACATTCTGGGTGTGATGCTGCTGGCGCTGCTATACGAATTCTCTATTGGCGGCGGCATCAACTGGCTCAATGCAGGAAAGGTTCTGATCTTTATCGTCGCCTTCTTTGCAATCGCACCAGTACTGGCAAAACTGATGTCGCTAATTATCAAACGTTTTGAAGTCATCAGCGAAATTTCCGGACTCATTCCCACCATGATCGTATCGCTAGTGCTGTTTTTTGCCTGGCTGGCTCATGTCATCGGTGCACCGGAATTACTGGGGGGCTTCGCTGCCGGACTTGCCCTGTCTCGTCGATTCTTCCTGCCGCTGGGTGCAAACCTTCATTCGGATATAAAATTTGCAAAAAATATCAGAAAGCAAATGCACCCCATCATCAGCCTGTTCACTCCCATCTTTTTTGTTCTGGTGGGGTTATCGATTGACCTGCGTGCAATAGACTGGTCATCGGGCTATATCTGGAGCTTTTCACTGGCGCTATTTGGTATAGCGGTCATCAGCAAAATGATCGGCGTCTTTTTAATCAATGAATCCTGGGGATCACGTTATTTAATTGGTGTATCAATGATACCCAGAGGAGAAGTCGGACTTATTTTTGCAGAACTCGGCAAGCTCAGCGGTTTCTTCAACAATGAAACCCATGCCGGTTTAATTATTGTGATCATACTGACGACCATCCTGCCGCCTTTTGCCATGAAATGGTTACAGAAAGCTTTTGGACATACATTTAGACAATAAGTAGCCAAACCATAAAGCCTGCACTTATTTACAGACTTTATTTCTTCCCTGCTTCTTCGCTTTATATAAAGCCTTATCCGCGCCTTTGATAACTTCATGTGGTGTTGGCATTTTCTCAGTACGCTCGGCAACGCCGATACTAATAGTTACCTGCACATTTTTGCCGCCGCCTTTTTTATCTTTGCCACGACGTTCTTTTTTACGCACCTGGAATATACTACTGCCCACATTTTCTCGCACACCATTCAGAATTCCCAAAGTATCCGCTGCACTCTTACCCGGGAAAACAATACTGAATTCTTCACCACCATAACGAAAAGCTTTGCCACCCGACGTGGACTGCTTGATTCTTGAGGCGACCATTTGCAACACCTGATCCCCGGTATCATGACCGTAGGTATCATTAAATTTCTTGAAATGATCGATATCCAGCATGGCTATGGAATAGTTACTGCCCAGCTTGAGCATCTCTTCGTCCAGTGCACGTCGACCTGGCAAATTGGTCAACTGGTCAATGTAGGCCATGCTCCACGATTCCTGTATCACAGCAATCACCAGCATCAGCATGCCAGCACTAGCAAAAACAGCACTAACGGCATGCTCATTTCTAAAGTACAGCATCTGAATTGCACTGATCAACATAATCAGCAAAGCACTATTCTGCGCAGTCGTCCTTAAAAACCATCTGCCGTTCAAAGCGAGCACGGCAAGAATCATCATCGCTAACGGCAGCTGAGAAAATCCCACCTGATTCAACAGATGTTGATCAATAAAATTCCATGTCAGCAAACGCAGTAGTGAATCAGGGTCATATTTCGCCACAGCAATAAATATCAGCATCGGCACCAGCAAGATTGCGAACCGGCTAGCACCCCACAAGGTCAGCATTCCACGTTCCTTTAACAGGGAAATAAGCATGATATTAAAAGGCAACAACAGACACAGTGCCGTCCAGACTGTTTTTGCCTCAACCCAGCCTAGTCGAGGCAGATACCATTGCAGCAAGATATAAACACTAACCAGCGCCAGTGTCGCAAAAAACACCAGACTACGATTAAATCTCAAACAAAGAGTCATGCCGATTATCGCGATAGCCAGTGGTGCTAACTTAATCACCACCAACTGAGAAGCGGGGAGCCCATCCAGCTTTGGATAGAGCAAAATTGCCAAACCCAATAAAACAAGCGGTATGACCATAGAAGAAATGATACGAAACATAAACCAATCTGATCCTTAAAATTGTCAATATAGGACTGATAATAGTAAAAAAAAATCATTTCATCAGCAAAAGCCCAACTTAAGGTGATTTATTCTGTTATATCGCCCCTATATATTGTAGTCTTATAACAAATAACTGTTTATAAGGCTTTTTCCATGGCAAAAATTCTGGTCGTTGACGACTCACCTACAATATTATCCGGCACCACAAAAATATTGGAATCAGCAGGGCATGTAGTTGTTCCTGCGGTTAGCGGTGAGGAAGGTATAGCAAAGTCCCTTATTGAGAAGCCTGATTTAATCGTCATGGATGTGGTCATGCCAGGCATTAGCGGATTCCAGGCAACCCGCCAAATCTCGACTGATGATGAAACCAAACATATTCCCATTGTCATGCTTACAACCAAAGATCAGGAAACCGATAAAGTCTGGGCTAAACGACAGGGTGCAAAAGATTACGTGGTTAAACCACCTGAAAAGAAAGAGCTACTGTCAAAAATTGATGCTTTGTTGGGTTAGCCCTCAGTTACAAATCAAAGCAACATAGCCATATCGACTTTCTGGGCTCTATTTATACTCTGAATAGCCCTGGCCATTTTCACGGAAGACGGAAAATAAAATAGATGCGTATAACATCGGCAGTCTGATGAACCAAAACCTTTCATTGGTTCATTAACTGCTTCAATTTTTGACAGGAACGTCGCCCACTCACACTCCATTCTCTCCGGCGAATACAGGGCATAGGCTTCATAAAACTCTGTTTCTGCGCGTAAATAATCCAGATGCCAGTGTGGCTTCTTACTAATTTTACTGTGATGCTTTAAACGCGATACCACGCCGCCCGGTCCCATGGCGCTACCGACGTATGCATAATAGCCTTTGTTAATCTTGAGTTGTCCCAGCCTGCCAATCCGTATGGTTCTGACACACCCACTTTTCAGCACAACAATATAAGTACCAATCTTTGACACAGGCCATCACCCCTTGCATAAACATTGCTCATCATTCTGCCAGAGTCTTGAAACTGGCACATCTACCCCAATAATATCTTTAATTGAAGAACTATTGGATATAGCTATGACTAACCCCGTACACATTGCCTGCCCTATTTGCACAACCACCAATCGTATCCCCGCTAATCGGCTCGACGCAGGTGGCACCTGCGGCAAATGTGGCGCTCCTTTATTCAACCATCGCCCCGTTGAACTCAACAACAGCAACTTTGATCGCATGATCAACAATAACGATATTCCCGTACTGGTCGATTTCTGGGCGCCCTGGTGCGGCCCCTGCAAAATGATGGCACCGACTTTTGAACAGGCCGCACAACAACTGGAGCCGCAGATACGCCTCGGCAAGCTCAACACCGAAAACGAGCAGGCGATTGCAGCACGTTATGGCATCCGCAGCATTCCAACACTGGCAATCTTCAAAAATGGCAAAGTGATTGCGCAGCAGGCGGGTGCGATGAATCTAGACCAGATCATCACATGGTCACGTTCTCAAGTTGGTACCTCCGCATAACTAACTGATGGTTGCACTACGCCCTTAATAACGGCATTCTTCGTCCTGATATTCATAAACTAATTCAGGATGCTGAATGCTGGTACATATCTGGTTTGGCTTTTTTGCCATCTCCTTTGCGGCGGCACTTTATCAATGGCTGATTAACGGCCATAGCGCGATTTTTGCTGAGCTGGTTCAGTCAACATTTGATATGGCCGGCCTGGGCGTTGAAGTCGCTATCGGCCTGATCGGCGTTTTGTGTCTGTGGCTGGGCTTTTTCCGCATCGCCGAAAAGGCGGGCTTAATCAGTATTCTCTCTCGCGGACTTGAGCCATTATTTCTCAAGCTCATGCCGGAAATCCCACGTGGCCACGCCAGTCACGGCAGCATCACCATGAACATCGCCGCCAACATGCTTGGTCTGGATAACGCCGCCACTCCGATGGGCCTGAAAGCCATGCAGGATATGCAAACGCTCAACCCAAACAAGGATACTGCCAGCAACGCACAGATTCTGTTTCTGGTACTGAATACCTCTTCGGTCACCCTGTTACCCATCACCATATTCATGTACCGCGCCCAGCAAGGTGCCGCTGACCCAACAGCCGTCTTCATCCCAATTCTGCTCGCTACTTCCGCTTCAACACTGGCGGGTTTACTGGCTGTATCCTATGTGCAGAAAATCAATCTTCTGGACAGAGTCGTACTCAGCTACTTTGCTGGCTTCTGTCTGTTACTGAGCAGCCTGGCCAGTTATCTGCTCAGCCAACCTGCCGATCAAATTTCATCGGTATCCAGCCTGCTGGGCAACCTGATTCTATTCAGCCTGATCATGCTATTTCTCAGCTACGGCTGGTGGAAAAAGGTCAATGTCTACGACGCCTTTATCGACGGCGCCAAAGAAGGTTTCGATGTTGCCATCAAGCTGATTCCCTATCTTGTCGGCATGCTGGTCGCTATTGGTGTGCTACGCACCAGCGGCGTACTCGATGGTTTACTGGTAGGTGTCGAGTACATGGTCACTCTACTAGGATTCAATACTGACTTTGTGCAGGCACTACCCACCGCCCTGATGAAACCACTCAGCGGCAGTGGCGCTCGTGCCATGATGCTGGAAACCATGAGCACCCACGGCGTGGATTCATTCCCGGCAACACTGGCTGCCATTATGCAAGGCAGTACCGAAACTACTTTTTACGTGCTGGCGGTTTATTTTGGCAGCGTTGGCATACGCCACGTGCGCCACGCCATCACCTGCGCCTTAATCGCTGATGCTGCAGGAATAACCACTGCAATCATGGCAGGTTACTGGTTTTTCCATTAGTATTGAGGCAAGCAAATGCCCATAAATATTTAGGATAAATTAATACCATGATGAGGTTTACCCTCCTGCTTCTCATTAGCGCCGTGCTCGGCGGATGCTCCATGGATCAAATTCTGGTTCGCTCATCCACTCCCCTGATCGAAGGCGGCATATACGCCATGAATCAGGAGACCGATTTGCTGCTGGCCGAAAACGCCATCCCCACCAATCTCAACATGCTGGAAGGCATGATTCACATCGACCCCGATAACGACTCTCTGCGCATCTATGCCGCACAGGCCTATTACGGTCTTGGCTACGGTTTTAATGAAGACAATCGACCCAAGCGTGCGGTGAACTTTTACATGCGCGGACTAAAACATGGACTGCATGCACTCGCCGTCAATGGCTACAAAAACATCAGAACCAACTCCATGGAAGAACTGGAAGAAATGCTAAAGGAAATGGACGATGACGATGTTGGCGCTTTATTCTGGACTGCCAGCAACTGGGCGAAATGGATAGACAATAATCGCGACCGATCTGAAAGCCTGATCGAATTACCCAAACCAACCGCCTTAATGCAACGCGTTCTGGAACTGGATGATACTTTTTACCACGGCGGCGCGCATATGTACTTTGGCGTTTTCTACGGAGGCCGTTCTCCCATGTTCGGTGGCGACTTTGAAAAATCCAAAAAACATTTTGATCGTGCACGCGAAATTACCGAAGATCAATTACTGGTCGCTGATTTATTAGAGGCACAATATCTTTCACGACAAAAAATGGACAGAGAAGATTTTCATAACCGCCTGACAAAAATCATTGAAGCACCCGAAGATCTGAATCCTGATTTAGCCCTGCTAAATAACATCGCCAAACGTAAAGCAAAACTGTTGCTTAAGGAAGAAGATAAATGGTTTTAAGAACTTTTGTTTTATTAATCAGCATACTGGCTACATCACAGGTTTTTGCCGAAGAAACCTACACGCTGAAATTTGCCACCCTGCTGCCCACGGGCACGGCCTGGTCAAAAATACTGGATAACTGGGTTAAAGAAATCGAAACAAAAAGTGCAGGTCGCTTAAAGGTAAAAATGTACTCGGGTGGCGTCATGGGCGACGAACCGGATGTATTGCGTAAGATTCGCAAAAACCAGCTTCAGGGTGGTTTATTTACAGGCTATGGTATTGGCAGAATTTATTCTCCAGCACGTGTTCTGGAAATGCCTTTCCTGTTTAAAAACACCAACGAATCAGATTACGTCCGTGACCAGTTAATGCCGGAAATTGAAACTGGTTTTAAACAAAGCGGTTTTGAACTTCTGGGCTGGCCGGAAGTTGGCTTTATCCATTTTTTCTCAAAAAATAAAATTGAGTCTATTGAAGACATGAAGAAAAGCCGCATCTGGTTATGGCAGGGCGACCCATTAGGCGAAGCTTTTTTTAAAGCTGCTGATATTTCACCAGTGCCACTTTCTATCATCGACGTGTACTCGCAACTTTCAGCCAAACACGGCAGCATCGACACGGTTTATATTTCCACCTTCGGCGCTATTGGTTTACAGTGGCACACCAAACTCAAATACAGCACCAACATCGCCGTCACCAATGCCATCGGTGGTCTGGTTATCAGTAATCGCTTTTTCGACAAATTGCCCGAAGACCTTCAACAGTTATTAAAAACCACCGGCAAAATCATGAGCGATAAAGTTCGCAAGAACGCCCGTTTTGAAAATATAAGAAGCCGTAATCTTCTTGAACGCTTTGGTATTAAATTTCTCTGGGACTGGAACGATGAAGACATGAAAAAATTCATCAAGATCAGGGATAAAGCCGCCAAACATTTGCAGGAAACTGATTACATTCCGGCCAGTTTTTCCAACAAAGCTCGTGGCTTGCTGGATCAATATCGTGCTGAACAAGCCTCAAAAAAATAGCTTCGCAACTTGCTAGCCACTTTAGAAAAAAAACTGATCATTCTGGAAAGCTGGATTGCCGCAAGCAGCCTTTTTTTAATACTGGCACTCTCCATTTTTCAGATCATTATTCGCAACACACTGGATTTTGGCTTTCCTGAAATTGAAATCATCAATCGGCATTTATTACTAGTCTGTGGTGCCATGGGTGCGGTACTGGCAACGCCGCAACTACGCCATATCAGAATTGACGCCCTCTCGCCATTACTGAGCAAAAGATTACTAGACCAACTCTGCGTCCCACTATGGGTTTTCACTGCGCTAGTCTGCGCCACGTTATGCTATCCCGCCGTAATGTTTTGCCTGGATGAATGGCAATACGCGCCCGCCAATGAACGCTGGACATTACCATTCACACTAATCTATCCACTGGGCTTTGCTTTGCTCAGTCTGCACTTTTTTATTCTTTGCTTTAAACCTGTCTGCCCGATACCAGAACAATGATTACCTTGGCCGTCATTCTTCTGGTTATCATTACCTTACTGGGTGTGCCATTGTTTGCAGCACTAGCCGCGGGAGGCTTACTGGCCAGCCAGACTTCAGATCTCAGCCCGGATCTACTCATCATCGAAATGAATCGACTGGCTGCTTCACCCAACATGATTGCACTGCCACTCTTTATACTCGCTGGCACAATCATGACTTCCGGTGGTGCCGCACAAAGGCTGGTGGTTTTCTTTCGCGCTGCTTTCTGCTGGCTGCCCGGCGGTATCGCCATTGCAGCCATCGGAGCCTGTGCTTTTTTTACCATGTTCTCTGGCGCTTCCGGTGTCACCATTCTTGCGCTCGGTGGTCTGCTCTACCCAATACTAAAAAATGAGGGCTATAGAAAAAACTTTTCACTCGGACTGCTCACCACCTCCGGCTCTCTGGGTCTGCTGTTCCCACCCAGTCTGGCCATTTTGATTTTTGGCATTGTTGCCGGTGTCAGCATCGAACAATTATTTATGGCTGGTGTTGTTCCTGGGCTTTTGCTCATGCTCATGCTGGCCATTTACAGCATATTCATGGGACATCAGCACTCCGTAGAGCGCATTGAATTCAAACTACCTGCACTCATCAGCAGCATTCGTGGTGCCTTCTGGGATCTTATGATGCCTGTTGCCATCATCGCGGGCATTTTTGGTGGCTTTGTTTCCATCATGGAAGCCGCCGCTGTCACCGCTGGCTATGTACTAATTATCGAAACAGTGATTTATCGTCAGATAAATTTACGCAAACAGTTATTTCCCATATTGATTGAGGCCAGCATATTATTTGGCAGCCTGCTGATTATTTTACTGATCGCACTCGGACTCACCAATTTATTAATCGACGCACAAATTCCAATGAAAGTTATGGGATTTTTAGAGCAGCACATCGATAGCAAACTTCAGTTCTTATTATTGCTCAATCTATTCCTGCTTGTGGTCGGCGCAATGATGGACATCTTCTCTGCCATTGTTGTGGTTGTGCCAATTATTCTGCCAATCGCCACACGTTATGGCATCGACCCCGTGCATCTCGGCGTTATTTTTCTCGCCAATCTTGAAATCGGTTACTCGACACCACCCATGGGCATCAACCTCTTTATTGCCAGTGAACGCTTCAAACAGCCGATTGTTAAACTTTTCAAATCGACCTTGCCTTTTTTACTGTTGATGTTTATCTGGCTGATGATTATTACCTACATCCCTGGGCTTTCTCTATGGTGGAAAGACTGATAAATCAGGTGAAATTAAAATTTATACACGTTATCCTAGCAACAAGGAATTTAGCTGACATTAAATGAGAAAGATATGAAGCCCTGGTTAAATAGCTACCCGGAAGGCATCCCTGAAAACATCTCTATCGATGAGTTTGCCTCTGTTGCTGAAGTCTTTGATAAAAGTGTTGAAAAATACTCAAATCTACCTGCCTTCTCCAATTTTGGAAAAACCATAAGTTACAGCGAGCTTAAAGAATATACTTCACAGCTGGGCGCTTATCTGAGAAACGACCTTGGCCTTAAAAAAGGTGACCGTGTCGCGGTAATGATGCCTAATCTGCTACAAAACCCCATTGCCATTTTTGCCATTCTTCGCGCCGGTCTTGTCGTAGTTAATACCAATCCTTTATACACTTCACGCGAACTTAAGCACCAGCTTATTGATTCTGGCGCAGAAACCATCATCATCGTTGAAAATTTCTGCAATACACTCGATCAGATCGTTGAAGAAACATGCATTAAAAATATAATCGTTACTCGTATAGGTGACATGCTGCCATTTCCAAAATCAGCCATTATTAATCTGGTGATTAAATATATAAAAAGAATGGTGCCCGCTTATTCACTACCCAATTCTGTTATGTTCAAACAGGCACTCAAGTTGGGTTCACAACATCGTTTCGAAACCGTGCCCTGCAATCATTACGATATTGCTTTTCTGCAATACACTGGTGGCACAACTGGTATTTCTAAAGGCGCCGTACTCACCAATAAAAATATGGTCGCAAATGTGCAGCAGGCTTCTGCCTGGATAAAAAACACCCTTGGCAATGAGCCACAAATTATTGTTACCGCATTACCGCTTTATCATATCTTTTCACTGACCGCCAACTGCCTTACCTTTATGAAGCATGGCTGGATGAATTATTTAATCACCAACCCACGTGACATTAATGGCTTTGTAAAAGAAATCAAAAACCTGAAGTTTGCCGCAATCACTGGCGTTAATACTTTATTTAATGGCCTGCTCAATCATCCTGAATTTCAGGATGTAGATTTCTCAAAGATTTTAGCGACACTTGGTGGTGGTATGTCGGTACAACACTCAGTTGCACAACGCTGGAAAGAAACAACAGGCGGCACGTTAATTGAAGCATATGGCCTGACTGAGACCTCACCCGCCGCCTGCATGAATCCGATGGACCTGGAAGACTACAACGGTATGATTGGCCTGCCAATTTCATCAACTGAAGTCACCATTCAGGATGACGGCTGGAACGAACTTAAAATTGGTGATCAGGGTGAAATCTGCATACGCGGCCCTCAGGTTATGCAGGGCTACTGGCAACGTCCCAGAGAAACCGCCAACGTACTCAGCGCCGATGGCTGGTTGCATACAGGTGATATCGGCATTATGAATAAAGATGGTTTTGTAAAAATTGTTGATCGAAAAAAAGACATGATTTTAGTTTCCGGCTTCAACGTTTTTCCCAATGAAATAGAAAGCACTATTTCAGAACACCCCGATGTTCTGGAAGTCGGAGTTGTGGGCAAGCCCGATGAAAAAAGTGGAGAGTCTGTAATGGCCATAATCGTTAAGAAAAACCCCGATTTAACAGAAGACGCAATTAAAACCTTTTGCCGTGAAAACCTTACTGCCTACAAGATACCAAGAACGATCATCTTCGCTAATGAACTACCCAAAACCAATGTCGGTAAAATTTTACGTAGGGAACTAAGGGACAAATATATCGAACATTAATCCTACAAAAAAGAAAACCCCTCATTCTCGATAAATTTTAGTTCTTCCGCTGTACCTTCCCTACCAAGAATTTCATTAAGCTCAGGGAAACGACCAAAGCAGTCAATAACATAATGATGCTTCATCGCCCATTCCAGCATTTCCCTGTACGACTGCTGATGAGATTCTGGCACATCAGCGAGTAATTGATTGTAGGCCTGCACACTCCACTTTTGTTTTTCCATGTCTTCCGCGTGTTCCAGTGGTAGATAAAAAAAGCCGCGTTCAACAGGGTGCAGGTTCAAATCATCACCAGCACCAATACCTTCAAGACAGATTGTCTGGGCTTTTTCATCCTGCGAGAATGCTTCAGGATAACCGCGATGGATATGACGCGAGAACTGATCCAGCAATATAATTACAGCCAATCGTCCTCTAGGCATATCCAGCCAATGTTCCAGCTCACCTTCTATAGCACGCTGATAGACGGCACCAAAATTGATAAATATCTCCTGATCATATTTATGGCCTTCTTCAAACCACATTTTCTGACACGTAAGGTCGGCACTATAGGCATCTGGAAATCCGCCAAACCAATATTCCAGTATTTTTTCGATAGTCTCGTTCATAGCTGCATTATAGGTCGAGATTTATATTTCACCAAAAACCATATCCGCCGTATAATCGACACCCATGTCACGTTTCATCATTATTCTCGCTATTGCAGCCATTGCTTATTTGATGTGGTTCAAAATCAAAAAGGCCAAGGGTGAAGAAAAAAAGAAGCTGGTTATCTGGACGGTGGCT
This sequence comes from uncultured Gammaproteobacteria bacterium, assembly GCA_965602855.1. Classification (GTDB taxonomy): domain Bacteria; phylum Pseudomonadota; class Gammaproteobacteria; order SZUA-229; family SZUA-229; genus LH-M37. The sequence goes on along the minus strand of CBFCZV010000007.1, from coordinate 9,856 downwards.
GGCAGTGCCATTGCTGTACTTGGTTTTCTCGCTGTAACTGGTCGGCTTAATTTCATCACTGCGGCTATAACCGGTGCAGTTGCCTTGCTTCCCAAAGCGGCTCAGCTGCTGCGCTACCTGCCAATCATCAATAAAGTTCGTGAGCAGACAGGCAATGCGAACCAACAACAGGGCAATCAACAGGCTACAACTCAATCTGCCATGACCCAGAAACAGGCTTACGATATTCTTGGTCTTGAGCCCGATGCCAGCAAAGAAGAAATAACCAAAGCACACAAGCGCATGATGCAGAAGGTTCACCCTGATCGCGGTGGTTCAGATTATCTGGCTGCACAGCTCAATCAGGCCAAAGATACGCTACTCAGCTAACTCCACAAACCTTCGGGGTTTTTATACCACGCTACAATGTCATAATATCTACAATTGACTGAAACCAAAACGTAAAACACAATCATTCAGTCTGCCAGCAAACAGATTTTGGAGAAACACCATGCCACTCAGTGATGAAAAAAAATCAGAAACGCGCGACCGTATCAATCGTGACCCTGAGTTTCGTGATGAATTTCTCACCAGCGCTCGTAATATGTACATGAAGGCGATGAAATTTGAACCAGAGCTAGCCAATGAAATTGATCGCTTTGAAAAAATACTCGGCGCTGAACCTGACACTTATGAATTTGAAAACGATGAGGATGATGAGATTGGTATCTTTGTAAAAATTCTTGCCGCCTATGACAACCAGGTGCTTTTAGAGGAAAAAGAATCCAGCACCATAAACTAATAAAGTTTTTTATTGTATTCAATAATACAAGTTATAATAAACAACCAGATTTCACTAAAAATTATTATGAAAATCACATCATCATTTTTACTATTATCCCTTTCTCTTCTACCGCAGGCAGCACTGGCAGGCGACGCGAATAAAGATGGCGAAAAATTATACAAGAAACTTTGCTCTAGCTGCCATGGTGCCACCGGTGGCATGGACATGAATAAACGTCTAGCACCACCGGTTGCTGCTATCAGGCTACACTATATGCCTTACCACCCTGACAAGGCCTCTTTTGTTACCGCAGTAGCTGACTGGACAGAAAAACAGGCTGCCGACAAAAGCCTGATGCTCGGGGCGATTCGTAAATTTAAGATTATGCCGCCCATCCCAATCGTCAGAGAAGATGCTGAAAAAATCGCCAGCTACATATATGATGGCGACATTGAAATCCTCGACGGTTTTAAAGAACACGTTGCGCGCATGCATGGCAAAAAACCCGGAATGAAAATCAATAGACCTGATTAATTCATATCTGTATATATAAAAATATTTTACCCCTTTGAAATCAGAACCAGAAAAACTTTTAAAAAAACACCAGCAACTTAGCCATACTGACATGGCCAAAGTGATATCACATGTACAGAGGGATAAGGATGACTGGGTTTTGAATACGATCATGATCGATGGCTGTGACGTGCCTTTTAAATACAAACGTAAAAAGCAATATAAAAACCTGCAAGGCCAGCGCGTTAATATGACTTATTATCACAGCAGTGAATCAGTCGCAGGCATGGAATTTGAACTTATGAAAGTGGTAAGAATCAAAATTGCCTAATCGCAACTAACACTTACCCTATGTTTAATGCATCTCCACGCACACTAAAATTACTAGCCTCACTTATATGGTACAGCGGCTTTATTGTGCTTTTTATAAAAGGCGGGAAACTTCTGCTTGAAGCGGAAAAAATAAACCCTGATCAAATCTGGACGTGGATTGCACTTTTATCTGGGCTAGCCATTGGCATCATTAAAGCAAAATATCTATACAGCAACCTCTGTATCAAAAACCTGGCTAGAATCAATGCTCTGGAAGAACCAAAGATCTGGCATTTCTACAGAGCGCGCTTTTTTATTTTTCTATGCTTAATGATTATTCTGGGCTTATTTTTATCACGTCATATACACGGTAGCTACCCGATGCTGATAACAATGGCGATCCTTGAGATTTCTATTGCCACCGCATTACTTGGCAGCAGCCATTATTTTTGGGGCGCGCTAAAAAAATAAGTAATACGCTCAGCTAATCCCATTCCAGCAAGCGCTTCTCACCTTCAAAGGTTTTCATCTCTGTTATATCCTGTGACATTTCCATGACACCTCTGTACGTGCCGTCATTATCTCGAACAGCGAAATATTGAATTAATACAAAACGGCCTTTTATATTTATCCTAAAATCAGCGACATCCTTAGTTCCATTTCTAAATTCCTCCAAAATCCTGAGCACGGAATCTACTGATTTTGGCGGGTGACAGTAACGTACCTCACGACCAATAACATTTTTACTTCTTGGGAATAAACGGTCTTCACCACGATTATAAAAAACCACCTGATCATTTTCATCGACATAGGTGATATCCAGCGGCATGGTTTTAAATAGAAGATTAACCTGCTCCGGCGTCATATAACCTTCATCGAAGTGATGCTTGCCTTCCGTATCTATCGACTGCTTCGATGACTGTTTTAATTTAGAAGGATGAACATATTCTTCCTGTTCAACCGCCGGATAGGGTACGGGCTCCTGATCCAGCATCCAGCCAATTTCTTCGTCACCAATACGCATATCTTTCCAGTCATCTTCATCTAACAACTCTAACGCATTGGGAAATAGGCGTTGTTCTTCAACATTGATCAGGCGATCCAGCTCATCAATCAGCATTGGCAGCCGTCTCGCCACCTTGCCAAAATTCTTTTCTTTTATCGCAATCCCAACGTCTTTGATATCAGCTCTTATATCATCATGAAAAGACCACATGTTTTTGCTGGGCGAATCCCAGCCATGTTTTTCCAGACAGGGGAATAACTGATTTTCTTTTCGAACAAAATGTAATTCTACTTTACAAATTTGGTCGTAGATATTTTGAAACTCTGCCGTATTCTGCTCGGGATCTATTTTTTTTATTTTCCTGAACAGCGACTGCAGCAATCTGTTTTCTTCTAAATAAACCGCAACCGGGTGGCCTGGTTCGAATTGTTTGATAATGCCTGCGGCAACTTTATCTTCTATCACCTCATGGTAAAAATGACTGATTGCAACATTGTCCTGAAAGCTATAACCACCATTTTCCATGCCTATGAATACGGTAGAAACCTCATCACGAGTCACTGATTCGCAATTATTGATGAAATTATCAATTAATTCATTGGCATCAACGCCCTCACACAATGCACGTAAAATTTCAGCCAAAAGGGCAATTCTGGATTCTTCTGTAAGCTCAGTCAAAACAAACCTCGGTAATATTTTAAAACGGCCAGCACCTTAACAGTCGCAGTAAATACAGCAATAACATAGATCAATTACTTTAAGATCTACGATATTTCACCTCCTTATAGCTGGGCAATAGGTATATTTTCATTTGCACCTATCACAGCAAAGACCGATAATTCGCTGATGAAACATACATTACTAATCATTTTTCTTTCCTTCTTTGCCCTAAGCGCCTGCCAGCAAACTAGCACACCAGAACAGGTGGCAGAACAATTCTGGCAAGCACTTCAAAGCGGTGACATCGCCGCTGCTAAAAAACTGGTGTCTAAAAACAGTCAAAACGATCTGGATAACTACCTTTCTCGTCTTGACGAGAATAAGCCTGCTCTAAGCAGCATTAAGCTTGGCGAGACTAAAATCAGTATTAATACCACCATCAATGATCAGACAAATTTTGAAACCATACTAATTCTTGAAGGCAGTGAATGGAAAATTGATCCTTCACACAGTCAGCCACCTACACCACAGCTACCTGAACAGTCATCAGACTTTGATCAACTATCAGATGAGCTACAGGAAAATATGGGGCAGGCTTTTGAAGAAGGCACTGACATGCTCAACAAGTTCATGGAAGAAGGCTCCAAAGAAATGAGTGAATCATTGCTCAAGGGCATGAATAAAATGAATGAAGCATTACGTGAAGCCACTGAAAAAATGAAACAGCGACGCGAGCAGCAAGACACTCCACAGCAGCCTCCTGCTAAAGACAATGGCGAAGGCTTAATTTAATGAGCAATAAATCATGAGTACTGAACAGGCATTACAGGAACGCAGCGAATCAAAATGTGAGTTGTGTAGCGCAACTGAAAACCTTGGTGTTTATGAAGTACCACCTGAATCAGATGGTAGCGAAGATCAATGCATATTTATTTGTGCCACTTGTCGTGAACAAGTTGAAGACCCCAACAAAGTCGATGCTAATCACTGGCGCTGCCTCAACGACAGCATGTGGAGTCAAATGCCCGCTGTACAGGTTATGGCCTGGCGAATGCTTACTCACCTTAGCTCTGAAGGCTGGCCACAGGATTTACTCGATATGCTTTATCTCGATGAAGAAACTTTAGCCTGGGCAAATTCTGGAATGGAAGATAGCGATGAAGATGGCGTTAAGCATGTTGATAGTAACGGCGCAATTCTCGAAGCAGGTGATACGGTAACGCTTATCAAAGATCTCGATGTTAAAGGTGCTAACTTTACCGCCAAGCGTGGCACTGCGGTGCGTGGCATTTCTCTGGTTGCAGATAATCCAGAACACATCGAAGGTCGCGTAGAAGGCCAGCGGATTGTCATACTAACCAAATTTGTTAAGAAAACAGGCTGATTTCACACTCGCCAGATTTTTATCGCGTTAGGCGCTTTTCTTAAGCGTCGCATAATGTCTGCAAGATGGTTTCGTCCTTGTAGACTAAGTTGATAAGTAATCGTTGTAGTAAAACCATCACGATCTTCAACTTCAACATCTTCGATATCAGCACCTTCGTCTGAAATGATGGTTGCTGTTCTTGCTAACACGCCGGGCTTGTTAGCTACATCCAGTCGAATGCGGCAACTAAAATTACCTTCAGCATCTTCTGCCCATTGCACATCAATGCATTTATCAACTTCAACACGAAGCTGACTGATATTTTTACAGTCTTCACGATGAATAACGATGCCACGGCCTTTACTCAATATACCGATGATGTCATCACCCGGTATTGGGAAGCAGCATTTACCATAAGACACAACCATGCCTTCAGTGCCATCAATAGCTAACGGTGACTGCGATTTCATTTCACGCGTTTCTTCTGAATCACCCTGCGCTTCACGTTCGGGCACCATACGTTTAACCACCAAACTGGCCGAGCGATTACCCATACCAATATCTTCTAACAACTCAGTCAGCGTCTCAAATCCATAATCGTTTAATGTGCATTCTATTGCCACCTCAGGCACATCTTCTAGTCGAAGACCTAAAACTTTTAGACAACGCTCCAATAAACGACGTCCTTGTGATACGGCTTCATCGAGCTGCATATTTTTAAGGTAGCTTCTGATATTACTACGTGCCTTAACCGTAACCACATAATTCAGCCATGCAGGATTAGGACGTGCTGTCGATGAAGTAACAATTTCAACTGTCTGGCCACTATACAAAGGTGTATTGAGTGGAGCAAAACTATGATCAAGTTTTGCGGCTACACAGGTGTTTCCAATATCGGTATGTACCATGTAAGCAAAATCAACCGGTGTTGCGTTGCGCGGAAGTTTTACGATGTCACCCTCGGGCGTATAGACATAAATCTCATCGTGAAATAAATCAACTTTTACATTTTCAAGAAATTCCAGCGAGTCACCCGCCGATTGTTGCATTTCCAAAATTCCTGTCAGCCACTCACGCGCACGTGCATGCGCACCGGTCACTCCTGTTTCACCCGGTGATTTATAAACCCAGTGAGCAGCAATACCGCTTTCTGCAAACACGTCCATATCATCCGTGCGAATTTGGACTTCCATAGGAATGCCATGCGGACCATACAACGCGGTATGCAATGATTGATAACCATTACTTTTAGGAATAGCGATGTAATCTTTAAAACGACCGGGGATAGGTTTAAATAAATTATGCACCACACCCAAAACTCGATAACAATCATCTACTGAATCAACCAGCACGCGTATCGCATAAACATCAAACACTTTATTGAAAGATAAATGCTTATCGCGCATTTTTTCATACAGACTGAATAAATGTTTTTTACGTTTTTGCACTTCTGCTTCGAGACCCATTTCATTGAGTCTTGTCACCAGCGCCTTATCAACTATGTTGATCACTTCCTTACGATGACCACTGGCTTTATTTACCGCATGTTCGAGCACTTTATAGCGCAGGGGATATTTTGCCTGCAGGACAAGATCTTCCATCTCATGGCGTATGGTGTAGATACCCAGACGATTAGCAATAGGGATGTAAATTTCCAGTGTTTCCTGCGCAATGCGCCGGCGCTTATCAGGACGCAAAGCACCCAGCGTGCGCATGTTGTGTAAACGATCTGCCAGCTTGATCATGATGACACGAATATCCTGTGCCATCGCCAGCAAAACTTTTTGAATATTTTCGGCTTGCTGCTCAATTTTATTTTTAAATTTGATATGCGTGAGCTTACTCACACCATCAACCAGATGAGCAACATCTTCACCAAACTTTTCTTCGATAACGACACGCGTTGCCGGTGTATCTTCGAGCACATCGTGCAAAATACAGGCGACAATACTTTTCACATCCATATGCATGGTTGCGAGAATTCTTGCTACAGCTAGCGGGTGATAAATATAAGGTTCACCGGATTGACGAACCTGACCTTCATGAGCTTGCGCACCAAACAGATACGCCTGATAAACTTCCTGGACTTGCTCCTTGTCCATGTATGTCGCCACTAAATCACATAAGTGGGAGATCAGAAACCGGCTATCAACGCCTTCTGCAATTTCATTGTCACTGGCAACCGGTTCTGATGTCAAAATAACAAAACCATTACATCGGTTTTTCGATAGCCTGCAAATCCCCTTCAATCAATGCTTCAACATCGTCCTGCTGAATTACTGCTTCTTCCAGCACTTCATCAGTAATCAGGTTTTCTGCAATTTCACGCAAAGCCAATACTGTTGGCTTATCATTTTCTAATGGAACCAGTGGATCAGCGCCCATAGCCAGTTGACGTGCGCGCTTTGTTGCAACTAGCACCAGTTCAAATCGGTTCTCTACATGATCCAGGCAATCTTCTACAGTTAAACGTGCCATAATTTTTCATACTCCAGTTTTATTTTATCTAACCAGTTTTTCTAAAATCAAAGTCCACTAAACCTCAGTGGTCAGTAACTCTGCCAGTAAATCGGTACGCTGTTCCTGCTGAAACTCTTTCAGCAACCGGTTACTGATAAATATCGCAGACAAATCATCTTTTGCCTGCTCAAAATCATCATTGATAACTATATAATCAAACTCGCCATAATGCGACATTTCGCTAACCGCGTCTCGCATGCGTCGTTCGATCAGCTCCTCATCATCCTGCCCGCGATTTTGCAGCCGCTCTCTCAGTGCTACAACGCTGGGCGGGAGAATATATATGGTTTTGCAGTCGTTGACCAGCTGTCTGATCTGACGCGCACCCTGCCAGTCAATTTCCAGAATGACATCCTTGCCCTTGAGCAGCTGCTCCTGAATGCTCTGACGCGATGTTCCATAGCGATTATCGAACACCTGAGCGTGTTCCAGAAACAGACCTTGATCGATCATTTCGACAAATGCAGCCTCATCGACAAAATGATAATTCACGCCATCTGCTTCGCCCGGGCGCATCTCACGCGTAGTGTGCGAGACAGAAACCTCAATATCAGGCCAGTCGCCTACCAGCGCTGAAACCAGACTGCTCTTGCCAGCACCTGAAGGCGCTGAAATGATGTATAGATTACCTTTTGCCACGGACTTTACTCTGTTTTTGTCTTGAGTTGACCAAGCTGAGCCAGACTCTGAGCCATGTAGTATAGCAGTTTCTTGCTTGACGAAATCAGGCGCTACGCTGCACCGAGAACAAGGCCAGTATCTCAAGTGCCTGTTTATATTCTGATTCTGGCAGATGCACCAGTTGCTCAATCGCCTTATCAGCTTCCTGCTGAGCCACGCTGCGCGTATATTCCAGAGCGCCTGTTTCCTGAATGATCGCCTGCACCTCGTCGATCATATCGTAGCCACCCTGTTCAATGGCTTTTCGTATCAATGCCGACTGTTCACCATTTCCCTGTTCCATGGCGTAAATCAAAGGCAGGGTCGGCTTACCCTCTGCCAGATCATCGCCCACGTTCTTACCCATGTCCTCACTGCTGGAACTGTAATCCAGCACATCATCAACCAACTGGAAGGCTGCACCTAAATGCATGCCATAACGGGCAATAGCTTCTTCTTCATCCTGAGGCCGATCACACAATACCGCACCCAGACGCGTCGCCGCTTCAAACAATTTGGCGGTTTTACAATGAATCACTTCTCTATAACGGGCTTCGGTGGTTTCAGCATCGTGCACATTCAGCAGCTGCATGACTTCACCTTCTGCAATCACATTAGTGGTCTGAGCCATTATTTCCATGACCCGCATGCTGTTCACATCCACCATCATTTCAAAGGCTCTGGAATACAAGAAATCACCCACCAGCACACTGGCCGCATTACCAAACATGGCATTGGCTGTTTCCTGACCACGGCGCATATCGGACTCATCGACAACATCATCGTGCAACAAAGTCGCGGTGTGAATAAACTCAATAATCGCTGCCAACAGTTGATGATGGGTACCTTCATAACCATAAGCGCGAGCCGCCAGCACCGCCAGCATTGGCCTCAGGCGTTTGCCACCAGAATCGATAATATAGTGCCCGAGCTGATTCACCAAAGCGACGTCTGAACTCAGCCGCTCACGGATAACATCGTTGACCGCATCCATATCAGCCTTGCTAAGGGCAATCACAGGATTAATGATCAAGCTGGAATCTTGCTTGTTTTCAGACACTTAAATACCGTCAAATCACTTCAAAGAGTGCGCATCCTATGTAGGTGGGTGCTATAGTGTCAAGCTCTGACGCGGTAAATCGTCCATCTGTCTATTTTTTATCAAAAATAAACCTGTATTACCGCTCTCAGGCTTGCCACACAGCGGCGTTACCGGTACAATCTGCGCCCTTTCTGTCAACGATTTTGGAGAAAACCCATGTACGCTGTAGTCAGCACGGGTGGAAAACAGCATAAAGTTACTCAAGGCGAAGTACTTCGCGTTGAAAAATTAGACGCTGAAGAAGGCGCTTCTGTCGAATTAGACAAAGTGCTAATGATCGCCGATGGCGACAAAATTAACATTGGTACACCACTTGTTGAAGGTGGAAAGGTTACCGCTGTTATTAAATCACATGGTCGCGCCAAAAAGGTTGAGATCATGAAATTCAGACGTCGTAAACATCACCAAAAATGCACTGGTCATCGTCAGTATTACACTGAAATTGAAGTGACCGGCATTTCTGGCTAGTTCTAAGACAAATTTATAGGAGTCATTCACAATGGCACATAAGAAAGCGGCCGGTAGTACCAGAAACGGTAGAGATTCAGAAGCCAAACGACTTGGCGTCAAAAGATATGGCGGCGAATTAGTAACAGCTGGCAGTATCATTGTTCGTCAACGCGGCACCAAGTTTCATGCTGGTGACAACACAGGCATGGGTCGTGACCATACTTTATTTGCTAAAGCAGACGGTCACGTTAGCTTTACAATCAATGGCCCAAGAAAACGTAGAACTGTTAATATCATTCCTGCTTAAGGCAATTTCATTACAGTTTTGTAGAAAGAAGCCCCGCTTAGGGGCTTTTTTTTTGAACCAAACTTAAAACCAGACGGTTAATATCATGCGTTTCATCGACGAAGTTACAATCAAGGTTATCGCAGGCGACGGCGGCAATGGCGTCATCAGCTTTCGTCGTGAAAAAAATATACCGCGCGGCGGCCCTAATGGTGGTG
>CBFCZV010000006.1:0-83432 GCA_965602855.1 uncultured Gammaproteobacteria bacterium | reverse complement strand
GAGCAAATGCTCGATTGTGCCAGGTAATTTCCTTGATGAGAAACTTGTTGTTAGTCGCTTGTTTTAGAGCACGTAAAATGCCCTGGCTAACACTTGTTTAGTGACGTGCAGCAGGATTATTGTTAGTATTCATCTGCAAAACAACCATCCATAATGTAAGACAAGTATGTATATGATATTTAAGCTATTTTTTTGTTCACGTCTAGTCAGTGCCAGCCTTCTTTCACTTGTTCTTTTAGCCTCTACGGCCAGTGCTGTAGAAATTGTACGAATGGATATCCAGATTGGTGCGGTTCAGTACGACCTAGATCTGGAATTATATGATTCCATTACGCCAATTACCGTTACAAACTTTCTTAATTATGTTGACGATGGGCTTGGCAGCAAGCGATACGATAAGTCATTTATTCATAGGAGTGTGACTGATTTTGTTGTTCAGGGGGGCGGCTATACCTTTGATCCATTTTTAGGCGGTTTTGATTATGATCCCGTAACAAATACCTATCCAGGCGGTCTCCAGGAGGTGCCTGCAGACGCCGCTATAACCAATGAATTTGCTGATTCTGGACTGTCGAATGTGCGCGGCACCATATCAATGGCCAGAACGAGCGATCCAGATAGTGCCACGAGCCAGTGGTTTATCAATCAGGTGGACAATACCTCTTTAGATACCGGTGATGGCTACGCGGTGTTTGGGCGGGTGCTGGATGATGGTATTACTACGGTTGATTTAATGGCAGCAGCGCCAATTTTAAATTTTTCTTTATTGCATGGAGCTTTTGGCGAATTACCATTAAATAATTATGTAAGCGGTGATCCGATAGTGCAGGACAATCTTGTTCGAATAAATACAGTAACGGTTATTCAAAGACCGGTTATCGAATCGGATACGGGGCTAATTGATTTCTTGTTTATCCCAATTGGAACCACAGTACAGAAGACAATCACTATAACTAACACTGGTAATGCCGATCTTGACATGGATGGCAATAGTCTAGCAACGCTCAGCGCACCATTTAGTATTGTCACTGAAAACTGTTCAGGTAACACATTAAGTCCTGTAAGCGTAACACCATCGGCTGCATGTACTATCACTGTTGAATTTTCGCCTGTCACAGCGGGAAGTTATCAGGATAATTTGGTGATTACGCCCTCTGTGAATCCATTTTTGGTATCGGCATCCTTTGAAATGATTGGTGAGGGAATACCCACTACACCGGTCTTGTCGGTGCTCGATAATATCACCGTGCTCGATTTCATAGATGTCGCTTTAAATACAATAAGTGCCGCTGAGACCATTACCCTGCAAAACAGAGGCGGCACTCCACTCAATTTATCTGCTGTATCGGTTTCTGGTTCGGATGCAGGACATTTTTTAATTGGTACTGGTTGCAGCGATACAACCATGTTGTTGACAGGGGATACATGTACTTTAACTGTAAACTTTGCACCTATAAGTGAGGGTTTGAAATCGGCTTTGCTAACCATTGATAGCGATGGTGGGTCAAAGGTCATCGACTTTACTGGAAATAGCGTGGGGCCTGAAATCGAATTGTTAATACCCACACTGTCTATAGATTTTGGGATTGTTCAAGTTGGTGGGAGTGTTGAAAATGGTGTTGCCATCAGGAATACGGGGCTAGCTGATTTAGAGATTACCAGTCTTGTCATAACCGGAGCTGATGCCGCAGATTTTACCCAGATAAACTCTTGCCCGTCAGTAAATACTGTAACAGCTCAACCTTTGGATAAAAATGGTGTATGCGGAATTTTTATTACTTTTGCACCTACCTCAGCGGGTGTAAAAAACGCCACTTTAACGATAACTACAACCGATTTAGATGAAAGCGTTGTTGATATAACTCTTACTGGTGCAACCGGTGTCGCTGACATTGATGCAGTGCAGCAAGTAGATATGGGGGTTGCTCAAATTTCTATTACGCCTGTATATGAGGTAATAACTATAACAAATATAGGTGCGGCATTATTAGATTTCAGTGCTGTGGATATTACTGGGGTAGACAATTTTTCTTATTTAGTGGGACATAATTGCCCCGGTACGCCAACAACATCTGGAAATTTGCAGCCACTTGGACAGAATGAAACCTGCACTATTGAGGTTCAGTTTGCACCTGATACGGGTGGTGTGCATAACGCTCGCCTGGAAATTGCGACAAATGATCTAGATGAACCTGTATTTATAATAGGTCTGACGGGTCTAGGTGAACTGGATGTTGATGGTATAACCGATGCTGAAGAACAAAACTCACCAAATAATGGCGATGCTAATAATGATACTGTGCAGGACAATATTCAAAACACTGTAGCATCATTTTTGACAGATATGGATGTGTACGCAACTATTGTTTCGTTTCCTGGTTCATTGTTATACGATGTTTCTATTACCTCTAATCCATCTCCAGATAATATGCCAAATAATGCTGATTTCAAGCATGGAATATTTCAATATACTGTTGTTGATTCGAGTCCTGTTGTGACGGTCGGTGTACTCATGCCAGAAGGTGACTCATCTAACACATATTACAAATATGGACCCACCCCCGATAACCTGACGCCACACTGGTATGATTTTTCTTATGATGGTACGACAGGTGCTGAGTATATTGGCCAAGTAAATTATGGAGAGATAAAAGACCTAGATGGATCAGTCGTAATTCCAGGCGTGAATCGAAGTATGTTTATTCTCAGCTACATTGATGGTCAGCGAGGCGATGATGACTTGACTGTTAATGGAGAAATTGTAAGTGTAGGGGCGGTTTCTTTTGATTCTGTGCCTTCAAGTGGTGGTGGCGGAGCAATGTCCTGGTATTTGATGCTGCTATCCGCTCTCATGCTAATGTTTTCACGCTCATATCTATCCACTGTTGAAATAAAGTAGTTACGTATTTAAGTGATTTGTAATATTGCTTTTGTTGAATGTTTTCTTTGTTAGTGGTGCGGACAGTCTGGATACTGTTTATGGAAAAACCTATGCAATTTCGTGTATTTGGTTACGCTTAGAGGCTATGAGTTTAGCCACCGATTGATGCAATGATTGACCAATCATAAATTTAACGTAACTGTTATTTACCGCGAGTTTTTAGTATTTACAATATATTGTGGAAGCAGTCTTAACGATACCTGCTACCATTCTACGAATTAAAATGTTTGAGGAAGTTAGATGATTGTTCCTGTAATTCTATCGGGCGGTTCCGGTACCCGATTGTGGCCGTTATCAAGAAAAATGCATCCCAAGCAGCTACTCCCTCTGCTCAATGAAACCACGTTGCTTCAGGATACAGTTAATCGTTTTAAAAACGCTGATGATATTGATCATGCCGTTGTAATCTGTAATGAAAGCTACCGTTTTATGGTGGCCGAACAAGTCAGGCAGTCTGAAATCAAAGGCGTAGACATCATTCTTGAACCCGTTGGCCGTAATACTGCACCAGCTATCGCCTTAGCCGCCTTTAATGCCGTGACTGATGAGCAGGATCCCGTCTTGCTGGTTTTGCCTGCTGATCATGATATTAGAGATGTTGATGGCTTTCTTGAAGCGGTGAAGATGGGGCAGGAACAAAGTGAATTTGGCAATCTGGTCACATTTGGCATTGTGCCGGATAAGCCTGAAACTGGATATGGCTATATCAAGGCGGGTGACTCGGTAGGAGAAAATTGTTATTCAGTCGCTGGATTTGTTGAAAAGCCTGATAAGAGCACGGCTGAGAGTTATATCGAACAGGGTAGTTATTACTGGAATAGCGGCATGTTCATGTTTAAAGCATCGACGTATTTAGATGCTTTAGAACGGTTAGCGCCCACGATGTTTGAGGCTTGCCACAACGCTTACAGCAAGTCACAGAAAGATATGGATTTCGTGCGCATTGATGAAGCTTCATTTGAAAATTGCCCGAGTGATTCTATTGATTACGCTATCATGGAAAAAGTGGATAATGCGGTAGTCATACCGGTTGATATTGGCTGGAGCGATGTTGGTTCATGGGCGGCACTACATGATATTGGTGATGCAGATGCCATGAACAATACAATCATTGGTGATGTTGAGGTTGAGGCTTCAAAAAACTGTTATATCAGGGCTGAAACAAAACTGGTGGTTGCACTGGGTGTAGATGATTTAATCGTAGTCGATACTGATGATGCACTGTTAGTTGCACACCGAGGGAAAGTACAAGATATAAAAAACATTGTTGAAAAATTGCACAACGATGGTCGTGATGAGGTGATGCTTCATAAAAGTGTCTGCCGTCCCTGGGGGTGTTATCAGGGTATTGATAGTTCAGATCGTTTTCAGGCAAAACGCATTACCGTAAAACCGGGTGCAGTTTTATCACTACAGTTGCACCATCACAGATCTGAACACTGGGTAGTGGTCAACGGCACCGCTAAAGTAACCAAAGGTGACGAGGAGTTTGTGCTTTCAGAAAATGAATCAACCTATATTCCTCTAGGTATTAAACATCGTTTGGAAAATATTGGAAAAATCCCTCTGGAGATTATAGAAGTTCAAACAGGTAGCTATTTGGGTGAAGATGACATTGTGAGGTTTGATGATGTTTATGGTCGCAGTCAGAAATAAAGAATGCCGTAATATAAGATTTCTTTAAAAATAAAAAAGATGAAACAAGAGTTAATAGAGCGCCTTAATAAAAAAACCGCATTGATTGGTATAGTTGGTCTGGGCTATGTAGGTCTTCCTCTTTCACTTGGTTTTTCTAACAAAGGTTACAAAGTTATTGGTTTTGATATTGACCAATCAAAAATTGATCAATTATCTAGTGGAAAAACCTATATCAAACACATTCCTGACTCAGCTATACAGGGTATGCTAGATAATGGCTTTGAAGCAACTGTTGATTTTTCAAAAGCAAGTGAAGTTGATGCATTGATATTATGCGTACCAACACCCCTGGACCAGCATAGAGAACCTGATCTGAGTTTTGTGCTTGATACAATGAATTCTTTGCTGCCTTACATCCGAAAAGGTCAGGTTGTTTCACTTGAAAGCACGACATATCCAGGCACAACAGATGAAGAACTCAGGCCACGAATAGAAAGTATGGGCCTGAATGTGGGCGAAGATATTTTTCTTGTCTATTCACCAGAGCGAGAAGATCCGGGTAATAAGAATTTTACAACACAAACTATACCCAAGGTATGCGGCGGGGATACTAAAGCTTGTCAGGAAGTTGGTGTAGCACTTTATGCTAAGGTTATTGATAAGGTTGTTCCGGTAAGTTCAACGCGTACCGCAGAGATGACAAAGCTGCTTGAGAATATCCATCGTGCGGTCAATATTGGACTGGTCAATGAAATGAAAATTGTTGCCGATAAAATGGGAATTGATATATATGAGGTAATAGATGCAGCAGCAACTAAACCATTTGGTTTTGTTCCTTATTATCCAGGGCCGGGGTTAGGCGGGCACTGCATACCTATTGATCCTTTTTACCTGACATGGAAGGCGCGTGAATATGGAATCAATACACGGTTTATTGAGCTGGCAGGGGAAGTAAACAATAATATGCCCGAATGGGTTGTTGGAAAAATTGTTCAAGGCTTGAATGACTATAAAAAATCTATCAACGGCAGTCGAATATTAATGCTGGGTATTGCATATAAAAAGAACGTTGATGATATGCGCGAGTCACCGTCAGTGGAGATTATGCAGTTAATGAAAGATGCAGGTGCCGAGGTGGAATATTCAGATACCTATGTGCCAGTGTTTCCAAAAATGCGTCGGTATAGTTTTAACTTGAAAAGTATTGCTCTTGATGCAGAACAAATCCAGCAATATGACTGTATCGTGGTTGGAGCAAATCATGATGATTTTGATTATTCATTGATTCTGGATAATGCAAAATTAATTGTTGATACAAGAGGCGTGTATAGAGGTGGTCGTAGGAATGTTATAAATGCATAGCTTAGTATTTATTATAAGATATTTTAAAAAAATACAAATGCCTGTATTGAGGGGTATATAAGCATGGGCCGCACACATGATCGCTTTGATGTATTGGGGTCTATGATATCAGTAACTGAACCTGAAGACGCTGTTGAAGCTGTTATAGATCGCGTTAGTTCTGGAGAGGGAGGCTATATTTGCTTTTCAAACGTGCATACAGTAGTTACTGCGATGAAAGATCACAAGCTTAGAAAAATAACCAATCAATCGTTCATGTCTATGCCTGATGGAAAACCATTATCTCTTGTTGGAAGAGTACGTGATAAATTGCCAGTAGATCAGGTTGCTGGTCCCGACTTCATGCCGAACTTTTTTAGTTCTGCAAAAGGTATCAAGCATTATTTTTATGGTTCTACGCCTGATACCCTTGAAAAACTTAGAGAAAATTTCTCAGGACTATACCCAGAAGCTGTTATCGTAGGAGCTTGTTCGCCTCCCTTTAGGGAGCTGGCATCATTGGAAATTGAAAACAATCTTGACAGTATCAGTAAATCAGGAGCTGATGTTATATGGGTTGGACTTGGTGCGCCAAAACAGGAATACTGGATGGCTAAACACTGGGAACAGCTGAAACCGGCTGTACTACTGGGCGTGGGTGCTGGTTTTGATTTTCATGCAGGAGTCAAATCACGTGCGCCGGAATGGATGAAAAAGTACAGTTTAGAATGGTTGTACCGATTGTATCGTGAGCCTGGAAGATTGTGGAAGCGATATTTTTATACGAACACAATTTTTGTTTTGGTTATCGTAAAGCAGTTGCTTTTACAACTGATAAAAAGAAAATAGCCCGGAATACTTCTTCGCTTAAAATTTGAAAAACAGAGAATCTCTTATTTAAAGAACATGAATAATCGTACAACAAATATTGATAGGATCTTTATACTATGGTTGCTGGCGCTTCCGTTTAATCAGTTTGATATATATGGATCGTTATCTTTAGATAATATATTAACAATATTGTTAGTTATTTTAATACCCGTACAGTTAATAACAACTAACTCCACACTCGAGAGTGCGCGCAGAGTAAGAATTGTAATTACATTGGTTATCATTCATTTAATGTTTCTTATAATGGCATTTACGTCTACAGGCACTTTTAGTGACATGCTTAAGATCATGATCCCAGAAGTGAAGTTCAAGCTTTACTTTATAATTCCATTACTATTTATATCAACGATATATCAATATAAACGAACGCTAGTCATAATTCTTATAGATGGGATAGTTATTGCTTCTTTTGCATTTTTGCAGGCAGTAGACATAATTCATTTGGAATTTAGTCGGAGCGTGGCTGGCGACAGGCTAGGATTAGAGGGTATAGGTAGATCAGCAGGATTGTTAGCAAACTATGGAGATATGGCAATTATGTTGACCTTCTCTTTATTTGTGTTGCTATACCTAATACCAAAGCCAATAAAAATAAATCCATTAGTAAAGCTATTGATGATAGTCATTTTATTGGCGGGTGTTATTGCATCGCAGTCACGAAACGTTGTTTTATCAATAATTATTGGTTATGTGTCTTATAGGGTGATGATGCGCATAATTAAAATGAAAGGCTCTGAAAGATTTATTAATTATTTTTTGATTTTTGTCGCAGGAGTGACTGCCCTAATTGCTGGATATGTGTTGTATCCATTCTTATTAGATTTGATACTAGGGTCGGGTGGTACGAGACAGAGTGTAATGGATCGGTGGGATTCCTACATCATGTCGCTAGAGTTGATCTTTGAACATCCATTATTTGGCTTGCCAACAGATAAACAAATGGCGTATATGGGAATGATTGCCGGAATACATAACATGTGGTTGTTGTTTATGTTAAAGGGAGGTGTGTTGTCAATTATTCCGCTCATAATACTTTTTTCTTTAGCGTTTAGATGGAGCATTGGTGCAGGACACAATAAAGATCGAAAAGTTGTATCGTCAATTGTCGCTTCGATGGTGATTGTATTACTGGCATCGTCTATGGCGTATGTAGTGGTCTATTCGAATATTTTTTGGGCAATATTCGGACTTTTGATTAGTTATGGTGCGGTTAAGAACGAGGAACGAATAGTTTCATCTGAAAATATAGTTATAGACAAAACTAAACCTAGGATACTTAGAAAGAAACTCAATCATGATGGAAATATTAATCATAGAAATCCCAGTGAATAAGAGTACACATATAAAAAATAATAAAATGGTTAGATGATAATTAATAATATTTATTAATTAATAGATAAAACAAACGACATATAATAACCAGGAATAAGCAAATAATTAATATCTCCCGATAACGTTGTGGAGATAATTTATTGAGTTTATGCTGAATGATACGACCAGTCTTCAAATAGAGTGCATATCTCTTTTTCTATGTGAGTAATTTAAATAAATTCTTATTTACTTAAATACTTAAAATAAGGATATAGATTGAGCAGGTCTTTGTAGTAACGAGTCAATATAATAAAACAGCAATAACTAAGGATAAACCAGTGTTATTTAATTCCTACGGATTTATTTTATTTTTTCTCCCCTTTGTGTTTTTAGTTTATTTCAAGCTAAATCAGCTTCGGCTAATTGTCGCAAGTAGGGCATTCCTTGTTTTTAGCTCGTTATTCTTTTATTCATGGTGGGATATTTCATATCTGCCGCTCATTTTATCATCAATGTTATTTAATTTTGTTTTAGGAAGCATGCTAGGTCAGGATGCGAATAAGCGTGTTTCTAAAAAATCTATTTTGATAGTTGGTATCACGTGCAATCTAGTTCTTCTTGGATACTTCAAATATTCGGATTTTTTTATTTTTAATTATAATGAGGCGTTTAATGCTGATATTTCATCACTGAATCTGGTTCTTCCACTGGCAATTAGTTTTTATACATTTCAACAAATAGCCTATTTGGTAGATAGCTATCGAGGTGGAACAAAAGAATATGATTTTTTAAACTATGCGGTTTTTGTTACTTTTTTCCCGCAGTTGATTGCTGGTCCTATTGTCCATCATAGTGAAATGATGCCGCAATTTATCGGCATGAGAAACAAAATTAAGAATTATCGAAACATAGTCGTTGGTATGTTTATATTCAGTATAGGGTTATTTAAAAAAGTTGTTATTGCAGATAGTTTTGCGATGATTGCTACACCTGGCTTTGATGTATCTGAGAGTTTAACTTTGTTAGAGGCATGGGGTACGAGTCTTAGTTACACGTTTCAGCTATATTTTGATTTCTGTGGTTATACTGATATGGCGATTGGTATTGCGTTACTTTTTAATATAAAGTTACCTGTTAACTTTAACTACCCATATAAGTCAACGAACATACAGGAATTCTGGAGAAGATGGCATATTACTTTGTCGAGATTTTTGAGGGATTATGTATATATTCCTTTGGGAGGTAATCGTAATGGAGGATTCAAAACCTATAATAATTTACTGATGACGTTCTTGTTGGGCGGCCTATGGCACGGTGCAGGATGGACATTTGTTTTTTGGGGGTTATTGCATGGTTTGGCTCTAATGGCTCATAGGGCATGGAGCAGAACTGGTTTTGTAATGAATAGCATTGTCGCCTGGTTTATTACAATGAATTTTGTCAACATTGCGTGGGTGTTTTTCAGGGCAAAAGAATTCCAGGATGCAATTAAAGTATTAAAAGGAATGTTTGGTTTCAGCGGGGTAGAATTTAGTGGGGTTCCTTATCTTAGAGGCATGGAATTTGTTTTGCCGCTTGATTGGATTATAGTTTCAAATCCCATAACTACTATAATTGTTTTAGTTATATTTATGATTATTGTACTAGTTGAAGATAAAATATTTATTTTATTTATGAAATATAATAATAAGCGAATATTTTATTTAGCAATATTTCTTTTGGTATTAATACCATTGGTTAATTTGAGGCAGGCAAGTGAATTCCTTTATTTTCAATTCTAGTTATCGTGAGTCCTTGTATCACATGGCTTATTTTATAGGCGCGAAATGATGACAATGGATTTATATACTAAAAAAGTCCGTAGTGGGTTTTGTAAGAACAACATAAAATGGGTGGTGTTATCAGTATACGGTATATTGCTGCTTATATTTCTATTCAATATTTTGATTAACCCCTATGGTGACGCAGTTGTTACTATCGAAGGGATTAATGCTGAAAGTGTTTCTATGCATTCTAAAAGTGTGGATAAAATTAATTACATGGATGCCTACATACCTAATTCGAATGCAGCAATAATTGGGTCATCCCAGATAGCATTTATAAATACTATAACACTGGATAAAATAACTAATCATAAATGGGTTAATTTTTCTATTGGTGCTTCAATGGCATCCGAGCACTACAATTATATTCGGCATTTCGGTAAGAAGTCAGGCATAAAGTTAGTGCTATATGGTATAGATGACTATAATTTATTTGGAAAATACCCTTATAGGGGTGATACGCTCACAAAAGGAACAAATGGAATTTCTATTTTTGACTATCTAACACTAGAAACTGTCGAAAAATCTATCTCCAAAATAGAATTCAATTTAACTGGATCAAAAGCCATTAAAATTGGTGATGAGTTAAATGGCCTGATCAGATATAAAATAGACAAACAAAAAGCGAACAGTCTTATTTCTAGATTGCCGCTTGTGATAAAGGATACATCACGTAGAGAGGTGTATTATTTCCAAAAAATATTTAATGATTACGATGGAGAGTTGATTCCATTTGTAACAATTTATCACCCGTATCTTATGTTTATGAAAAGGAAAGAAAATTATGTTAGTTTTATTGAGGCAGTATTAGGTGCTACAGACTTCGTATATATGATTAATCCTGAATACATATCTGACCTTATGATGGATAAATACTATACTGACAGTACATTTACGCACACCAACACACTGCTTGGCGATACAGTTGTAAAAAGTATTTTTTCAAAAGATGGTGATTTTATGATTAGAGTATCAAGTGATAATTATATTGAAATTATTGATAAAATTTTTGAAGTTCTATGCTCACAAGATTGGTCGATATACAATTATTCGCATCTAAATAGTTGTAGCTGAGAGGCTTGGATTAATCATGTTTTTTAATTAAAGAACAAAAGTATAGCCCATTCCTGATATGTGGCTGTTTATGCAAAAGAAGAGTTTTTTCAATCAACCCACTTCTAGTGTTCTATAGTTTGGTATTTATTAGAAGTTCAGGAAATTATAATGATTATAAAAAAACACCGTCAATTGTCGCTTCGATGGTGATTGTATTACTGGCATCGTCAATGGCGAATATAGTTGTCTATTCGAATATCTTTTGGGCAATATTTGGGCTTTTGATATATTATGGCACAGTTAAGAATGATTAACGAATAGCCTCATCTGAAAATATTATTGTAAATAAAACTAAACCTAGGATACTTAGAAAGAAACTCAATTAAGGTAGAAATGATAATCATCAAAATTCCAACAAATAAGAGCACCGATATAAAAATCAAAAAATAATTAGATGATGAGTGATAATGTTCGTTAATTAATAGATAAAATAAACGACATATAGTAACCTGGAATATGTAAATAAATAATGAATGTCTCCCGAGCATAACGATAATTTTATTAACCATGGAAGGCGATGAATCTATATATGCGCTGATAGAATAGGTGCCGATTAATGCCATCAATACATAAGGGATATAATATAGCTCATAGATTAATGCCCCTTGTATAAATGCAAAGTAGATTGAAGATGAGACTAAAGTTATTCCTATAATTAGATAAGACTTCGAATTAAATGATATGCGAGTAAATGTGCATTTATAATTTTGAAAACCATTAGTGCAAATACCGATAGAAAGTCCTAAAAATCCGAAGCCAACTAATCTATCTAGGATGTCTGAAACAATTAGAATTAGGCTGATAACTAAGGCAATTAACCCAGTAGATTTCATTATATTGGGGGTGTTCATATTAGCGGCTCTTGTGAGAAAATAAAACAAGGTGGAGCCGGCTGCCATAAATACAGAGATTGAGTATAATATTTCAAATACAGGGAGATCATTTATAGGGTTTATGATGAGAGATACAAACCACGTGTAAAAATCTATATTGTCATAAATGCTTCTATAATTACCAAAATATAACAGCATATTAGGTATAAAATAAATCAGAAAAAGTTTTGATGCCCTTCCTAAATCTCTTCTTAAACGGTAATAAGGATTATTGATGTAGCCTGGTAACAAGAATTTTCCTAGAATAAAGCCAGATATAAAAACATAAGAACTTGTAACAAATGTTACTGAATATCTTATATCTATTGGTGGGTTTAGGAGTGAAATTGTCCCCCATGCATGTGAGAGCAACATAGCATAAATAAGAAGCCCTTTAGTTATGTCTAGTCTTTTGTGACGAGAGCTTGCGGAGTTATTATTCATATTTTATTAATCAAAGAGAATGCAATCTAATTGTTTTTGTTGTGCTAACAGCCTTAAGAGATGTCGTTGTAACTCATTGTTCAAATATATTTCATTGAATATCACTATTTAACTTTTCGTTGTTATTTCCTCTTGATAATAACATCATGAGGCAAGTGCTTCATTGTAAATATCTATTAGTTGAGTGTAATTGACGTCTGGAGAGTAGTGCTTTTTATAAATATTGCGTGCTTCCTTTCCCATTATGATCATTTTTTCTGGATTGTTGTTAGCCCACAACATTTTTTCAAGTAGGTCTTTAGATGATCCCGGCTCGAATAGAAGCCCAGTAACTCCATCTACAACCAGATCATTCATCGCACCTAATCTACTTGTGATTACAGGTAGCCCATTTGCAAAAGCCTCTATTATAACAAGTCCAAATGTTTCATACCAAATACTGGGCATAATTAAGTATGCGGCATTACTCATTATTTTGTATATTTCATTTTTTTCTTGCCAGCCGTATAGATTGATTCCTCTATTATTGGCTAAGCTAGATTCGAGAGGGCCTGTACCAATAACATCAATAACTATATCACTTGTTTGTGAGACTGCTTTGACAAGTGTATCTATGCCTTTTTCTGGTGATAGACGACCAACAAAAAGTGGATTACCGGTATGCTTTCCTGAAGACTCTTTAATGTCGACAAAATTAGGTTTTGTCACTATGCGATCCGGAGGTAATCCTCCTTTTATAAAGAGATCTTTACAGAAATTGTTGAGAGCAATATACCGCGTAACTTTATTATCATACGTACCCAGTAATCGATGTGTGATCAATGACGTAGCAAGTACTGAGCTTTGAGAGGTTGAATTTCGGTAACATTTTCTAATAATGCCACGCCATGGCATCTTGCCAATACAGTCTTCGCAAATTTCCCCTTTACGTAAAAACATTGCCTGCAGGCAAAATAAACGAAAATTATGAAGTGTTTGTACAATGGGTATATTATTTTTAGAAGCAGCCCAATATAATGATGGTGATATTAGCGGGGTTGTGTTGTGTGAATGAATAATATCAGGTTTAAAGTCATGAATGATTTTATCTATTTCATGAGTTGTTTTTGTTGACCATATAGAGTCCTTTATAATTGTAACTTTATTAATGTCTTTAAGTTCAGCATTATCTCGCTCATAAGTTAATACTTCGTGACCATTGCTGCGAAGCAAATTTATTTCTTCATGAACAACAGAATCTTCACCACCAAGTTGTTGATATTGATTATGCGATATAAGGACTTTGATTTTCATTAGAGGTTAAGGCTTAAAAGTGATTAAATAATAATTTTTTAACGTGCAATTCATAATGGAATTGATTTTATAATAATGGCATCAGATATGGTTAAAAAATTCTAAGTATTTATATTTTCAGATTGCTGAGTTTGTTATAAAGGGCTCATTTTTTGTTGTACTCAGTTATAGCCGCTTCATAAATTTCAATAATATTCTGTGCTTTCTTCTTCCAGGTAAATTGGTTATTTGCTCGCTGTACTGCCGCTTGTGATTGTGCCTGAAGTTTTTCAGGGTTTGTCGCAAGTTCTAATAAAGCCTGGTATATGTCATTAATGGTTTCATCTGGGGTGGTTGCCGGTACTCTTATACCACAGGTATCATCAATTAATAGCGATGGGCCGCCGATATCGAGACAGACTACGGGTATGCCTGCTGCCATAGCTTCAAGCACTACCATTCCTCCTGAATCATGTAAGCTAGGGAAGAGAAGTACATCAAAATTTTTTAAAGAATTTAAAAATTGTGGACGTGACATTCGTGTAACCCATTTAACATTGCTATCAACATTTAAGTCATTGCACATTTGTTGCCATGTTTTTTTGGCGATTCCATCACCAATCATTGTTAAATTGGTTGATTCTATATCTTTGACCAATAGTGAAAATGCTTTTAAGCCAAAATCCATGCCTTTCCAGTGTAGAAACCTGCCTGCAAAAAATACCCTGAAGTGGCCTGTTTCTTTAGCTTTTGATTGTAGTGTGGCTCCAAGCTCTGCCATTTCATCATCTGAAAGAGCAATGCCTAATGATTGTGTTACATTGCGGTGATATTTTTTTGGTATTAATTCAGTTGTTTGTGATGAAGTTGTAATAATATGCGAAGCAGTAGCGAACGTTTTACGCATAAGCAGGGAGTGTTTAATCCACATAATAGAAATTGATCTTAGAAATTCTTTTATACGTGAAGCCCTATCCATTGACCACCACAGTGCTATAGGTGCTGTTTCTCCACCAGCTACAGGGCCAAAAACAAATGGAGGGCCAAGTTTCCCCATGAAGCTTGGAAAGCGAGTACTAACGAACGTGACATGATGAACAATATCAAAACTAATTTTTTTAATTATAGTTTTGGAAAACTTATAGGCTCCATATTGCCAAAGTATGTAGTAGAGGTGAACACCTGTGCTACCCTTTTTCCAACGACGTGCCCAGCCAGGTAAGTCATAATAATGAAAGTGAAGATTCTTTATTGGCCGTTCAGCTAATTCCTGCTCAATGAGATCACGATTAGATTCACGCGTTATAACGTGGACATTATTTTGTGGTGATAGGTGCGTTGCCCAGCCCCAACCAACAGCAGCTTCTGAACCCAAACCAGGTTCACAAGCATAGGCAGATAATAATATTTGCATCAGGATTCCATGAAACGTTTATATCCAAATGAATAGCATCCAGTTATGCCTTTCCATAATATTCTAATTGTATATGCAAAAAAACGTTTTTGTCGGTAGAACTTTGGTATTTTGGTGCCCCAGTATCGCTGACGAATAATCAGGTCTTCATTGTCACTTGCATCTCTGAGATTTCTATTTTTCTGTTCGGGGTAAAAACGCATTTTTGACCAGATACTATTAACATGTGCAATTCTCCCATTTTCTGCATAGCGAATCCATAAATCAGCATCCATGGCAAGATTAAATTGAGGATTTAGGCCTCCAACACTTTTATATATATCACTGCGCCAAAACATTGATTGACCGGGAATATAGTTGTAGGTATACATCCAGATGAATTTATTAAATGGAATTTCTCTCTGTTCACGAATTGCTACAGTATTTTCATCAACCCAAAGTGTATTACCGAATACGGCATCTGCTGATGGATTTTTGCTGAAGAAATTTGCCACCTCATTAAGTGTATGTGGTAGATGCAGGTCGTCACTGTTAAGCCAGCATTGAATTTCACCTGTTGCATGATTAAAACCTTTAATCAGGCCTGGCGTCTGACCACCATCTGGTTCGCTTACCCAGTATGTAATTTTATCTTCATACTGCTTGATAATATTTATGCTGTCATCTGTTGAACCACCATCGATCACAATAAGTTCCAGATTAGGATAGCCTTGATCTATCACACTCAATAAAGTTTCTTCCAGAAACTTTGATTGGTTAAATGAAGGTACAATTACACTGATTTTAGGTTGTTTCATAGCGATTACTTACAAATTTTGTCAATTAGTAAACCATAGTGATTTACAATATTATCATCAACTGAGTTTCCATTATTGGATTCTAGATAAAAAAGACAGACATCTAGAAGATATCCCAGTAATTGTATTTTACTATGGCAGATTTTAGATGCGCCATTGTTTAAAGATAGACCAAAAATTTCGGCTTTTCTAAGAATGTCTTCAATATTATTAAGACTGAGTTTGTTCTTTAGAGCTAATGGCATAACTATAAAATGAAAAATGTCATAAAGAGGGAAGTAGCCCTGCGAAGTGTATTCCCAGTCGAATACAAAAATACCATTGCTATCATTTTTTATATTCCATGGAACAAAATCTCGATGAGCTAACACCATTGGTATTTCTGTGTTTTCAAATGTTTTGATTATATGGTTAAGTGCTATATCAGCACGTTGTTGCCAATTTTTTGACATTTCTCCATTCAATGTTTGGAGTCGATATGATAATGCTGAATGCATATCGCTATCACCAAAATGAAAAGTAGGGTCAACCGTATCCTGAAGCAGAGTGAGGAATTTTGTATGCTGCTCAGTTAGGTGCCATTTTGAAGGTGTGCCAGTATTAACCGTTTGAGTTAAAAAAAACAGGGAATTAACACTGCTATCTTGTACGACGGAGGGTATGAAAGTAGCCAGAGATGCATTCATGTTGACGGTCTTGAGCCAGTAAGCCTCATTTTTTAATAATAATGATGTTTGATTATTAGCTCCAACTTTTGTTATGGAAATAGGCATGTAACTATTATCAAGTAATAAAACGGTTTGTTTATTATATGGGCCAGGCGTTCCAAGCGATACAGCTGGATATGCATTTGGGTATCCAGCAGCAATTTTGAGTGAATTCATGCAATCATTTTCTACGCAATAGAGTGACTCTTTGGTGAGTGCTCTTTGAAGCAGCATTTTGAGTCTTTGTCGTTTATTGCTGAAAAATTGTAATGCGACTTTTGAATATTGTGTATCTTTTGGTAGTATTAGTCTTGAATGTGATGGGCTTGGGTATAAATAGTGGCTGGCGTTTTCAGCCTCTGCCAGAGAAAATAGCAAGTTGATAGGGTTAGAAGGATTCATCATTGTGCCTTGAATGAACTATGAGTTTTTTTTGTAACGTTGATCAAGATATTCAAGGATTGCTTTAGTAGCATCGGCAACTACAAGCTCAAGTGGCTGGTTAGAGTTAATAATAATACATTCAGGATATTTGGAGAGTACTGCACGGTATGCTTCACGCTGCCGTGCCGTTTCCTCAAACGAAACCTCCTGTTTACGTGACTGGAGAACTTCTGCGGGTGCATCAAGCAATATAAGTAAATCAGGACGGGGTATAAGTTTTTCAACTAAACGTGTTATCCAGATCGGACAATTATGTCGGTAGCGAGTGGGGTCAACTAGAATATCATGATAGTAACGATCAAAAAGAACTAAAGTTGAGCGTACTAGCATTGGCCGTACAACAGCCAGGTAACCAGCTATGTAGTCGAATGCAAGATAAAGTAATTTTAGTAATGATAATATCCTGCCCCTGGTTGGCTTATTATGTGGGTCGGTGATGATGGGAGTATTATTATTATGTTTATGACCTAGCTTTGGCCTGAGATGTATATTATGTGTTTTACGAAATACATCTGCTAGAATTTCATCAACTGAATGTATAACACTAGTTTTACCGCTTCCGTCAGGACCAAAAAATGCCACAAGTACACCAGTTGGATAGATGAATCGCGAAGCTTTTCTTTTTAACTCTAGCAGTAATCGTAAAACCAGCCCGTCATTGGAATTGCTTAATGCCTTGCGAAGATGATTTATGTTCTCCTTCACGGCCCCCCAGTTTTTATCGTGTGCACACTTTTCTATGAGTTGTGAGTCAGTTGCGTTTTTCCAGTAAGTGCGAACTAGACCGGATGCTGCTTCCTTGTCCTGTTCCCATTGACTTTGTAAATGAGTGGCTCCACTATTTGTTAAATCACCTTTGTCAATTTTCTTTATGAGATAATAGATAAACTCATAAGCTGGTGAAGGAACATAAAAATATTTATTTTCACTTGCATTGACTACCGATCGTTGCCTGCCTGACAGGAGATTGTTAGCAGAAATAAATTTACGACCATTACGAATATAATCACTACAGATATCAGGGTGAAGAAATATGATATTTTCTTTGTCATTAAAATCTGCAATGACAAAGTATATTGCTGTAATTTCGTGTTGTAATTTCAGGATTAGATTGTAATTATACATTCTACAAAATGTAGATAATATTTCAGAAATACGAGTTAGATCTTTTGGTGAAATGACGATATCTACATCGCTATCTATACTGGAAGAATAATCATCCGTATCACCAACAACGGTGTAAACGATGTTGTTTTCATTAAGGTATTCGAAAAGATTGAATGCCATTATAATACGATTGTTGTTAAGTGAAAGCATGGAGATTTAATTTATTAGAGTGAGATTATGATTCGTTGGTTTCTATTTTTGCAATTATAAATAAAGTCCCGCCGAACTTGGGGAAGATATTAAAAAAAACTCTCCCTATGTGAAATAACAAGCCTTTTTTTATTGCTTGCTTTTGATGGCATGTATCAATTGATATAATCTTGTAATTATGCCTCCCTAGTAGGTTTTCTATGTTTTGTATATTAAATGTCATGAGATGTTCTTTCCCTTCTTTGAATCGACCCATAATAAATCTCAAATAATTGAGAAGGCCAAATGCATGCGGTGTAGTAATTGCGATTTCTGTATTAGAATCACAGAATAATTTGATGCCATCAAGCATTAATCCTGGATTAGAAATATGTTCAATAATATCTCCAGCAACTACTACATCAAAAATTTCATTTAAGTTTATTTCATTAAGCTTTTCTACATCACCATAAAGAACATTATCGAATACATCATTTTTTTTAAAGTAGTCTATTGCCTCACGGCAATAATCAATACCTGTAACCTGCGATATATTTGTTAGAGTGAAGTGCAGGGACTTTTTAGCTAGATCGATTCTTTCTTGGCTTGTTGAATCTGCAAAACCAACACAGCCAAGGTGAAGAACTTTTTTATTTTTTGTTATAGAGATAAGCTTCTCTTCTTTATTAAAAAACTGCATGTTTGTGTTCCTATAAAGTTAGTATTAGCATAAACAGAAATACAGATTAAGTGTGTCCATGTGTATTACGCCAATTGCGAATTTTTTTAAATTTATTTTCTATAATGCGTAACTCAAATGCGTTTTGCATGAACCCATACAATATACGAAGGAAATCAGAGCCGGCATTCTTTAGTTTAAATGGCTGATTGCGGAGTGCCGTATATAGTTCTTGATAATTATAACCGATATAACTCAGGCGCTTCTTTCCTATCCAGTTAATATATCTATATGCCCAGTTGATTCTTAAAGGGTTGTTCAGCGCATTCGACCACTTGTTGATAGGTTCTGTACTGATGCTGTTATAATTTTTTACTCCCGTAGGGTCGCCCATATTGCCTCTTAACTTCACAGTGGCAAAGCTTGATACATCTAGTGAATTGGTTGGTAAACCTATGTATTTCAAAATTTTATTAGTATGCTCAACTGGGTCAGTAATCAAATCTTCAAATCGAATTGATATAGCACGGTCGGAATATTTACTATGGCAGTCAATGAGATTGGCAAGACCATCGAACAGGTCAACTTTATAATCATAAAGTTGCCAACTACCACGGCCAAAAGTTTCTATTATTGACGCAACAATGGATAAAGGATTGCGCCAGAGAAAAATGAATTTTGCATCTGGAAACATTTTGATGATTTCTTTGGCAATTAGGTGGTATCGAGGTGTTTTGTCAATAAAATACTGACTTCCCGGTTTATTTTTTGATGCGCGCGTATATAAATTCAGGGCTAAATTTCGTAGTGCTTCCGTATATTCTATAGAGCCGTTTGGAAGTTCTTGAGCAAATTCGCTGATTGCTTCAGTCGAAGCTCTATGGCTATATTCTGCATATGCACCATTTTCAATGGTTGTGTATATAAGAGGTAATAAGATCCAGGGTTCTGAGGCTGTATAAATTTTTTCATGATTTGCGAGCATGCGTTGCAGCAGTGTAGAACCGGATCGAGGCAGGGAAAAGATAAAAACAGGTGTTACATTTGAAGTGCTCAAGATTTCTGACCTTTGAATGTTTCTTTTAGCGTATTAATTGAAAAAATTGCATGCGTCCATACACCAACTTTTATTTTAGCAAATGTGAGCATTAAAGCATTTTGTACTACTAGAACTGTCGCTGTTACAACGGCTATTCCAGTTGAACCATATGTGTCAACAATTAAAAGTGACATGGTAATGGTTAAAAAACCAGCAAAGAGGGTAATATACATCATGGTTTTTTCGTGTCCGGTCATCATCAATGTTAAGCCGCATGAACCAGCCCATATATTTACTATTTGACCAATTGATAGAATGAGAAGAATGTTGGTCGCATTTTTATAATATTCGCCAAATACGATAGCCAGGGTGAATTCTCCAAAAATAATAAAGCACATAATAACAGCAAGAGCTGGTAGACCGGTCAACGTGGCTGTTATTCTGAGTATACGTTGTAGTTTTGGTTTTTGGTTCTTGGTGGACAGTTCTGAAATTATCGGTGGAAGTACTGCATTAGCAATCATAAGCGGCATGGCAACCAGGTTGATAATTCTGGCTGCTGCGCCATACAGGGCAACTTCATCAGGTTCGCGAAAAATACCGAGTATCCATAGGCATGTTTGGCTTAAGATAAAAATCGTTATACTCGTAATAAGGAAGGGCCATGCTGTACGTAAAATTAATGCTATAGGGTAAGAGCTTGCCGGTACGGCTGGTAAACGCCATAGATGCTTGTGGAGGAGAAAGCCTCCTAATAAAATACTGATCCCACCTGATAAAATGGTAAATATCAGGATATCTCGTAAAGTTAGTTCTTTTGAGGTCAGCAGGAAAAATATTAGAAAAATCAGCAATATAATATTTGATGCTAATGTCTGAAAAACAGTTGCAAGCTGGATATCATGAAGCCCTCTAAAACTCTCAGCCAGGAGTGACTGAAACGCTAGTGTAACAATCCATAGTGATGCCACACCGATTATATTTAGCATGGCGGGAGCATGGAATAAGTAAGTTGCTATCCATTCGCCTGCGCCGTAATTGAATAGAAGCGCTAAAGAGAGTGTGCTAAATAGGGCAATAAGGAAAATTCTAGCTATTAGTGAGCGAACTTGATTAGAATTTTCTTTTGCTATGGCCTCTGAAGTAAATCGGACAGCAACTTGATTTAGCCCCATTTGTCCTGCAGTAGATCCTGCCATGGCAAGACTGAATATTAGAAAATATACACCTATATCATCAGGTGCAAGAAGGCGGGCAAGTAAACCACTAATAAGTAAATTGGTAAGCGCTGAGGCTATTTTTCCCAAAAAAGCCCATATTCCACCTGATATAAGTCGTTTACGAATAGATTGAAATTGGCTGGTCTGTTGTTGCATCTGATCACATGTATTGATAAATTATTCTGGTATTCGTAGAGTAGATAAAAGCTATTTAAGATTGATTTTAAGTGAAAAAAGTGATTTGTGTGAAACTTAGGTAGAATTGGCTTATTATATAAGGCCTGTAAGGCGTTAATAAACTATAATTGGAAAAATACACATCCAAGTGTGCTTTCTGGCTCACAACTAAAACAAATTAAGCTTCCAAGATTATTAGTGAAATCTAATGCTGGCAGTCTTTCTCTTGCCAGCGACTCTGTCTTATCATGAATAGGTAATAGCTGGTATCGGAAGTAAATATTTGTGGCGATAAAGCTAAATCTCTGAAAAAGTTAGTAACTGCAGACAATTACATAATATTTGAAGTATAAAATTGATTATGAACGATAAAAACTTATATTGGAAAGAATCATTAATCATGATTGTGTACTTTCTTATCATCTTTGTTTCTTTATCATATGCAGCATTGGATAGCGTCATTGTAATGGTGGACAGGTGGGGTAGCAGTGAAGAGTATGGTTACGCATATATGATTCCAGTGATAACTGGTTATTTTATATGGCAAAACAAACCTAAGCTAGAGCAAGTAGAGTACAAGCTAAGCTGGACTGGTGGGTTATTGCTTGTATTTAGTGGTTTTGTGATTTTATTGGGTGTTTTAAGTGCTACGCACTCAATAACACAATATGGTTATATTATTTCTCTTATAAGCACTGTCTTTCTTTTTATGGGTTGGAAGGCGTTTAAACTAGTTATTGCACCCATGCTGCTGCTTTTTCTTGTAGTACCTTTGCCTGGTTTTCTTTTTAACAATCTCTCTGCTGATTTGCAGCTTATTTCTTCCGAAATTGGTGTATGGGTTATTCGCGCGTTTGGTATCAGCGTGTATCTGGAAGGCAATGTTATTGATCTGGGGAGTTTTAAATTACAAGTTGTAGAAGCCTGTAGTGGTCTTCGGTATTTATTTCCATTGGTTAGTCTTTCAATTATTGCCGCATTTTTGTATCAGGCAGCATTGTGGAAACGCGCTGTTATTGTAGTATCAAGTATTCCCATTACTGTGTTTATGAATAGCTTTAGAATTGGCGTGATTGGAGTTCTGGTAGAGTATGGCGGTAATGAACAGGCAGAAGGATTTCTTCATGATTTTGAGGGCTGGTTTGTATTTATGGCCTGCGTGGGATTGTTAATAATAGAAATGTGGTTACTGGTTAGTTTTGGAAAAAACAAGCAGAAATTAAGTGAGGTATTTGCATTTGAAATACCAGACAAACTACCTTCTGATATTAGTTTTCAGGAAAGGAGTGTTTCCTGGAAATATGCGGTACCTACCGTATGTGTTCTGGTTACAGGTATTATAATAGGCACTTTTAATGAAAGAACTGAAATAATTCCTGAACGCGCTAGTTTTTCGGCATACCCATTGCAGTTAGGTGAATGGGCTGGCAGGAAAGATGTCATCGAGAAACAATATCTAGATGAATTGAAACTAGATGACTACATTATTGCAAATTACAGCAACCCAGCCGGCGATGCTGTTAATTTGTATATGGCTTACTATGAGACGCAAAAATCTGGCGCAGCGGCGCATTCTCCAAAATCCTGTATTCCAGGAGGAGGTTGGCAGATACAGGCGTCTAATACTATCGATCTAAGGGGTATTGAGAAAGAGGGTAAGCCTTTACCCGCAAACCGTCTACTCATTAAAAAGGGTGAATATGGGCAGCTAGTTTATTACTGGTTTCAGCAAAGAAATCGCATTATTACCAATGAGTACATGGTTAAGTGGTATCTTTTCTGGGACGCATTGACTCGTAACCGAACTGACGGTGCGCTGGTGCGTTTAACTACGACTGTTTCTCCAGGTGAAGACATTTCAAAAGCGGATGAAAGACTTGTAAAGTTAGCAAGTCAGGCCTGGCCGCTTATGAATGGATACATACCTAATTAAATGCGCTGATCTAGTGATATTGATGAATTTTTATATTTTTGCAGCTATATATGTCTGAGGCTAATTTAGGTATCTATCTAATTATCGCGCTTATGGCGATGGCTGTTAGTATGGCGATCATACCGCTTATGATGCGGTTCGCTCCTGTTCTGGGCATGATCGACTTGCCTGATCCAAGGAAAGTCCACTTGATACCTGTTCCCAGAGTTGGTGGTATAGGGATTGTGATTGGAGCGCTTTTGCCGCTGATAATATGGTTGCCATTTGATAACCTGGTCCTATCTTTTTTCATTGGTTCGTTTGTGCTGTTGGTGTTTGGCGTCTGGGATGACGTCAGGGAACTGGATCACTATGTGAAATTTGTGGGTCAGTTTATTGCTGCAGGTATCGTTGTCTACTATGGCGATTTATATGTTGTCCATTTTCCATTTATGGGGCAGGAACTTCTGCCAGAGTGGATTGGTCGTCCATTCACGGTAATAGCCATAGTTGGAATGATGAATGCCATCAATCACTCTGACGGGCTGGATGGTCTTGCTGGTGGCGAATCTTTATTGAGCCTTGCGGCAATCATCTATCTCGCTTTTCTGTACGATAGTTCGTTAATAGTTATCGTTGCAGCCGCGATCATGGGGGGGGTCTTTGGATTTCTCCGCTTCAACTCGCATCCGGCGCGTGTCTTTATGGGGGATGGGGGTAGTCAGTTCCTTGGTTTTGGACTGGCTTTTCTGGTGCTGGCGTTAACGCAGCAAGCCAATGAGGTCTTGAGTCCAGCGTTGCCACTTTTGTTGCTGGGACTTCCTATTGCCGATATTCTGGCAGTTTTTGTACTGCGTGCTCGTGGTGGTATGAACTTGTTCAGGGCGACCAGAAACCATGTTCACCACCGACTGCTTGATCTTGGTTTTCATCATTATGAAGCAGTGATTATTATTTATTCGATACAGATTCTGTTTGTCGTTTGTGCCATCCTGATGCCATATGGTTATGACGGGGTGATTATTTCTATCTATCTTTCAGTCTGTGCTGCCGTATTTATTGCCTTGACCTATGTAGAGAGGAAAGGCTGGCACGTTAATCGCTTACACCTTTGTTTTGACAGTCTTGTATCAAAAGTTCCACACAAAGATCTATTGTTACAAATCCCGAACCGGGGGCTTGAGATAGGGGTGTCACTATTCCTTATTGGCGCAGCAATGATGTCAAATACGGTTCCTTTTGACATCGGTATCTCCTCACTCATTTTGTTTGTTCTGCTGCTGGTCGTTTTATTCACGGGCTGGATGGGTGAGCCTGCGTTCAGGCTGATTATCTTTGTTACTGTAGGGTTTTCAGTTTATTTATTATCAACAAACCCGCCGGAATGGCTGCTTATTGAGAGCCATATAATATACATATATTTCGGAGTGCTTACGGTATTGGCTTTCTTAGCGGCTCGCCTGATGGTGAATGAGCAATTTCAGATTACACCGCTGGATTATCTGGTAATTATGATGGCGCTGGTCATTGGATTTGTACAGGGCAGTGGCTTCGAATCCGAAGATATGGTCTGGCTGGTAATCCAGATCATTATTCTTTTTTACGCTTGTGAGTTAATTATTCAGAACATGAAAAAACGCTTAAACCGTTTAACGGGTTCAGCGGTTGTTGCATTGGCTCTGATTGCCTTGAGAGGGCTTGTCTGAGATCTTGTATTACGATCTGCTATTACTGGCGTTTTTTTCAGCTCGTTTTGGTTCTCTTCCATGCATTATTGGCGATGATATTTTGGTGATTGGTAAATAATTAAGTGCTTATATGCTTAAATTATAATTGTATAAATAATGACTTAACAGCCCTATTAAATCTGTTATAATCCATCGCGTTTAGCGGTGGTAACGACCAAATTTAAGTTTAAATGATAATTTCGATAGTGGTTTAATATCTTGATCTTGTTTTTCTTGATAATCAATAAGTTAAAAGTACATTATTTAAATAATTAACTAACAGTAATAAGTTGTT
Organism: uncultured Gammaproteobacteria bacterium; assembly: GCA_965602855.1. Classification (GTDB taxonomy): domain Bacteria; phylum Pseudomonadota; class Gammaproteobacteria; order SZUA-229; family SZUA-229; genus LH-M37. The sequence continues at coordinate 58,076 of CBFCZV010000006.1, read as the reverse complement.
TGGCAAGCGGCATATACTTATGCTGCTGGCAAAAATGAGATGGGGATATGAAGAAAATTATTGGTTTTTTGATTGCTGCGGTTCTATGTGTCTCCAATGCTTATTCAGAGGTGGGTTCGTATGTGATAGGTGCAGGCGATCTTCTTTCTATATCTGTTTGGAAAGAAGAAGGTTTACAGAAGGAAGTTCTTGTAAAACCTGATGGTTATATTACATTCCCGCTGGTAGGAGATATTAAGGCTGGAGGCACTAACACTAAATTACTTACTAAGTTATTAGCGGATAAACTTAATGCATTTATACCAAATCCTAATGTAACCGTTGGTGTCTTGCAGTCTGCGAGTAATAGAATTTATGTGATTGGTCAGGTCAATAAACCTGGCCAGTTTGTTACCTTGCAATATATGGATGTATTACAGGCTTTAACTTTGGCAGGTGGCCTCACTCCTTATGCCGATTCCGACAATATAAAGATTCTTCGCCGCTCTGAAGAGGGGAAGGAGATTTTTGAATTTGATTATGATGATGTTGTAAGCGGTGAAGGGATGGATATGAATATTATGCTAAAACCCGGTGATACCGTTGTTGTGCCGTGAAGAATATTATTACTTTAATTAAAATGGAAGGTGGGATAGTGTCTAAATCTATATTGACATGCGGTATTTTGACTGTTTTTTGCTCTGGCGTTATAGATGCGACTGCAGCTGGATTTTTGCTTGAGTCGGAAATCAACGCTCGTGCAACTTACGATGATAATGTACTCGGAAATAATAATGATGAATCGGCTTCAATTTTGATGATTGAGCCTAAAGCGAGGCTGACATATAAAGACAATGATTGGGATACCACCATTAATGCAAGTATTGCAGGCACTTCATATTCATCTGAATTACAGAATCATGTTGATAGTTATTTTGATTTAGGAACAGCATATCAGAGTCAACGTGATATCTACTCGGTTACCGCATCTTATGACAATTACTCGTATCGTACTGAAGATACAGATGCTCTAGGACTGACTCTTGAGCAGGTTGAAAATACAAAGTTAATGCTTGCACCACAATATACCAGAAACTTGACAGAGCGAGTTTCACTTTCAATCGCTTATAGTTACTCAGATGTGGATGTTGATCCTACAACTGATGTTTATTTGCCTTATGAAACTCAGACTGCTACAGCTGCATTAGAATATAAGCTGTCTCAAAAAAGCAAACTGAGTTTAGTGATAAATGCAATTGATTATACTTCAGAAAATAATATCTCTGAATATGAAGTGCTGGCCTCACAGGTTGTACTTGCACATAATTTTTCTGAAATGGTATCGGCAACAATATCTGTAGGTTTTGATACTATTGACTTCACTACGAGAAGTTCAGAGAGTTTTGAATTTGCGGGTTCAACAGTAACTGGTACTCAGGCAGTTGAGAGTGATAGCAGTGGGGGGTCGTATGAAGCTACGTTTGATGCTAAATGGATTGAGTTACAAGCTAGTAAATTTACTAGTTCTAACTCCTATGGTGGGCTCGATGAAGAAGATAAATTACGTGCCAAGTTCAGAATGCAGGTGACCCCTCTTATTGGGATAGTGTTGGAAATGACTCGCTCGGACATTGAAGAGCTAAACCCTAATGTTGTGGCTAGATCTCGTATTTATACCAGGATTACGCCAGCCATGAATTTTACTTTGGCGCATAATTTAAAATTGAGAGCAGAATATGCTCTAATCAAGCATGATGATGAAACTAACCAACCAGATAAAATAGATTATGACAGAAACACATTTTATCTGAATTTAGAGTACGATTTTCCTTCCATCTAATTCAAAAAACTGTCATTTGATGGCAGACATATACTAATATTTATTTAACTTTAACAGAGTGACTGTGTAGTGGAAGAACAAAATTTAGAGCTTAGTGATTATCTCATTGCTTTACGTAAACGAAAAAAAGCTTTATTTTCAATAATTGCAATACTTATGTGTGTATTCATATTGGTGGCTTTTATTTTGCCTTCAATATACAAGTCATCAGCAACAATTTTGATTGAACAGCAAGAAATTCCTCGTGAGCTGGTTATGTCTACAGTGACAAGCTATGCGGCGGAGAGGATTCAAACGATACAGGCTCAAGTTATGAGTCGTAGTAATTTGCTCAAAATAATTAATAAATTTAATTTGTATGAGGAAGAGCGTAAGCATGAAACAACAGAGTCAATAATTGAGCGGATTCGAGATGCCATAAATCTTGAACTGGTTAGTGCTGATGTTGTGAATCCTTCTACAGGCAGATCCTCTTCTGCAACCATTGCATTTTTATTATCCTATGAAGGTAGGAATCCAAATCTGGTGCAGAAAGTTGTAAGTGAACTGACTACTTTATATTTGAATAAAAATATTGAAAGTAGAGCAAGTAAAGCTCTTGAGACATCTCAGTTCTTTAAGGAAGAGTCTGGGCGTATAAAGTCTGATATTTCTAAGCTTGAGGAAAAGTTGGCAGCCTTTAAACAAGAAAACGCAAAAATGCTGCCAGAAATGCAACAGGTAAACATGCAGGTTTTGCAAAGAATAGAAGCTAATATAATAACGACCACAACCAGACTTTTAAATCTTGAAGATAGAAAGTTTTATTTGGAAGGAAATCTGGAGCAGGTTCAACCAGATAATCCATTAATTCAAAGCACTAATACCAGATTGAAGCTATTGGAAACGGAGTATGCATCTGTTTCCTCGCGGTATTCAGAGTCGCATCCTGATGTAATTGCTTTAAAAAATGAAATCGATGCACTGCGATCAGGTTCAGATAAAAGTGTAGATATCTTAGCAAAACAGCTAAAATTTTTGCGAACTGAGTTAGATGTGTTAAGTAATAAGTACACACAGGAACATCCTGACGTTATTGTTTTAAATACAAAAATAGCTGTACTTGAAGAGCAATTAGCTGAGAAAAAGTCAGCACGCGTACGTGAAGAAGAGACTGACACGTATTTACAGGAGTCTCCAGATAATCCGGCTTATATAACTCTTAAGGCTCAGCTGGAAGGGGTTTTGAGTGAAATTGCTGCCTTAAAAAAACAAGAAGCAGATTATTCTAATAGGCAGGTAGAGTTGGAGCAAGTGTTGTTATTAGCCCCACAGGTAGAGCGTGAGTATCTTGTTTTGCAGCGAGACTATGAAAACGCACTAAGGCGAAATCAGGAAATAAAAGTGAAACAGCGTGCTGCAGATATTTCTATGCAGCTTGAATCTGAAAGTAAAGGCGAGAGATTTACTTTAATAGATCCAGCAGCATTGCCTGAAGAGCCGGTTAGCCCTAATCGTCCAGCGATTTTGTTCCTGGGTTTGATCTTTTCTATTGGTGCTGCAGGTGGTTTTGTGTTTCTTTCTCTTTCACTTAGTGGTGCTGTTTCTGGCTCAAAAGCTGTTGAGAATATATTGGGCGCAGCACCTCTTTCCATAGTGCCTTACCAGTTGAATCTGGATGATATTGAAAATCGTAAAAAATCGAATAAAAGAATACTTATTATTATTTTCTGCCTCGCTGTTCTGGCAATAGTTATTGTGCATTTTTTAATATCTCCGCTAGATGTATTGTGGTTCCGCATATTACGTAAGTTAGATTTACTCTTTGTTTAACATTATTTCTCAGGTTTTAGATCAATGGAAAAAATAAAGCAGGCACTTGATAGAGCAAGACAGGAAAGAGGTGCATCGCAAACTCCTAATGCTGGCTCAGGCGATATTGATTCTCCTGTTAAGTATGATGCAACTCCACTTATAAAGGGTTCTGTTGAGAAAATGCAGGAGAGCAGGGTGTCAACAGCTCTTGCTGACGATAAATACACTGATGCATATAATATTCTGGGTATACAGGTGATTCAGCGCATGGAAGAGCATCGTTGGACTACACTGTCAGTCACTAGCCCAATCGGAGGAGAAGGTAAAACAACAGCGGCAATAAATTTAGCAATCAGCATCGCAAAGGAAGTTGAGTACTCTGTTGTGCTTGTTGATGCTAATTTAAGGAGCCCTACTATCCATGAATATTTCGGTATCCAGCCAAAATATGGTTTATGTGATTATTTGCGCAGTGATATTGAGTTATCAGATGTTCTTTACCGGCCAGAAGGAATCGAGCACTTTATTCTGCTTCCAGGTGGTGACTCATTAGTGAGTTCTTCTGAAATGATGGGGTCACCCAAGATGTGCGGTCTGGTTGAAACTTTAAAAGATCACTACCCAAAGAGGATAATTATATTTGATCTTCCTCCTATATTAGGTACTGCAGATGCGATGTCTATCGCGCCCTGTATTGATGCTTCTCTTATTGTGATAGAAGATGATGTAACTAAAGAAAGCGACTTGACGCAGGCCGTGGACATTTTGTCAGTGACAAATATTATTGGTACAGTACTTAATAAATCAGTTTATTAATTATCTCTTTTGAATTTTTCAAAGGTCTATATACTTTGCTAATGTTATGAGCCACCTTATTTCACCTTATCAGGGAGAGCTGAAAGATCTTCTTTTACCTGAAGAAGAGGCAGAGCTGCTAAAAGTAAAATCTGAAGATTTTCCAACCATTGTACTTTCACAACGTCAACAATGTGATCTAGAAATGTTACTGAATGGTGCTCTCTCGCCATTAACAGGATTTATGACAGAGGAGGTTTATAACTCCGTCATTGATAATACTTGCTTACCTAATGGCGTTATTTGGCCAATCCCATATTGCCTTGATGTTGGTGAAGAATTTTCAGATCTTGAAATAGGCAGCCAATTGGCATTGAGAGATACTGAAGGTTTTATGCCAGCAGTATTATCGGTTGAAAGTATTTGGCGAGTCGATAAAGAGCGAGAGGCTGAGGCTATATATGGAACATCAGATCAGAGGCATCCTGGTGTAAAGTATTTATATGATTCTGTTGGCTCTTATTATGTTGGTGGCAGTATTCACGGCATTCAGCTTCCATTTCATTATGATTTTGATCTGTTACGTAATACGCCTAAAGAATTGCGTCAAAGGTTTGATAAGCTTGGTTGGCGCAATATAGTAGCATTTCACACAAGCAAGCCAATGCATCGTGTTCATCAGGAGATAACGACTCTTGCCGCCAATGAAGCTAATGCGCATATTCTGTTACATCCAGTCGTCGGCATGTCAAAGCCAGGGGATCTCCAATATTATTCCCGCGTTCATTGCTACCAGGCCATAATAGAATACTATTCAAAAGGCTTAGTTGAATTGTCATTACTTCCCGCAGCACTACGAATGGCAGGCCCACGTGAAGCCTTAATGAATGCCATAATAAGACAGAACTATGGCTGTTCGCATTATATTGTTGGAGCAGAGCATGCCGCACCTCCTAATGTGAGGGATGATGCAATTCGATTTTATCCCACGGGTGCATCACAGCAATATATAAAAGAGTATGAAAATGCTCTTGATATTAAGATCATATATGCAGAAGAGCTTTGTTTTAACGAGCAAAAAAGCGGGTTTGTTCCGGTTTTAGATAATGATTCTGATTGTAGCGGTATTAGATGTTCAAATGACAAGATACTAGAAGCGATTTCCAGAAATAGGGAAATACCTCATTGGGTAACATACCCAGAAGTTCTTTCAGCGATGTATCAAGCATGTCCTCCGCGTGAAAAACAGGGCATTACTTTATTTTTTACAGGTCTATCGGGCTCAGGAAAGTCAACACTAGCTCGTATTGTTTATGCTAAGTTTATCGAGCATGGTGGACGCCCTGTTACATTACTTGATGGCGATGTGGTTAGGCATAATCTATCCAGCGAGTTGGGTTTTTCTAAAAAAGACCGGGATATAAATGTTAAGCGTATTGGTTATGTAGCCAGTGAAATCACCAAGAACAGGGGAGTTGCCATCTGTGCGCCAATTGCGCCTTACGCTAAGATGCGAAGAGAGGTGCGTGCTAGCATTGAGCAGTATGGTACATTTATAGAGATTCATGTGTCGACCTCACTTGAGGAATGTGAAAGAAGGGATCGTAAGGGGTTGTATGCGAAAGCGCGGAAAGGATTAATTCCTGAATTTACAGGTATCAGTGATCCATACGATATACCAGAAAATCCCGAATTAATTATTGATACTGAAAATATGTCTCCAATACAAGCGGCGGAAGATATTTATTTATATCTTGTGCGCGAGGGATATATTAATTCAAATACAAAAAACTGAATAATTTTGGTACTGTAACTGCGTTACATGTTTGTTTTTTTAATGATTTAGAGTTGATTTGATATGAGTAAAACTGCATTGATTACAGGCATTACTGGACAAGATGGTGCTTATTTGGCTGAGTTTCTATTAGATAAAGGCTATGAAGTACACGGTATTAAAAGAAGAGCCTCTTCTTTTAATACTGATCGTATTGATCATTTATACCAGGATCCTCATGAGAAAAATCAGAGATTTAAATTGCATTATGGCGATCTCACCGACTCTATGAATTTGGTGCGTCTTGTTCAGGAAATACAACCTGATGAAATTTATAATCTTGGTGCTCAAAGTCATGTTGCTGTGTCGTTTGAATGTCCGGAATATACTGCTGATTCGGTAGGCATGGGTGCTCTTCGTATTCTGGAAGCGGTTCGTATCGCTGGACTAGAGAAAAAAACGCGTTATTACCAGGCATCCACTTCTGAGCTTTACGGTGAAGTTCAGGAAACCCCTCAAACAGAATCAACACCTTTCTATCCCAGGTCTCCTTATGCTGTAGCAAAGCTTTATGCTTACTGGATTACCGTGAACTATCGTGAGGCGTATGGGATCTATGCTTGCAATGGAATCTTATTTAATCATGAGTCTCCTGTTAGAGGAGAAACCTTTGTAACAAGAAAAATTACGCGTGCTTTTGCGAGAATAAAACTAGGGTTACAAGATAATCTGTATTTAGGAAATATGAATGCTAAAAGAGATTGGGGACATGCAAAAGACTATGTAGAAATGCAATGGTTAATGTTGCAGCAAGATAGTCCAGAGGACTTTGTGATTGCGACAGGTGTGCAGTATTCAGTTAGAGATTTTGTCAATAAGGCAGCTAAGGCGGTTGGTATTGAAATGGAATGGAAAGGTGTTGGTGTTGATGAGAAAGGCTATGATACATCAACGGGAAATTGCCTGGTTGAAGTGGATAAACGCTATTTCAGGCCAACGGAAGTTGAGACGCTATTAGGCGACCCTACAAAGGCAAAAGAGAAGTTAGGTTGGGTGCCTAAGATAGGCTTGGAAGAAATGGTTAAAGAAATGGTAGATCACGACATTATGATTGCTAAACGTGATGCGCTTTGTGAGAAAGAAGGCTATAGAACTAATCGTTACTATGAATAAAGAAGATGAAATATACGTTAACAGGAATCGCAATCAGTGCGCCAATGGTTTCTTGAATCATCAGCTACCGTATAGAAGAACATAGTTGATACATGCATCATTATCAGAAAGCATATGACAAAACAAGAGTTAATTAACATGAAACATTTTTTGATCACGACAATTATCATGATAGCACTAGTTGGTTGTGGTGGTGCCGAAGAAAGAAAATCTGTGTACCTGGAGAAAGCCCGGCTATCATTGGACGCAGGTGATCTGGATAAAGCGCGCATAGAATTAAAAAATGTGCTTCAGATTGATCCAAAAGAGGCGCAGGCTTATTTTCAGTTGGGTGACATATATAACCTGAAGAAAGAATATCGAAAAGCTTACGGTAATTACTCAAAGGCAGTGGAACTTGACCCTGATAATCTTGAATATCACGCAAAAATAGGTACTTATCATCTCATATTAGCAGGAGATATTGATGCGGCAATAGAAAAAAAAGATCTAATACTTGGTAAGGATGTTACTAATGTAAATGGTCTGTTACTCAAGGCGGGGATTCTTTATAAACAGAATGATGCTCTTGCTGCCGAGAAAATTGTGCAGGATATTTTTTCGAGACAGCCTGAGCATGTCCAGAATGCCCAGTTTCTTTCGTCACTTTATCTAAGTAACAAGAAATATGATGACTCCATTAATGTGCTTAACGCGTGCATAAAGCTGAATCCTAATAATGGTATTCTAAAAAATCTGTTGGCGAATGCTTACCTAAGTGCTGGAAAATACGATCAGGCTGAAAAGGAATATAAAGCAATCCTTAACCAGAAACCTGAGGTGTTTTCAAATCATTTAACACTTGCTATGTTTTATAGGCAAATAGATAAGGCTGATAAAGCCGAAGAAGTTTTGCGTAATGCCATTGATGAAGACGATAAAGATCTGGAAAGAAAATTGGTTCTAGTTGATTTTATACAGCAAACCAGAGGTAACCTAAAAGCTATTGAGGAGCTGAAGTCATTCATAGAGAAGAACACGAAAATGGTTGAGTTATGGTTTTCTCTTGGTAAATTGTATGTGACTGAAAATAATCTGATTGATGCAGAAAAAATATTTAAATCTGCGGCTTCTGATTTCCCCGAGGATTCAGTAGTGGTTAAATCCAGAATATATCTTGCTAATCTATATATGCGGAAGAAAAACATTGATGCCGCTACAAGCGTTATAGATGATGCGTATAAAATATCTCCTAATGATGCTGAAGTTAATTTTATTAAAGCTAAGCTACAGATGCTAAATAAGGGATATGAAGGCGCTATTATTTCGCTCAGAATCGTGGTTAAAGATGATCCGGAAAATATGGAAGCATATTTCTTATTATCCAATGCACTTAGAGCTAACGGTGGAGAGGAACAGGCCACTGAGATCATAGATCTAGCATATGAAAATAATAGAGCTAATGCAGAAGGATTAATGTCGCTTGCAAGATATCACGCCAGGAATAAAAACAAAGTTCAATTAGAAAAAGTTATTGATAATTATCTCTCTATTGACGCCAATAATTATGAAGCGTTATCGTACAAAAGCACATTGTTGAACGATAGGAAAATGTTTTCTGAAGTAAAACCATATTCTTCGCGGATGATTGAATTATATCCAGATATGCCAAACGGATACATTCAGTCTGTTCCATATATGCTAACAGAGAAAAGAGAAAATGAGGCGGTCAGTCTATTAGAGCGAGGTTATAAGAGGGTTAGTGAAAAGAATCGTATATTGGAACTTTTAGCATTAATTCATGTTTCCAAGAAGAGTTTTGATGTGGCAATAAGTAAAGTGAAATCCGCGATCCGAGAAAATGGTGAGACAGCAGAGCTGTACATGCTCTTGGCCAGGGTGCAAATAGCATCAGGTCGTGCAGACGACGCCAAAACTAGTCTGATTAAAGTAATGGATACAAAGCCAGATTGGAATGAACCGTATCTACAACTAGCTAATATATATATTAAGGATAAAGATAACCAGAAAGCTATTGAGGTTTTGCATCAGGGGCTGGCAGCGCTGAAAAGTGATCTGAAGCTGACACTAGGACTTACAAGAATATATGAAGGCCTTGGTGATTACAATGCAGCAATCAATGAGTATGAAAAGGCATTAGAGAAAAATAGTAATGCGGTTGTCTTGGCGAATAATCTTGCTGCACTTTTGTCTGAGTACCGTAAGGATGAAGATAGTTTGAAACGTGCTAAACAACTTGCCGACAAGCTTAAAAACGTTGATCAAGTTTTGATACTTGATACTGTTGGTTGGGTTTATTATAAGACTGGTGACTATTCTGAAGCAGTTGCTGTTTTGAAATCGGTTGTTGAAAAATCACCTGAAGTGCCAGTATTTAATTATCACCTTGGGATGGCTTTATATAAAACTGGGGATGAGGTTTCAGCCAAAGCTTATCTAACCAACTCACTTGCTAATAACGGAAACTTTCCGGGTAAGGCTGATGCCGAGATTCAGCTACAGAAGTTTAAGTGAATAAAAAAATAATATGGGATAAGGGATAAGGGATAATCACAAGTTATTTGTTTATGACTTTACTATGATTATATGTCGCTATAATTATTTACGATGAATATCGGAGCAGCCAGCTATTCGATTAGCGCTATAGCCTTCCTTATTTTTTTTGCAGCTCTGCTTACAGATAAGCATAAAGGCTCAGCTAAGATTCTTCTTGTTATCGCTGCATTCTCCAGCAGTGTTTGGGCTTTCTCAATGTCCTACCAGGCCATGACGGGGAGTGACCTTATAACGCCACAGGTTCTGGAGTTTGTAAAGAGTATAAGCTGGATAGCGCTTTTGCTGAGAATGCTTAGTGTTGCTTATGGCGCTGGTATTACGACAAAAAACTTCATATTTGCCCTAGGTTCTATAGTTGCATTTGTTTCTGCAATGTTGGTTCCGGTTATATACCAATATCTCAACAATGGCGCAACAACATTCGGTAATAATTTTAACTATTTGCTTACAAGTCATTTATTGCTTTCTATTGTTGGAATTGTCCTAATTGAACAACTTTATAGAAATACCAGGCCTGAGCAGAGACAGGTTATAAAGTTCCTATGTCTTGGACTTGGTGGCATGTATGTTTTTGATTTTTATATGTACTCGGATGCGCTTTTATATAAGCGTATCGATTTAACGTTATGGCATGCAAGAGGATTTATTGACGCGCTGGTTGTTCCATTAATTGGAGTTGCCATTATTAAAGATCCTTTATGGTCACCAGAGATTTTTATTTCAAGAAAGGTTGTATTTCATACCACAACTTTATTGGCGAGTGCAGTCTATCTTATGACAATGGGTGTAGCTGGTTACTATGTCCGAGATTTCGGTGGTAGCTGGGGACTGGTAGCGCAAGCTTTTCTTTTATTTTTTACTATATTATCGTTATTGCTATTTCTCTTTTCTGAGCGTATCCGTGCACGCTGGAAAGTTTTTCTTAATAAACATTTTTACCCCTATAAATATGATTATCGAGATGAGTGGCTAAGATTTATTAAAACAATATCTAGTACAGAGGATGACCAAAATTTCTATTCGAAGACGATATTATCAATAACTCAGATAATTGATAGCCCAGGAGGTATGCTCTGGCTTAGAAACGAGGCAGGATATTATGGCTGTGTTGAGTCACTTCATATAAGAGATATAGACACTAGAGTATCTTCTGATTCATCGCTAATAAAATTTCTGGATAAAAATAAGTTTGTAATATGTGTTGATGAGCTTGATATGTCGCCAGAAGTGTACTCACGCCTTGGTGAGCTAAATCTCCCTTCCTGGATTTATGATATATCAGCATGGCTTATTGTTCCTTTAATACATATTAATGATTTAATAGGTTTCATCGTTCTTAATCATTCTAAAGTTCATAATAAGCATTTTAATTGGGAGGATAGTGATCTTTTAAATACTGTTGCAAGACAGGCAGCGTCATTTATTGTGCAACGAGATGTTTCTGAGCAATTAGCTGAAGCTAAGCAATTTGAAAGTTATAACAAGCTTTCGACCTATATGCTGCATGATATAAAAAATCTCATTACACAGCTGTCATTAATTACCAGCAATGCAGAAAAACATATGGGAAATCCATTGTTTATGGAAGATGTAATAAAAACAATTTCAAATTCTGTTGATAAAATGAACGTAATGATGGGAATGTTGCAGGGCAAAGGTACAAATATGCCATTTGTAATGGTTAATATTATTGAGCTTCTGGAAGAGCTTGTGATTAATCGTGAAAAGACAGGGAGAAAACCAGTTCCAGTCTTAATGTGCAAAGAGAAACAATGTTATGTAACTGGAGACCGAGGTCAATTGCAATCGATCTTTGGTCATTTAGTTCAAAATGCTCAGGATGCAACTGAAAATAATGGAAAAATTGAACTTATAGTCTCCATACAGGACGGCTGGGTTGCGATAGAAATCAAGGATACAGGCTGTGGAATGTCTGAGAATTTTATAAAAACTGAGTTATTTAAGCCCTTTAAGACAACCAAGGGTGAAAAAGGTATGGGAATAGGGGTCTATGAATCCAGAGAAATTATTTCATCTTTCGGTGGTGAAATTGAAGTGTTCAGTGAATATGGTGAAGGAACGAGTTTTATTGTCCGAATTCCCATCAATAATGGTGTTTGATTTCGTTTTGAATGTAAAATATTTCGACAATAGTATGATTTTATGGTAAATAAAGCAGATGCCAACAGAAAAGAATAAGTTACTGATAGTTGAAGATGATCCCGGTTTGCAAAGTCAAATTCGGTGGTGTTTTGAAGATTACGACATATTACTAGCTGAAGATCGTGAAAGCGCTCTTGAGCAGGTACGGCAACATAAGCCTGCTGTGGTAACTCTAGATCTTGGATTGCCACCGGAGACTGATAACACCTCTGAAGGCCTTGCTACACTGAAAGGTATTTTGGAAATTGAGCCCAATACAAAGGTTATAGTAGTAACCGGGCAAGATGAAAAAGAAAATGCCATGCAAGCAGTTGGGCTCGGGGCTTATGATTTTTATGCCAAGCCGTTTCAGCCAGAAATAATGGGTCTCATCGTAGAACGTGCATTTAGGCTTCATGGGCTAGAGCTTGAAAATAAAAAATTGCATGATTTATCAGGGCACGAGCACTTTAATGGAGTCATTGCCTGTAGTTCACAGATGCAAAGTGTGTGTAAGGCCGTTGAAAAAGTAGCGCCATCAGATGCAACGGTTCTATTGCTCGGAGAAAGTGGTACAGGTAAAGAAATTTGTGCACGAGGACTGCATCTAAAAGGAAGAAATAATAAAGGTGAATTTGTTGCTATCAACTGTGCAGCAATACCCGATAACTTATTGGAAAGTGAATTATTTGGTTATGAGAAAGGTGCTTTTACCGGAGCGGTAAAGCAAACGAAGGGGAAGATTGAGTATGCAGATGGTGGTACGTTATTTCTCGATGAAATGGGGGATTTGCCAATTGCCTTACAAGCAAAATTATTAAGATTTTTGCAGGAGAGAGTTATCGAGCGTATAGGCAGTCATAAACCAATTCCTGTTAATGTACGTATTGTGTGTGCAACACATCAGAATCTGAGAGAAAGAATTGAGAAAGGTGAGTTTAGGGAAGATTTGTTTTATAGAATTAGTGAGATCCCACTCGAAATTCCACCGTTAAGAGATCGTGAGGGAGATGTGATTTTGCTGGCTAAATATTTTTTTAATGAATTTAATGAACAGCATGGTGGAAAGATAAAAGGCTTTAGTAAAGATGGGCTTGCATCCATGGAAGCATACGCGTGGCCGGGTAATGTACGTGAGTTACAGAATAGAATAAAGCGGGCGGTTATCATGTCGGATGAAAAATATATAACGGCAGCAGATCTTGAGTTAGATACGGCACCTACAGAAAGAATGAATTATGATTTAAAAGTTATAAGAGAAAAAGTAGAGCGTCAGGCAATTACTCGCGCTATATTACATGTGAATGGAAAAATAGCACCTGCAGCTGAGTTGCTAGGTGTTAGTCGACCAACATTATATGATTTGATTAAAAAACTGAATATCACTATTTAAATGACTTTATCGATACCAGGTTTATGCTGAAAACATAGTGCAGTGGTTCTTCAAGCGCATCCACACAGAAACTACTATCAAGTCTGTTTGTCAGGCACCAGGACTAAATTCTGCGGTGTACCAATCCATAAATTACCGTTAGGTAGGTAAATTCTTTGTCCATCGGGATATACGCAGCCCACACCTGGTTTGGTCGATTGATATTTAGGCCTCTGAAAAAATATAGATACTGGACTTCCCAGACTTTGCTTGACACCCAATAGCGTTAAAATGTAGCTCTATGAGAGGTGTTTTTATGAACAGCAGCAAACGACACACGGAAGAATTTAAAATAGAAGCCATCAAGCAAGTCAAAGAACGGGGTTATTCTGTTGCAGATACGGCTGAACGACCAGGAACCACCACACACAGCTTGTATGCCTGGCTGAAGCGTTATGGTGAAACCACTTTCAGCTGTGTCTAATAAGACTGATGATCAAGCTGAGATTGCCCAGCTCAAGGCTGAGCTTCGCCACGTTACGGAGGAACGGGATATATTAAAAAAGGCAGCAAAGTACTTTGCTAACGACCCAGACTAAAGTACGTCTTCATCCGAGACCATCATAATAAGTTTCCCATTCGAGGGCTACCTTGGCTTTGAGTTCTGCTGAATGGTTTCTACGTTTTCTAGTCATAGCCTGTCATCTCTGTTTTAAATAATTATAAAACAGAAAATAACTCCTTATTTTTACTGGCTACCAGTCCTAACTATGGGCAACAGTACTTGCCAAGCAATCAGAAGGTTAGCAAATTTGTCTATAAGTAATCGAGCTTGTTGTTGATTGAAAAAAATCGGGTAGAAAATTTACACAGTCTGAAAAAAAGAACGCCGCGAATAATCGCGGCGTTCTTTTTTATCAGATGGCTAATAGATTAACCATTTATAACGCCTCGCCTTCTTAATAGCAAGATCATTCCTGAAAGCCCTGCAAGAATAGAAAGCCCGATGGATCCAAGAGCAGAATCAATCCTGGTGTCCTGTACCGAATGTGGCTCTGGAGTAACTTCCTTGGTTTCTCCTGACCCAACAAACAGATTAAAGTTAGCATTAAAGCCAATGAAGGCACCATCGACCATGGATACACCCGCAATACCATCACCGTCATTGTCGGTGCTCGCTAGTCGCCACTTGGTAGTGGCTGGATCAGGTGCGCCGGACCATGGGTATGAGCCATAGCCAGCACCTGTCCAGAGGCCACCTGGTGCGCTGGTAGTGAATACATCATTGACGTTGTAAACGTTGACTACATCAATGTCGGTATTAACGCTCCAGTCGAACAGCATGTGTGCACCAATTTGACCTTCAGCTACTGTCATAGTCATGAACTGCTCTGTTTGACCTAGACTAACCTGCAGAGGGTTATCACAGACGGTTGTTCCTGCCTCAAGCTCCGCGACGGTACAAGTGCTATCGAAGGTGTAAGTACCCGGACCAAAGACCCGAATATGATGTGCAGTCCAAATTTCACCAAAGAAGGGTTCATTGGAAGCAATGGTCATATTACTGAAGTTAGTATCCGCAACATCTGTTGTGGTTACACCATTCCAGGTAGCGGCAACATCATTAGAGCCACCGTTAGCATTAGCGCCACTGCCATCTAGCATAGTGAAGTTACTATCACTCTCAACAATATCTAGGTTGAAGTTAGCATTAAAGCCAATAAAGGCACCATCGACCATGGATACACCCGCAATACCATCACCATCATTGTCGGTGCTCGCTAGTCGCCACTTGGTAGTGGCTGGATCAGGTGCACCGGACCATGGGTATGAGCCATAGCCAGCACCTGTCCAGAGGCCACCTGGTGCGCTGGTAGTGAATACATCATTGACGTTGTAAACGTTGACTACATCAATGTCGGTATTAACGCTCCAGTCGAACAGCATGTGTGCACCAATTTGACCTTCAGCTACTGTCATAGTCATGAACTGCTCTGTTTGACCTAGACTAACCTGCAGAGGGTTATCACAGACGGTTGTTCCTGCCTCAAGCTCCGCGACGGTACAAGTGCTATCGAAGGTGTAAGTACCCGGACCAAAGACCCGAATATGATGTGCAGTCCAAATTTCACCAAAGAAGGGTTCATTGGAAGCAATGGTCATATTACTGAAGTTAGTATCCGCAACATCTGTTGTGGTTACACCATTCCAGGTAGCGGCAACATCATTAGAGCCACCGTTAGCATTAGCGCCACTGCCATCTAGCATAGTGAAGTTACTAGCCTTGTACTCGACGGTGTTTGATGTACCTATATATATAGTGACGGTTGCAATATCAGAATCCATATTGCCATCATTGACCTTATAGGTGAATGAATCTTGTCCTTCAAAGCTAGCATTAGGAACAAAGCTGAAGGAGCCATCTATATTGACTGTTGCCATACCATTAACACCATCTGTAACCATGGTGTAAGTAATGGCGTCACCATTAGGGTCATTCGCTGAGAGGTTGTCATTAATCGTTGTATCCACAGCTGTGGAGAACAAATCATTATCAGCTTGTGGTGCTGAATTCGCGGTAATTGAGAACGCAGCCAGCGAATTACTGAGTACTGGCGCGCCATCATCGCTAACTGTAATTATAATACCTGTTGTGATTCCAGCATCTGTAGCAGTTGGTGTTCCATCAAGCGTTCCCGAAGCGGTATCAAAATTTGCCCAGGTTGGCTTATTGACGATATCGAATGTCAGGGTATCAGCAGGATTAGCATCAATATCATTTACATCAGGCGTAAATGAATACAGATCGCCTTCATTGACCAGTGTTGCAGGTGTGCCCGAAATAGTAGGTGCATCATTAACGTTATCAACTGTAATCGAGAATATGCCAAGTGACGCGGATGCGCCAATCGCATCAGTTACGGTTATGTTGATATTAGAGGTAGTTCCTATATCACTATTACTCGGCGTACCAGAAATTTCTCCTGTAGAAGAGTCTGATATTGTTATCCAGGAAGGCAGATTATCAAATGTTACAGTTAGAACATCACTTGGTTGATCGGGATCAACGATAGTTGGTGTGAATGAGTAAAGTACATCCTGATCGACGCTTGCTGGAGGTGTATCAGTAATTGTCGGAGCAGTGTTTGTATTAACCACCGTTATGCTGAATGGGCCTACAGAATCAGTTAAAGCTGAGCCACTATCATCGGTGGCTGTAATCACAATATTGCTTACTACGGTGCTTGCATCAGCCAGTAGAGGTGTGCCAGATAGAGTACTACCCGTAAATGTCAGCCATCCAGGTAAGTCTGCACCTGTACCACCGTCAAATGCCAGTGAATATGTTACACCATCACCATCATTATCAGTAGCTGCTGCATTATATGAATATACCGAGCCGCCAATTTCAGCCGCTGTGGCTGGGGCCGTGTCTGTAATCACAGGCGCATCAGCGGCGGCAGTGACAGTCACTGTCATGTTGTATGTTGCACTGGTGCCAAACTGGCTGTCGGTCACTGTTACCGGAACGGTAATAGGAGTTGAAACGGCGGGTTCAACAGTCGGTGTTATAGCGTTACCTGTACGCGTATAGCCTGTGCCATCCTGCACACTCAGCGTCACATTGGGAGAGTACAGGCTGGCAGGAAATACGGTGCTGCCGGTGACGGTGACATCTGCCAGAGCAATTGTTCTTGAGTCGTTATCACCAATACTGATAGCGCTTTGTGCGGTAATTGATGGCGCCAGGCCAGTGCTTGGAACCTCTACATCACCGTAGAAAGTTGGTGTTTGACCCGGGAAGGGGGCAGTTACCATTTCAGTACCATCCTCGTAAGTACCACCATGTGCTGTATCGCCTATGTCTAAAGACTGCCCAATAGTAATGGTATTTGTTCCGCTACTGTAGGCTGTGATCTGGTGTCCAGTGAGCACAGGAATATCTTCATTTGAGGACCAGTCAAAAAATAGCGCCATGGCGAACTGGCCTTCAGCGGTTAGATCGAAAGTGTAACTGTTTGTACTGGTACCAAGTAAGAAATAGCCTGGGTCTGCTGCAGCGGCAGTCTGTTCATCAATGCAATTATTGATTGTTACACCAATGCGACAAGTAACTGCTGCAGATCCGGTCCAATATTGTTCTTCAGTCCATGTGTGTGTGCGGTTCTGTGTAGCGGCACCGGTAGGGTCGTAATAATAAACAGTATCGACATCAGCGAACCATTGCTCACCGGTGAATAGTGTGTCGTCGGTGAAGCCTGCGGGTGTGCCGTTGAAATCAAGGCCACCTGCCCAGAAAGGCTGGGTCAGACCCAGGGTGCCTGGATCAGTGGGTAGTCCATAAACCGTGGCGTTGGGACCTGCACCAATTTCGCCTATCGCATTAATAAAGACGAATGTGCCGGTAAAATCACCGACAGCAGCTTGGGCTGCGCCTGTGGTGAATAATGAAGTGCTTATTGCTGTGGCAATAATCGTTTTTCTTAAATTTAACATGTAATTCTCCTCCCATTAACAGGAGCCAATATTTTTGATTTGCTTATAACGTACGTGTGGCTAGATTGGTTCATTAGAATAACCATCCCAGGCTGGCGCCAAAAGAATTTTGCTGCATGGCAATTGACGCGTTGCTGCCATCTACAGGAGCCTGAGTTGGACCAAATGATGTTGGTCCTTTAATGGTGTTTTCAAAAGCGTGCATGAAGTTAAAGCTTATTTCTATGTTTCTGTTCCATCCATAAGTGGCGCCGAAAGTAATATGATGCTCAGGTGTTGCTGGTGCCAGCATGTTGAATAAAACCTGATCTTCAGGAATAGGGGATTTTCCATAGTTATAACCTACGCGGAATATCCACTTTTCACTGTACTCATAATCGGCACCGAGTTTGAATACGGTGGAATCCTTCCAGCCAAAGCCCATGCCCATACTACCACCAAGTTTACATTCGTTGGTGTCAACACCGGGGCAGAGTGGGTTAAAATCCGATGGATCAGCTGCACTTGGTCCTGGGTTGGAGACTGAAGGTACACCAGAATAGAGCGTTCGATGAATATCAAATGCCACGTTAATTTTTGGTGTTGCTTTGTATGCTATACCAATAGCATAATTTTCCGGGATGTTAAAACGGCCTCCTTCAGCGAACAGGCCGCTATAATCGTCGAACTGGCTCATGAAGACCTTTGAAGAGTAATTGGCGCCTATCTGTAGTTTACCGAAGTGACCTTTCCAGCCAAGTCGTATCCCTGCGCCGGATGAGTAATCCCAGTCCTTATTGGTTAAATAGTTTTCGCTACCGGCACTAGCAAAGCCAAGCTGAACAAAACCCTGAAGACCTTCAGCTCTGAACATCTGGAAACCTAGTGCAAGAGAGGCGCCAAAGGTATGGGTATCGTTTAACTTATAAGCAATACTGGGCAGCATCTGGATCTGCATGAGCTCGACACCAACTTCATTGGTAGCGAGGTCGTTGAAGTTAAAAAAGGTGTTGGGCGTGGTCTGGTCATATTCGGTCTGCAGTCCAGCACCAACGACAGCTATACCATAGGAGATTTTGTCATCCCAGCGATCAGCATAGCCTATATTCGGGATCAGAAACCAGTCACTCGTTGCTACGCCTGATGGATCAGAAGGATGAACAGGGTGAGTAGCGTCGTTGACTGGTAGTAGTGAGCTTTCGTGAGTGACTGCACGTGGTGGAGTGAAGATATCCGCTCCCAGGTCAAAACGTGGTTTTATATCACTCAGATTAGCCGGGTTATAGGCTATAGATAGTGAATCTTGCGCATAAGCAACACCTACTCCACCCATAGCACGTGACTTGGCTCCAAAGCCAATTAGAAACATGCCGTTAGTGGCATGGGATGAAGCGGGCAATGCCAGCGCAAGCCCAATGGCTGTAGTTGCAGCCAATTTACGTAATTTCATGTCTCCTAAACCCCTTTCACATATTTGTGTTTTTGTTTGTTTTTTGTATTTACCCGTCTACACAGGATCACTTTTAGTAATAAGCACAGTATTAAACCAGTATTTTCTATATGTTGCACGGTATTTTTGCCTTTTTTTCCAGAGTACTTTATAAGTAAGATTGCAATGTCACATAGGTCTTTGAAATAAAAAAAGATAATAACATTTTGTTGGGGTTTTTCAGGTTGCTGAGTGTGCTAATTAAACAGCTTTGACAAAGCTTACAAAGACACATTTTATTTCATACATGTACAGGGTAAGATATAATTTACTTTGTTAATCAACGAGTAAGGTATATGCATTATGCTTAAGCTTAAATATGTCTATTTATTTGAAATAGAGTTAATTATTTTTCATAGCTTAAAAACAGCCTAACTAGAAAATGTTGATAAATATTACAGTTTCATTTTTTTTGTTAAGCGCATGATTCCATATGAAAAATAGACTTTATATGTGCTTTTTTGGTGAAAGAAAGGTGATGTTGCTTTTATGATGATTATGTAACTTATTGATTGTTGCTTTTAAATATTGCTTTTAAACTTTGCCAATTTATTTTGTCGGAAATATTTACAATATATCAATTGGGTTGCTCTTTGATTTATGTGTATGTACGTATGTGATACGTGTCAATGTGATAACTCTATGTTTTTAAATAGAAAAATATGATGCGGCATGATAATTGCTTTGTCTTTTGTGAGTTTTAACGATGGTCTTAAAATGTTCCTGGTTGTAAAACTTAATAGAACTAAAATTTTAGCTTAATGAGAGATATTTATGATTAATACAAAAACTAAAGTAGCATTAGCAATCGCTTCTGTACTGACAGCTGGTGCAGCACAGGCTGCAACAACACACACAATGACTGACGGTACTTTCGTCTTTACCGATGCAGCTGGTGTAGTTGATCTGGCGTCTGGTCACAACGACGTTCAGGGTGCATTTGACCTGGTTAACGGTGCTGGTCAGTTTACTACGTCAACACCTTTCAATGGTCTTACATGGGTTGCTGATGTTAACGCAATGACTTTCCACAGCACTATGTTTGGTGGTACTTCAACAGCCGCTGAAGCGCAGTCTTTTGACTGGGTTACTAATACTTTCTGGACTGGTACTGAGTCAGTTACTTGTAGAGTTGCTGGCTCTATCGATAATTGTACTGATGAAGTACTCGCAGGCTATGCGCAGCTGGGTTCTCTCGATACAGCTACCGCTGGTGGTGGTTATTCTTACGATCTGTTGCCTGGTATGTTCGCTGCGCACACCTTCTTCGACTGGTCTACTAATGAAGATATTCCAGTATTAGCCGTGTTGCAGGTTGTTGCTGGTAACCCAATGACTGGGCCTGCTGATGTCGTTTCTGTTGACTCAGATGGTGATACTTACGCCGGTACTGCGATGGTAACATCTCCGTTCCCAGGTCAGTCACCTTCATTCTCTGGTACGATTGTGCCAGTGCCAGTGCCAGTGCCAGCTGCAGTATGGCTGTTCGGTTCAGGTCTTCTGGGTCTAGTTGGTGTAGCACGTCGTAAAAAAGCACAAGTTTAATAATTAAACTTAATGAGGTATTCGGTACATTAATTTCGTACCATAATATTTCAGGCTAAAGAAACGGGTGCCTTTGGGTACCCGTTTTTTTATGAGCTGTAAAATGTTATCTTCCTAGATTGATCACCAGTTATTCCTACATACATAATGAGCAAAGACAAAACCCGCGCACAGTCCTTGCTGGCCAAGGGTAAAACGCAAGAAGCGTTACAGATTCTTGAAAAAATTAGAAAAAAGAAACCTAAGGATGCAGAAAACCTGGCTCTTATGGGCTTTGTTTATGGTGGTCTGGATATTAATGGTAGGGCAGAGTCCTGCCTGAAAAAATCACTCGCTCTAGCTCCCCGTGCAGACTATACGTATCGCGTTCAGCGTGCGCTGGCACAATTACTGGAAGGCAGGGGACAGTATAAGCAGGCAATTATTCACTATACAAACTCGATCAAACAGAATCCTGCCCAACTTGATATCTATTTAAATCTTGGAAATTGTTTGAAATATGAACGACAGATTGAGGAAGCCATAGATATTTATAAACAGCTTCTAAAGCTAGATCCTTCCAATCATCTGGCCTGTCGTTGTATTGGGCAGCTATATGAGCAATCACATAGATTAGAGGATGCTCGTCAGTATGTTGAAAGAGCTCTGAATTCTGCGCCAAAAGATATTGAATCACTTTTTCTATTAGCAACGCTAGATTTGCGTGAAAAAAAGACCGAACAAGCAAGGCAGCAGCTACTGGATTTGCTGAAAATGAATTTACCTCCTCAGCACCGAGCGATTATTACTAAAGAGCTAGCACGTTTGTACGATAAAACCGGTGATTATCAAATGGCCTTCAAGTTGCTGGGTGATGCAAATAGGGGGTTTGAGTCGGTGTACGTTCAGCAGAAAAATGAAAACGGGCTCGAAGCATATCGATCAGAAATCGATAGCTATGTCGATATTATCAGCAGTGATATGGTGAATAATTGGCCTATTGCTGATGTAGAAGACGAAGGGCTTAATATTATCTTTCTGGTGGGGTTTCCACGTTCGGGCACGACACTAACAGAGAGAATACTTGAGTCGCATCCTGATATCATAGCTACACATGAGTTACCCATATTGCCCCGGATGATAAGGGCTATTTCAAAGATTATTAAACGACCGTTCACGTATCCAGAAGACCTGGGTAGTTTGAATAATGATGAAGTTGTTTTGTTAAGAAGTGTCTATATACAAAGGATGCAAGTCAGCCTGAATGTCGTCATTGACAAGAACAAATTCTTGCTGGACAAACTCCCGTTGAATATTATACATCTTGGGTTCATTTCACGGGTATTTTATGACTCACGTGTGTTACTTGCGCTTCGTGACCCCAGAGATGTTTGTCTTAGTTGTTACACGCAGACATTTACCTATAATCAGGCGATGCGTCAGTTCCTTGATTTTGAAGATACCGCCAGATTTTATGCCAGTGTAATGGGGTTATGGATGCACTACATAAAAGTCCTGAATATTGATTTTATTGAGACGCGCTATGAAGATATTGTGCAAGATCTTGAGCAAGCCGCTAGAAGAATGTTAACTTTTGTTGGTGTGGACTGGAACGAAACCGTGCTGAATTTTCATAGTTCCTCTAAGGCAGGGCATGTGTTTACGCCGAGTTATCAGGGGGTTACAAAACCAATTTACAACAGCTCAATCAATAAGTGGATGAATTACAGGAAGAATTTTAAATCGGTTGCTCCATTTCTTGATAAATATATTCAAGAATTTGGTTACATATCAGACAATTAATTTGTTAAAGACATGAAGATGCATAAGCAAGATAAAAAAACTAACAATAAGGCTATAGCGTTAATTCGTCAGGGAAAGCTCAATCTTGCTCACAAGGTAGTTAAAAAAAATGCAAAAAAAGCTACAGCAGATATGTGCTGGTTGTTGCTGGCTGATATCTGCAGTTCCGCAGGAATGTTGAATGAATATAAGCAATGTTCTCAAAATGCAATTATAGCTAATGAGAATTGTGCACTGGCTTATTCATATATGGGGCGTGCATATGAGGCAGTTGGTAACAAACAGAAAGCGCTTTCTTTCTCCAGCAAGGCGGCAAGTCTTGAGCCTCACAATTATACTGTTCAGTATAATTATGGATTTTTGCTACGACAACTTGGTCTGTACGAAAAGGCAGTAGCTGTCTTTCATCGGTTATTAGAAGGTACAGATTCACCGTCAAATATACATTATATGATTGCGAGTTGTTATCAGTTAATGGGGCGTTTTGATCTGACGGAATTTCATTATTTTGAATCCCTGGCTTCTGATCCACAAAATATTGATACGCTAGTCGGTTTAGGATTTCATTATCAGAATCTTGGAGATTATGAGCATGCTATTGATTATTTTGATCGTACAATTATGGCATCTCCTGATTCAAAATCTGCATTAGGTGCTAAAGCAAGTTTGTTGGTAAGAATGGGTGAAAAGGAAAAGGCTTATGAAATTGTCAGGCAGGCCATTGATTCTAGCCGTGTAACATCTACGATTATTGATGCCTATTCAGGATTGTTTGATGAATACGGTGATATTAATGAAGCTATTAAAGTGGCTGAAATGTATTTACGAAGTGCTCAACTATCCACGAGAAATATAAGTTCTGTGAGTTTTGCACTTGGTATGATGTATGACGAAATAGGGTGCTTTGATAAGGCGTTTTCAAGCTTTAAGTCAGCGAATCAGGCAAATTATATAAAATTTAATATAGAGTCGAACATTAAATATACACAAAGTATTATTGATTTTTATAATATTGATTATTATTCCATATGCAAAAAAAGCTCAAACAACAGATCTCCTATCTTTATTGTTGGTATGCCGCGCTCTGGAACAAGCTTGGTAGAACAAATACTATCGATGCATTCTGAGGTCTATGCAGCTGGTGAGCTATCATATATATCTGATATTGTAAAAAAAATATCAAATACAGAGCCTTCAAAAAATATCAATATTAAAAATATTGGGAATTGCGATAATGCCTGCATAAATAAGTATGCGGATGAATACATTAATAGGGTCATGCCGCATTCAGATGGCTTGCTAACAAGTACTGATAAAATGCCGTCAAATTATCTTCATCTAGGTTTGATTAAACAGATGTTTCCAAATGCGATTTTTCTGCACTGTAAAAGAGATCCACGCGATACCTGTTTGTCTATATATTTTCAGGATTTTGCTGCATTTCAACCATTTTCAAATGATTTAAGTAATATAGCCCAGGTGTATCTGGAGTATGAACGACTAATGCTTCATTGGAAAAGCAAATTAAACTTGAAAATTCATGACATACAATATGAGGAAATGGTTAATAATTTCGAGGAGACTGTTAGGGACGTTTTAGAGTATTGCGGTCTAACATGGGAGGACGCTTGTCTTGATTTTTACAAGGCAAAAAGAACTGTCGCAACTGCAAGCTTCTGTCAGGTCGATAAGCCCATATATAATAAGTCTGTCGCAAGATGGAAGAATTATGACAGGTATATTGGCGAACTCAATAAAATACTTAAACCCATCCTGTGATCAATTGCATGACATCATGATAAAGACATGAAAAAAAAATCAAAGAAACTTAGTAAAATTATCGCTCTTGTGCGTCAGGGGCAATTAAATATGGCATTCAAGTTGCTTAGAAAGCAATTTAAATCAAACAAGGATGCTGAAGTCTGGGTGAAACTCGCATCGCTGTGTGGATCCTCAGGCATGAATAATGAGTGTCTAAACTGTTGTCAGCGAGCTATCCAGATAGATCCAGAATATGCACTGGCATATTCGTATTTAGGGAAAGTATATATTACAACAGGTGATGCACAAAAAGCTCTGGATGCAACACGTAGAGCAATTCAGCTAAAAGATGATGATGCCTTAATTCAGTTTCACTGTGGCTATGTGTTTCACATGATTGAGAGGTTTGATGTTGCACTAAAACATTTTTTGCTTTCATTAGACCTGGAGCCAGATAATGCTATGGGGCATGCAATGACTGGGAGTTGCTATCAGGCAATTGGGGATACAAACAAGCTTGTTAGACACTTTGAAATATCTCTGAAATTAAACCCAGCACTTGTAGATAGTATGATTCGTTTGGGTAGTCACTACCAAAGTGTTGGTGACTTTGTTTGCGCTGAAGATTATTTTGACCGAGCACTTGCCGTAATACCTGATTCACCACCTCTATTGGATAAAAAGGCAAATTTCCTCGCCGTGACAGGGAGTAAGGAGAAGGCGTATGCAATTGTACGTCGTTTGATTGACTCTCACAGGGAGTCGTCTTCTACTCTAAGCACCTATGCTGGGCTGTGTTCGAAATATGGGTCAGTAGCTGAATGCATAGATCTCTCAGAAAAGTTTTTAAGACGTATGGGAATCAATGATAGCGATAAACGTAATTTAGGTTATGCATTGGGTAAGATCTATGACAGTACGGCTAATTATGATCTGGCCATGGGGCAATATGATATTGCAAATAAATTATTTTATGGCAAATTTAATATTCAGTCTCATATTGAATACACAAGTAAAGTTATTGATGTGTTTTCAAAGAAATTCTATGTTAATTCACCCCGAGCTACTGATGGTATAAAAAAGCCAATCTTTATTGTTGGTATGCCCAGATCAGGTACTAGTCTTACCGAGCAGATTTTGTCGCAGCATACCAAGGTCTATGCCGGTGGTGAATTGCCGTACATTAGTGACATTATAATGCATCAATCAGGTGTTGATACTACTGAGCAGAGAGATATGGAATTTGTTAAGAACCTCGATGAAGCAGGTATTTCTGGACTAGCACATGAGTATATTAATAGAATTAATGCATTATCCAATGAAGCAGAAAGAGTGACGGATAAAATGCCCTCCAATTATACTTATCTGGGCTTGATATCCCAGATGTTTCCGGATGCAAAGATATTGCATTGCAGAAGGGACCCCCGTGATACGTGCCTTTCGATATATTTTCAAAACTTTGGTGTAATGCAACCATATTCCAGCAGTTTGAAAGATATTGCAAGCGTTTATCTAGAGTATGACCGCCTCATGCGTCACTGGACTAATGTTTTGAATATACAGGTGTACGAGGTTCACTATGAGGATCTTGTTATTGATTTGGAGTACCGAGCTAGAGGCATCTTGGAATACTGTGAGCTCGAATGGCAAGATGGATGTCTCAATTTTTACGAATCAAAAAGAAAAGTTGCTACAGCAAGCTTTGATCAGGTAAACAAGCCTATATATAAAAAATCTCTTGCGAGATGGAAGAATTATGATATGTATATTGGTGATCTTAATAAAGCACTTAAACCAATTCTATAATTAATGCCCTGATATTAAAACTATACTGATATGAAGAAAAAAGAAAAAATTTTAAACAAAATTATCTTATTTGTAAAACGTGGACAAGTGCTTGATGCGTATAAATTATTAAAGAAAACCTCAAAAAAAATAACTGAGGAAGAATTATGGGTCAAATTAGGTGCACTCTGTGGTTCTAATGGATTGAGTAAGTATTGTCTGGAGTGTTGTCAGCATGCTATTCAATGTAATCCCAAGTATGCGCAGGCATACTCATATTTAGGTAAAGCCTATGTTGAAATGGGGGACAGAAACAATGCTATTGCAGCTACTCATAGAGCTATTGAATTGGCTGATAAGGATCCAATAGTTGAATTCAATAGTGGTTTTGTGTTTCGGGTTGTAGAACAATACGATACTGCGCTCCCACATTTTTTATCGTCTCTTGAGTTAGTACCGGATAACGCTCTTGCTTTAGCTATGGCGGGTAGTTGTTATCAGGCAACAGGTGATATCAAAAAGGCTGTAATCTATTTTAAAAAATCACTAGAACATAACTCTGCTATGCTTGATAGTATTGTTGGATTAGGCACCTATTATCTTGGAATTGGAGATTTTTCTCTTGCTGAGGGATATTATGATCGTGCTCTTGCTATATCTCCAGATTTACCTGTGTTGTTAGATTATAAGGTGAATATTCTGATTATGACTGGTAAGAAAAAGGAAGCGTATGAAATATTACGTCGTATAATAGACTTACAAAAGGAATCTGCTTTTACGCTGAATTCTTATGCGTCCTTGTGCTCTTCATATGGATCTGAGTCAGAATTTGTAAGATTAGCTGAAAACTATTTAAGTCGTTTTAATGCATCAAACGCTGATAAAAGATTGCTCGGTCATGCATTGGGAAGAGTGTATGATAAAATCACTAAATACGATCTTGCATTTGAAAAATATCATGCTGCTAATAAATTATTTCACGGCAAGTATGATGTCAAATCTCATATTGAATACACAGATAAAATTATCAACTTTTCTACAAATAAGGATAGTTTAGTAAATAAATTAACTTCTGATAAAACCACGAATCTTATATTCATTGTAGGCATGCCTCGCTCTGGAACAAGCCTTGTTGAACAGATGCTGTCTAGCCACTCTTCAGTTTTTGCAGCGGGAGAGCTTTCTTATCTTAATGATGTGATGATGGACGCTTCTAATAAAAATGGTTTTAATAATGACTGGGTAAGTTATATGGAGAGTGCAGGACCTGATGAACTGAAGCAATTAGCGCATCAATATCTCAGCAAAGTTAATGAGCTATCTCATGGAGCGAAAATTGTCACTGATAAAATGCCTACCAATTATGTGTACTTAGGATTAATTCAGAAACTATTCCCAGGCGCTAAGATATTACACTGTAAAAGAGATCCACGTGACACATGTCTTTCGATATATTTTCAGAGTTTTGGGGCACGACACCCCTATTCATGCGATCTAGATGACACGGCACGTATATACATGGATTATGATCGTTTAATGAAGTGCTTCGTCAGTCAAGAATTTACAATGCATGATGTTGTTTATGAAGACATTGTTGAAGAATTTGAGACGAATGCTCGCGAAATTTTGCATTATTGTGACCTGGAATGGGAAGCAAGCTGTCTTGAGTTTTATAAATCAAAAAGGAGTGTAGCCACAGCTAGTAATGACCAGATTAATAAACCTATATATAAGCAATCAGTTGCGAGATGGAAGCACTATACTGAACATCTATCTTCTATTGAGACTATACTTGCTCCAATTTTATAACTTGTGAACCGTCTTATTGTATTGTGAATAGTTATAAATTTTCGTATCTGTTATGAATGTCTCTGGAAATAAAAAATTGGACATAATGAGCCATACTCCTGTAATAGTGGTAAAAAATATATTAATGATAACGCTGTGGTAAGCCAGTCGGACATAATTGTCACAATAAGCTATGCAGCTCAGCTGCACCAATGGGATACTATAAGAAGGCGATGAGCTATGCTTGGTTCTGATGTAACCCTTCTGCCGTGGTTCTATTGAAAAATGGAAAATTATGGAGAGTACAAGGGTATGGTCGTTTCAATTTTAGCCAAGTTTGATTACGTATTGTAGAAGTGTGATGAAGAGAAATACAAAGATACAAAAGAAGGTTGTTACGCTTGTTCGAAAAGGGCAATTAAAAGTGGCATATAAACTTCTAAAAAAGCAATTAAAAGGTAAGCGTGATGCTGAGGTGTGGATGAGTTTAGCATCAATGTGTATTTCATCGGGAATGTATGGGGAGTGTGTAAACTGCTGTCAATCAGCTATTCAGCTCGACCCTGATAATGCACAGGCATTTTCTAACTTAAGCGTGGCTTATATTGTTTTAGGCTTTTCAGAAAAATCTCTAGAAGCGTCTCAGAAAGCAATACAACTAAATGAAGCAGATGCGACAGTGCAGTATAATTGTGGTTTTGTTTTGCACGTTATTGAAAGATACAATCTTGCAGTCCAACATTTTATTCGCTCTTTGGAACTGATGCCAGGAAATGCACAGGCACATTACTATGTAGCTAGTTGTTATCAGGCTATTGGGAATGACGCTATGCTTATTCAGCATTATAAGCAATCGCTGAAATATAACCCAAAACTTGTCGATAGTATGGTTCGATTGGCTACTTACTATCAGGGTGTAGATGATTTTTATCGTGCATTTTATTATATTGATCAAGCATTAGAAATATCACCAAATCATCAGATGGCATTGAGCAACAAAGCAGGACTGCTATCTATGACTGGAGACAAAGCTGGTGCTTATTCAATATTGCGTAAGCTTATAGACTCTGGTACGTATTCGGCGCTGGATCTTGATATTTATTCTGGTCTATATGATCAGTATGGGGATGTAAATGAAGTAATTAGGTTATCTGAAAACATGTTACAGAAAGCAAGTACAGCTCCTTCAGATAAGAGATTTCTTGGTTTTTGTCTTGGAAGGGTTTATGACAAAAACGGTGACTATGATCTTGCTTTTGAACGATATCGATTAGCTAATAATACGGCTTATATGAAATTTGATCATACATCGCATGTGGAACGAGTTAATAAACTTGCCGAGATATATAGTCGTGATCATGTTGCTAATATGTCTGTAAATGATGCTATTGATGTCAATCCAATATTTATTGTTGGAATGCCAAGATCAGGAACGACTTTAGTCGAGCAAGTTTTGTCACAACACCCTAGAATCCATGCTTGTGGTGAATTGCCATACATACCAGAAATTGTCAAAGAAATAACAGGCTTAACTGTGGCTAATTCAGGTGGTCTGGATTTTATTAAAAACTTTTGTGAATCTGATATAAAAGAAAGAGCTAATGAGTATCTTGCAAAGGTAGAGAAATTATTAGACGGAGATAAATTTTTTACTGATAAAATGCCTGGTAATTATTTGCATCTTGGCCTGATTTCTAAAATGTTTCCTACTGCAAAAATCGTGCATTGCAAAAGAGATCCGCGCGATATCGTTCTCTCGATATACTTCCAAAATTTTGGCGGTCGTCACCTTTACTCAAATAATTTGACGGATACTGCAAAGATGTATCTTGAATACAATAGATTAATGGAGCACTGGAAAGACGTTTTAAATATAGATATATATGATATTGAATATGAGGATGTTGTTTCTGATTTTGAGTCAAATGTTGTTAATCTTCTTGAGTTCTGCGGGTTGGACTACGTTGACGAATGTCTTGAGTTTTATAAGTCAAAAAGAAGAGTTGCTACAGTCAGTTTCAACCAGGTTAATAAGCCCATATATAAAAATTCTCTAGCGAGATGGAAAAACTATGAAAAACATTTGGGAGAAGTCAAAGATATTCTTAAGCCTATTTTGTAAGCTTTATATTTAGGTCGATTCAATTTATAGTTTAATATTTACATTGTTATGGAACATGCATCCACAAAAAAAATTGGCCGTAATGCGCAGTGCCCCTGTAATAGCGGTAAGAAATATAAAAAATGCTGTGGCAAAGACATTAATGGCAACGCTACGGTAAGCCAGTCGGACAAGGCCACTGCAATGAGCAGAGCGGTACAGCTTCTCCAGTCTGGCCACTATAATAAGGCATATGAATTATGCCAGTTTGTGCTTAAGGCAGAACCGAATAATATCCCCGCATTACAGTTCTTGTGTAATGTCTTCATGCGTACCGGCCGTTACAATGAGGCAGCAGAAGCACTGGAAAGGGCAATTTCATTTAAACCAGATCAGGCAGATTTGTATAACCAGCTTGGAAATATTAGAAAGTCACAGTGCAGGATTAATGATGGAATCGAGTGTATAAGCAGGGCGATTGAAATTGACCCTAAATGTGCTGAAGCGTATATAAATAGAGCCAATGCTCTGGGCATGCAGGGTCTGATTGAGGAAGCTATTGCTGATTACAGAATGGCCTTGGCATTAAAGCCGGAGCTCAAATTAGCTCGAATGAATTTGTTGTTCATGCTAAATTTTTCATCAAATTACACCAACGCTGACATTGTAGATGAACACCGGCAGTTTGGTGAATCAATTGAACGCAATTTTCTATCACGGCCAGAACATGCCGTTGTGGCTCGACATAATAACGAGCGCCTACGCATTGGATATGTTTCTTCTGATTTCTACACACATTCAGTCGCATATTATGTAGATCCCGTACTTGAAAATCATGATCACTCGAAATTTGAGATTTTTGCGTACTATGCAAATTCAATTAATGATGAATATACAAAAAGGCTAAAAGGTCATTGCGATAATTGGCGAAATGTCAGTGCACTCGATGATCAGGATCTTGAGCAACTGATACGTGACGATGAGATCGATATTTTGATTGACCTGTCTGGTTATACGGCTAACAGCCGAATTCAGGTGTTTGCACGTAAGCCAGCGCCGGTACAAATTGCATGGATTGGATATCCCAATACTACAGGACTAAGTCACATGGATTATCGATTGACTGATATTATCTCAGATCCTGTCGGCACGGATGAGCTATACACGGAGAAACTTTATCGCTTGTCGGATAATTTTTCTGTCTACCAACCACCTCAACAATGTCCGGATGTTGTCGATTCACCGTGTGTAAATAGTGGCGTAATAACATTTGGTTCATTTAATAATTTTTCCAAGACAAATCCTTTCGTTATCAAGCTATGGTCAAGACTTCTCACAGAAATACCGAGCTCCAGATTGCTTCTAAAAAATGCAGCATTTGGTGATAGAGGGATGCAGGAGAGAGTGCACAATGCCTTTTCAGAATTTGGCATTCATAAAGATCGCCTCATCTTGCTTGGCAGTGACCCGGAGAAACTTGCTCACTTTGAGCGTTACGGACAGGTAGATATCGGCCTGGATCCTTTTCCTTATAATGGCACAACAACTACCTGCGAGGCATTATGGATGGGTGTGCCTGTAGTGACACTGGCTGGGAGTAGTCACCGTGCCCGAGTTGGTACCAGTTTACTGACACATTTGGGGCGGCAGGAATGGATTGCAGAGACAGTTGATGAATATGTATTAATTGCCAGGAAGCTGGCATCTGATTGTGGGGCTCTCCAGGGTATACGTCAGAAACTAAGAACTGAAATGCAAGCATCACCCCTGACGGATGCTGAAACATTTACTGCGCAACTTGAAAAGGCTTATAGGGATATCTGGGATAAAACAAGATTAGATTGAGGAGTGATCAAACACTTCAAGCAGTATTTTATTTCGTCGATGTCTCAAATGTGAGAATCGTAGAGCAGTGGTGCGGTTTGGTGATGCTTTGAGAAGACAGTATGGGCCTAATCAAAGAGAAAAATAGCCCATAAGGAACCTTAAGGATTCGTTAAAGCTTCTTTTGAGAAGTCGTACTTGGGGCTGGGTTTATTGCTGGAACTGTTTTAAGTTCATCTGGTTCTTTATTTTCTTCTACCGGTTCTGGTGACTTGATTGGGATGACTATAACCAAAATCCCCAGCAGTGGGTGGTCAATATAATGTAATTCATTGCTGCGCATTTTGCGTTGGGATTTTATGTTGAATTCTTCAAATTTCTTATTATGCAGAGCAGGTGAGTTTGGCCTGTACAACTTATTAACTCGTTTATAGTGTAAGTCGGTATGGATATGCAGGTACCTGCCTAGAACTAGTTTGATGCTTCCCTGTAGGCTTGATTTAAGTTTCGTACCTATTTTTTTTGGTTTGTGGTTTGTGGAAAATACTTCTAGATCTTTATTTTCAGTTTCATTGGTATCGACAATGAAATTAACAGCATCATTATCATTAAGACCTGTCTGTTGCCAGGACTGATGAAGCAGGACGCTGTATCTGGATGAGCGATCAAGTTTGGTGACGTGTTCAGTGAGAGCATTGCTCGCATTATGAGTAATATCGATGACGCCGTTGATTTCCGGGTATTTAGCTTTTTTAGGCTTAATTCCCATACCATATCCATCGATGACCGGATCATCTTCTGGAAGCCCTTCCAATCCAAGCGGCAGTATATCTGAAGTTAACTCAATTTCTGCCTGATGAATAACAGGCCATTGCTCGCTATTTAGGTAGCGGTTGGAGCTGTCTTCAAAAATGACGATCTCAATATTGTAGCGAATTGTTTCTGCGTGAATGGTAAACGCTGATAGCGTTAGCAGCAGGGTGGATATAGATGTTAAAAAATTTTGCATTGCCTGATTATATTATTCTTGTGAGATTAATGTGTTAATAACTTGTGTAATGGCATCAGTTCGTTTGCTGTAGTCTTCATCATCCATATCAGCTGCAATTCGCAACATGTCAGTGCCATTAAATTGATAGATGGAAGATTGCGTTTGAATTAACTCTATCAGTTTTGCTGGGTTAATGTTGGGTTGTTCAGTGAAAGTCACTCTAAAGCCATTGTCATTGGTATCAATTTTTGAGATGCCTGCATTTTCAGCCAGTAGTTTAACCTCAGTCACTGCAAAAAGGTTTTTGGTGCTGTCGGGCAATAAACCAAAACGGTCGATAAATTCAACCCGAAGCTCGTCCAGTTCATTTGAATTTTTAGCACTGGCGATGCGTTTGTACAAAATTAAACGTAGATGTATATCATGTACATAATCGTCTGGGATGATGGCGGGCATGCCTAAATCGATTTCCACGCCTGAATTAAGGGGTATATTTGTGCTTTCACCTTTCTTCAATGATTCAACGGCTTTTTCCAATAATTCACTGTAGAGGCTAAAACCAATTTCTGTTATCTGGCCACTTTGATTTTCGCCCAGTAGTTCACCGGCACCACGAATTTCCAGATCGTGTGTGGCGAGCGTGAAGCCAACACCCAGGTCTTCCAGTGACTCGATGGCATCGAGGCGTTTCTTTGCGTCATCTGTGAGTAATGATTCAGGCGGCGTAATCAAATAGGCATAGGCTCTGTGATGAGAGCGACCAACACGGCCACGAATTTGATGGAGCTGAGACAGACCTAGTTTGTCGGCTCTGTTGATAATGATGGTGTTAGCCGTAGGCACATCAATGCCGCTTTCAATAATAGTGGTGGCAACGAGTATATTGTATCGCTGGTGATAAAAATCCAGCATGATCTGCTCAAGATCTCTTTCTGGCATCTGTCCGTGAGCAAAGGCTATTTTTGCTTCGGGCAATAATTTTTTTAATTCGTTAGTAATTTTCTCTATGGTTTTAACTTCATTGTGCAGGAAGTAAATTTGGCCACCACGTTTCAATTCACGCTGGCAGGCTTCTTTAATAGCAACCTCATCCCATTGGCAAACAAAAGTATTAATTGAATGGCGATGATGGGGTGGGGTGGCCATAATGGAAAGATCGCGTATACCCGCTAATGACATGTTCAGTGTTCTCGGAATAGGCGTAGCAGTGAGCGTTAAAATATCAATTTCTGAACGCAGTGATTTCATTTGCTCTTTATGCTTAACACCAAAACGATGCTCCTCATCGATAATAACTAAACCAAGATCTTTATACTTAACAGTTTTTTGCAGTAATTTGTGTGTGCCCACCACAATATCAACTTTACCTGCTGCTAATTCATCAAGAATAGCCTGTTGTTTTTTTGCACTATTAAAACGCGTCAGGCCTTCAACTTTAATTGGCCAGTCGGCAAAGCGGTCACTAAAGTTTTGATAATGCTGCTGTGCGAGCAGGGTGGTGGGAACCAGTATTGCAACCTGCTTGCCGGTATTGGCAACAGCAAAAGCAGCACGCATGGCCACTTCTGTTTTACCAAAACCAACGTCACCACAAACAACTCGATCCATCGGTGTTGAATTGCTCAAATCTTCCAGCACGCTTAATATGGTTGTTTCCTGATCTTCAGTTTCTTCGAAGGGGAAACCATTGCAGAAGCTTTGATATTCATCCTGATTGACTTCATATTTTCTGCCTTTGGCTGCTGCACGACGGGCGTGTATATCTAATAACTCTGCGGCCACATCACGGGCTTTTTTAACTGCTTTGTTTTTAGCTTTTGACCATTGCTCTGTGCCGAGCTTGTGCATGGGTGCATGGTCTTGTGATGCGCCTGTGTATCGACTAATAAGATGCAGTGATGAAACAGGAACATAAAGTTTGTCACCTCCAGCATATTCAATGGTTAGAAATTCAGTATCAAATTCTGAGCCAGAAAGTTTTTGTAAGCCAAGATATAGGCCAACACCATGATCAAGATGCACAACCGGTGATCCAATATTCAGATCGGTTAAATTTTTAACAACGGCGTCGGGATCTAAACCACGTTTTTTTCGACGTCGTTTTTGAATTGCACGCTGGCCATAAATCTGTGGCTCGGTGATGACACACAATTCAGGTTCGATTAAATTGAGACCGTTTTCTATTTCAAAAACAGTTAAGCATATTGGCTCTTCTGCATTGATGAAGTCGTCCCAGGTTTCGCACAGTTTCG
Organism: uncultured Gammaproteobacteria bacterium; assembly: GCA_965602855.1. GTDB lineage: Bacteria > Pseudomonadota > Gammaproteobacteria > SZUA-229 > SZUA-229 > LH-M37. The sequence goes on along the minus strand of CBFCZV010000006.1, from coordinate 22,857 downwards.
GATAGATATGGTGTGTGCGTAATAATTCGCTAATTATTTCTCTACGCCCCGGAGTTTCGGCGGCAAAAAGTATTCGACCGGTGTATTCCTGAAGAAAAGCAGTTAGCGCTGAAGAGGGATCTGCACTTTGGGTATTAAGTTTTAGCTCTGGTGGTCTTTTTACCGGAAGATTGTTTTCATTATCAACACTGCTGTATCTGGTTACATTAATTCGTGAATAATGACTAATTTGTTGTTCGATTTCCTTGTTGCCAAGGAATATTAATTCTGGTGAAAGAATAGGGCGCTCAACATCGTGTCGGCGCTGTTCATAACGTGATTCTAAATCCTGAGTAAAGGATTCAATTATTTCTGCCAGATTATCAGGTTGTATAAATAAGGAGCCATCAGGGATGTAATCAAAAGTTGTTTCAAGCTCATTAAAAAATAGCGGCAAATAATATTCGATGCCTGTGGGTATCAGGCCGTCGCTGATACTGCTGTAAATAATGCTTTGTAAGGGATCACCAATAATTTGCTGTCGATAATTTTCTCGAAATAATTTTATGCCTTCCTTATCAGTGGGGAATTCTCGAGCCGGGAGTAATTCGATAGCATCAATTTTTTTGTCTGAGCGTTGATTACCGGGGTCAAAGTTCCTTATTGATTCAATTTCATCGTCAAACAGATCAATTCTGAAAGGTGTTGATGAACCTGATGGGAAAATATCAATAATAGAGCCACGCACGGTAAATTCGCCGTGTTCCATCACTTGTGACACATACGAATAACCAGCCGATTCTAGATCGGTTCTAAATTCGTGCGTATCCATTTTTTGACCTGGTTCAAAGATCAGGACACTATCGCTGATATATTTTTTAGGTGTGAGCTTTTGTAGCAGCGTGGTGACAGGCAATAAAAGAATATCACCGGCCTGTATGTTCTGGAGCTGGTAAAGCGTTTTCAGGCGCTCTGAGACGATGTCCTGATGTGGCGAGAACACGTCGTAAGGTAGTGTTTCCCAATCTGGCAGATGGAAGATATTGATCGAGGATGAAGCGTAAAACTTGATTTCATTGGTGAGTGAATCTGCGTGTGCAATATCCTCAACGATGATAACCACAGGCCCTTGGTCAAACTGTTTTGCAGCTTCGACAATAGCCAGCGCAAAGGAACTGCCATAGAGGCGGCTCCAGTTTGTCATCATAGTAATTTGATTGGGTAACTTAGGTTTGAGCACGTATTTTGTTATCGTCTAATGGTATGAAATCGAGCATTATCCAGTCCTTAACTGTAAACACAAGTAGTATATTGCGGTTTACCCTTTATATAGTCTAATTACATACTCATGTGCGCATAATGTATATTATGTTAAATGGCGTGTTTATGTTCAAAACACCGGAATATACAAAAGTTTCATGGTCTTAGCTCTGCTCTGTTAGAATCCACATCGTTTTATTTGTCAGAGCACCATATCGTTATGAACAACGCAGCACTTGAATTGCATATTGATAATCCAGTCCAGGATTCCGCGAATAATTCAGCACAAACAAAGCTGGCGAGACTTTGGCTGACACTAGGCATTGCCGCACTGGTGGCCTCCGGCTTCTATTCAATTTTGTTGGTGTTATCCAGAACTCCCGCGATATCGGACATGATCCCCCTGCTTGATTTTTTCCATATTGCTCTGGTTATTCATGTCGTGCTATCGGTGCTGATCTGGTTCCTCGCATTCGAGGGTGTACTCTGGGCCTTGCTCGATAATGGGCGCGTGATCTGGATGGCAAAGCTCAGTTTCTGGTTATGCGTAGCAGGTACGGTCGTAATCGCCATTGCACCATTTTTGGGTGCTGACAAACCCCTGATGAATAATTATGTACCTGTACTGGTACATCCGGTGTTTTTTACCGGCTTATATCTGTTTGCCACAGGATTTCTGATTCTGATTTTACGTGCCCTGTTCTTCGCATCAAAAGAGCAGACATCCTCTGCGTTGCCATTTGCATTAAAAATGGCTGCCATTGCCGCTCTGCTTTCAATCGTGGCGCTGATCGCTTCATATTCAGGCCTGACAGGCACATTAGAAGAAGTTGCCGATTTTGAAGCTCTATTCTGGGGCGGCGGTCATATTTTGCAATTTACGCACAGTGTCATGTTGCTACTCGTCTGGCTATGGCTGGCCTCTGCAACGGGTTCAGGTATTAATATTGCTCCGACAACATTGCGAATCTTATTTGCGATTGCTGTGGCACCGGTGTTTTTTGCCATACCTCTCTATATGATGTACGACATCACGTCTCAGGAGCATAGAGATGGCTTCACACAATTAATGCGCTTTGGTGGCTTAACCACATTGCCCTTGTCATTAATCGTTATATTTAGCGTATTTTCTACGCGTATGGTTGAGGATCATCATCGCCCTGCTCGTAATGCATTGTTGGCATCGATCATTTTATTTGGTGCCGGCGGCATTCTTGGTTTTATGATTGAAGGTGTGAATGTAGTCATACCCGCTCACTATCATGGCTCGATTGTTGGTGTGACACTGGCCTTCATGGGATTGACCTACTACCTGCTTCCAAAATTAGGCTTTCGCCCAGCAACTTCACGTGCTGCCAGAATCCAGCCCTGGATTTATGGTGGTGGCCAGATGATGCACATTCTTGGACTCGCCTGGTCAGGTGGTTATGGTGTGCAGCGTAAGACTGCGGGCAGTGCGCAGGGACTTGAGAACCTGCCCGAGATTGCCGGTATGGCAATGATGGGATTGGGCGGCTTGATTGCGATTATTGGTGGTTTAATCTTTGTAGTGGTCGCAATTAAAGCGATGTGGCCAGCAAAGGTTTAGTTTTTCTGAAATAGCGAGGTGCGCATGGCGCACCTCTAATGACTACATGAAGTAAGTGCGAATAATCAATCTTACGTAGTGATCGAGTAACAGGAAACCAAAAAGCAAACTCAGGTATAAAATTGAGTAGCTGAATGTTTTTACTGCGACCTCATCAGTTCCCTCACGATAAAGTTTAATCGCGTAATAAAGAAAACCAATGCCCAGTGCGATAGCGCCACTAAGATAAATCAGGCCACTCATCTGGATGAAAAATGGCATGACTGAAACAGCCACCAGCAAAATGGTGTAGAGTAATATTTGTTTTTTCGTAACATCAACTCCATGAGTAACTGGCAGCATTGGAATTCCTGCTGCACGGTATTCTTCACGTCGTTTTATGGCCAGAGCCCAGAAGTGAGGTGGTGTCCAGACAAATATAATTAGAAATAATAACAGCGCCTCTGCTGGCACTTCATTAGTGACCGCCGCCCAGCCCAGTAATGGAGGCGCTGCCCCTGCTGCCCCGCCCAATACGATATTCATGGGTGTCGATCTTTTAAGATACATTGTGTAAATAACGGCGTAACCAATCAATGACAGGAATGTCAGAACAGCAGTAATGTTATTTACAAATACAATAAGTATAAAACTGGATATAACTGCAAGCACTAAAGAAAATATTAATGCGGCATAAGGTGGTAAATCACCCTGTGGTAACGGGCGGTTACTAGTGCGGTCCATTACCCCGTCGATGCGAAAGTCTACCCAGTGGTTCATTGCGGCACCAGATGCAGCGCCTATACCTATGCCTAATGTCCCAAAGAACAAAGCATGCCATGGAATACCATCAGGTGATGCCAGCAACATCCCTACCACTGCGGTAAAAATAATTAATGCTACTACTTTCGGTTTGCATAAAGCCCAGTAACTTTTGTAGTTAATGGAGGTGATCATATTGAGCGCTTTTTCATGCATAGTTCTTTTCGTGTTATTTTTATTATTAAAAGATATTTTTTGTTATGGCATATCGTCAACAACTTCTTCTTTAGCCTGAACCAGAAAATCATGTTTTGTAATATTCATGGCCATCAGGGTGCTACTTGCAACGTAGATAGATGAGTATGTACCGATAACAACGCCGATGATAAGAGCTGTTGCAAAGCCGTGAATAACTTCACCGCCAAGGAAAAATAATGAAAAAAGCACAATTAATGTAGTCAACGATGTCATTAATGTACGAGACAATGTTTGATTAATTGAGAGGTTAATAATCTCGCCAGGATTGGTTTTTCTGACGCTTCTGAATGTTTCACGAATACGATCAAGTACAACAACAGTATCGTTCAATGAGTAACCGATGATAGCCAGTATGGCTGCAAGCACACTCAAATCAAAATCGAGTTGAAGAATTGAAAAACAACCCACGGTGATAATAACATCGTGTATCAGAGCTAAAATTGCACCTACGGCAGATTTAAACTGAAAACGAAGGCTGACATAAACAAGAATAAAAAACAGTGCTACCAGCATCGCCATGCCACCCTGATCGCGTAGTTCTGCTCCTACCTGTGGACCGACAAATTCAACGCGGCGCATTTCAATTGTTTGTTCACTGCCCCGCTTTAGCGTGCTGAGTATTTGATCACTGATGCTGGCTTTATTAATATCACTGGAAGGTGCTATACGTATTAAAACATCTTTACTGGTGCCAAAGTTTTGAACCTGAGCATCTTTAAAGTTGTTGTCGGCTAAAGCATTACGAATGGATTCAATATCTGCATCATTGGGATAGCCAACTTCGATAAGGTAGCCGCCAGTAAAGTCGATACCAAGATTAAGGCCGTTTTTAGCCAGGCTTGCGATGGATAAAATAATCAACAGTGATGAGATTGTTAGCGCAAGTTTGCGCTTACCCATAAAGTCAATATTTAGTTTTCCGTTTAAAAATTTCATATGCTTTGATTCTTTTTATATTGATATTTTGTCAAGATTACGATTGCCGTAAACAAGGTTCACAATGGCGCGCGTGCCGACGATGGCAGTAAACATTGAAGTAACAATGCCGATACATAAAGTTATCGCGAATCCTTTTATAGGGCCCGTACCAAGGCTGAACAAAACGATGGCAGCGATTAAAGTAGTAATATTGGCATCGGTAATGGTGCTAAAGGCTTTTTCATAACCGGCATGAATACTGGCCTGTACCGAATTACCATTACGTAACTCTTCCCTTATTCTCTCGAAGATAAGCACGTTTGCATCTACAGCCATACCCACGGTTAAAACAATACCTGCAATACCAGGCAGCGTTAAGGTGGCCTGTAGCATTGAGAGAATAGCGATAAGCAACACAAGATTAACGGTCAGTGCCAGGTTGGCGATTAAACCAAAAGCTCTGTAATACACCGCCATAAAGATAAGTACTAACATAAAGCCGATCATTACTGAGCGGAAGCCTTTATTAATATTATCCGCACCCAGGCTTGGGCCAATGGTGCGTTCTTCAATGATTTCTACCGGCGCTCTAAGGGAGCCTGCACGTAGCAACAGCGAAAGGTCACGTGCTTCCTGTGATTCCAGGCCCGTAATCTGGAACCTTGCACCGAAAACACCTTGAATGGTTGCAACATTGATTACTTCTTTTGTTGTGCTGCGTTGCTTTATCATTTCATCGCCAACCTTTTTGGTTGTGACTTTGTTTTCGATAAAGACTACAGCCATTTTATGACCGACGTTTTCTCGCGTGGTGTCGTTCATCTTTTTAGCGCCCTTACCATTCAGGCTAACGCTTACAGCAGGCACACCTTTTTCTGTATCGATGGTTGACGCTGCATCGGTGATCATGTCACCAGTCACAATCACACGGCGGCTCAGTAAAACTGGACTGCCACTGCGTTCGTGGTACATCAATGCTTTTACTGGAACACGACCCGAATCTTCAGCGCTGTACCAGTCTGCAACCTCACCTTCGGTGAGTCTGAACTCAAGTGTGGCGGTGCCACCAAGAATGGCTTTAGCACGAGCAGAATCCTGAATACCAGGCAGTTGAACAACAATACGTGAATCACCCTGCTGCTGAATAATGGGTTCAGCAACACCGAGTTCGTTAACACGATTGCGCAAAGTAATAATATTTTGCTGCAAGGCAAATTTCTTTTCATCACGGATAGCAACTTCGGTTAATTTTGCCGTGATGCTGAGCTGCTCGTCATGCTGAATAAAGTCCAGTTGGCTGAATTGTCTTTCAAGTTTAGACAGTGCTTTATCCATGTTATCAGCATCACGAAATTCAACGTGCAGTGTATTCTCATCACGACGCACACCACGATAACGAATTTTTTCCTCTCGTAAGAAAGTACGGATATCAGAAAGCAGGCTTTCTTCGACGCGTTTAATTGCCGCGTGCATATCAACTTCCATCAGGAAATGAATACCACCACGCAGATCAAGACCAAGATACATGGGCGACGCATTGAGTGAGCGTAACCAGTCAGGTGTGGCCGCAGCGAGATTGAGTGCAATCAGATATTTTTTATCCAGAGAAGCTTTTAGTGCATCAGCCGCTTTGAGTTGTATTTGCTCGTCATCAAAACGAACCAGTACTTTTTTATCATCAAGTTCGATACGTTTGAAGGTGATCTCAGCCTTGGTCAGGACCTGTTCAATGGCCAGACGGTCATTTTCTTCTAACGCATCTGAGCGATGAGAGATTTGAACTGATGGATCTTCTCCGTAGAGATTCGGTAATGCATAGATACTACCTGTGAGTAGCACAATGGCTAACATCAGGTATTTCCACAATGGATACTGGTTCAGCATGGCTGATGGATTCCTTATTCTTTATTGTTGATCTTTTATGGTGCCTTTAGGCATGACGGCCTGTATGGAATTTTTCTGTATATGGATGGTGACATCTTTACTGATTTCCAGAGCGACAAAATTCTCACCCACATTGGTGATTTTGCCCAGGACACCACCTGCTGTGACGACTTCCTCGCCCTTCTGAATCGTCTCAACCATGGACTTATGTTCTTTCTGGCGCTTGCTTTGGGGACGGATCAGGAGGAAGTAGAAAAGCACGACCAGACCAATAGGTAACATCAGTGAAACGAGTTCGGGTTGCCCCGGTGTTGCTGCCGCGGCTTCTGCCATTGCATCAGATATAAAAAAGCTCATTAGTTTTCCCAGTTTCTGTTTTCTTAAAGCGCGATATTATGCCACAGATACCCCGTCCGATAAGGGTTAATCCGGATTTTTAGCATAGAATTCTTCAGCAAATTGCTCGAAAGTCCCCGTTTCAATCGCTGAGCGTATATTGCGCATTAAATCCTGGTAATAATGCAGGTTATGAATGGTGTTCAGGCGTATGCCCAGAATCTCCTTGCACTTATCAAGATGTCTGAGATAGGAGCGGCTGTAGTTTTTACAGGTATAGCAACTGCACTGCTCATCGAGGGGCCTAATATCATCGGTATATTTACTGTTCCTGATTTTAATGATGCCCTCACTGGTATATAAAAAGCCTGTTCTAGCGTGGCGTGTGGGGATGACACAATCAAACATATCAACCCCCCGGCTAACGGCCTCAATAATATCTGACGGGGTACCCACACCCATTAAATAGCGTGGTTTGTCTTCAGGCAATGAAGGCAATGTCTCATCGAGCACCTTGTTACGCTCATCTTCGGGTTCACCGACGGACAGGCCACCAATAGCATAGCCATCAAAACCGATTTCAGTCAGTACTTTGGCAGAACGATGTCTCAATGCGGGATACATACCGCCCTGCACGATGCCGAATAAGGCGTTGGGGTTGCCTTCATGGGCTGTTTTGCAGCGATCAGCCCAGCGTAGGGATAACTCCATTGACTCACTGGCCTCTGTTTCTGTGGCGGGATACGGTGTGCATTCATCAAAAATCATCACGATATCGGAGCCCAGGTCTTTCTGTACCTGCATCGAGCTTTCTGGTGTCAGCTCGACCTTGGCGCCATCGATAGGTGATTGGAAAACAACCCCCTTCTCCGAGATCTTGCGCATCTTGGCCAGACTGAAGACCTGAAAGCCACCAGAGTCGGTCAATATAGGGCCTTGCCAGTGGGTAAAATCGTGCAGATCACCGTGTTTTTTGATGATCTCGGTGCCGGGTCTGAGCATAAGATGGAAGGTATTTCCCAGAATGATTTGAGCGCCCATGCCTTCCAGTTCTTCAGGCGTCATGGCCTTGACGGTGCCGTAAGTGCCCACGGGCATGAATGCGGGAGTGTCAACGCTGCCTCTCTCGAATTCTAAGCGCCCTCTTCGGGCCGTATTATCGTTTTTTAGTAAGCTAAATTTCATGTTAAACAGTGTATTACAGTTATTAGTTAATGTTGTTTATTTTTATTTTTCGCGCTCAGGAAATGAACATTGCGTCACCATAACTAAAGAAACGGTAGCGGTTTTCAATAGCTTGTCGGTAGGCTTCAAAGATAGCTTTTTTTCCTGCAAAAGCACTAACCAGCATCAATAAGGTGGATTCAGATAAATGAAAATTGGTGACCATGGCATCGACACTGCGGAACTCGTAGCCGGGATAGATGAAAATATCTGTCTCACCAGCAAAAGCCTGAAGCGTGCCACTGGCTGAGGCTGTTTCCAGTGAGCGTACAGCGGTCGTACCGACAGCAATTACCCTGCCTCCTCGTTCTCTGGTCTCTCTACACATATCCACCGTCGCCTGACTCACTTCAAGATATTCAGAGTGCATGTGGTGATCTTCAATATTTTCAGCACGTACCGGCTGAAAAGTGCCTGCCCCCACGTGCAGCGTAACAAAAGTAGATTGAATACCCTTCTCTTTCAGCTCCCCAAGCAGGTCATCGTCAAAATGAAGCCCAGCTGTTGGCGCAGCAACGGCACCGGGTCTTTTAGAATACACCGTTTGATAACGTTCAAAATCGACCGCTTCATCGGCACGCGTAATATAAGGTGGCAAAGGGATATGACCAACTTGCTGCATGATATCAGTCAGTTTGGCGTCATTATTCGAACTCAGAACAAACAGATTGCCTTGACGAGCATCGACTTTTAATGTGTAAGCACCGTCATCTCCGATATGGAGCAAGGCATCAACTTTGGGTGTTTTACTGGCACGTACGTGCGCCAGGCAGTGATTCTCGTCAATCAGGCGCTCGATCAGCACCTCAACTTTGCCGCCAGTGGCTTTGTGGCCGTATAAGCGAGCCGGAATGACACGGGTATCATTGAATACCAGCAAATCGCCCGCATTCAGAAGTTTGACTAAATCTTTAAAATGGCGGTGCTGTATTGCTTCTTCGCCAGTTTCAGGGCTGCGAGACAGGTGTAGCAAACGGCTAGCGGTGCGCTGCTCGCAGGGTTGCTGAGCGATGAGCTCATCAGGAAGATCGAAGTGGAAATCGTCGGTACGCATAGCGCGCGTAGAATATCACGAAACTGGGCGTTTCGATTTATTTATCAGCGTTAAAACGCCCTACAGCGCAGCTAACAAAGGATTTAGCCTTAGCTTTAGCAGCCGCCATGCCCTCAGCGGTTCCTGTTTCTGGATAACCGTGTTTCAATAGAGTAGCGACCAGCGCCTCACGAATCCCCTCTCTAGCCTCAATTTTCACAATTCCCGCCTCAATTTCGACTTCAGCGCTATCAACACCATCAAGCTCAGTCACTTTTTTGATGATGGTGCCAGCACAACCACCACATTTAATATTTTCGACACTGATCTCGTAGTTCATGTGATTAACCTGAAGACTATTTAACAAAAGGCATATTTGGAATAACTGCCTATATTATAAACATCCTGAAAGCCCAGTGATATCAGGAAGTTCTTTACCATGCCTGAGCGAGCACCAGAACGACAATACAGTAAAACAGGTTTTGATTGATCAATGCTGTCAGTATTGTGCTGAATTGAGTTGATGGGTAGATTGATAGCGCCATTCAGCGCTCCCTGATTGAATTCCATGGTAGACCTCACGTCAACCAGTTGGGCACCATCTTCAAGGAGTTTTTGCAGTTTTTCGCAGGATAATTCGCCAGTCATAAAATTTTCTACACTAAATATTTTTAATATTAGTATTTTATAATATATTAGGTGTAAATATCAATCTCGTATTCATTCTTATCACTGGCACCAGCGATATATTTAAGCCGCCATTGCCCCTATCACTTTACCAAGTGCTTGATCAAAGGTGGAGTGATCAGCCAGAACTCGTGACATATTTTCATTGAGCTCTTCAATAAAATCACCGACATCTTTTTCAATTACCTTGACGCCTTTTCTATCGACAAAAATAATTTTTGCCGCTTCCGTTAAAACCGTTGACATCTTGAGTCGACGTATTGCTCTATCTTCACCGTTAAACACTTCAAACCATACGCCGGGTTTAACATTCTCAGGTAGGCGACTTATTTTTTCTAGCGCCACCTGTGCTTGCTGGCGAGCTAAATCAAGTTCATGCTCTAAATTCGAATCAATAGATTCATAAATATCTTCTTGCTCCAGGTCTTGTACTGTTTCTTCAATGCTATAACCAGATTCATCGAGCATTTTGATAAATGCATTTTCAAGTAATGATAATTTATTATCAATATCCTTCTTATCCTGTCTGGTCTCATAAAGCTCATCATTAACCACTTCAATCAGGGCAGAATGATTGTTGTTGATAAATTCCCATTGTGATTTTTGCTGTATGGGCTGCAGGCACTTCATTAATAATTTTAGCAAAAGAATAGATTCCATCCACTCATAGCTTTCTTTTCCGTGTTTTATATGGCGGTTGAGCATTAGCGTTGACCAGTTCTTTAGTACTAGCGGTTGCGCGTCCTTAGGTATTACTTTATTAGAAGTCAGGTTGCGAAGCTCAGAGATAACTACGCTACGAGCATGTTCTTTAATGATCGTTCTTTGCTGTTCACGTTCTTTCGTTTTAGCTAAAAGCTCTTCTTTGTTTATGAGATTATTGAGTGAATCGACAGCTTTATCAAAACAAATCGTGTCAATTTCATATTCATTTAGAATGTCATTAACGATTTCTTCCAGGTCAGAATAAATATGATCCTGCTTTTCTGTAACGCTCTTACCTGCTTTTGGGATAAGATTTAAAACATTGCGAGCTGAGTGCTCCTCATTTGAAAAAATCTCTTCATCAGTAACGGCTACTTTAATAATAGGGATTTGAAGTTGCATAACAAGGTCTGAAATAACAGGTGAAATGCTCTCGTCAGAAGTAATTGCATCAAACATCATGCCGACGAAATCAATACTGCGTTCATCAAGTACGGCCATTTCTTTTGCGAGAGGATCATTAGAATCAATACCCATCTCTTTCATCAAGGCATCTTTTATTTCCTTGTTATCTATAAGTTCGGCCTGAGCACCTAATTCAAGAAGTTTATTCTGGAGGCGATTGAGTGACTGCAGTACATCTTTTCTTGCATAGAGCTTTTTGTCGCTGGCATTTTGTTCATTAGGGTCTTTATAGAATGATTCAGGCAGCTCCAGCTCGTCACCAGTAACAGAAATATCGCCCTTCATAAATTGACTAACGATGCTGTTCATTTCTGACTGTGAGCGTGGAACAAAGTCGGTTGCTATATTTTCCTCAGGGTCGTAATAAGTAGCCGTGCGACTTTCAAATGCTTTTTCTTCTGTTGGCTCATCATCATTTTTTGAGCTGAGAATGACTTCGGGGAGAACACCGGCGTCAATTAACATGGTGTTAATTGTCTGGTACATGTTGGCGAGTTTTAAATTTACGTGTTCATCAAAATGTTTAAACAGCACCATCTTTCTTTCAGCACATATATCAAAAGGTTTTATGGCAATCTGAAAGGCTTCGCATATGCGATTTGGGCTGGCTGCTTTATGATCAAAAATAGGAGCAGACATGATTTCGAGAAACTCAATACGAGCTTCAAGGTGATTAACATCATCACCAAATAAGTTGAGTGCATTGGCGTGCATGGTGGTTATAGCCACCATTTCTTCCATTTCTTCTGTATCGACGAGACTGAGTTCTTCTTCATCAGTATCATCAAATGCTGAGGTAGTCGATGGGAGCAGTTGCTCGTTTATGGAAATAAAGAAGTTTGTATGTATGCTCGCACGTTCATTGCGCAGTAATTTCAAAGCGCTAATTTCGAGCTCCTGTTTTTCGTCTATCTGATAGTTACTGTCGGCTGAAACTGATAGCTCGATACTTTTTTCCTGATCGAGCAGAGCGCCTTCTGAGCAGTTGAGCATTTCATTGAATAACTGTAATAACTCATCATTCAGGAAATTGTAGATGTTTTCGATGACTGTACTGTATTGATGCTCCTGAGGTTGTTCCTCAGCCAGATCCCCAGTTTTTAATGTGTAAGTTTCTCTAGTCATGCGTTCTCTCCGCTCGTTGTTAACCCGTGCACAGTTATTGTGCTTATCATTGGGCTGATTTGGGTATTTGGAGCATTTAAGAGCGCGGATAAAACTTTTATTACTAAATTCCGGGCTTTATATTTTTGAATATTTAGGTTTAACTATCGCTTGTAACCATATGAATAAATAACAATTATCAATATTTAGCGTTACTTAGGTCTCAGCGACGATTAAATATAACCCTGAATTGTCGAAAACTCAACAGGGAAAGTAAGAGATATCGACAGGTTTGTCGACATTCCGACAGGCGGTGTATTTGTGTAAAAAATACCGAAAAAAAGGATTTGGAGCTTAAATTTTTGAAGAGATGAAATTGAGAGGGTTTAAAGGTTGATTACAGGATCGCCCTGCTTCCATATCTCATGCTTTTCCATTACCGAGGAAAATAGCTGCGCTTCGCTAGCATCTGAACCAGTAAAACCACTTAACCATTGCTGCAGCTTCGGATACGGAGCCTGATCAAACCAGTCCATATCAACCATGGCAAACTGTCGTACAAATGGAAAGATGCCAATATCGGCGATGGATAACTGATCAGACAATAGAAAGCGTGTGGAATTTAGCCTTTCCTCCAGTTCCTGCAAAAAATCCTCACCCTGCTCCCTGTAATACTCCATTGGGTGCTCAGGGTATCGATCTGCATATTTATAATGATCGAGATCCTGCTTGAAGGAGTAATCATTCATCTCTATCAACATTTCTGACTCTGTTAGATGTTGTTCATTTTCATCCAGCCAGAGGTCTGGATCATTCTGCTTTACCGCCCACTGAACAATATCCCAGCTCTCATCAATGACACGTCCATCTGATAAATGAAGCACAGGCACAGTTGCCTGCTCTGAAATGGCAATTAATTCAGCAGGAGGATTATTGAGATCAATCTCACGCAGTTCCACTTTAACGCCAGCATACTTCAATGCAAGACGCGCACGCATAGCGTAAGGACAGCGACGAAAGCTGTAGAGAATAATAGAATTCATGTTTATGGCTTATGTAGCAGGTTTGTATTTGAAAACGCTGAACATGATATCAGCCGTCAAACAGAGCGAATCCATGGTTTCTATGCTGGATTTTCCTTTACTGTTCGCTCTAAAAAGATGAGGAGTCATGGTGAGCAAATTCATTATTTGCTCATTAGAATTCAAATTTATTTTAAATTCCAGGGCATGTGTATCGTTTAATGAATAATCATCTTCACCTGATTTAGTGGCTATTTTCTCGGCAGGAGGCTCTGAATAAATAATCTCTCTCAATTCCTGCAAATGTTTGTCGCCGGGCTCAACCAGAATAACTTTGCCATCGGGTTTTAAAGTATTCTTAAAACCACTAAAACTGTGAAAACCAAACACAGAGAAAATAAGATCAACAGTTTGATCCATAATAGGCGGCTGACTATTTGTTCCTACTACCCAGCTTACCTGCTTGTTTCTTTTGTTGGCAGCGATGATGGCAGGTTTGGAAATATCCATACCGATAAAAGAAATAGCTCTTTCATCATCAAACATCTGAGCAGAATTGATAACCTGATTCAAGTAATAACCTTCACCGCAACCTGCATCAAGCATGCAAAGATCTTTATCTTTACTCAGATTGCTTAAAATAATTTTTGATAATTCTTCTGCAATAGGCTTATAAAAACCACTATCAAGAAAACATGTTCTCGCTTCTACCATGGCTTTGCTGTCACCGGGATCTTTTGATTTTTTATGCTGAACGGGTAATAAATTAATATAACCCTGTTTGGCGATATCAAAAGTATGACCATTGCTGCATTGATAAAATTTTCCTTTATCAAGCAACTCAAGCTTATCAATGGGACAGGCCAGATTTTGTGTGGAAATAATATTCATTGCGTGCATTTTAAAGCATTCAGCATTAACATCCGACTAAATCAATAAAAAGATAGAATAATAAAAAAATCCCCCATCAACATGAGGAAGCAACATGGATCTTATTAACAAATTACTAAACGATTTAAATGGTGTCGTTTGGGGTCCAGTCATGCTGGTGTTGATACTGGGTACAGGTTTCTACCTGATGAGTGGTTTGCGCTTCATGCCACTGCGTCACATCGCTTACGGCTTCCGCATGCTGTGGCAAGGTCGTAAAGAAACAGGTGAAGGTGACATTGTACCTTTTAAAGCGCTGATGACTTCACTGGCAGCTACCATCGGTACAGGCAATATTGCAGGTGTTGCCACCGCTATCTTTCTGGGTGGACCTGGTGCCCTGTTCTGGATGTGGTGTACCGCTCTGGTCGGTATGGCAACAAAATATGCCGAGGCAGTACTCGCTGTTCATTACCGTGAAACCGATGAGAAAGGCAATTACATCGGCGGGCCCATGTACTATATAAAGAATGGCCTGAAAAAACATTGGGCATGGCTGGGTACCGCCTTTGCTATTTTTGGTGCTCTGGCTGGATTTGGCATAGGCAATACCATTCAGGCCAATTCGGTGGCTGATGCGCTCAATTCAAAATTTGGTATTGACCATCTACTGACCGGGCTTGTCATGGCTGCATTTGCTGGATTAGTACTGGTCGGTGGTATCAAACGTATCGCTGATGTTGCAGGCAAGCTAGTGCCCTTCATGGCCATTGCATACGTGGCAGCCAGTTTAGTTGTTTTGATCAGCAATGCTTCTGAAGTACCATCTGCATTTTCATTGATATTCACCCACGCCTTCACGCCTGTGGCCGCCACTGGTGGTTTTGCAGGTGCCGCAGTCTGGGCGGCGATTCGCTTTGGCGTAGCGCGTGGCATTTTCTCTAATGAAGCAGGTTTAGGTAGCGCACCCATTGCACATGCGGCAGCGGCAACAGACAGCCCTGTACGTCAGGGCACTATTGCTATGCTGGGCACGTTTATCGATACGCTAATTCTTTGCACCATGACCGGCCTGGTAATTATTGTGACTGGTGCGTGGACCAGTGGAGAAACCGGTGCAACACTCTCCGCGCTTGCATTTGAAACAGCTCTGCCTGGAGTTGGAGGTTATGTAGTGACTTTGGGTTTGAGTGTTTTTGCTTTTACCACCCTGCTCGGCTGGAGTTTTTATGGTGAAAAATGCGTTGAGTATTTATTTGGTGTCCGTTCAATTGTGCCTTTCCGTGTGCTCTGGATAATCGCTATCCCTGTTGGTGCGACTGCAAAGCTGTCATTTATCTGGCTACTGGCCGATACACTCAATGCACTAATGGCACTACCGAATTTAATTGCCTTATTATTGCTCAGCCCACTGGTATTTAAGCTAACGCGTGATTACTTTTCAAGCAAAGAGCTTAATGCTTAATCACCCAATATCATCGATATAAAATTCTTACGATCATCGGCTGACATGTTTCGATAAAAGCCATAGTAAGCATGTTCATCAAGTTTGTTTTTATCTAGCGTAATTCCCCAGAGGGTAGAAATTTTTATCGGCGTCATGCTGTAGCGCATATCACCGAGCAAATCATCACTACCCGGATCCATAGCAATATAGCCATCGGAGAATTTTTTAAATCGCAAAATATCATTGTATAAAACTGAATCTTCGGGAATACCAGTGGCATCACGCTCAGGCACAAACAAAGTGACAGAACTACCCGTGTATATTTTATTTTCAGTAATACCTGCGCGAACAGCATCAACGTAAATATTACCATCAGAAATATAAGTTGAACGCCACACAAAAAGATTACCTAAAGATGGTTTAACCGTTAGCTTTTCTACAACGTGCTGTCTTGATTGCGCAAGATCCATGGCCAGACTGGTAGCACGATTTAACTGAAATACCCCCAGCAATAAATAACAGCCACAAAATAACAATCCGATGTGAGCAAGACGCGGTTGATGTTTGAGCCATGCTCTGATTACGGCAATCATCAATACACCGGTAAAGATGGGATCAATAATTGAAATAAGATGAAAAGTAATGCGCTCATCGTTGAGTGGCCACAATAAGTGCGTACCATAACTGGTGCAGCTATCGATAAAACCACTAAGGCTGTAACCCAGCAAGCAGAATATATATAGACGTTTGAACGTCGGCATTTCAATGCTTGATAGTCGGCTGAGTACCGGCCATAAAAGCAAAGTGGCAATCAGTGCGCCAAAAGGAACAAAAAAGATTGAATGCGTGAAATGCCGGTGCAGTTCAATATTTAATAGCGGATCTGTGGAAGAAGATATAAAAATATCGGCGTCAGCAATTAGCCCCGCAAAAAAACCTACGCCAGTGGCAAGTCGAGTTTCCTGTTTATTTGCAATAGATTGTGAGAGTGCAGCACCTAACAGGCCCTGGGTAAGAATGTCCAATGATTAATCCTGTTGTTTCTTATCGTTGTTATATTTAAATATGATCAGAACAGTACTCATTATGATAATCAATATGGCACAAACCATTAGAGGTGTGTTTGATGTTAATAACGCCTGCACAAACCAGGCGGAGTTCCCCATGATGGCTAGCACGATCATGAGCATGGAAAGATCTTGTGTCTTTTTTGTTTTAAAAGCTTTGTGTAGCTGTGGAACAAAAATCAATGTCGTAAATATCGCAGCTAACCAGCCTGAAATTTCTTCTGCCCCCATTATAATTTCCTGCCGCGTTTATTCATTACCCGTTAACTCTTCTATAATGTGATCCTGGACTTGATCAGGGTGAACCGAAGATTCAGAAACAGCAAATTCACCGACCGAAACACCGGCGTCTTGCGTAGAGTCAGCAATTGAGCTGAGCAAAGGATGCCAGCCTTCCAGGGGTTTGCCTTCGAATATAAGTCGATATGCACAAAATTCTGGCAGGTAATTTATCATCACTGGTAAATCAGTTTTTAGATTCATACACATCGGTACTGTTTTCAATCTGTTCGAATAATCACTGCAACGACCAGTTTCTAAATCAAGTGATTTGCAGGCAATATTCGTGAGATAAACCTTGTTGCTGTCTTCATCCTGAAGTTTGACTAAGCAACAGCGGCCACAGCCATCACAAAGTGATTCCCATTCATCATCACTCATCTCCTGCAGAGATTTTGTTTCCCAAAATTTTGATTCATTATTCATAATTAATTACCAGAACGGCCACAAATCCCAGCGTGACTCCAGTTCTTTCTGACATTTTTTCAGCTGTGCAGAGTAACGCTTGGCGCGTTTCTCAACTTTACGAGCGACTTTTATTAGCCAGGGTTTTTTATTGTATGTTTTGCGCTTAAAGCCACCGTGACCTTCGTGATAAGCAAGATACTGATTGTACGGATCCCATTTAGAAATACCGAGTACCTTATTTGATTGTTTACCGTACCAGCCTATAAAGTCTACTGCGTCGTCAAAGTCATCACGGTCAGCGCCGGAGTTGCCGGTCTTATCTATATACCAGTCCCAGGTGTCATCTTTGACCTGCGCATAACCATAAGCATCCGATTTTCTACCGATAGGAATAATCCATAAAAAATATTCCATTTCAGGTTTGGCGTCGTAATTAAAGCGTGATTCCTGATGGATGATAGCGAGCTGAACGTGAATGGGTACTCCCCATTTTTCAGTACTGTCTTTGGCGTCATCGTACCAGTCATCCTTTTCAAAAAAAATGTCACAACTATTGTCCATGTTTTTTGGTGGCGAAGTTGAACAGGCTGATGTTAGAGCAACCAGTAATAGTGTAATCAGTTTCAGGTAATTTAAAAAAGACATCAGTAATCAAATATTGTTTTTTTAATTGGAATTATTGTTATCTTCGATTTTATTAATGATGGCTATATATTGAGCAATGGTTTCATTCTCAACTTCCTGGTCAGCATGCGATAAAAAGCGCTTAATTTCCTCAAGCGCTTCTTCCTTTCGATTCATTTTCCACAAAGTGTTGAATAGGCCGATTGAAAACTGGCCAATACCCGGCTCCAGTAAAATCAGTCTTTCAAATACCATTTCAGCTTCGGCATATTTTTCAATGCTGAAATAAGAACCACCGAGCATGATTAACGCGGGCTTATTGGTGGCTTCCTCTTTTAATACTTCCAGTAGACAAAAACGTGCTTCATCGTGCTGACTAGCATCGATAAACTGTTTGGCTTTTTTTAATGATTCTTCAGTATTCATTGTGTATTTGAGTTTTTTAAGCGTTTTAGTAAGAAGTTGATTATACATTCATCGCTTTATAAATCAGCATAATACCGCTAAAAAGCAGCATGATGCTAATCATCTGGTTAAACCTGTGCGGCTCAATCTTTATATGCAGATGATGCCCTACATACATGGCGACCAGTAATACCGGAAACATGACGGCAACCAGTATTAAGACCTGAGAAGTAAACAGGCCAGTGCTGGCATAGGCGAACATACGCGTGCCACCATCGACTAGAAACACCATGGCAATGGTCGCTCTGAACGCACCCTTGTCGAGCTGGCGCATTTTCAGATAAGCCACGTAAAAAGGCCCGCCTGTGCCGAATAAAGCGCCAACCAGTCCGCCAAAGCTACCGGCTAAGATTGCCCAGCGGCGACTACCGGGTGTAGTGTGAAATGAAAATAATGAATAAACCGAATAGGCCAGCACAAAAATACCCAGTGCAAAAGCCAGCAGATTTGCATCGACATTGACCAGTAACCAGGTAGCGACGCTGATACCCGCGATAGAAAATGGAATCAGGGGCAACAGATCGCCCCACACCACCTGCTTTCTCAGTTGTAGACTTTGCATCACGGTGCCGCTATAACTGAGCAGGCCAAAAACCGGCACGATGAATTTAAGCGGGAACAGTAAAGCCAGAAATGGAATGGCGACCAGGCCCGAACCAAAACCCGACAAACCTTTGACCACGTAAGCGACAAAGATAATGATGATAGAAAGGGTGATTTGTAGAGGGCTTAGCTGAAGTAGCTCTGCGATCATGAATTATTCCGGGTATTCAGCAAAAGCAGGTATGTCATCTTCACACGACCATTCGGCACGTGAATCCCAGAAAATCCGAGCTTCTGGTTTTATATCCGGTTCATGGTCAAGTGATCCGGCAGGAACGACTGCACGAGCCGTTTTCTCATCGTAACGAGGTAAAGCACCGCCGCAGTTTTTGCAGAAACAGGTGGCGAAGCGTGAGGCCTCAGGCACTTTATAATGGCCTAAACAATCCCCGCCCTTTTTCCATTCGAGTGATGAATCGAAAGTAATAATCAGACTGGCATGACCTGTACCGCTGGCTTTACGACAACGTTGGCAATGACAGTGAAAAAATTTGGGCTTCTGTTCAGAGGTATCGGCGTTGATTTCATACTCGACATCGCCACACAAACAGCTACCTTCTAATTTTAATTTGGACATGCTGAACCCTCCTAAGGCGCCGACTTACCGGTAATACCCGCAGTCAAAACAAAACGCATAGCCTCATCCATGCTCATATCCAGAGGACGCACATCTTCACGCGGCACAAAAATGGTGTGCCCGCCCATCATGTAACTCATCGGCAAGTAAACCAGCACACTATCCTCACCACGAAAGACTTCCGGTAAACGATCTTCATCTTCCTGAGTAATAAAACCAATCGCCTGAATGCCATTGATATTGACCGCGACCACCTGCCCCAGCCCCTGTTTTTTAGGTGACATGAAATCAAATAGATCACGAAATGCGCGATACACTGATTTGATCAGCGGTAAGCGATAGACTACTTTTTCGCCCAGCGCGAATATACGCCGAATCAGATAAGCCTTCATCAACAGGCCGACGATAAACATCACGAGCAGCCCAAAGATCATGCCTAAACCCGGGAAATAAAATGTTGCGGGCATCACCCAGCGCAGCATATCACCCATCATCTGTTCCGAGCTGACCGCCAGCCAGTACATCAGGGAAACAGTCAGCACGACGGGGACTAAGGTAATAAATCCAGTGAGTAAAGTTCGGCTGATTGACTTCAGCATTATCGTTATCCTGTTGTTTAAATCGCAAAGCGCTAATGATAAACGGTATTGACAGCAATAACCCACAATTAATGCCTCATTTCAGTCATCATGTTCAGCGCTATACAAGCATAAACTCAGCAAAATCTAATGAAAAACTCATAGTCTAAGTGCTCATTTTTAAATACAATGGCTACTTCAGGATAAAAGGACAAACAAAGGGGAAATCTTATGCGTAAATTAATCTTCGCTTTAGTGCTCGGACTATTGTTACCCGCACAGGGATTTTCTCTGGGTTTAGGCGATATTCAAGTTAACTCAAAGCTAAATCAGAAACTTGGTGCTCAAATTGACCTGATATCGGTAACTCCCGAGGATGCTGATATTTTGATTATCAAATTGGCCTCACGTGAAGAATTCACCAAAGCTGGTCTGGATCGCCCGCATTCATTGACCGAATTAAAATTTAAGGCGTTAGTGAAAAATGGAAACGTCTATATCGATGTGAAGTCGGCAAAAATCATTCGCGAACCTTCATTGAGTTTTTTGATCGAAGTGGACTGGCCAAAGGGGCATCTGGTTCGTGAATACACTATCTTATTCGAACCTCCTGCCACTATGGGGCGAAAATAAGCCTTATTCAGTTTACGTCTGATTATGTAGAAAAGTTGTAGAGACCCAATAGCAGTATGCAAAACACCTGGAAAGAAGCCGTTAGCAAACAACGCATTGAACTGGCACGTAAGCTGCTCAGCCCGCTCACACACATATCCGAAGCCTGTGAGTCCGTCTGGCCCGACCGTGATGCGCTCAACAAAATACTGCTGGAAAACTTCAGCAAGGTGCCTAACTGCCTGTTTCTGTACGCCGTTGATAAATGCGGCCTCCAGGTCTCTGACAATATTGAGGCCAGTGGCCTCTTACCCGAGCACTTCAACCGTGACCGCTCCCATCGCCCGTACATGTGTGAGCCGGTGCCGTCGTGGGGATTTTTGCTTTCTGATGCCTACCTGAGTTTACGTGCCAATCGACCTTCTATGACCGCACTGCAGGTGGTTCATAAAGATGGCGAAACACTGGGCTATATTGGTGCAGATTTCGATTTACGCGACCTGCCCGTCACTGGCGATGCTTATGAAGAATCAGCCGACTGGCAGCAAATCAAAGGTGATCCAGCGATACGCAGTGTAGTCTTCCAGCAGCATCGTACCGATAGCCCAATGGATGAAAGCATTGATGTTTCCATGGCGATTATCGAGGAGTTGATCACCGAACGCGGCATGTTCCAGTGCGTGCTGCATTTCTCCAGCTCACGCGCCACCATCTGGTTTATGAACGACCCTTATCGTTATCGTATTCATGACCACGAAGCGCTCAGTGATCCAGATGTCTGCCTGCTCTACCCTGCACGTCCCTATCCAGAAGATGCATTAATACCCGCAAATAGCATTGGCTCGATACTGCGCGCCATGAAAAAACTGCGTTTTACCGATGAAACCTTCTACCTGCGCTCCGCCTCAATCAATATATTCAACGGTAAAATCAGCCTCACTTTCTCCTGCGATGGTTCCCACTATATGAGCTGGCAGGAATTTTTAGAGAAAGACGAAAGCTTCTGGTTTGGTGCGGCGACATAAGAATCTGCATCAAACAGGTCTGATTGTGCGCTTCTCCGCCTCAATAAATATCCGCTTGATCTGTGGATGCGCCGCTTTGATACTCTGATCAATCTCAGCAATAGCCGTTTCCAGCTCAACCGCTGTGCTGGTATCTCGAAAATCCACACTGATATTCGCCAGAATAAAGTCTGGTCCCATGTGCATGGTCAGTACTTCATTAACACATTCAACAAGTGAATTTGCTTTAATAATTTCTCGTATATCATTGATTACATTAGTTTCTGCGCTTTCACCAATCAACAAGCCCTTGGTTTCATAAGCCAGCCATATTGAAGTGCCAATTAGAATAAAACCGATAATGACTGAAGCCGCACCATCAAAATACAGAATGCCCGTTGTCTGGCTGAGTAAGATACCGGCAAAAGCCACCAGCAAACCGAGCATGGCGGCAGAATCCTCAAACAGAACGACGAAAATAGATGGATCCTTGGCACGCTGAATCGCTTCAAGATAGCCCCATTTGCCTTTAACCTTAGTGAATTCACGGAAGGCAAACAACCAGGCTGCCCCCTCAAATATAATCGCCAGACCGAGCACAATGTAGTTGATCATCGGGTTACTAATGGGCTCCGGATGCCTCATGTGTGAGATACCCTCGTAAATAGAAATGCCACCTCCCAGTGCAAAGATCAGAATAGCAACGATGAAGCTCCAGAAATAAATCTCTTTACCGTGACCGAAAGGAAAATTGGCATCGGCTGGCTTCTTTGCCTGCTTCAGGCCATGCAATAACAGAAACTGATTACCGGTATCGACTAGCGAGTGAATGCCTTCGGAGAGCATTGCAGAACTACCCGTTATGGCAGAAGCCACAAACTTGATAATGGCAATCAAAGCGTTACCAACTAATGCTGCATAAATTACTTTTTTTGACCCTGAAGCCATATTCTGCCTGCCCTGTTTGTCATATTGATTGCGTGATTTTATATTAATCTGGCAGAACTGTGCGTAAATAAAGCGACCATGCAGCTAGCAATACAAATAAGCAGTTTTATAAAAAAATTATTAATATTATTAATATTATTAATATTATTTATTACTTTTAACAAATATCTC
>CBFCZV010000005.1:0-84507 GCA_965602855.1 uncultured Gammaproteobacteria bacterium | reverse complement strand
GGTTAAAAGTGTCCGTTAAACTGGGGGAGGTTCACTCTGACCCCAATTATTTTACAAAGGTTAATATAGAGATAAAACGATGATGAAACATACAAATCTGATGACTATTTCCAGGTACCTGTTGACTCCATGGCTGCTGCTAACCCTGGGCTATGCTGTTGCCGATAATGATAGAGATCGGGGTAACACAGGTCCCGCATTTAGCGATCCTGCACATGCCGAGGTACTTCCCGAGAGTTGGGAGAACCGCTCCATTCAATATCATGAGGTTCCCGCCGATAGTGACCTGGTGGTGACTCTGGATCAGCATCTCTATCCGGCACTGCTTCCCATCATCAAAGATTTCGCCCAACAGCGTAAACTTCGGATTGCGGTGCAGGAGGGAACCTGCGGTATCTCTGCCGGTGCCCTACTGGACAAGAAGGTCGATATTGGTGGTTTCTGTTGCCCGGCAGGGGATTCGGATCGTCTGCCGGGCCTGCAATTTCATACCCTTGGAATAGCGGCCCTGGCGCTGATCACAAACCCCGCCAATCCGGTACAAAATGTATCTCAGAAGAAGGCCCGCCAACTCTTCGGTGGTGGCATCGCCAACTGGAGTCAGGTGGCCGTTGAGGGTAAAGAGACCCTACCCGGGATAGGCCCCATTCAGCCGGTGGCTCGTCTACACTGCAAGAACCGCCCGGGGCACTGGCGTCTAATTCTGGCTGATGAGGATCACTTCAGCCCCATAACTCACGAGGTGGGCACCATTCCCGACATGATTCAGCGGGTGGCAGGACAGGACAATACGATCGGCTTTGAGACCCTCTGGATGACCCGATTGCACAAGCAACATCCGGTAAAGACGTTACGTATTGACGGCAATAGTCCTGAAGATAATCAGGCTCTACTGGATGGACGCTACCCCTTCTACCGCACCTACAATATCACCTCATGGAACAGTGATGAGACTCGCAATCCAGTAGCCGGTGAGCTGGTGCGCCATATGCAGGCCCGCTTCGATTCACTTGATCCGAAATATGGTTTTATCTCCAGTAGCAAGCTTCACAAAGCGGGTTGGAAATTTAGTGGCGATGAGCTGGTAAGCCCTGTAGATTAATTTATGTCATTTTCTGCCTCACTACAGCGTCACCTGACCGGTAAATCGATCGCGGTCAAGATGTTGCTGTTGACCTTAATCATCAGCGCAACGCTGTGGTGGGCACTGGATCGGATACAACTTCAGGATTTGAGGAGAGCCTTCCTGGCCGAGGTCGAGCGAGATCTGGAAAAGGAGGCCACGGACGACCGCCGTCTTTTCAATCTAAATGTGCGCGCCATTCACAATGCCACCAAGTTGATCGTTGGTCAGAAAACCTTTCTCGACTATCTGAAACAATTACCTCTGGAGCCACCATCAGAGAGTGCTAAGCCCCTCATCTATCACGCCAATCGTCCCCCCAGATGGTTACCCAGAACGTCGGTTCTGCGCGCCTTTTTCAACGCCCGCTACGCCATGCTGGTAGGGCAGGATGGTTCTGTTCGCGAGATATACCACAACGCGCCCCCTGGTGGTGATGAGTTGAAGCTTCCGGACGAACTGATCCATCCTGGACCATTGGTGCGCAAGCTTAGCCATAGCCAGTCCTACATGACAACCCTGGGAGGAGGAACCGCCTATGTGCTCTCTGCAGAGACGGTAACCACGAGATCTTCCTCGGCAACCCTATTGCTGGTCAGCCCTATCGATGATGCCTTTTTGGCCCTTGTCGGCAATATGCAACAGCATACGACCATTATGACTCTGATCGATCCCTATCGTGGAGAGGTGGTTGCCAGCAGTGATTTTCACAGAATTCCCTCCGGGACAGCTGTCGATGATCTAAAGGGAGACTACCTGCAAACGAGCAAGTCTTTTTTCGATTACGGTGCATCAGATCTTGTTCTTGAATTTGCCACCTTCCACCCTACTGAAGAGGCAGAGCGACTCAGCAACCTGATCCTGGAGATGAACAGTCGTCAGCGCTCTATTCTGGTCGCTGTATTGATACTCTCCTTTCTTCTGTTAAGCGTCTGGTGGTCCCGTCGTATCGGGCTTCTGGCCCTACGAGTGGAAAAGTTTTCAGAGATAGTACTGGGTGTCTCGCTAAGCAGAGATAAAAGCGGTGATGAGCTGGAGGAACTTGAGAGAGATTTTAGACACCTGGCTACAGAGATAGAACACTCTCATGAACAGTTACAGCAGAAGGTGGATGAAAAGGGGGCTCTGGTAGAGCAACTGCACCAGCGCTCCGAAAGTCTGGAGCAGAGTAACCGGCAGCTGCACGATGCCCAGGACGAACTGTTGCGCAAGGGCCGTCTGGCCACCCTGGGCCAGCTCACCGCCACGGTAAGCCATGAGCTGCGTAATCCTCTCGGGGCGATGCGTCCAGCAATCTACATTATTCGCAAGCGGATGAAAGAAGGGGATTCACGTCTGCAGGAGGCACTGGAACTGATTGACCGTAATATCACCCGCTGTGATCACATCATCGATGAACTGCTCGACTTCACCCGCATTACCGATCTGGAGCTCCACGCCGTACGGTTTGATGAGTGGCTGGAGTCCGTTATTGATGAACAGTCCATTCCAGCAGGGATCCAAATAGTTAAAGAGTTTTTGTTAAAAGATATTGAGTTAACGGTTGATACCCATCGATTACGTCGGGCGATAATCAATGTTGTGGAGAATGGTTGTCACGCCATGCTGGATGATAATGGACAGGTGATTGATACAGAATTTTCCCGCCTGCGGATTAAAACGCAGGCCGTTGATGGACGTATAGAGATCATCATATCCGATACCGGATGCGGCATATCGGATGAGGTATTGGAGAAGATCTTTGAGCCTCTATTCTCCACCAAGGGCTTTGGTGTGGGGCTGGGTATGCCTACGGTACAGCAAATTATGGTGCAGCACAGCGGTGGCATTGAGATTGATAGCGAACAAGAAAGAGGGACAACGGTAACCTTATGGCTACCCCAGGAGGTAACCGAGATGATAGATCAAGGGATCGATTAGCGTAGCGTAATCGTACGCATGAATACATATTCAACCTTAATAAACTAGATTTTTAATGTAATTTTGAAGTTGTGATTATAGGTCACGATTAACATTCAACATAAATATGCTAACAAACGCATAACAGATGGCTAACAATGCAAATTCACACGGACACATTTTCCGCAACGCTCGTTTGTGGCGATCCTGTTGCTTCAATGTGCCGGTGATTTGCGGCGTTAGATGCCTATGAAACTTCTCAAATCCATTGGCTTGATATTCGGGACTCTTGCCGCCTTTGTAATCACTGGACCAATAGGCTATGTCTTGATCTGGGTGGTTTCGTTTGGCCTGTTCATGTTTTCTCGTTTCTCAAGAAGAACTCTTTTTTTTACTGAATGGTCATGGCCCCAGTTCTTAGCAACTCTTGGTTGCGCCTTAGGAATACCCTATGCTTTGTTAATATTTAGTGCCGGTTTTTGAGAAAACCATCGACACGACTATCGACACAAACCAAGGGGTCAGACTCGTTGATAATTGAATGTTTAGATATCATCACCATAGGATGCGATAAAAAATAAATAGCATCACTCACATTTTTTAATCAGAAAAAGTCTTTCCTCGACAGATGCGGTTCGTACCTCACCAACATCCTACAAACCCTTGTATTTACCACCGCCTAAAAAAAGCCGAACAATGTCCGGCTTTTTAATTTTTCCAGATAAGGAACATCCCTGAGCTACCACGAAGTGAGGTGAATACCATGATGTTTATCGAATTTATTGCCATGGCCACAGCATCCAATTTTTATACAGCACCACTGATTGAAAACCCTATTAAAAAATCTCTGGGTTTAGTAAACTGGTTATTGAGCTAAGAGAAAATGATATAATTTTGAAAAAGTTTATACAGTAAAAACAATGCTTAAAAAAAGGGTCAGACCTTTTATGTTAGCCATCGAAATGAAGAAATAAAAACCTCATGAATCCAATCTTCATTATAAGAAACGAAACTGATGTAGATGTCACGGCAATAACTGAGGTGACGGTCGCTGCATTTAAGCCCCTTGAGATTAGCGGCCATACTGAGCAGTTTATTATAGAAGAGCTACGTGCCGCCAACGCTCTATCTATATCGCTGGTAGCAGAAATAGATGGGCGTTTGATTGGACATATAGCGTTTTCGCCTCTGACTATTTCGGATGGCACACGGGGAAGTAACTTTTCACGAGGCATTCAAAGCAGATGGCTAACATTGAGAGATAAACTGAATTGTGAGTGATCTAGAAAGCATAGGCTATAACAACTGGTTTAAGAGTCGAGCGGATGATGAAAATAGTGCCGTTCATGGTGTCGCTCGGATAGTTTCTGTGCATAAAGATAGCTACATAGTGACTAATGGAGGGGAGGATATATTTGCTGAGTTATCAGGAAATCTTCTTTACTGTAGTGAGTCTGCTAGTGAGCTTCCTACTACGGGTGACTGGGTGTATGCAGATTTTTACGATGATGATAGCCACGCAATTATATATGGTGTTTTCCCAAGAAAGACACTTCTGAAAAGAAAGACAGCTGGAAAATTAGTTGAGTTCCAATTGATAGCTGCAAATATTGACGTTGCTTTCATTATTCAATCATTGAATGATAATTTTAATTTGCGAAGATTGGAACGCTATTTAGTTATGGTAAATGACAGTGGTATTGAACCTGTTATTCTACTGAGTAAGTGCGACCTCGTGTCCAATAAAGATGTTGACGAAATTACACAAAACATTCTATCTATCGCTCCTCAAACTACTGTAATGGCGTTTAGCAATTTGAGCCGAGAGAATATTGATTCAGTTGCTAACTATTTAAAGAGTGGTTCTTCCTATTGCCTGCTAGGATCATCTGGAGTTGGTAAAACTACTTTACTTAACAGCTTAATAGGTAATGATAAATTTGAAACTCAGTCAGTTAGTAAAATACAAAGCAAAGGTCGGCATACTACAACAAGTCGTCAACTAGTTCGGTTAGAAAGTGGGGCAATGATAATAGACACACCAGGAATGAGAGAGCTTGGTGGCATGTCCGTAGATGATGGCTTAGACGAGACTTTCTCAGAAATACTGGAGCTTTCTCAAAGTTGTAAGTTTAGTAACTGTTCCCATACAAATGAAAAAGGCTGTGCAATCCTGGCTTCTATAAAGGCCGGTGACCTTTCCGAACAACGCTATCAAAACTACCTGAAGATGAAGAAAGAGTCTGAATTCAATCAAATGTCCTACCTAGATAAAAAAAAGAAGGATAAAAATTTTGGCAAGCTGATTAAATCAACTATGAAGAATAAGCAGAGGTAATGCAAAAAGGCGCGGTAACATTTGATCCACTTGCAACACCATTTGTCTGCATATCAAAGACAATGAGGAAGGAATAATGAATGTTCATGTGTTACTACTTACCAGTATAGTTTTTTCAATTTCCGCATGTAGCGAGGAGTCTTTAAAAAGAACGGGATATGAAACCCTTCAGAACGTTCAGCAGTTAGAATGTCAAGACGATGTGAGACTGGAGTGCTCTGAGCGAGAAAGCTATGACTCTTACCAAAGAAAGATAAAAGATAATGAATGACCAGGCGTCAGAGTCAAAGAAATCTGACTCCGACGCCTGATGCTCCGCCGTAACCGGTATTTATCAGAATCGATAGCCAACAGTTGCACTGGCAGACAGTCCCCCTATATCTCGCTCAGCATTGAAAAGGACAACCTCACCCTGTGAATAACGCGCATCGAATCCGAGTACAAATCTAGGCTTAATTTCATAATACATTCCTGCTCCAAGCCAGACGCCCACATCTCTGCCATCTTCTGTCATCGTATTGCTGTTTGTCTGGTACTCCAGTTCAGCGTACATCAATGAAACACCGCCGCCGATGTAAGGTTGTATTTTCGAGTCGTCACTTTTAAATATTTTACTTACTCCGAAATGATACTCTGTGGTGTGAGACAGGTCTTTCAAACCATCGTGCTTATACTCCGAACCAGTATCCATCAAACTCAGTGTGATACTGACTGGCCACGATTCTTTTTTTATATCGAAGAGAAACCCCATAGAGAAATGCGTGTTGATATTAGGCCAATCGCTGCTATTCATAGATTTCAAACCTATCAAGCCACTAATATGGCCAGACAGCTCATCTGCATGTGTCATAGATGTGGACATAAGTAGCAACATTGCTATCGCAAGTTTTTTATAAGTCCAACAGTTTTTCATTGTATAGCCTCCAGCATATGCTCAGCTAACGCTGCCTTTAGCATCCACTAGAAGGTTTGTTAGCTCTTTTGCAATTTGTTGAATTACGTACGTGTACTATTTTACCTCGTCTTATTGATATATGGCTTCCACCATACCTCATGGCCACCCACCAATCCAGGATGGACGACTTCTCCAATTTTTGGAGTGAGATAATTGATACCAGCTTGATTTGCTGCAATCAAAAACCGCTCCACTGGTTCGTACCAGGGAAACATCCCAAGATCAAATGTGCCCCAGCCGCCAGGTACCATAAGTTTGCCCCTTACGGCCTGATGTGCTTTGACCGCCTGCTCAGGAGTGTAATGGACCTCCTTCCAGCCTCTTATTTCACCGTAGGCCCCGATCTCAAAGAAGGACGCATCAAAAGGTCCTAGTCGTTCACCTATCTCGTAGAGCCCCTTAAACCAACCAGAGTCTCCACTAAGGTATAGGTTCTGTTTCTTTCCTTGAATACCATAGGAGGCCCAAAGCGTATTGTTTTTGTCAAAAATTCCTCGCTCGGAAGTGTGTTTGGCCGGAGCGGCGGTAATCGTTAAGCCATCAATGGATTTTTTCTGCCACCAGTCAAGTTCGGTTATCTTTTTATGAGATACACCCCACTCTTCCAATAATGCCCCCACGGCTAGGGGTACGATGAAATGCCTGGTCTTAGAAATAAGTGCCTTGATCGAATCCTCGTCCAGATGGTCGGAATGATTATGAGTAATCAATACCACATCGACTACGGGTAGGTTGTCCATTGAAGCAAGCGTTTTAGAATATCGTATAGGGCTAAACCATCCATAAGTGCCTGCCTGTTGAGAGAACATAGGGTCTGTCAGGATCACTTTGTCATCAATTTTAATTAGGAAGGTTGTATGCCCTAGCCAGGCGAATTGTAGGTCTCGCTGTCTATCCCAGTGGGAAATATCAAATGGTTCTGCAGGCAGCGGGGGGGGTAGGTGTATATTCTTCTGGTTTATTGAAGAAATAATTCCAAAAAGTCATCAGACTTTTCCCCCATTCAGTAGATGGAACCTGTTCCGGGTTTTGGAATGATTCCCCATTCCATTGTGGGCTTTCTGCAATGCGTTGCTGTCGATTTAAACCAGACGCACTTGTAGTGCCACATCCAAACATGGAAATCTGTATAACAAATAATCCAATAAGGAGGATGTAGTTAATTACTTGTCGCTTTTTTGACTGCACATTCCCTCTCGGTATACAGAGCTAACAGTGTGTTAAATAAAAAACCAATTTTTCAAAGATAGGCAAATTTCACTCTATCCCTCGACGATTTACCGCCTTGTTTTTATTAACGACTTCTTTTACAGAAATTCACTACTTCTGGCAAGGAAGTGGATATTTATCAAGGCAGCCCAGCGCAACCCAAGAAAACCAGCCCCCAATCTCTTCATTATCATACTCCCTCTCACACAACATAAAAACTACTCACCGGATTCCGTTTCATTTCATCCGAGTTACTTGCTGACTCTGAAGTCTGATGTTTTGATTTTTATCGTCATCAAGCCATTAACTCTACTGAGCCTGAATACATCCCGGTGTCACATCTGTAGTATCATTAATGCAATACATGTCGAACCGGAAATGACGTGATGGGCATATTGTATAAACTAATACTAGTCAGCATATTGTTGTCTTACTCTAGTCTCAGTCTTTCTTATGACTGGATACCCGAACGCCGCAAGGACCAGAACCCGACACAACCCGCCCACCTGATCGTTCCCCTGCCCTACAGCAAACCTGGTATTGGTGATGGCTTTGTTCTAATGGGCACGGTTTCCAATATTGCCGAAACCACTGCTGATATTACCGGTCTTTTTGTCACCGGTGATGCTGACGGCAGTATTATTAATGGTTCTGAAATCCCCCTGTTCTCTGATATTCTATTTTTTGATTTCTATATGCAGAATATCAACCGTGCCGCAATCAGCAATTATTCTATTCGCGGCATCAGCAATACCAGCGAAGATGATTTTACGATTCTTGATTTAAGCGTAGCCGATGAACTCGCCGCTGAACTTAACCTCACGTTTTATAATCGTCGGCTCAATTTCTATTATTCGTACCGTGACTTTGAATACCAGATTGATGCCATCCTTGATAATGAAGGTAGACTCATCACGTCCTTAGGCCAGCCTTATACAAACTCTGAATCTAGCGACAGCTTCAGGGTTTCCATTGACCTTACCGATGACTATCTTGACCCCCGAAAGGGTATCAGGTTTGATCTTGATTATCAGGATCACAAAGCGATTAGCAGCAACGATCCGGATTTCTATACACTCGATTACAAGATTCTGGGCTATATACCCATCGGTAAACTCAACACACTGGTATTGAATTATTTTCAATCTGATGCGCATGTAAGGAAGCAGGGCAACACCGATCCCGCCAGCATCCGTGCAGAACTAGATATGAACTGCGCACCAACGGATATTCAATGCCTCACAGCCGAGCAGGAGCTGGTTGATAACTTTATTAACGCAAGAACAAACGGCACCTCTTCAGCACTTGGCGGTGACCTGCGCCTGCGTTCATTCCCACAGAGCCGCTATCAGGGTGCACACACCGCATTCATCGGCGCCGAGTACCGCTGGAACATAACGCAGGAAGCCACGCCATTTGATTACTTTATCTGGAAGGATGTTCGTACCGGATTACAGCTTGCCTTTTTTGCAGAAATTGGCACTGTCTCTGAATCATCCTCACAACTATGGGACGAAACTCGACATAGTATCGGCGCTGGCTTCCGTTTAATCGCCGCTTCCGGTGCCGTTTACCGCGCCGACATTGCTACCGGCAAAGAAGGCGCTGAGCTAATCATTATTTTTGAATATCCGTGGGAATAATTTTGATGTTCATGAAATTCGGGATAGGTTATCTACTGGTATCCCAATAACAAGCAAGGTAGCCCGGATGAAGTGAAACGGAATCCGGGCTACCTTGCTGTTATTTTTTACAAACTCAATCCTTTTATTCAGCATCTGTAGCAGGCGGTGCTGGTGCAGGTGCAGGCGGTGCATATGGTCCCTGCCGGTTCGGCGCATATCCGTAAGGTGCGCCATAACCACCGTAAGGCGCGCCATATCTATAAGGATTACCATAACCGTAATTATTGCCATAGTAATTATTACCATAGTAGTCTCCATACCCCCTGCCATAACCCTGGCCCTGGCCTCTGCCATAACCCCCGCCACTCATACCAAAACTAAAACTACCATCCATGTCACCTGACCCATCACCCCAGCCACGTCCCCAACCGCGACCATCATTGCCCCAGTTATTATTTCCCCAGCCGTTGTTACCCCAGCCATTATTAGGCCCCCACCAGGCGTTGGCTGATTGAGCCGTGAATAATGAAATTCCAGCCACCAGAACTACAGCAGAAATTTTTTTAAAGATGATCATAATACTTCCCCTTATTTAATGGTTTGACTGCAAAAGAGCTATTAATAATATTATTTTTCGCAACAAAAATTCCCATCAAAAAAATGGGTTTTTTGGGCAGTTATTTGGGGGGATTAATGACCAGGTATCAGAGTCAAAGAAACCTGACTCTGATACCTGATGCTGCTAAATAATTGGGCTTTCCGAATTCGGAGACTTCATGGATTCAGGTGAATGCTCTTCCTGGAATTCATCCACCTTGGCCTCAATTTCTTGAATGTCTTCAAATCGAGCTATGTGATACAACGCATCTCCTTCATTAACCAGAGGAAGGTTGGTTCTACCTATTACAATGCCACTGAACGTTGAAATGACACTGGATTCTGTTTCACCAAAAGGATCAGTCACTACACCGAGCAATGTGTTCTTTTTTACACGACTTCCTAAAGGCACCATCGTGCGTAGAATCCCGCTATCCGATGCGCGAACCCATGAACTGGAACGAGCAACGACTGGCTCGGTTTGCTTTTTTGATTTACTGCGTGACGGTGGTAACATTTCCAGTGTGCGCATGACATTGATGATACCTTTAACACCTGCGCGGATAGATACCTCATCAAAACGAAGGGCTTCACCTGCTTCGTATAACAGCATAGGTATACCATATTCTGCTGCTGCTTCCCTTAATGAACCATCACGTAAGTTTGATGAAATTATCACAGGAACATCAAATGCAATGGCTAATTTATTAGTTTCTTCATCGTCAAGATTGGCTCGGATTTGAGGCAGGTTGTCACGATGAATCGCGCCAGTGTGCAGGTCAATGCCATGCGTGCTTTGACTCACTATTTCATTCATGAATAGATATGCCAGCCTTGCAGCTAAAGACCCTGTTTCAGTGCCTGGAAATGATCGGTTTAGGTCGCGTCTATCGGGTAGATAACGTGAATGATTAATCAAGCCGTGAACATTGACAATGGGAACGGCGATAATAGTTCCCCTTAGACGTTTTAAAGCAGGAAGCTTTAATAGTCGACGAATAATTTCAACACCATTAATTTCATCACCATGAATAGCCGCACTAATAAACAGGCGAGGGCCTGTTTTTTTTCCTTTTATTACATGCACCGGCATCGTCATGGGTGTATGCGTATACAGACGACCCACGGGTAGCTCTATGGTCGTTCTTGTTCCGGGTGTAAATGTATCACCATCTATTGATAAAGGCTTACGACTCATTGAACTTAACCCTTGCCTCTGGTTTTTGTTTTATGAGGTTTGGCGGTTTTTTCGATAAACTCAATGATCATGCCAGCAATATCTTTACCGGTGGCAATCTCTATACCTTCAAGACCTGGTGAAGAGTTTACTTCCATTACCAGCGGGCCTCGTTCTGAACGAAGAATATCTACTCCAGCTACGTTGAGCCCCATTATTTTTGCAGCCTTAACGGCTGTGCTACGTTCAGCCGGTGTAATCTTAATTAATGAGGCGCTGCCACCTCGATGTAAATTTGATCGAAATTCTCCGGGCAGTGCTTGCCGTTTCATTGCGGCGACGACTTTGCCGCCTACCACTAAACAACGTATGTCTGCTCCACCTGCTTCTTTTATATATTCCTGCACCATGATGTTTGCTTTCAAACCCATAAAAGCTTCGATAACACTTTCAGCCGCTTTTTTTGTTTCTGCCAAGACTACACCAATGCCTTGAGTGCCCTCTAGTAATTTAATTACCAATGGTGCACCACCCACCATCTTTATTAGATCTTGAATATCATCTGGGTCATGAGCAAAACCCGTATTAGGCAAACCAATGCCTTTACGAGAAAGCAATTGCAATGAACGAAGTTTGTCCCGTGAGCGAGCAATGGCAACCGATTCGTTTAGAGGGAAGGCTCCCATCATTTCAAACTGCCTCAGTACTGCAGTGCCATAGAAGGTAACCGAGGCACCAATCCTGGGAATAACTGCGTCGAATGCATGAAGCGCATTACCTTTAAAATGTACTTCGGGTTTACTGGGTACAACTTCCATATAAGAACGCAGGACATCGAGTACCATGGGCTCATGACCTCGTTGTTCACAGGCTTCAATAAGGCGTCGGGTAGAGTAGAGTTTTTTGTTGCGTGATAAAATGGCAATTTTCATTTTTCGTTTACCCTTTGCTATTAGCTGTTGGTTTGCCGAGCAAAAAAGATTTACCTGGGTTGACCATTATTTTATGCTCCATAGCTGTTCGGCCCAGCAGCATACGAAAACGCATATTATCTCGATTTGTGAGCGTGATTTCTATAGGCCAGCGTTGATTTGCCAGCACAATATCGGTTGAAATTACGTAGCGTTTTTCCTTATGTCCACCAGAATCTGAAACTGTGCGTTCGTCGATGACTTCTGCTTCACAAAGTACTTCTGTTTCCGTGTCCTGTTGATGGGGGTGAATACCAAAGCGTATCCACTTTTTATCATCCACTGTAAATTCTTTGACAGAAAAGGCATGCAGGCAGGAAGTTTTAGCCCCAGTATCTATCTTTGCTTTAATCCAGGTGAGCCCCAGATCAGGTAACGAAACCCATTCTCTCCAGCCGAGTGCAATTAAATTTTGATTCACTTTTTGTAACCCTTACAAAGACCATTAAATGTTAATGCAGTATAAGGTTGTTCGGTTATGTCTGGTAACATTTTTTCAATTTATAATAGAAACAATGTCGCTAATCCAAGGAAACTCAGAAAGCCTACTATATCTGTCACCGTGGTTAATACCACTGCACCGGAAAGTGCAGGGTCTATACTCATACGATCCAGTATTACCGGTATCAATACACCGGAAAATGCGGCGGCGACCAGATTAAGCATCATCGCTACGGCAATAATCAGGGCGATGCCCGTGTCCTGAAACCAGATAAAGGTTATTATTGACACCACAATAGCCCAGGTTAAACCATTTAATAAACCCACTAATAGTTCTTTATTTCCCAGCCAGCGCAAGTTGGCGCTGCTCACCTGACCCAGTGCCAGACCACGAATTGTCAGTGTTAGGGTCTGACTCCCTGCAATGCCTCCCATGCTGGCTACAATCGGCATTAAAATAGCAAGCACTACAATTTTGTCCAGCACTTCTTCAAATAATCCAATGACCCCGACCGCCATGAAAACTGTAACAAGATTAACGCCTAACCAGACGGCACGCCGTTTGGCACTGGGATAAACAGGGGCGAAAAGATCTTCATCCTCAACCAGACCAGCACTGGCCAGTAATGTTTTGTCTGCTTCTGCAACGATAATATCAACAACATTATCAATGGTGATGCGCCCCATCAATTTTGAATGCTCATCGACTACGGCGACGGAAACCAGGTCACGTCGTTGAAATAGTAGCGCTACATCATGGTCGTTCGTGTCAACTTGTACCCAGTCGGCAGCTTCCCGCATGACATCGCTTACCACAGTATCCGGGTGCTCAGATACTGTATCAGCAAGCGTCAACTTGCCGAGACACGTACCATGTTCATCTGTTACCATCAAAGCGTCAGTATGCATTGGTAATGGTTTCAGGCGACGCAGGTAACGTAATACAACCGCGAGAGTAACATTTTTGCGTACGCTGATTACATCGGTACTCATCAGTCGGCCGGCAGTGTTCTCATCAAAAGAGAGGGTGGTTTCCAGTCGCAGGCGGCGGTCTTCATCGAGCGATTCCAGCACTGCTTCACTTATGCCATCAGATAGCTCATCCATGACACCCGCAAGATCTTCCACGTTCATGGTTTCAGTGGCAGTGACTACGTCAGCATCTTTCATTTTATCAATGATGCTGCCTCTTACTTCGTCACCTAGATAGGTAAGGGTTTCACCCCCAATTTCCTGTGGTACTAGCTTCCAAAGATGTTGACGTTGTTCGGGGGGTAATGATTCTAGAAGACTGGCAATTTCTGCGGCATGTAGAAGCTCAAGGTGGCCGCTTACTGCTATATCATCTCCGGCTTTTAAATTACCGATGATATAGTCTACCTGATTTGGTTCATCTTGCTTTTCTATAGGATTAACCTGTGTCATTGGAGGTTGCTGCTCTCAGGTGAATAATTTAATTTATAAGTCGGATTTTAGTTAAAAACAATCTCAATATTTCTAAAGTTGTATGCCTTCACCAACTTTTACGATTTTAACTTCGCGTTGAGGGAAAGGAATTTCAATCTGATGTTCTTTAAGCGCATCCCAGATCATGAGTAGCAGGTCACCGCCAACCCGGTGCTCACCATCATCAATACCTTCCATCCAGAATTCAATAAGAATATTAACGCCCGAATCACCAAAACTACTTATTTCGGCATCAGGAATTTCTTCAATGGGTAGATCAGGGCCACTGAGTACCTTTGGATGGCCGGCAACGACTTCTCTGAGCAAATCGAATAAATGATGCAGGTCAGTGCTATAGGCAACCTGTAGATTAATAGAGTAACGCTGTTTTTTATTCTTATGTGTCCAGTTGATAAAACTGGTAGTAATAAATTGCTCATTGGGCACCATGATATCTTTTCCATCATAGGTCTCAAGTGTTGTCGAACGCATATTTAATTCACGGATCGTACCTTTTTGTCCATCGGCCAGCTCGATGTAATCACCAACGGCGAGTGAGCGGTCGAGTAACAGAATAATGCCTGAGATAAAGTTTGAGGCGATTGACTGCAGACCAAAGCCAAGACCAACACCAAGTGCGCCGCCGAATACTGCCAGGGTCGTAATATTGATGCCCATCGCCTGTAGCAGAAGAATGAAGATCACCAGATACAAAGTAACCTGAAAAAGTTTGGCAAAAACCTCGCGTGTGCCAACGTCCAGATTTTTTTGCTGACGAATGGCCTTTTGTCCAATCGCGTTAGATATGCGACCGAGCCAGAACAAAATTGAACCGAAAACAACGACACGCGCAACGCCATAGGCGGAAATTTTTATATTACCCATTTCGACGTATAAAGATTCAAGATAGCCGGTGACACCATCAAGCCATCCAAAAACCTGAAGTAGCGCAATGGGAATCGCGATCCATTTAAAAACGGCTTTGATAAAAAGATTGGAAACGAAGCGGGAAATAATTGAATAAATGATCAGTACCACAGCCAGTCCCTGAGCAACACGAACCAGCCACGATTCTTTAATAAAATAGTCGCTGAAATCAACAGCCATTACCATAAACAGAATAATGAAGAGTGGCAGTAGCAGGCTTCTAATCTGATAGATGGCATCACGTAACCAGAAAAAATGTGTTTTACTCCTGGCCGGCTTGAGTAAGTCAGAATGACGATCAATCAAACGAAAGAAGGCGTAGGCCATGATTATGGCAAGAATGATAATGCCTGCTTGCGAATAAAACTGGGGACTGCTCAGAGCATTGAGCAAACTCTCAGTAAGTTGCCTAACATGTTCCTGTATTACATTACTTTCCACAGTGGCTCTCCCAATGAACATTGAATAGGGGTAATGACTTTGAAGGGCAAGTATAAATCTAAAGAAGATGCCAGGTGTCAATTTTAAATCAAAAGAAAACCCGGTTCAGAGAGTAGTTGTTTCTGATATTAGTGTAAATTGTTTTCTGAGCCAGATTTTGCGCCGCATGGTGTTTAAATAATCAGGCCTCGGAGTCGATGCTTCACTGACTCTGACACCTGATACTGAAGTCAGAAATACATCTCATTCAAAATAAAAACACAATATTTTTATCCAAATGCTCAAATTAATATTAAAATATACCCTCTTTAGTAAATTCAAAAATGACTCATGCTAAACATCTCTGAACCAAACCAGCAAACTGAAACTACAATCGCCCTCTGGGAGCTTGGCTTTCGCCCTTTCTTTATCGGTGCCGCCAGCTTTTCTATTATTTCCATGATGGTTTGGATGGGTATTTATGTATTTAAATGGCAAATGCCACTACTCGATATTAACCCAACAACCTGGCACGCCCATGAAATGCTGTTTGGTTATGCACTGGCGGTGATCGCTGGCTTTTTACTCGCCGCAGTAAAAAACTGGACGGGACATCAAACCATTAATGGCAAACTTCTCATGGCTTTGTTTTCAATCTGGCTGCTAGCACGGCTTTTACCCATACTGAATATTGGCTCAGTCGGATTGGTTGCCCTGCTCGATTGCTCATTCGTACTGGCCACGGCCTTTGCCATTGCGAGACCCATCACAAAAGTAGAACAATGGTCTCAGGCTGGAATTCTTGCCATTCTATTTGCAATGTTCCTCGCCAACTCCTTTTACTACGCTGGCCTCCTCGGCCTTGTAGAAGGTGGCGAACGCATCGGCATTTACTCCTGTCTTTATCTTGTGCTCACTATTATCTTTGTCATGGGACGACGCGTTATCCCCTTCTTTATTGAAAGAGGCGTGAATGCACAAGTAAGCCTGAGCAACAGAAAATGGCTGGATACGAGCAGCATGGTTTTGTTGGCCGCTTTATGGATAAGCGATGTAGTTTTTACACAAACCAAAATAGCTGGCGCACTGGCCGCTGTTCTTTTTGTACTACACGCCATTCGTTGCTATGACTGGCACACTAAAGCCCTGTGGAAAGCACCCATGCTCTGGGTGCTCTATATTGCCTATTTGTTCCTGACTCTGGGTTTTGCATTCAAAGCCGCTTCAGTCTGGCTTGGCGTATCACCCTTTATTGCAGTACACGCATTCACCGCAGGTGGTATCGGCATTTTAACTGTCGGCATGATGTCACGCGTAACGCTTGGCCACACCGGTCGTAATGTGCAACAACCACCACGCGGCTTGTCGATTGCATTCCTGCTATTAATTGCGGGGGCATTTGCTCGCGTCTTCCTGCCGCTGCTTTTACCAGCGCAGTACATGACATGGGTTGCGATTTCACAAATACTCTGGATTAGTGGCTTTGGGCTTTTCCTTATCCTGTTCGCACCTATGCTGGTTAAGCCACGCATTGATGGTCAGCCGGGCTAGCAACCACTTTCATAACTCATTACAAAATTTATAAAGAGAACAAACATGCTAAAAGTGAATGAATATTTTGACGGCAATATCAAGTCCATTGCATTCAAGACTGATACGCTACCTGCAACCGTTGGTGTCATGGTGCCGGGCGAATATGTTTTCAACACTGATGACAAAGAAGAAATGACTATCGTTAGTGGCGCACTCACCATCAAGCTTGCAGGTGAAAATGAATTCACTACCTACAATGCAGGCGAATCTTTTAAGGTTGGAGCAAACAGTGCTTTTGATGTCAAAGTTGAAACTGAAACTGCTTATCTCTGTCTGTACGGCTAAAACCACTCTATGTCATGTTAACGATTAGCAATAACGTCAGTATTGATGACAGCGAAATAGAGATCAGCGCCATTCGCTCACAGGGAGCGGGTGGGCAGAACGTCAACAAAGTCTCCACCGCCATTCATTTGCGTTTTGATATCAACGCCTCATCACTGCCTGAGTTTTATAAAGAACGATTGCTGGCACTGAGAGACCATCGCATCAATAAAGAAGGCATCATCGTTATCAAGGCGCAGCAAACTCGCAGTCAGGAAAAAAACAAGGAAGCTGCACTCAAACGGCTTCAGGAATTAATTCAAAAAGCATCTGTTACCCAAAAAAAACGCAGAGTCACCAAACCCAGTAAAAACTCACAAAAGAAACGTATGGATAGCAAGACCAAACATGGTCGCACCAAGGATATGCGCAAGAAAGTTTTTGATTAACCAAACGTATCCATGGTGACACTGTCGTACCAGCCTTTGGCAAAACGCGCTTCGCGTAGACGATACGCTGCATCCGCATCTATCGGGCTGACACCACCACCGGTTTTATAAATACCCTTGTCTTCACTATGACGATAGACCGCAGCCACCGAAATACCATAATCAGGCGACACCAGACTGTAACAGGTATTTACATACGAAGGATCTGGCATGGCAACACCTCTTAAAGAGCTAACAATAGCCGCGGCACATACCTTGCCCTGACTGTTTGCCGCAAAACCGGACTTGGGCATCGCGCCTGCAATACTGGCATCACCAATAACGTGCACATCTTTATGCACCTTAGATTCAAAAGTTCGTTGATTGACAAAGCACCAGCCATCATTGTTAGTCAGACCCGCACGGTGTGCAATCACTCCCGCTTTTTGCGGTGGAATAAAATTCACCACATCGGCTTTATGTGCATCACCAAATTCTGCGTACAGAGTACGCGTTGCAACATCAACCTCATCGATACGCCCGCCTTTGCTGCCAGCCACCCATTCAATCATACCGGGATACAGTTTTTCCCAGCCCTGCATAAACAGTGGCTGCTTGGAAAATTTGTCTTTGGCATCGAGCACCAGAATTTTTGATTTGGGTTTGTGCTGTTTTAAATAATGCGCGATTAAACTAACACGCTCATAAGGGCCGGGGGGGCAACGGAATGGATTTTCTGGCGGCGCAACAATGACAACACCACCATCAGAAATTGCCGTAAGTTGATTGCGCAGCAATGTCGTCTGCGAGCCACCTTGCCAGGCATGAGGAATAATCTCGGTATCGGATGCCTGCATACCTTCGATCTCATCCCATTTAAAATCAATACCGGGCGAAAGCACCAGTCGATCATAGCCAAGCACCTTGCCGTTATCGAGCGTCACTTTCTTTGCTACTGCATCGACATCCTGTACCCGTGCATGCACAACATTAATGCCACGATTAATCTGCGCTTCGTAGTCATGAGTAATGCTGTCCATCGTTCGCATACCGTTGATCACCATATTACTGAACGG
Source organism: uncultured Gammaproteobacteria bacterium (assembly GCA_965602855.1). Classification (GTDB taxonomy): domain Bacteria; phylum Pseudomonadota; class Gammaproteobacteria; order SZUA-229; family SZUA-229; genus LH-M37. The sequence goes on along the minus strand of CBFCZV010000005.1, from coordinate 66,018 downwards.
GCAGGTAACAAATTTAGGGGATGGCTCGATCAGCGTGATATCCAGACTGACATCAAAGCTACGCAAATATTTGGCGCAGGTTGAGCCACCAAAGCCACCACCGACTATCACAACTCTCGCTGACGTTGTTTTTATGCAACCACTCAATAAACCAGCTGTAGATAACGCAGCACCCGTTCCGCCCAGCAGCTTTATGAATTTTCTACGACTGTAATTTTTCATAATAAACGCCTAAGGTAAGCTTGAAAAATAATCAGCAATGAGCAAAATTTCTTCATCCGTATAACCCGTTGCATGTCGACCCATCACCGTTGCCGGACGCTTGTTATCACGAAACTCCTGTAGTGCCTGAGAAATAAACCGAGAGGATTTACCATTGATCGCCGGAATCTCACCCGGACTTTTGCCATTGGTGCCATGGCAAGCTGCACAGGAATTGCTCAGCATGACTGCACGCGTAATTTCAACGGCTAAAACCTCACCGACAAAACAGAAATAAAGCACAAAAAATATCACAACACGTTTCATAAGCCACACCAGATAAAGTTAAACGGCACACTCATAATTGTGCTGATAGCAAAAACTGAAATATTGATCAACATCAAGCTTATCGACAGTATGTTAAAACACTCATAGCATGCTAATGTTACGGTTATTATCCAATAATAAAAAATGATGCTATGGATTTTGGTTTCGCTGATTTACTAACGCTATTAGGCTCACTCGGACTGTTTCTTTACGGAATGAAAGTCATGAGTGATTCCCTGATGATGCTGGCGGGCGATCAGATGCGGAGCATTCTCGCCACCACCACCTCAAACCGATTTTTTGCATTACTAACTGGATTTCTCATAACCGCCGCCATCCAGTCTTCTTCTGCCACTACCCTGATGGTGGTCAGTTTCGTCAATGCCAGTTTGCTCACGCTCACCGAAGCCGTCGGCGTTATCATGGGCGCCAACATCGGCACCACAGTCACTGCCTGGTTGATCACCATTCTTGGCTTCAAAGTGAAAATGAGCGCTATTGCATTGCCACTGGTTGGCGCTGGATTTTTACTCACGGTTTCAAAAAGCGAAAAAGCCCGACAGTGGGGTTATTTTATTGTTGGCTTTGCCCTGCTATTCATCGGCTTACAGTTCCTAAAAGAGTCGGTACCCAATATTGGTGACCATCCCGAAGCGCTGGAATTTCTGGCCGAATACACATCCAAAGGTTTTTTATCAATACTGATGTTTCTGGGCATCGGCACATTACTAACACTCGTTATACAATCGTCTAGTGCAGCCATGGCGCTGACACTGTTGATGTGTTTCGAAGGCTGGATAGCTTTTGATATTGCCGCAGCGATGGTTGTGGGTCAGAATATCGGCACAACGATCACGGCAAATCTCGCCGCCATTATTGGTAACTATCACGCCAAACGTGCTGCACGAGCACACCTGATTTTTAATGTACTCGGCTCTGTCTGGATTTTAATACTGTTCTATCCTTTCCTTAATGCAGTGGGACGCGTAGTTGAACAAATAGAGGGGGCGTCACCATTTTTAAGCGCCGCAGCTATTCCAATAGCTATTTCAATTTTTCACACCGTCTTTAATATTCTTAATGCCGTTGTACTAATCGGATTTATTAAGATTATCGTCAATCTGGCGATACGCATGGTACCAGCCGTTGAGGAAAAAGAAGTCGAGATTGATCAACCACAGTTTCTAACAAAATCTTCATTAAAGTACAGTCAAACTGGCATCAAAGCCTTAACCGATGAATCTGTGCGCTTACTGGAAAATGCAGCATACAAAGTTTTTTCACACGGCCTGGGCGTTCATCGACATGACCTTGAATCTGAACAGGACATAATAAAAATTCTCGATATATCACCCAAAACCATCAAAATTGACATTGATCTAATTTATGCCACGCAAATAAAAATCATCTACGGCCGAATTCTTGACTACGCGACCCAGTTACAAAAATTAACCAAACCCACACATGAACAAATCGAGAGTATTCGTAACATCCTTGTTGCAGATAGATTGCTGGTGCAGATAGTAAAACGAATGAAACCATTACATGAGAACCTCGAGCGTTACATGGGATCGGATAACGAAACATTACGAAAAGAATACAACGTACTAAGACGACGTATACTCAAAGTCGTTCGAGAAATTAAACGCATTGGCCCCGCTGAAAACCTTGCAGAACACCTCGATAAAATCAACAACCAAAGAAGTAAAGCTGAAAAAATGGACGTACTATTAACTGGCCACGTAGAAGAACTTCTTGTAAAAGGTGAAATCACCAACGAGATGGCCAGTTCATTAACCAACGACAGTTCCAATGCATCAAGAATAACCAAAAACCTGATTGATATCGCGATGATTCTTTATAAGCCAGAAGACAAAATTATCGATAGCATTGATGACAGAAATGCTGAGGAATATCACGCATAGCCAATATTCATCATGAGTGGGGCAGGGCATAAATCCTTTGACAGCAGTAGGGTCTTTATCTATTCTTGTTTACTGGCATGCAGAAATAATCGGATTGATTTTAAGTAGGAGCGTCACCGTTGTCTGATCAAAACAATAATGAATACAGCCCATTCCCCGGCCGCAAGGCTCGCATGGAGCATTTCTTTGATAAATCTCATGAAGGCCTCATCTTCCACATCAACGGCATGATTACCGATGCTAATCCAGCATTGAGTAGAATGAGTGGTTTCACTACCGATGAAATTGTAGGTACAAATGTCTTTAAATGGATAACACCGGGATATCATGAACTGGTAAAGAAAAACATGGCCAGCGGCAGTGAGGACATGTATGAGATAGCCCTGCTACATAAATCAGGTGAAAACATTCCCGTCTATCTTCGTCCCGTTAATGCACTAGTTGATGGTCATCAGGAACGTCTGGTCGTCATTCAGGAGATTCGCGCGCTCAAAAAGGCAGAGCAGATTCAACGTCAGATTCAAGAGAAGGTTCACGCTCTGTCCAATTTCGATCCAGACACCGGCCTGCCCAATCGCCATCTTTTCAACCACTGGATGGATGAGATGACCGAAGCACACAAAAAATCGCAGCAGAGTTTCGCTATGATTCATATCACCATCGAAAAAATGAAAATGCTCAATGAGATTTTTGGTCGAGAGGTCGGCGATCAATTATTAAATCAATGGGCATCCAGGCTCTGTAACCTGCTTCGCACTACCGTTGAGCATCGATCTGCACGTATTGGTGGTATTCGTTTTGCTGTAGCACTACCGAATATAGAGAACACTGACTTAGTGATTCGCCTACTTCAGGATCTGCGCACAGAGGTGGAAGCAAACTACCAGATTGGTGAACATCAAATAGATAATTTAGTTGGCTCCTATGGCATCGCTATCTTCCCCGTCGACGGTGATGATGTAGAAACACTGATGAGTCGCGCTGAAATTGCCTGTCGTCACGCCAGAGAAAGCAATACTGAAAGCATTCACTGCTTTACAGAAGAAATGAACATCCACACTCTCGATAAATTTAAATTCGAGATGCGCTTAAAAGGTGCATTAGATCGTGATGAGATGGAACTCTATTATCAGCCTAAAGTTGATACGGTAACTGAAGAGGTTGTTGGCCATGAAGCACTCATCCGCTGGATTGACCCTGAACACGGCATGATACCACCGGGTAACTTTATCCCTGTTGCTGAAGAAACCGGACTCATTGTCCCCATCGGTGAGTGGGTCATCACGAGCGCCTGCGAACAACTTGCAAAACTACAACAATCATCGGAGCCCACACCAAAGATCAGCATCAACATCTCAAGCCTGCAATTTCAGCAATCCAACCTGGTTGGCATTGTGCAGCAGGCACTAACCCTGTTTGAAGTTGACCCCAAATTACTCGATTTAGAATTAACTGAAAGTGCAGTAATGGATGACGTTGAAACTTCCATCAGCGTACTCAACAACCTCAAAGCGTTGGGTGTGAGCATCTCGATTGATGACTTCGGTACGGGTTACTCATCACTCAGCTATCTCAAACGATTCCCAATCGATACCCTGAAAATTGATCGCAGTTTTGTCCTTGATCTCACCACCAACCCACAGGACGAAAGTATTGCCAGAGCCATCATCGCTCTGGCTAAAAGCCTTGAGCTTAAAACCGTGGCAGAGGGAGTGGAAACGCCAGATCAGTTGCAGCTACTAAGAGAGATGGAATGTGATCTGATTCAGGGTTATATATTTGGCAAGCCGGTACCTGCTGAACAGGCTTTTAGCCATTGAGACAGGAAATATTTCTTTAATAAACCTCAGGTAACTTTCCTGGCACTTAACTTACCGAGAAACCCGAGTTCTTCTCTGCTCAAGAATTCTGTACTCACCATCTTCCTTAAGAATAAAATAAACAATAAACCTCCCATCTGAATTCTTTGCACGATAAGCAAGTGACCAGCCATTTTTGCCTCTCAGATTTGTTTCCTTACTAAATTCAAACTCACTCATCACCTCAACATAATCACTGATCTCCTTATCTGTCATTTTTGGACCCTGTTCCTGAATGGATTTTTTAAATTGATGCCTTACCTCATTGGCATACAACTTAGTAAGCTCGTCAAATTTCCGGTTTGCAAAAAGATCTAATGAATCACCGATCAACTTTTTCCTCTTTTCAACCTCAGTCATCGGACGTGACGGAGGTTCATCAATATCTGGAGCACAACAAATAGGGATCGAGCACCCTGTCATCATCACAATACTGCTTAGAACTAACAAAAACAGGCTACTTATAGAGGTTTTATTTAAGGTCATAATTTTCACACTCATATTTATTCTTTCTGACACTGCAGACAACAAAAACACGCCTGCCCTGCCTGGGTAAATTTTTCGACCATACCACCGCAACGATAACAGGCCAGGCCACTGCGCCTAAAAACATAAAAGCGGGCATCTTCAAAAGAAGCACCCTGCTTCATTAATTGTTGTGCATATTCAGGCTGATTAGTTATGCCCGCAGTTTGATAAGACTGGCGTGTTAATTCAAGTATCGTGTTGGCCAGTAAATGCAATTGCTCATTATTCAGATCACGGCTACGAGTTTTGGGATGAAGGTGTGCATAAAATAAGATTTCACAGCGAAGATAATTGCCCAGCCCGGCAACAAAGGACTGATCGGTTAGCACTCTACCCAACTGACGATTCCGAAATTTCTCCGAATCCAAACGCTCAACAACGCACTCTACCGTCGTTGATTTATTCAATATATCAGGCCCCAGCTTACTGATAAAGGCATGCTGCCCAAGGTCATCATTGCTTAGCACAGCAATATCAGAAGCACTGTATAAAAGCGCAGACCGCCCCTGGCAATCTATCGCCATACGCAACTGTCGTTTACTGTCGGGGTATTCATCCGTGTTACAAAAAATCCAGCGACCGTATAATTGATTGTGGCTATAGATATTTAAATCATCATCACTACCCATATCCAGACGAGTTACCATCGCCTTGCCATAGGTTTCAATCTTCTTAATCTTTGATCCGGTTAAGCGCTGCTGCCATTGCTTTAAAAAATCCAGACCGAAGAAAATACGATCAATGACACGACCCGCCACCTGTTTTTCCAGCTCATCAGCAAGACGTCTTATTTCTGGCCCTTCTGGCATAATATCTCTAACAATTCATAACAACTCAAATTAATCATGAGCAATAACCCAACGACCAATTATGCAAAAAAAAAGGCCGGACAATATCCGGCCTTTTGATTTTAAAAAAACACTAGCTATCTGCTTTCTCTGCTTCTGCCTGTTGCTTTTCAATATCTGCTCTAACCATATCCATATCCAGTTCTTTGGCTTTGCTCAGGATTTCTTCCAGAGCACTTTCTGGCAATGCACCTGCCTGTGAGAAAATAACAATCTTTTCGCGGAACAGCATCAAAGTCGGGATGGAGCGAATATTAAAACTTGCACCCAATTCCTGCTGATCTTCGGTATTAATTTTTGCAAAAACTACATCTTTATGTTTTTCTGATACAGTTTCATAAATCGGTGCAAATGATTTGCACGGGCCACACCAGGGTGCCCAGAAGTCGACAACCACGATATCATTGTCAGTAATGGTTGCTTCAAAATTATCTTTATCTAGTTCAACAGTAGCCACGATTTTCTCCAGAATAAATTAAGAGCACAATTATACCGCAAATTAATCTCACAACTAAAGGCTGAATGTAATCGCTATCTCTGGATAGGTATCAGAGCAGGAAACATAGATCGTTTCATCACAGTCGAGATAGCTCTCGTGCACAACGCCAATGCTAATATAGTGGCCACCCTGACCAGAGAGATAAAACCCTGCTCTGCCTCCGGTAGAATCCAGGTCTTCAAAACCTTCGATAGTTGTTTTTCTATAAAAAACGCCAACATAGGGTTTCAGCTTTTCTTTGCGCATCATCACGTATTGAATCTGCGGGCTGTATTTATTGATTGAAACTTCACCACCCGTCCATGTCTGCCCATCGATACCCAGTTTCAGACCATCTGCAACATAGTAACCAATACCGGCACCAATAATCGTGTAGTTATCATTGAATGCCTGCCCAGAACCTACCACCAGTGAAACATCAATATCTCCCTGTTCAAAAGGCGTGGCGTGTGCAGGTGCCATGAACAAAGAAAATCCAACTGCTAACAAAAACTGTTTCAAACCTGAGAAATAACGCTTCATAATATTTCCTTTCTGTTAATAGCTATTTATTAATGGCCCTTATAAAGATCTCGGTACAAACCATCTCGATCTATCAGTTCTTCGTGATGACCTTCATCAATAATTTTACCCGCATCAAATACCAGCACGCGATCTGCCTGCTTCACTGCGCTTAAACGGTGGGCAATAATCAGCGTGGTTCTTTGCTGCAAAAACTCATGCATGGCTTCGTGCAGACGTGCTTCTGTTTCTGTATCTAGTGACGATGTCGCCTCATCCAGTATCACTACTTTGGGATCAGCCAGAATCATGCGGGCAATCGCCAGACGTTGTCGCTGTCCGCCCGATATGCGAACACCACTTCGACCAACAATTGTTTCCAGACCCTCTGGCATTTTTTCAATGACATCACGCAGCTGAGCAATCGCCAGAGCCTGCCAGATGACTTCATCATCGTGCTGGCGTCCCAGACACAAATTCTCACGCACGGTATCATTAAACATGGCGGGGTGCTGTAGCACAGTCGCTACATTTTCTCTTACTATGTCCAGTCCTATCTGCTTCACATTGATGTCATCGAAATAAAGCTCACCCGAATCAGCAGGATAAAGCCCCAGAATAATCTGTACCAGTGTTGATTTACCACCACCACTGGCACCAACCAGCGCTACTTTCTCGCCCGCCGCAATATTCAGGCTAACGCCATCGAGCACATTAAGTTCTTCGCCGTAGGAAAAATAAATATTCTCAACTCGCAGCGCCACCGTATGCTTATCCAGAAAGGGATTAGCACGGTGTTCATAATTTGGCTCTCTTTCGAGCGCCACCAATTTGTTGATTCTATCCAGTGCTGCATTTGCCCCAAACAAACTGTATTGCATGCTCAGTATTTCCTGTACCGGCGTCATCATGAACCAGAGATAGGCGTAGACGGCGAACATTTCACCAATGCTCAGGTCGGTGAATAACACCAGTACCATACTGAGACCCCGAAAAACTTCAAAACCCATCAGGAAAATAAAAAATGAAAGTCGGCTGGCGACATCACTCTTCCAGCCATAAGCCGCCATGTGTTTTTTTAATTCCTGGGCGCTCTCAGTGACGCGTTGCAAGTAATGCTGTTCACGATTACTGGCGCGGATTTGCTGAATGGCATCCAATGTTTCACTCAGGGACTGCTGAAAAACTTCGAATGCCGTATTCTCACGTCTTTTCAGTTTCTTAACTTTTTTACCCATGACCATGGTGAAATAAATCACCACTGGGTTCATGAAAATAATGAACAGTGCCAACTGCCAGTGCATCCACAAAAGAACGACAGAAATACCAACTACCGTTAGCACCGCCACCAGAAATTTACTCAGAGTGACGCCAATAAAATCATCAATCGCATTGATGTCGGTAACAAAATGCGAAGTGATAGCACCCGTGCCCATAGTTTCATATTCCGACATGGATATTTTTTGCAAACGCGCCAGCAAACCAGCACGTATTCGGTAACTGATATCTTTTGCGATAAAGGTAAATTTTCGAGTCTGCCAGACCGCCAATAACAAAGAGATCAAACGCAGGACGATGGAAACCAGCATGACGACGACAATAATCAGTACTGGCCCCAGCCAGTCCTCGGGAAAAATTCGCGAGATAAACTCGACTATTGTTGCTGGTTTGTCTAACAAAACCTCATCGACCAGCATGGGCATTAATATGGGTACGGGCACGCTCAGCAGTGCAGAAAAAATCGCTATCATATGCGCAATAACCAAGGTGCGCTTATGCTCTTTGCCTATTGAACGTATATACGCCCAGGAATAGCGCTCGTCAGATTTTAATTCAATTGATGGTTCAGCCGGTGCGGTCATATCGGACTCAAATTCCTGATAACTCAAAATAAAGACAGGGCGTAACTTAACACCAAATCCGTGCTGACTCTAATGAATACAGTGTGCTGGATCATGTAGAATCCACATTTATGAAAAACACTACACTAAAAGCACTTATTTTTGACGTCGATGGCACGCTGGCCGATACGGAGCGAGATGGTCACCGCGTCGCCTTCAACGCAGCCTTTGATGAATACGGTATCGACTGGCACTGGGATGTCGAACTCTACGGCAAATTACTGGCCGTCACCGGTGGCAAAGAGCGCATGCGCTACTGCGTCTCCGACCTACTCGGCGGTGATAATCTGCCTGAAAACTTTGACGACATGGTGCCTGAATTACACGCAGCCAAAACTCGTCACTACACCGAGCTACTATCAACAGGTGCAATTCCACTTCGTCCGGGTGTTGAAAGATTGATCAACGAAGCCCGTGAAAAAGGCTATCGTCTGGCTATTTCCACCACAACCACACCCGAGAATGTAACCGCACTGCTCACCCATACATTGGGCGCAGCTTCTCTGGACTGGTTTGAAGTCATCGCTGCCGGTGACATCGTACCTGCTAAAAAACCAGCGGGTGATATTTACAACTTTGCCCTGAAAGCCATGGATTTAAAACCTGAGCAGTGTCTAGCTTTTGAAGATTCTCGTAACGGTATTCTGTCATCACAGGATGCTGACCTGACCACCATCATCACCATCAATGGCTACACCCAGGACGATGATTTCAGCGGCGCGGCCATCGTGCTCGATATCATGGGTGAACCTGATCAACCATTTAATGTTCTGGCAGGCAATGCTCATGGCCATAGCATGATTGATTGTGAACTACTAGAAAAAATTCATAGCACGTATAACGCTTAGAAAATGATCGACCCATTACTCTATCTGGCCACCGGCATATTCGCTGGTCTGGCTAGTGGATTATTGGGTGTGGGCGGCGGACTCATTATCGTTCCGATTCTCTATTTCATTTTCAGCGCGCAAAACCTGTCCGCTGAACATATCATGCACATGGCGTTGGCGACCTCGCTAGCAACCATTATCATTACTTCAATTTCATCCGCCCGCGCACATCATAAAAAACAAGCGGTACTCTGGCCAGTATTTTTATTGTTGGCACCCGGTATTTGCATCGGTGCCTGGTTTGGTGGCATCGCTGCCAGCGAAATTAAAACGGATATTCTCAAGCCCACCTTCGGCATTTTTGAATTTATCATGGCCCTGTATATATTGTGGAATCACCAGAGCCAACAACACGCCGTTTCACTCGATAAAATAAAATCGACTACCGGTGGTTTTATCATCGGCCTCATTTCGAGCATCGTTGGCATTGGTGGCGGCACACTCACCGTACCTTTTTTGCACTGGCACAATATTGCCATTCGCAACGCTGTCGCCACCTCAGCCGCCTGCGGCTTTCCCATCGCCATATTTGGTACGGCCTCCTATGTTTACGCTGGCTGGTCAGTCAATAATTTACCAGATCAAACGCTAGGCTATGTGCATCTTCCTGCATTTTCACTCATCATTATCACCAGTTTCCTGTTCGCCCCCGTGGGTGCAAAACTGGCGCATCGCTTGCCTGAACACACACTAAAAAAGAGCTTTGCTCTGTTCATGATGCTGATAGGATTGAAAATGTTATTTCTTTGAGAGAAATGAAATGTCCAGTCTTCCAGAAATCCAGATTACCGTTTTCAGTGATTACATCTGTCCTTTCTGTTACGTTGGCCATCACCGGCTGATGCGCCTCAAAGATGAATATGATCTGAAAATAAACTGGTGCTTTCTGGAAATACACCCTGAAAATTCCGCCGAAGGTGAACCGGTCACCGATCTAGATTATTCTTCCGAGTTCTGGGATGAGTTAATGAAAAACCTGAAGCGTGTCGCCGAAGAAGAAAATATTCCGCTGGCCGAACACACTTTTACCACCAATTCCAAAGACGCATTACTGTTAGCCGAAGCCAGCAAACAACTCGGCCGCGAAATTTTTTACGCACTACATGAAAAATTATTCTCAGCTTTTTTTGTTGATAACAGAAATATCGGCAACAGGAACACACTTCGAGAGATTGCGAAAAACTGCGGCATCGATGACAAATTCATTGATAGCGTATGGATCAACCCAAAACACCAGCAACGCCTACTGGAAAACTTCAACCAAGCCAGGAAATATCAAATTAAAAGCGTACCCAGCTTTGTATTTGGTGAACGCGTTTTAACTGGTGTTGTCGATGAGGCTACCATGCGCGAATCCGCTGCTAATTTAACGGCTTAATCATCGGCGCGGTCATCTCCCAGCCAGATATTATGCACGCGTAGATATTTTTACCCCTGAAAATAATATTAGAATTTATTGATATAGATGATGAAATATCGATAACAGTCTGTCACAATCACACCAATCATGAAATCACTCGAAAACATTAAACAGTTTCAGATTTTTGATAGCAAGGCTTTTATTTACGCTGTCTATATGCTTCTGGCCTGCTTATTTACTGCGGAACTGAATGTTGTTCATGCCAAATTTATACTCGGCATAGAATTAAGTTACATCTCATTCATTATGCCAACTTTCGCTGGTATCTTATTCGGCTATTTACTGGCACGTATTAAACTACTCGGTGATCAGCTAAAAGAAGTCGCTTACACTGACTCACTCACCGGCATATATAACCGCCTGCATTTCACTCGTTTGATGGATGCCGAAACTGATAAAGTCAAACGCTACGGCGGGCAGCTCTCGGTTATCTTTTTAGATATAGATCATTTTAAACAAATTAACGATACTCACGGCCATGCGACCGGTGATGTTGTTCTGAAAGAATTCACCGATATCATTTCCAACGCCAACCGCAGTTCGGATATTTTCGCACGTTATGGCGGTGAGGAGTTCATCATACTCGCAACATCCACGGGTTTAGAAGGCGCAACAGAGCACGCACAAAGATTAAAACAGGATATAGAACAACACCGCTTCAAGATTGGACGTGTCACCTCAAGTTTTGGTGTTGCGGAACTGGATCCATCTTCAGATGATTCGGAATCACTGATAGACCGCGCTGATAAGGCGCTGTATCAGGCCAAGTCAGATGGCCGAAACTGCGTGCGAAAACTCTAAGCTCTATTCAACTTCATCGCCCTTCCAGGCAAGATCGAGCTGACGTGCAGCTCTGACTTCATCCAGACGTTTTACCGGCAAGGTATAAGGCGCGCCCTTAACCAGGTCGACATCGGTTTTGGCTTCTTCACGAATTTGTTCTAACGCACCCATAAAACCATCCAGCGCTTCCTTGGCTTCGGTTTCTGTTGGCTCGATCAATAAACACTCAGGCACCAGCAGAGGGAAATAGGTAGTTGGTGCGTGGTAGCCTAAATCCAGTAAGCGTTTAGCGAAGTCCATCGCCGTTACGTGTAGATCACGCGCTTCATTTTTCAGCGTGATAATAAATTCATGACTGGCTCGTCGATCAGGAATCGCCAGTTCAAAACCTCGGCGTTTGGCCTCACTCATCATATAGTTGGCATTCAAGGTAGCAAACTCAGCCACTCGCACCATACCTTCACGACCCAGCATGCGCATGTAAATATAAGCGCGTAACAGTACACCCGCATTGCCCATGAACGCAGATAAGCGGCCTATCGTTTCCGGCAAATCTTTCTCCGTCATCCAGCGATAGTCTTCACCTTCTTTGGTGACAACGGGTAGCGGTAAAAATGGTTTCAGTCTTTCAGCAACACCGACCGCACCAGCACCGGGGCCACCACCACCGTGGGGCGTTGAAAATGTTTTATGCAGATTACTGTGGATTACATCAAAACCCATATCACCGGGTCGAATTTTTCCGAGAATCGCATTCAGGTTGGCACCATCGTAATACAGCAGACCGCCCGCCTCATGTACCACTTTAGCGATGGTTTCGATCTGGCGTTCGAACACACCTAGCGTTGAAGGATTGGTCAGCATTAGCCCCGCAGTTTCGGGGCCGACGGCGGCTTTTAAAGCTTCAAGATCAACGTCACCATTTTCCAGCGTTGGAATTTCACGCACACTGAAACCACACATGGTGGCAGTGGCCGGATTAGTACCGTGCGCTGCATTCGGCACTAAAATTTCTTTACGCGCATCGTCGCCGCGTGACTTGTGATAAGCCTCGATCATGGCGACACCGGCAAACTCACCCTGTGCGCCGGCCATCGGTGCCAACGAGAAAGCCGCCATACCGGTGACATCAGACAACATGGTTTGCAGCTCGTACATGCAGGCAAGAAAACCCTGCGACTGTGCTTCGGGTGCCATCGGGTGACGCGACAAAAAGCCCGGCAACATCGCCAGCGTATTACAGGCGCGCGGGTTGTACTTCATGGTGCACGAACCCAGTGGATAGAAATGGGTATCAATAGAAAAATTCTTTTGCGACAGCTGTGTGTAATGACGCACTGCCTGCATTTCTGAAACTTCGGGCAAGGCTGCACTTTGTTTTCTCAAAAAGGAATCAGGAATATCGATGACACTGGCTTTTTTCTTCGGTGACTGTGGCGCACCTTCTCGACCGGCTTTTGAATGTTCGAAAATTAACATCAGGCGATCACCTCTACTAGTGCTTTTGCGTAAGCACTAATCTCTTCATCGGTTCGCATTTCAGTGGCGCAAACTAAAATTGCATTACCCAGCTCGGGATAAGATTCAGATAAATCATAACCACCCAGAATATTTTTCTCTGCCAACTCCACCAACACTTCACTCGCCGGTTTCTTTAACTTCAACACGGCTTCGTGAAAATAAGGATGATTAAAGGCACACTCAACACCATCAATTTGCGACAACTGTTTTACCAGCGAGACCGTATTGGCGTGACAGGCAGCCGCGGCTTTTTCCAAACCACTGGCACCCAGTATCGACATATGTATGGTCGAAGCAGTCACCACCAGTCCCTGATTAGTACAAATATTAGACGTCGCTTTGGAACGGCGGATATGTTGCTCACGCGCCTGCAGGGTTAAGACAAAACCTTCCTTGCCATCCTGATCGACCGTGCGACCGACGATGCGACCCGGCATCTGACGAACCAGTGCCTGCGTACAACAGATAAAACCGTAATAAGGGCCACCGGCTGACAATGGCGCGCCCAGAGGCTGACCATCACCACAGGCGATATCTACACCGTTAGCTCCCCACTCACCCGGCGCTTTCAAAATTGCCAGTGTTAGAGGATTCACCACTGCAATCACCAGAATATTATTCTCGTGCGCCCAGTCAGTAATCTCATCCACTGCTTCCAGATTACCAAAGAAATTGGGTTGTTGAATCACTACAGCGGTGATGTCATCACCGGCCTGTTGTTTAAAAGCATCCAGACTAGTGACACCACTAGCTTCGTCATAAGCCACTTCGCACAGTTCGATGTTCTGACCCTGAACTATCGTCTGCGTAGTTTTTCTATAAGCCGGATGCACCGTAGTCGGCAGCAAAATTTTGCGCGACTTTGATTTACGATTACCGCGTACCGCCATCAACACAGCTTCCGCCAGTCCAGAAGCACCATCGTACAAAGAGGCGTTCGAAACATCCATGCCGGTCAGTGCCGTCATCATGCTCTGGTATTCGTAGGTTAGCTGCAAAGTGCCCTGTGAAGCCTCAGCCTGATACGGCGTGTAGGCGCTGTAATATTCACCACGTGTGGTGATTTCCCAGACCGCTGCTGGGATATGATGCTCGTAAGCACCAGCTCCTAGAAAACAAACCGACTGCGGATGCTGCGCCGCACGTGCATGCATCAAGCGTGAAATTTCCATTTCATTCATGCCTACCGGCACTTCAGATAATTCACCGGCTAATAAATGAGCAGGGATCTCTTCGAACAATACACTGATGTCATTGACACCAATCGCCTGCAACATCTCAGCGATTTCCTGTTCAGTATGGGGAATAAAGGGCATTGGCTTGGGTTACGTTTTAGTATTAAAAAATAAAAAACACCTCCGCCAAAACCGGGCGGTCATGACAGAGGTATTCATCAAAACTAGTCGGCAATCTCAGCCTCATAAGCATCGGCATCCATCAGATCATCCAGCTCGACCTCAGCGGAGGGCTGAACTTTGAACAACCAGCCATCATCAAAAGCAGAATCATTGATGGTCTCCGGCGCATCAGCCAGCACTTCATTCACCTCGGTGATTTCGCCACTGATCGGCATGTACACATCCGAAGCCGCTTTCACGGATTCCACTACACAACAGGCATCACCTACGGTTAAGTCTGAACCCACTTCCGGCAATTCAACGAACACCAGATCGCCCAGTAATTCCTGCGCGTGATCGGTAATACCGATGGTGACACTGCCATCGCCTTCCTGACGCACCCATTCGTGCGCTGCTGTGTATTTTAATTCTGAAGGTACATCACTCATAATAAATCCGTCCTATTACTTTTCTATATATTTATTCTTTTATACGGGTTTGCCATCACGCACAAAAACCGGCTTCACCACGCGGGCATTTAATAACTTTCCACGAATCTCAACCTGACAGGATTCACCCGTCTCAGCCGGTACTCGTGCCAGAGCTATGGATTGTTTCAAAGTTGGAGAAAAAGTGCCACTAGTAATCTCACCTTCACCAACATTTTCAACCACGACTTTCTGATGACCGCGCAAAACGCCACGTTCTTCCAGCACCAGACCAACTATTTTCTGGCTGACACCCTGCTCACGTTCCTGCGCAATGGCAGCACGACCAATAAAATCTCGATCTTCCGGCTGCCACGCAATCGTCCAGCCCAGACCTGAAATCAGCGGAGAGGTTTCTTCTGTCATATCCGAGCCATAAAGGTTCATACCAGCTTCCAAACGCAGGGTGTCACGTGCACCTAAACCACAGGGCTTCACACCCGCGTGTGCCAGTTTATCCCAGAACGCAGGCGCTTCGGATTCGGGCAGCATGATCTCAAAACCATCTTCACCGGTATAACCCGTACGTCCGATAAACCACTCACCACAATCCGCACCAGAGAATCGCTTCATCTCGGCCACCACTTCAACCTCATCCACTGGCAAAACTGAAATAGCTTTTTCAATCGCCTTCGGACCCTGCACAGCGATCATGGCAGTATCAGCGCGTTCATTGACATCTACACTGAAACTCGGCGCCTGCTGGTTGATCCATACCATATCTTTACCACGCGTTCCGGCATTCACTACCATGCGATACCAGCTATCATTCATGTAATAAACGATGAGATCGTCAATCACACCACCGTCTTCTTTAAGCATGCAGCTGTATAGAGCCTTGCCTTCCTCTTTCAGTTTGGCGACATCATTGGCCAGTAAATAACGCAGGAAATCAGTAACGCGCTCGCCTTTTAAATCAACAATGGTCATATGCGAAACGTCAAACATGCCCGCATCCTGACGCACATAATGATGTTCATCCATCTGTGAACCATAATTCACCGGCATCTGCCAGCCAGCAAAGTCCACCATCTTGCCGCCATATTCAACGTGCTTGTCGTATAAAACTGTCTTCTGGCTCATCGCTACAAACTCAATATTTATTCAATAATTCGAAGGCCTATGCTACTACGTTCCTTGCGAAAAATACCCCAAATTTTATCTTAATCAGCACCCAAAGCATGCCTCATAAACTGCTGTTTTATTACTGGCAGTTCATCGACCATCACCAGACCCGCATTGCGCACCGTGGATAGAACAGGACTATCGTTGCTAAACAATAATTTAAAACCGGTCATGGCCGATTCCATCAGCTGGTTTTCTCCCTTACGCGCACGCTCGTATTTTCTCAGCGTGTGCAAAGCAAACCACTGTCGATTGGCTGCATGAGCCTGCATGATGACTTCTGCCAGCGCCGCCGCGTCGAGAAAGCCGAGGTTAGCACCCTGACCCGCCAGTGGATGGATGTTATGAGCTGCATCACCAACCAGCGCCAAACCATTCTGCACGTATTGATCGACATGACCATGACCCAGCGGGAAAGCGGCTCGCGAGCTAACCAACTTAACCGTTCCCAACTGATATTCAAACGCCTGTTCCAGCTCACGGCAAAACGCGGTTTCATCCAGCACCAGCATGGCATCCACCTTGTTCTCTTCCAGCGACCAGACAATGGAGCTCTGGCCATTCACCAAAGGCAAAAAAGCCAGTGGGCCATCCGGGGTGAAACACTGCCATGCGGTCTCAGCGTGTGGCTGCTCAGTTTCCACGGTGCAGACGATCGCCCGCTGCCCGTAAGATACGCGCTCGAACTCAATTCCTGCCGCGGCTCTCACCTGTGAGCGTGAGCCATCAGCACCGGCGAGTAAACTGCACTCCAGGATACGCCCGTCATCAAGGTGTAATTGCTGAACGTCATCACCTAATTTAATTGTGTTAATGATGGCCGGACAAATCCAGTCAATATTGTCAGCCGTCTCAAGGCTACGCTGCAAAGCCTGTTGAATCACAGTGTTTTTGATAATGTAACCCAGTGCATCCAGACCGGCTTCAGCGGCATCAAAATGAATCATGCCAGCACCGGTCGAATCCCAGACGTGCATATCGTGATAGACACCGGCACGCATCGCCATTTCTGGCCAGGCGCCGATAGACTTAAAAATATTCAGGGAAGCACGATTGATCGCCGAGACACGAATATCCACCTCGTCACCCACTTCCTTTGGTTCAAACTTTTCAAGCACGCCAATCTGCAAACCGGAATCATGCAATAGATTGGCCAGCGTCAGGCCAACCATGCCACCGCCGACAATCAGCACATCATAGTGAGTTCGACTATTTTCAGACATGCGATCTACCCAGCTTCAAGCCTCGACCCAGACGAGACAGGCGGCCACTCAGACCCATGCTCTGGCGTGCCAGTTTGTGCTTTACAAAGGGCATCAAATCTGTGGCCAACAAGCCAACTGAACGAGCATGCCCCAGCACAAAAAAATCATTAGAAAACACTTTCACCAATGTATCAGTCAGGCGATAAACCTGCTGCGCATCCTGCTCACGCATCTCCACGTAAGTAGCCAGCGTTTCCTGCATCGACTGAGATGATGACAAAGTCAGCAATTCAGCCAGCAATGCAATATCCCGCAGCGCCAGATTAAATCCCTGCCCCGCCACCGGATGAATGGCGTGTGCGGCATTACCCATCAGCACCACGCGACCACGCACCACCTGTGTTGCTTCAACCAGCGCCAGAGGGTAGACATGCCGCTGTCCGGTTTTCTGCAAATAGCCAAGGCGAAAGCCAAATCGCTGCTGGAGTTTTTCAAGAAAGGTTTCCTCATCCAGCGCAGCCAGTTCGTCCGCCTGCTCGCTGGGCACCGTCCAGACCACCGAACAACGATTATCCGTTATCGGCAAAAAGGCCAGTGGGCCGGTATCGGTGAAACGCTCGTAAGCAATATTCTGATGTGGCTGCCCCGGCGTGACATTAGTAATCACCGCGCTCTGCTGGTAATCCTGTCGGCTGACGCCGATTTGTAACATCTCACGAGTTTTTGAGTTCACGCCATCGGCAACAATCAGCAGCCCCGCCGTCAACGCATGTTCTTCGCCATCCTGCTGATAACACACTGATACCGATTCCTCAGACTGCTGCAAATTCAACACTTGTGCAGGACAGTGCATGCTCACATTCTTATTATCGGCCAGACGCTGATACAAAACTTCACCCAACACTCGATTCTCAGCCACATAACCCAGAGCCTCAACACCCTCTTCATCATGGCGTAAACGCGTCACGCCCAAATGGCCACGATCTGAAATATGAATGGTTTTTATAGCCTCGATTTTATCGGCCATGGCCTCCCATAAACCCATGGCTTCGAAAATAACCCGACTACCATAAGACAGCGCTACGGTGCGGTCATCATAACAGGGCTGGCTATCGGTGTTGAGCGGGTGCGCTTCGATTATCTCAATCGACAAACCACTGGCTTCCAGCGCACAGGCGAGACTGGCACCGGCGAGGCCACCGCCGATAATTAGCACATCACAGGTTTTAGTTTCAGCACTCATAAACGAACAGCTAGGAGGCCATCACCGCTTCAACTTCTTCAGTAGTTCGCGGCAAGCCCTTAGTTAACAAATCACAACCATCTTTGGTCACCAGCACATCATCCTCGATACGCACGCCAATATTCCACCATCGTTTAGCACCGCGGCTGCCGTGAGGTATGTACAGACCCGGCTCGATGGTCAGGCACATGCCCGGCTCCAGCAAACGCCATTCATCATCAACTTTGTAATCGCCAACATCGTGCACATCCATGCCAATCCAGTGACCGGTGCGATGCATATAATATTTTGAATAATCACCTTTTTTAATCAACTCGGCGGGCTTGCCCTTGAGCAGACCCAGCTCAACCATACCTTTGGTCAGCACTTTCACCGCAGCGTTGTGCGGGTCATTCCAATGATTACCCGGTTTAACCTGTTTGATTGCGGCATCCTGAGAAGCCAGCACCAGATCATAAATTTCTTTTTGCGGCACACTGTACTTGCCATTTACCGGAAAAGTTCGGGTGATGTCTGCGGCATAACTACCGTATTCAGCACCAGCATCAATCAGCACCATTTCACCCTCATTCAACGTCTGATTGTTTTCGGTGTAGTGCAAAATACAGCTATTGGCACCACCACCGACGATGGAAGGATAAGCCCAGCCCGCACCATTGCGATTAAACTCATAAAGCAGTTCAGCCTCAAGCTGGTATTCATACATATCTGGCTGACAGACTTTCATCGCCTTGATATGCGCCTGCACAGAAATTTTTGCCGACTTGCGCATCAACTTAATTTCATCACGACTCTTGTACAAACGCATGTCGTGCAGCAAATAATCCAGCGAGACAAATTCATTCGGTGCATGCACGCCGCCACGTGAATTTTTACGCAGGCTGTTGACGCAGTTCATCACGTGTTTATCGAATTCAGGATTCAGGCCGATGGTGTAATACACGCTTTCACAGTGCTCCATCAGTCCCGGTAGAATTTCTTCCAGATCATCAATAGGAAAAGCATCATCAGCGCCAAAGTGCTCGACCGCACCTTCAGGGCCATAGCGATAACCGTTCCAGGTTTCTTTCTTTTTATCGCGCTCACGGCAAAATAAAATATACTGCGCCTGCTTGCGTCCCGGCACCAGCACAACCACCGCCTCAGGCTCGACAAAGCCACTCAGATAATAAAAATCACTGTCCTGCCTGAAGCCATGCTCAACATCACGATTGCGAATTAGCAAAGGTGCGGCGGGCAAAATAGCGATGGAATCATTACCCATCATTTTCATCAACTGCTTGCGGCGCTGGGCGTAAATTTTGTTGTTCATCAATCTGTATCGTTACAAAAAATTAGTGCAAAGTGGGCGAAGGAACCATGGACTGCAGCTCCTCGTTGATCAGCAGCACACCGGTACGAACGTATTCCACCACTTCGACAAAAGCCAGTTCATCTTCCTCATTGGTGTCGACAACTTCGATCACGTCATCATCACCAGTACTATGCCCGGCTCGAGAAATCTCGACAAAATCCATCAAAATCTCCTGGGTATCACCCGGCAATTTAGTGTCATCACTAATACCACCCGCAGCCAGACCATAAACAAAGCCCTGACACCAGTCCGCCAGAGCCTCTGTACGTCCGATCAAATCCTCATCATCATCCGGCAACAACATATAAAAGCTACCGGAAATATCATTCACCTTTTCCATGGTGACCTGATGCAGCTCGGACAATTGATGCACGATATCATGCAACAACACATTGCCCTCTTCCTGCTCACCCAGCACATGACCTATCCATTCAGACAGCTCAATAGCACCGCGGGCGCACAACATACCGCATAAAACGCCGTGTGATTCCGCCGCGCCCATCATGGCATTAACTTTAAATAATGCCTCATCCAGTATCTCAATATCAGGTTGTGTATTCATAATTGTCTAATTCGTGATTTTGACTCATTCTACCACGAGCAAAGATTCTAATATTATTCTCGTCAGGCATTTGACCATCGTCAAATCACATCCTACTATTAGTCGCATGAATGATACAAAAACAAAAATGGATCACCTCGAAGGTCAGGCCAATGAGCTACTGGATCTATGCCAGCGCCTCAGCGACGAAAATTCTGACCTGCGTAAGCAATTAAGCAACATGTCCAGCGAACGCTCTGGTTTAATCGAACTAAAAGAACAGGCTCGTGGACAGGTTGAAGGCATGATTACCCGCCTACGCTCCATGGAAAACGCTTAAATCACACCTCAAGGGTTTTACCGTGAAAGATCAAGAATCGCTGTCCATCAAGATCCTGGAAAAAGAATACCGCGTTGCCTGTCCGGCTGAAGAAAAAGAGACGCTTCTTGCCTCAGCCAGCATGCTCAACGAAAAACTCAATGAAATCAAAAACAAAGGTTCTGTCATCGGTACTGAACGCATCGCTGTGATGGCCGCACTCAATATGAGCCATGAACTTTTAAATAGTCAGGCACTTACCGAAGAACACTCTGAGCTCAATGATCGCATCGACAGCTTGTCAGAAAAAATTGACAACTCTATGCGGAACATTAAACTGATTTAGGAGAGTTTTGCTCAGCGAGGCTCTCAGAGTTTAGATGTCTCTGGGGTATACGTAAGCAACCTGTTTTATCCCTTGAGCCTTAAATGCTATCTTTGGGAACTAGGCTGTTTACACAGTGTGCATTACCGCTTTGCGGGAAGCCTGACGTGTGATCGCTGTTCCCACCTGAACCTACCGGTTCAAGGTCGATGGTGTTAGCTACGGTACTCCCGGAGACTTCTTCTAAAACCTTTCTAATGTCAGCACAAATAAATCCCAATTCAATACGCCAGCAAAAGCGTGAACAACGACGCCAGCTTAGCGCCTCACAACAGGCACAGCATGCTGAACAGCTAACCGAACGATTGCTAAACCACAACGCATTTGTCAGCAGCCAGCACATTGCCGTTTATCTGGCTAATGATGGTGAGATCGATCCTGTACATATCATTAAGCAGGCTTGGGAACTGGAGAAACAGGTTTATCTACCGGTACTCTCTGCCCACGAAAACAGCCTGCTGTTCGCCCCTTATGAGAAAGATAGCCCGATGTGCCGCAATCAGTTCGGTATCGACGAACCCAACAGTTCACCAGAACACTGGCTCAAGGCTGAACACATGGATTTGATATTATTGCCGTTGGTCGCCTTCGATGAAAAGGGCAACCGTATGGGCATGGGCGGCGGTTTTTATGACCGGAGTCTGACTAATATTCGGGAACAGAAAAAATCGATCCAGCTCATCGGGCTGGCGCATGAAGTGCAGAAAACTCGCCAGCTAGAAGCAGAAAGCTGGGATATCCCACTCGATGCCATTGCTACCGAAGACAAACTCTACGTGGCAGACAGGAACAGCTTATAGGCAGGATTATCGGTCTCATCCCAGTAGGCGTAGCCCAGTTCATCCAGATAACAGTTCAAGGCCTTACGTTCCTTCTTCGGCGCCTGCAAGCCCACCAGTACGCGTCCATAAGCCGCACCGTGGTTTCGATAGTGGAACAAGCTGATATTCCAGCGTTTGCCAATACGAGTCAGGAAATCAAGCAATGCACCGGGACGTTCAGGGAACTCAAAACGGTAGACGATTTCATCCTCTACATCCTGATTGTGACCACCGACCAGATGACGCACATGGATCTTGGCCATTTCATTATCGGTCATATCCATCACCGGATATTTCTTCGCTTCCAGTTTGGCAATCAATTCATCTTTCTCTGCAAAACCATCACTTAACTGGATGCCAGCAAATACGTGCGCCTTTTCATCGTGCGAATAACGGTAATTAAACTCGGTAATACCACGCCTTCCCAGTGTATTACAAAAGGTTCTAAAACTACCGGGGCGCTCGGGGATAGTAACTCCCAGCAAAGCCTCACGCTGCTCACCCAGTTCAGCACGTTCGGCAACGTGGCGCAGGCGATCAAAATTCATGTTGGCACCACTATTGATCGCTATCAATGTTTGGCCGGATATCTTCTCACGCTCAACATATTTCTTGATTCCAGCCACCGCCAATGCACCCGCTGGTTCCATGATGGAGCGGGTATCATCAAAGATATCCTTGATCGCAGCACAAATTTCATCAGTACTGACACAGATAATCTCATCCACACACTGCCTGGCAATTCGATAAGTTTCCTTACCCGCCTGACGCACAGCAACCCCATCGGCAAAGATGCCAACATGATCAAGCACCACACGTCTTTTCTTTTTAAATGCCTCAGCCATACACGGTGCATCATCCGGCTCTACACCAATGATCTTTACCTCGGGGCGAAGATGTTTGATATATGCGGCTACACCGGCAATTAGACCACCACCGCCAACTGGCACAAACACTGCATCGATGTCACCACCATGCTGGCGCAGAATCTCCATACCAATGGTGCCCTGACCTGCGATCACATCGGCATCATCATAAGGATGAATAAAATCCAGCTTCTGTTTTTTCGCCAGCTCCATAGCATGCTCATAAGCCTCATCGTAAGCATCACCAATCAACACTGCTTTGGCACCATAAGACTTCACCGCATTCACTTTAATCGCAGGCGTAGTTTTGGGCATCACGATAGTGGCCTTAATACCCAGTCGTTGTGCCGACAGGGCCACGCCCTGCGCATGATTACCCGCTGAAGCGGCGATCACACCCTTGATTTTTTTCTGCTGTGAAAGCTGATAAATACAGTTATAAGCTCCACGCAATTTGAACGAGAATACCGGTTGCATATCCTCACGCTTCAACAACACGGTATTATCTACACGCGCACTCAGCAAACGAGAATGCTCCAGTGGCGTTTCCTCGGCCACATCGTAAACCCGTGCCGCCAGTATTTTTTCTATGTATTTTTTAGTCATGAACTGCTGATTTCTTCATTATTTTTTATGACTATAGCAGAGCTATGATTAATACGGTTAATGTTTGATAAAACCCGCCATGACTTCCAGCTCCCAGACGAGTAAAATTCCCTCTTTGATAGAAAAATTTTAGGGGAAGAACCCATGACCCAGGACGAAATGAAAAGAAAAGCAGCTGAAGCTGCGATGGAATATGTTGTCACCAACGCAATTGTAGGCGTAGGCACAGGCTCGACCGTTAACCACTTTATCGACTGTCTGGCTGAGATTAAAAATAAAATTGAAGGCGCCGTTTCCAGCTCTGAAGCCTCAACCAAGCTCATGCAGGAACGTGGTATTGAAGTTTTTGACCTTAACAATGTCAGTAAGATTCCTGTTTACATCGATGGCGCAGATGAATCCGACCATTACCTCAACCTGATCAAAGGTGGTGGCGGCGCACTCACCCGTGAAAAGATTATCGCCGGTGCCAGCGACAAATTTGTCTGTATTGCCGATGAAACCAAACTGGTCGATGTCATGGGTAAATTTCCATTACCAGTTGAAGTCATCCCCATGGCACGCAGCTTCATCGCCCGTGAACTAGTTAAACTGGGCGGCCAACCCGTCTGGCGTGAAAATTTCATCACCGACAATGGCAATATTATTCTGGACGTACACAATCTGGAAATTATGGATGCGGTGAAACTGGAAAATGACATCAACAAACTCGCTGGTGTCGTCACTGTGGGTATTTTTGCCAATCGTCCTGCAGATGTTTTGATATTGGGAACGCCTGAAGGTGCGAAAACTGTTTTATCTAAATAAGACGATCTGAAACAAAAAGTCACAGGCATAAAAAAACGGAGCCTAAGCTCCGTTTTTTTTCGTACTAATATTTTAAAAACTATTAGAACTTAACACGCATGCCTGCGGTCATTACGCTGTAATCATTGATAGCAGTAACACCATCATCTTCAACAGCATTATCATCAGCACTACGATCACCATAACCTACATAGATGTTCGTTTTCTTGCTCATCTTATGGTTATACATAATCGCGAATGAAGTACTACCTGATTCACTAAGAGTCACATTACCATCAGTAATATCATCTCTTGTACCCATTGTCAGAGCAACAGCATTATTCTTGTTGATCTTGTAATCAGCACTGAACATCATGAAGTCCGAACCTAATAGATCTTCTGTCTGCTCAAGCTGTATACCTAGCTTAACAGGACCTGTTTTAAACCAACCACCAACTTTAGTTGCTGATTCACTCCAGGTAACATCTGTAACACCAGGATCATCTTCACCTTCCACATCAATCATATCGATGAAAATACCAAAAGATTTACTTTCGTAACGAAGACCAAGGCCAATAGTTTCATCGATGTCTGTAGGTGCCGCACCTGAAGTATCAGCATCATCAAAAGTAGTATTGAGAACCATCTGCATGCCACCCATTTTTGGTGAAGCGTATTGCAGAGTATCAGTCATACGACCACCGAAACGACCGGCACCACCATGCAGACCTGATTGCATGTGCAAAGCACCACGACCTTCTAGAGAAGTGCGGTACATTGGGTCAACTGAACCACCTTTTTGTTTGTAGTTGCTGCTCATGGTACCGAATTTAACTGTACCCATGCCACCTTTCAGACCGATGTACTGGTCACGATCAGTTACACCACCAGTGGTATTATTTTTACCATTATTACGCTCATCCATGTCAATCTGGAACTCAACCTTGTAGAAGGCTTTCATGCCATCACCCAGATCTTCAGAACCTTTTACACCAATGGCTGAAGTTTGGCTTTTCATGGTCAAAGAATCAGTAGAAGAACCCTCATTATCAGGGCTATCAAGACTCAAGTGAAGATTACCGTAAACGGTAGCACCACCAGCTGCGAACGCAGCACCAGATGCTGCCATACCCGCTGCAACAGCGAGAGAAATTATTGTTTTTTTCATTATGCAAACTCCTGCATTTAGTTAAATATTTATTATCATAGCTATGTATAATTATTATTTTTTAAGCGCAGTTCTCATTTTAACTTCTCCACCAACAAAGCTGTTTGCTTCACCTAAAAAAGCCACATAAAACATGCTCACTTCGGAAACCACGTTCTGCGAACAGGACATTAGGAACCGGAAGCTAAGCTGAGTATATGCAGATGGCTTAAAATTTCAAGCATTTCATGCCATTAAACTGGAAAACGACATGAATAACCCATGTAAAATTATGAATTTAAAAGATCCAATTGTAGAATTGCCTTGGATTCTTAAAAAACGCATAAATTTTAAAATCATAGGAAGAACAATGACATCAAAAACAATCAGATTATTTCCCTTGTTAGTCTTACCGCTGGCTGCATATACAAACATTAGCCTTGCAGAATGTGCGCGTGATGATGTTGAGTTCTATCTAAACAAAGGATTCACACCCGAACAGGTCACCTCACTGTGTAAATCTTCAGGCGCTCAACCAGCAACTGCTAAACCCATCATCAAAGCAACGCCACAAAACACTAGTTCTTCTGAAACAGTGAGTGAACAAGCGGTTACAACTAATAAAGATGAGCAATTCCTCAAAGAAGCCATCAATGGTCGAAATATTTCACTATCTAGCGATTCACTGCAATATACACTCAAGACTTGCTATGAATATGCCGATGAAGATCAATATGGCTTTGCTCCCAAGGCCTGCCCCACCATAAAATTCAACATTGCTCTCAAAGGCCTGGAGATCACTCGATCCGGAAAACAATACGTCTTCTTTGGAGATCATGAAATCGCAATAAAAAGCACAATAACGCGCAAAATAATAGGAAATCTGGAAGGTTACAAACCAGAACAACAGGAACAAATTCGCAAACATCTGGAATCAGGCAATGAGACCATCCTTCCCATAAGAGACGACATCTCACCTAAAAGCGTTGAACAGACACTACATCGCTTAGCTATTTAAGAATGTAAGCATTACTAACCATCATCTCAAAAACTCCCACTTACCACTTTTAAAAAGACCAAAAAAAACCTCTCCCAAAAGGGAGAGGTTTAATCATAAAAGCAGTCCTTGCTACCCGAATTTACACCCGGGTTAATGTACTACTAAAACTTAGAACTTATGAATAGCACCTACTGAGAATACAGAAGGATCTACATCAACAGTATCCAGGCTAGCAGTGCTGTATGACGCATAAACCTGTGTCTTAGGAGCAACTGTCTGGAATACACCAAGGTTCATACCTGAACCTTCTTGTGATGAAACTGTAATTGTTGGAGGAGCACCAGCAACAACTGTTGCGGTATCATCACTAACACTACCAAAACTTGCTACGATCTGAGTGTCTTTGCTAGCGTTAAACTTACCCACAACATACATGTAATCCGCATCTTCAGTTAAAGTACCAATTGCAGTACCATTATCTACGTTCTCATAGGAGAAACCAGCACTCCATTTATCTGCTGTGTAACCACCGTGTATACGCATTGCATCACCATCTGCATTAACACCTGGCACTGTACCAGCAGTTGTGTCGTTAGAAGCAAACTGTACACCAACATTAATGTTACCTGCAGTGTATGTAACACCAATGTTTGTACCGTGATCATCTTCAGCGCTATCATCGATGTACAGACCAACGTTAACCTTCAGTCCGCTCATAGAAGGTGATGTGTACTGTAAAGCGTTATCGGTAAAACCATTAGTCGCAGGAGACAGACCGTAAGTAGCGCCACCCGTAGCCAACGAACCACTCGCATTAACGTGTGACATGTTATAGAAAGGATCAAGCTTGAAGCCAGGCATCTTGTATGCATTAGTCATGCGACCATAAGCAACAGTACCAAAATCACCTTTCAAACCACCGAAGTAAAAACGTTGTTTGAAAGCCTGGCCGCTGTTATTGTCAGCAGGCGCGCCTGTCTGCAAGTGAGCAAAAGCTGTTATGCCATTGCCTTCAGCTGAAGCTTTAAGACCAAACACGGAAACATTGTCTTCACCAGAAAGTGACGAATCACTACCTGCTGTATCAGGATCCATAGAATTGATTGAATAACGGAGTTGTCCATAAATGTTCGCATCTGCCATTGCTGCTACTGGAGCACCGCAAGCCACGGCAACTGCTGCCGCTAATAGAATTTTATTTTTCATAATTTATATCTCTACCAAATAATTATTGTGGAGGCGACAAAATAGCAAAAAAAGGGGGGTATGTCACCTGATTTAAATCAAATTGTGTGTTGTATTTCACAAATTAACTATAAAAAAAATGGAATTCAGCACAGGGTGCCTATATCGAACCAAAATCAACAAAAAAGCCCCAGTAAAAGGGGCTTTTTTGTTTATGGCTGGGGAACAAGGATTTGAACCTTGATTGACGGAGTCAGAGTCCGTTGTCCTGCCGTTAGACGATTCCCCAAGTACTCAGGAAACGGCTTAGTTGGTAATTATCACTAAACCGTAAAATCGTACCCAGTTTTGAAACTTAACGTTTCGAGAACTGGACAGCACGGCGAGCCTTGCGGAGACCCACTTTCTTACGTTCTACTTCACGTGCATCACGTGTTACGAAACCTGCTTTACGCAATACTGGGCGTAATGTTTCGTCGTATTCCATCAAAGCACGTGTAATACCGTGACGAATAGCACCGGCCTGGCCAGAGTTACCGCCACCTGCAACAGTGATTTTAATATCGAACTTGTCGTTCATTTCTGTAACATCAAGAGGCTGACGTACGATCATGCGAGCTGTTTTACGACCAAAAAAGTCATCAACAGGTAATCCATTAACTACGATAGCACCGGTACCAGCACTCATATAAACTCGTGCGCTAGATGTTTTGCGACGACCGGTTGCGTAATATTGTTCTGACATAATAAGACCTTTAAATTTCTAGCGCTTGTGGCTGTTGTGCTGCATGACCGTGTTCTTTACCTGCGTAAACTTTCAGCTTACGGAACATAGTGCGACCCAGTGAGTTTTTAGGCAGCATGCCTTTAACTGCTCTCTCGATAACACGCTCAGGCGCTTTATCGATTAATTTTTCAAAGCTAATTTGCTTAAGTCCACCCATGTAACCAGAGTGACTGTAATACATTTTATTTTTTGCTTTGTTACCAGTTACACGAACCTTTTCAGCATTGATGATGACGATGTAATCGCCAGTATCAACGTGTGGTGTGTAAATAGCTTTATGCTTGCCACGTAAACGACGTGCAACTTCTGTAGCTAAACGACCTAAAGTTTTATCTTCAGCATCGATTAGAAACCAATCTCTTTTTACGTCTTCGGCTCTTGCGCTTATGGTTCTCATCAGGTTTATCCTGCAATTCCTATATCTAGTGTAACTCGCCACGGGACATCCTCGTGACAAAGAGGCGGAATAATACAGAAAATCTGATGGCCAGACAAGTGCTTTGCTACTTTAATACCAAAATTCAGGAAAAAAAAAGCGCCGGCGGAGGGCCAGCGCTAAAAACCACCAAAAAGGAGGAGGAGTCATAAATTAATCGAGGAGATTAAGTATGTGCTAATTATCTAATATGCTCCGTATTCTGTCAAGAGCTTATTAGAAAATAATAATACAGACCTGACTTAAACAGACAACATGGGCTTTACTTTCAATCAGTTACTAATAAGCGTTCCACAATACGTCCATTTCGCAAATGTTCACTAATAATCTCATCCACATCCTGCCTGTCTATGTAGGTGTACCAAACTTCCTGCGGATAGACCACAATCACCGGCCCTGACTCACAACGCCCAAGACAGCCCGCAGTATTAACTCTGACGCCCCCTTCACCACTTAGTTCCAGCTGTTTAATTTTATTTTTGGCATATTCACGTATTTCAGCGGCATTATGCTGCCCGCAGCACGCCACACCCGGCTCACGCTGGTTGGTACAGAAAAAAACATGATATTTGTAATGAGACACGATTTACCCTCGCTGAAACAGTTTTGCTGTATATTAAATATTGCATACCTTCCCTATTCTGGGCAATATTATCGAATGAGAGATTACACCCCAATTGATGCCATGTTAATTAATATCGATACCGCGCTGCGCACAGTGGCCGGCAAACCCATTGTGACGCACCGCGCTTATCCTGCCGATAAAATTGATGACTGTGACTTTAAAGATGAAGATCGCAAGCACGTTGCCGGTTTGATGCGGGTTAATCACTCGGGGGAAGTCTCAGCACAGGCTCTCTACCAGGGTCAGGCCATCACCGCTCGCAAAAATGAAGTGCGTAAAAAACTGGAACAGGCTGCAATGGAAGAGAATGACCACCTCGCCTGGACCAAAAACCGGCTACACGAGCTGGGCAACCGCACCAGTTATCTTAATCCTGTCTGGTACGCAGGCTCTCTGGCCATTGGTGCCTGTGCCGGCGCCATGGGTGATAAGTGGAATCTGGGCTTTCTGGCCGAAACCGAGCATCAGGTGGTTGAACATCTAAATGAACACCTTAAAGAGCTGCCCAAACACGATCAACGCAGCCGTGCCATTCTCGAACAAATGAGAATCGACGAAGCTAAACACGCCACCACGGCACTCGACCACGGTGGCGCGGAACTACCTGAACCCGTTAAGGGCTTGATGTCTTTGATGTCGAAGGTGATGACTAAAACAACTTATAAAATTTAGCTGTCCTGAGCAAACATTTTTTCTTTCACCATCTGCCAGACTGAGTCATCCATTGATTGCTGTATCACCAGCGGCAATGCAATAGAGCCTTGTGACAATAATTGATCATGAAAATCTTTTAAATCAAAATCACCCTGCTCCTGCGCGACTTCACGCGCATGCAAAATCATTTCACGGCCCAGCGCGTAACACAGTGGCGTAGCAGGTGAGCAGCTATACCAGTTAATTTCAGCCTGGGCCTGCTCGCGACTGAAACCCAACTCTGCCATCATCAATTCAACAGCCTCTTCAAGACTTAACTGGCCGGTTTGCAATTTCACGTCGATAATTATGCGCAGGGCACGCCATGCACGATCACGCAGCATGATTAAACGATGCTCATCTTTATTAAGATAGCCCTGCTCGATAGCCAGTTCTTCACAATACAAGGCCCAGGCCTCATACATAGACGCCGATGCATTGAGTAATCGCGTATAACATGGCCTACTCTGATTTTCGGTGACAAATTGCAGATGATGCCCGGGAAAGGCCTCATGCGCACAGGTCAGGTCGATACTGTAATCATTATGCTCAGCCAGCGCGGCTTCATCCGTGGTCGTAGTGACATAGTACAAACCGTGCTGCTCAGAATCATTAGACTGAGGGGCTTCATAAGCAGCAAAGGGAATCATATGACGCAAAAACTCGGGCGTTGCCTGCACTTTAAGCGATTGCTTCTCAGGCATGGTCACCAGACCCGATTCCGCCCACCATTCATAAGAAGCCTTCATACGCTGACGGTATGTATCCAGCAACTGCTCTGCTTTAGGGTGCTGTTTTTGAATACTCTTTAACAGAGCGTCAACATTCTCATCGCCCTGCATGACCTTGGTCTGCTCCAATAAAGCCTGCTGACATTCCTTATATAACTTTTCACCAAAAGCCAGCACGGCATCGGCAGAAGTTTCCAGAAAGTGCTTTTCATTCAATAAGCGATTAAAACGATGCTCACCACAGGCAAATTCACCCGCTGCCTTAGGTGCAATTTCTACTTCGAGAAACTGTGCAAAATCTTCCAGCGCATGCGCCGCCTCTTCAAACAAAGACTGCAGGCGAGCAGGATTATCAAATTTCTGGGTAATTAATGGATTACGACCTAGATCACGAATAAAACCAATGCTGGAACGACATTCTTCCACCGCAGAATGCAACCATATTGATACCACTTTTTCAGGACATTGGGAGAGCTGAACTTTGGCACCACGCAGATGCTCAGGAAATTGCTGCAATCGATGCTTAACCGCATGATGCACTTCATCAACAGGGTAAATCAGCAATTGATAAATTGCATTTACCGGAACATATTCAGCAGGATTAAGAAAACGCCAGTCACGCTCTTCAAGATCGTGCAATTCGATCTCAGTCGCAGCCCGGAGAATTTTATAATCCACCTGACAGGCATCGGACAACGATTCAATGCTCATTTCATCGAGTGCAGAAATTAGCTTCTGATCAAGTGCAATCAGGGCACCGATATCATCATCTGCATAGCTACGTAGTTCACCTGCATGATCATTTACACCAACTTCAACGGCTCTTTCTGGGTGAAAACGAAACCACGCACTGTAATAGTCCTGCTGTAATTCTTTGAATAACTGCTCTGCTGAATCTGACACTTAATTATCCTTAGTCTTCTATAATTTCAAAATCGTGCGTTATTTCTACACTGTTGGCTAGCATGATAGAGACAGAACAATATTTCTCTGCCGTCATGGTAATCGCACGCTCTATTTTTTTGGCGTCTAGGTTTTTACCTTTGATAACGTAATGAGCGTGTATTTTGGTAAAAACTTTAGGAATATCTGTAGCTCGCTCAGCTTCCATCTCGACGTGACAATCAACAATATCCTGTCGACCTCGCTTCAAAATATGCACCACATCAAAAGCAGTACAGCCACCCATACCCAGTAGTACCATCTCCATAGGGCGCACACCTAAATTACGTCCACCATCATCTGGCGGCCCATCCATCACTACAGAATGTCCACTGCCAGATTCACCGACAAAAGACATATGATCTAACCATTTAACCGTTGCTTTCATTAACTTGCTCTCTAAAAAATAAAAAACTTTTGGTACTATGCTATACACTCACTTTATGCATGATCTTTTTACAAACTGTTCATACAAAAACAATAACCACTCGCAGACTATATAAATGAGCATTATCCGAGACATCCCCGCACCCAATCCATCACTTGAAAAACTCCTCAGCCACGCGCATAAAAAAACACATCCGGCCAAGCAAGTCATTATTTACGAGGGTGACGACTCAGGAAGTCTCTACTATATCATTGAGGGCTCGGTAAGCGTACAGGCTGAAAGTGAATCTGGTGAAGAAATTATTCTTGCCCATCTCAATCCGGGTGATTTTTTTGGTGAAGCCGGGCTGTTTGATCTCAGTGATGACGATGCCAAACGCTCAGCCTGGGTACATGCCCGTACTGATTGTATGATTGCTGAAATCAGCTATCAGCAGTTCAGGAAAATCGTCTCTGAAGACCCTACTGTTCTATTTTTGCTCACTGGACAGTTATTCACACGACTCAGGAAAACCAGCCTGAAAGTTCGTGACCTGATTTTTCTGGATGTTAAAGGGCGTATCGCACACTGCCTGCTCGAACTCAGTAAGGAACCTGACGCCATGACACACCCGGAAGGCATGCAGATAAAAAGCACCCGTCAGGACCTGGCCAAAATGGTGGGCTGCTCGCGTGAAATGGCGGGACGTGTACTCAAGGAACTGGAAGACGACAATCTCATCAGTGCGCATGGCAAGACTATCGTAATATTTGGTACACGCTGAATTCAGTAGTAGCTGGTAACAACTGCCAAACTAGGCAAACAACTCTGCGAGTTTTTCACCTGGGTCTTCAGCACGCATAAAGGCCTCACCGACCAGAAATGCGTGAATATTATTGTCACGCATCAACTTCACATCTTCCTGCGTATGAATACCACTTTCGGTCACTAGAATTCGATCATCTGGCACCATCTCAAGCATCGATAAAGAAGTTTGCAGACTGATTTCAAAAGTGTGCAGGCTACGATTATTGATTCCAATCAGCCGAGCACCGGTTGCCAGCGCTCTTTGCATTTCCTGTTCATCGTGTACTTCCATCAACACATCCATTTCCAGTTCGTGCGCCAGCGCTAATAATTCTTTCAATTTATCATCATCCAGCGCCGCCACAATTAATAGAATACAGTCCGCATTAATCATGCGTGCTTCATAAACCTGATAGGGATCGATAATAAAATCCTTGCGAATCACTGGCAAGCTACAGGAAGATCTCGCCTGTTTCAGGTAGTTTTCACTGCCCTGAAAAAAATCAGCGTCGGTCAACACTGATAAACAGGCTGCACCATTGGCTTCATAAGTTTTGGCTATTTCAGATGGATTAAAATTTTCTCTTAAAACACCTTTACTGGGCGAAGCTTTTTTGATTTCTGAAATCACTGCTGACTTGTTCTCAGCTAACTTACTTTCAATGGCAGCGATAAAACCACGCACCGGACTCGCCTGCTCAGCATATTTTTTTAAATCTTCCAACGCTAACTTTTCTGAACGCTCGGCAATTTCCTCGTGCTTACGCAGAAGAATCTTTTTTAGAATATCAGGAGTATCACTCATAGTTTACTAAGCCGTGGTTTTATCAACCAGTTGCTGTAATTTTTCCGCAGCCTTGCCTTCGGCGATCACTTCTGCGGCACGTTCTACACCTTCTGCCAATGTATTTGCTAAACCAGCCACATAAATAGAAGCACCCGCGTTCAAACATACAATGTCTTTCGCTGGCCCCGATTGATTTGCAAGCACGCCTTTGATGATATTTAAACTATCTTCAGCGTCGGCAGCCTTGACGCTTGAAAGGTCCGCACGCTGCATGCCGAAATCTTCCGGCTGGATAGCGTAGCTTTTAACTTCACCGTCTTTAAGTTCTGCCACCAGTGTTGGCGAACCAATACTGATTTCATCCAGACCATCTTCTGCATTCACCACCAGCACGTGCTCACTACCGAGCTGCTTCAACACTTCCGCTAATGGCACAACCCAGTCTTTACTGAACACACCCAGCACCTGATTTGGCGCACCGGCTGGATTAGTCAGCGGACCAAGCACATTAAAGATAGTACGCACCGCCATTTCCTTGCGTGGACCGATAGCGTGTTTCATGGCGCTGTGATGCATGGGTGCAAACATGAAGCCGACACCAATTTCATTTACACAGTTGGCAACCTGCTCGGGCGACAATTCAAGATTTACGCCGGCGGCTTCCAATACATCGGCACTGCCCGACTTGCTGGTAATCGATCGATTACCGTGCTTGGCAACACGCGCACCGGCAGCGGCAACCACAAAAGCACTCGCCGTCGAAATATTAAAACTACCGGATGAATCGCCACCCGTGCCACAGGTATCTACCAGATGTTCTTTTTCAACTTCAACTTTAGTGGATAGCTCACGCATTACTGATGCCGCCGCTGCAACTTCATCGATCGTCTCGCCTTTCATGCGCAAACCAACCAGGAAACCACCAATCTGTGCCTGCGTGGCTTCACCGGTCATGATCAGGCGCATCACCGTGGTCATATCCTCTGCGGATAAATCCTGTTTTTCTGTGACTGCTTTTATTGCGCTTTGCATATCCATAACAACACCTGCTTACAATGTCATATTCAAAAAGTTTTGTAGAAGATCATGACCATGCTCAGTCAAAATCGATTCCGGATGAAACTGCACACCTTCAACCGCCAGCTCTTTATGGCGCACACCCATGATCTCATCCATCTTGCCATCTTCGGTCTCTGTCCATGCGGTCACTTCCAGACAATCAGGCAATGAGCTTTTATCGATTACAAGCGAATGATAGCGCGTCGCGGTATATGGATTTGCCAGACCTTTAAAAACGTACTCACCCTTATGATGAATCAAGGACGTTTTACCGTGCATGATTTCACGCGCATGAATAATCTTGCCACCGAATACCTGGCCAATACTCTGATGCCCCAGACACACACCC
This sequence comes from uncultured Gammaproteobacteria bacterium, assembly GCA_965602855.1. Taxonomy (GTDB): domain Bacteria; phylum Pseudomonadota; class Gammaproteobacteria; order SZUA-229; family SZUA-229; genus LH-M37. The sequence continues at coordinate 30,824 of CBFCZV010000005.1, read as the reverse complement.
AAAATAGGCAGCTTGCCAGCAAACTCTTTGATTGCGGCCATTGAAACACCAGCCTGATCTGGTGTACAGGGCCCCGGCGAAATCATAATACGCTCAGGGGAACGCGCTTTTATTTCATCCACTGCAATCTGGTCATTGCGATGCACTTCAACATCCGCACCCAGCTCACCCAGATATTGCACCAGATTGTAGGTAAAGGAATCATAATTGTCGATCATTAATAACATGCGTGAATACTACCCGATCTATTAAATTTCTTCTTGTTTTGCAAATGGCGAAGCTAGTGGCTCACCGACAAACAAACCCTGCCCCGGCCAGGCCACACTTTTCCAATAGGCTTCAATCAGACTATTACCCTGAATATAATTCTCAATAGCTATACCAGGATGCGGGAATTTTTGTGGAAATGAGCATGGCTCAACTACTGTTCCATAACTGGCCGTGGCTCCTGCGTCCAGCCATCGCAACACACTCATTTGATTTTCACCAAATAGAATCCCCCCCGCCGAGGTCAGATGATCAGCGATAGCGCCATCTATGAACTGATTACTGTCTATATTTTCAACATACTTCATACCGGTAAAATAAAACATCACATCATCTTTATTTTCCAGTTTGTTAGCATTCACCTGCTGAATTTTCACATATTCACCCAAAGTGATAATTGTTGAAGCATACAATTGTGCACGAGCATTGCGATTTTTATCAGTCGTACTCAAGAGATAAGCCGTGCCATCAGGACGCTGCCCATCTGAACGCACACCACGATCAATCATGGCAAATACCTGATCAATAGAGCTACCCGCCAACATCATTGTGGGTCGAATTTTAAAATCATCGAATGGCGTACGACTTTTCATATTGAAGTAAGGGCTGGACTCTGTCGCCTTACAACCTTTGGCGCAATATTTTTCATCAAAACCAAAAGCAAAGGCGCTGGTAATCGACATACAGGCAACACGATAAGTTTGTGTCCAGGCTAATGCATAAAATTGAACATGCTCTGGCGTTTTTTCCTGTACCTGCTGATAAAGTTTCCGAAATTTATGCCTGGTCAAATAAGAGGCCTTAGGTGGAAACTCAACAACAATAATATTTTCATCAGGGATATTTCTTTTCTGCTGATAGTAATCAGCAATTTTCTGACTCTCTGGGTCTTTACCATTAACAATAACAACCAACTTTTCAGCGAGCAAATACGTCCGCTCAACAGCCACCAAAGATGGCGAACCTGTCATCACCAACAAAACTAAAATAGCACGAAGACAATAATTCATAAGTGGCTTAGTTATTTTTATTTAACCCGGACTCTGCCAATGATACTGCTCTAAAAATTGCGCGCGCCTTATTCATGGTTTCTGCCCATTCGTTATCAGGTACTGAATCATACACAATACCCGCACCCGCCTGTATCGAAAGCTGCTTGTCTTTGATTACCGCAGTACGAATGGCAATCGCGGTATCCATATTGCCATTCCATGAAAGATAACCAACGGCACCCGAATAAACACCGCGTTTTACCGGTTCCATTTCATCAATGATTTGCATCGCACGAATTTTGGGTGCCCCGCTGACCGTGCCTGCAGGGAAAGTTGCGCGCAACACATCCATGGCATTCATATTGGGTTTTAACTCACCTGTGACATTGGAAACGATGTGCATCACATGCGAGTAACGCTCGACGATCATTTTATCAGTGAGTTCAACGCTGCCGGTTTTACTGACACGGCCTGCATCATTGCGACCAAGATCAATCAACATCAAATGTTCAGCCAACTCTTTTGGATCAGCCAACAGCTCTTCTTCCAGTACTTTGTCGTGGGCCTCATCTTTACCACGAGGGCGTGTGCCAGCAATAGGTCGAACAGTGACTTCACCATCTTCAAGTCGAACTAGAATTTCTGGCGATGAACCGACCACCTGATGATCACCCAGATCCAGATAATACATATAAGGCGAAGGATTCAAACTACGCAAAGCACGATACAATTCTAAAGGCCTCGCATTAAAGGGAATGGTCAAACGCTGCGATAACACCACCTGCATGATGTCGCCATCAACAATATATTGTTTGGCTTTGGCGACTGCCGATTTATAACCTTCCTCGGTGAAACCAGAAACAAAATCTGCTTCTTCGACCTGACGTGCTTCGTGTTCTGGCGCATCCGGCACAGGCTTGCGTAAATCGTCCGCCAGTTGCTGCAAGCGTTGCTCACCTTTAGCTAAAGCATCATCCTGCAGCGGATCAACGTGCAAGATAATGTAAAGCTTGCCCGCCAGATTATCGAACACCACCACTTCCTCTGACACCATCAACAAAATATCCGGCGTACCCAGCGGATCGGTTTTATCTTCGCGATCTAAACGTGGCTCGATATAGCGAATAGTTTCGTAACCAAAGTAACCAACCAGGCCACCGGTGAAGCTCGGTAAATCATCAAAATCTTCCTGTGCGTACTGTTCCTGAAATTCGGTAATCCATTGCAACGGATCAACAACATGCTCATCCGAAATTACAGCACCATCTTCTTCAATGCTGATTTGACGATTATTAACTTTTACGATTTTTCGGCAAGGCAGACCGATAATGGAATAACGCCCCCATTTCTCACCACCCTGAACCGACTCGAATAAATACGAATAAGGGGTATTAGCTAGTTTGAGGTAAGTGCTGAGCGGGGTATCAAGATCAGCCAGCACTTCGCGCACCAGTGGTACGCGAGAGCAGGCTTTTTGTTTCAGCTTTTCAAATCTTGATTTGTTGGCATTTTCAGAGGACATAATATTTTCCAGAACATGATTTACAGGTATTCATACACAGTTGCACAGCGAATTTTACCATCGCCAGCTATAACCACCTCTGAACGCCTGTTGTTCGGAAAATATTTTCATAGTTAGATAATAGAGCAAGTTAGTGCGGAGAACTACCAGTTGATAATATTTTTTATCTCAGCCATGGAATCAACTACTGCATCAGGATTGTAATCACGAATATCTTCGCCGTGATTGTAACCGTAAGACATGCAGATAATATCGAAGCCCGCAGCACGTGCCGCTTTCACGTCACTCATGGAATCACCCAGCATCAATGATTGCTCGGGTGTCGCACCCAACTTTTCAGCGCCATGCAACAATGGCAGCGGGTCAGGCTTTTTCTTAGCCAGTGTGTCACCACAGATGATGATTTCAAAATCATCTTTAATACCCAGTTTCTCCAGAATCGGCAAAGTGAACTGCGCGTTTTTGTTGGTCACACAACCAATTTTCACATCCTGTGTTTTCAGAAAATCAAGTGCTTCGCGTACGCCATCATAAAGACAGCTACGCTCACAAACGTTCTTGTCGTAGAGATCGAGGAAAATGGGATAGGCTTTTTCGAATAAAGCCTCATCCGGCTCGCCATCAAGCTGACCAATCAAAGCGCGGCGCGTTAAACGCTCAACACCATTGCCTACCCAGTTGCGCACCTTGTCTTCACCGTAGACTGTCATATTGAGTTGCTTCATCATTTCGTCAACACAATACGCCAGATCGGGCACGCTATCGACTAGCGTGCCGTCAACATCAATCAAGACCATTGCTGGTTTTTTAATTGCCATGATTATTCTCTAAAGCTTTATGCTTTAGCTAACTCAGCGCGCATAGCAGCAACAACAGTGTCGTAGTCATTGGCATCGTTTTCACCAACCGCACCGAAGATAGCTGAACCTGCAACGAACATATCTGCACCGGCTTCTGCAATTTCGCGAATGTTATTCACTTTCACGCCACCGTCAATTTCTAAACGAATGTCGTAACCAGACTCATCAATCATTTTGCGAGCTTCACGTAATTTATTGAGTGTTTCAGGAATGAAAGACTGACCACCAAAACCTGGATTAACTGACATCAGCAAAATCACATCTACTTTATCCATAACATGTTTCAGGCAATCCAGCGGTGTAGCAGGATTAAATACCAAACCTGATTTACAACCCAGCTCACGGATCATTTGCAGTGTGCGATCGACGTGCTCAGAACCTTCTGGATGGAAAGTAATGTAAGAAGCACCGGCTTCAGCAAAATCAGGGATGATTCGGTCAACAGGTTTCACCATCAAATGAACGTCGATTTCAGCAGTAACGCCGTGCTTGCGCAGCGCATCACAAACCAGAGGCCCGATAGTCAGGTTAGGTACGTAGTGGTTATCCATTACATCAAAATGAACGATATCAGCGCCCGATTTAAGGACGTTATCAACTTCCTCACCCAAACGAGCAAAGTCAGCAGAAAGTATAGATGGAGCGATCTTAAAATCAGACATGGTAATTCCTCACAAAATTAAAGCTCTTAAAAACAGCATCAGAAAGCCGCGCATTTTACATGATTGACCGCTAGCTTGCACTGCACGGAACTTGCATCACTCACAAAGCTCTATAATATGCATGAAAAACACACTGGAGATTCAATAATGTCCGTTAGCATTGCCCTGCACTTACTGTCTGCCATCCTCTGGGTCGGCGGCATGATGTTTGCCCATATGATGCTGCGCCCTGCCGCAGTTCGAGTGCTTGAGCCTCCTCTTCGACTAAACCTCTGGGTGCAGGTCTTTAAAAACTTCTTTCTCTGGGTCTGGGTCGCCATTATCACCCTGCTAATTAGCGGTTACTGGATGGTATCCAGTGTTTTTGGTGGTTTTGGCAATGTTGGCTTACATATTCACATCATGCATGGCCTGGGCATCGTAATGATACTGATTTTCATGCACGTATTTTTTTCGCCTTACCGGAAACTAAGGCACGCTGTTATTGTCGAAGATTTTCAGGAAGGTGGTGTACAGCTAGCGAAGATAAGGCGACTAGTCGGCATTAACATATTGATTGGATTGATAGTTTCAGTTGTTGCTAGCGCTGGTAGATACATATAACAATCCACCCCTGATGGTTACTAGGCACTTTTATATTTTTAAGGTAGAATCCGAAACCATAGATTTTTAAATGTTTTTATCTATTTTATGAATTTTGATTATAAATATCCGGTTTTACCGGAATCAACAATCCCTTGGAGAACTTTATGAAACGTCAACTTTTGACTGTATTATCTGCTGTAGCACTAGCTGCATTCACAAACATGGCTTCTGCGGCTGACGCTGGCGCTGGCAAAGCTAAAGCAGGCATGTGTGCTGGCTGTCACGGCCCTAAAGGCATCAGCATAGCGCCTACTTACCCTAATCTGGCTGGTCAGAAAGAAGCTTACTTGAATGCACAGATCAAAGCATTCCGTGATGGCGCTCGCAAGAACGCAATGATGGAGCCAATGGTTAAAAACTTAACCGATGCTGACGCAGCTAATCTTGCAGCTTACTTCGCAGGCCTGAAATAAGTTATCACTAACTTGTTCAAGAAAAGCCCTGGTCGCAGCCTCTGCATCGGGGCTTTTTTATGTTTGTCGACCTTGTTATCGACAGCAACATCGAACGCTGCACAGCCCTTTTTAACTCAGGATCAAAACCCCTTTTCACTGATCCACGGGCAGCCTCAGCCAGTGGCGGCTCAACTGCCCGAAGCCCGCACCACACAGTGGTCGCTCTCTCTGGACATCACCAACACCTTAAACGCTGAGTCCAGCAGCAATGAGAATCTGTTTATTGATTTTGAGTCCTATAACCTGAGACTTGCTTTTTTACACAGCCTTAACGAAGACTGGGCGCTGAAAATAGACATCCCTCTGATTCATTACGGTGAAGGCTTTCTCGACAACACCATCGACAGCTGGCACGATTTTTTTGGTCTACCCCGTGCCGGCAGACCCAATGTGACCGACGACCAGTTCCAGATTCTCTACGAGCAAAATGGTCAGACTCTGATTGACCTCAACACAGCAGAGAGTGGTCTGGGAGATATCCAGATTGCACTCGGCAGGAATATTATTCAGCAACAGGATTCAACGCTCAGCTTATGGGCCTCAATCGATCTACCCACGGGCGATCAATCCAGCCTGACCGGTAACGACAGCAGCGACCTTTCACTATGGCTGGCAGGCGATTACCGCTTTCATCCCGAATGGAGTGTCGATACCAACATCGGCGTTTTATTCCCCGGTGAAAGCCAGATCTCAATGCTGGCTGTTGAAGATCAGGTAATCTTTGCTTATGCAGGTGTTCAGTGGCAAGCACATGAGATATTCGATCTGAGAATACAGTTCAATGGCCACAGCAGCTTTTACTCAGACAGCCAGTTAAAACTTCTTGGCGCTGCCCACAATATTGTCTTCGGTGGCAGCATTCATGTCAGCAACTGTTCAGATTTTGATATTGCCGTCAGCGAGGATATTCAGGTAGGCGCAACGCCAGATGTGAGCTTTCTATTTAACTGGAAAAGCCGCTTCGATTGTCAGTAATCTTCATTGAACTCGTTCGAGCGCTTGCAATAACACATCAATACCCGCATCCGATTTATTATCATTTTCGCTTAAATATCGACGCCAGGACTTGGCACCTCGACAACCCAGAAACAGACCGTGCAAATGCCGAGTCATCGAATGCAAAGCCGTGCCCTCTGCCAGCTCCTGCTCGATATAAGGCAACAGCGCATTAATAACATCCTGCCTCGAACGAGGAATTTCATCACTACCGTAAAATTGCGCATCAAACTGTGCCATCAAATAAGGGTTGTGATAAGCCTCACGACCCAGCATCACTGCATCGACATGCTGGAGATGCTGCTGCATGGCATCGACTGTTTTGATACCACCATTAATTGTGATTCGTAGCGAAGGCCTTGCCTGCTTGAGCCGATAAACCACATCGTATCGGAGTGGTGGCACATTGCGATTCTCCTTTGGACTCAGCCCCTGCAACCAGGCTTTCCGGGCATGAACTATAAAATGCTCACAACCTGCTTCAGCAACAATGCCGACAAATTCATCCAGTGCAGACTCTTCATCCATATCATCGATGCCAATGCGGCATTTAACCGTCACCGGAATATTCACTCTATTACGCATGGCCGATACGCACTCCGCCACCAATTCTGGCTCAGCCATAAGACCAGCGCCAAACCGCCCCCTTTTTACCCGATCACTGGGACAACCGACATTCAAATTGACTTCATCATAGCCCACGTCTTCCGCCATTAGCGCGCATTCAGCCAATTCATCCGGCTGGCTGCCGCCTAGCTGTAAAACAAGAGGGTGCTCATCGGCATGATAGCGCAGGAAACCACTGCGCTCGCCGTGCAGCAAAGCACCGGTAGTCACCATTTCGGTGTACAACATGGTGTGCTTTGAAATTAAACGAAGGAAATAACGCGCGTGACGATCGGTCCAGGCCATCATCGGCGCGATAGAAACAGTGCCAGAATACATGGCGCTATTGTATCAAGTAATACTTTGACCTAAACAATAACCACCAGCTCAAATCAGGCAACACCCGGCTCAGCATACTGATCTTTTATCCCAACTATAGAATTAAGAATAGTTAGAAAATGCTCAACCAGAGCAGGCTCAAACTGCTTGCCGCTTTCTGATTTAATCAACGCCACCGAATCTTCCACCGACCATGCTTTTTTATAGGGTCGCTCAGAAGTCAGCGCATCAAATACATCAGCCAACGCGGTGATACGCCCAACCAGAGGAATCTCCTCACCCTTCAGGCCATTAGGATAACCACTGCCATCCCATTTTTCATGATGCGTCAATGCAATACCACTGGCCATATTCAACAAGGGCATATCGTCACCAGCAAGAATATCAGCACCTATCTGAGCATGGGTTTTCATGATTTTCCACTCATCCGGATCAAGTTTTCCCGGTTTAAGCAAAACATAATCAGGAATACCAATCTTGCCAATATCATGCATGGGTGCCGCATTCAGCAACAAATCACATTCTTCATCACTCATACCAGCCTGCTTTGCGATCAAGGCAGCCATTTTACTCATGCGAATAATATGCAGGCCTGTCTCATTATCTCTGTACTCTGCTGCACGCCCTAAGCGACGGACAACCTGAAGACGACTTTCATGAAGCTGCTCATGCGCCAATTCCAACTCTTCTGTTCGCTGACGAACACGCTCATCCAGAATCGCATTCTGCTGACTCATATATTTATTTGCCTGATGCACTTCCAGCAGGTTTTTTACCCGTGAGAACAACTCATCAGCATCAAAAGGCTTAGTGACATAATCACGCGCACCACTATCCAGTGCACGTTGACGAAAATCCTGAGCATGCTGGGCAGTCAATACGAGAATAGGGGGAACGCCTTCAGGAATCTCCGATTTAAGCTGCGCCATTACCTCATAGCCATCCATATGCGGCATATTAATATCCAGCAAAATTAAATCCACATCGTTATCTCGTACCAGGCTTAATACCTGACGAGGATCTTGCGTGCTCAAAATATGCTCAAAACCTTTTGCAGATAACATCCTTTCCAGCAACTTAACATTGGGCAATTCATCATCTACAGCCAGAACGCAGGCAGATTTCATCTCATTACTTATTTTGCTACTCATCACAGATTTCCACTCATGGTTATCATTAACCTCTTTTAATCTTTTGATATCGACAGCAAAATTTCATCTACAACAGACAAAAAGCCATTAACATCAACAGGCTTTGTTATATAGTAATCAAAACCTGCATCCAGCCCTCTTTTAACATCACCCGACATAGCATTAGCACTAATCGCAACAATAGGTGTTTTACTAGTCTCTTCCTGACTCCGAAAATGCTTTAGCATTTCAAATCCATTAATTCCGGGTAAATTAATATCCAGAAGAATAATATCAGGATTATGCTTGGCTGCCAGCTCAAATCCCAACACAGGCTCATCTGCACCCCACATTTTTATATTAGGGCGCCTATCCAATAACTGCGTCACAAACCGTAAATTGGCAGGATTATCTTCCACATATAATAATGCATATTCATGCCCCCCCTCTTCTGCCGAAACTAATTCTTTCTCATCAGAGGCCTGTTTTTCAACATGATGAATTGTGCTCACATTGTCTCGAGGTAGTTCAATCCAGAAAGTACTTCCCTCACCGGACTGACTTTCTACACCAATGCTACCATCCATGATTTCCATAATTTTTTTGGTGATGACCAGGCCAATACCCGTGCCTTCTACTTCTGAACTCTCTGCACCCAGGCGGTTAAATTCTGTGAATAACTGCGATTGCTTCTCTTCAGAAAGACCAAGTCCGGTATCTGTAATGCTTATACGAATATAACCTATATCAGACAACTCACAGGAGATAGTAATCTGACCATTCTCCTTATTATATTTCACCGCATTGCTTAATAAGTTAAACAATACTTGCTTCAAACGTGTTCTATCGGCTCGCACTTCCATGTTTTTATGACAAATCTCTTTAAGCGATAACGTCTCACCTTTGCATATAAATTTAATCGATAGACCTCGTTCATCAGACATAGGCATGAGCAAGCTCAGACACTCATCCAATACTTCACCAACCACTACCGGCTCCATATAGAGATCAACATGCCCAGACTCAACTTTCGCCAGGTCCAGCACCTCATTGATTAATGTCAGCAAATGGTTACCCGCTTGAACAATCTCATTCACATTATCCTGTTGAATTTCATTCAGAACATCAGTATCCATCTGCAACAATTGCCCAAAGCCGATAATGGCGTTCATCGGTGTACGCAACTCATGACTCATGCTGGACAAAAACTGTGACTTCGCATTATTGGCTTCTTCCGCTTCCTGCCTTGCGTCCACCAGTGCTTTCATTGAACGTTTCTGCTCAATAGCAATGGCTGCAAAGTTGGCCAGCTCAGCAGCCAGTTCAAGACTACTATCGTCGGGTTCCTTAGCCTTAGCGTAATACATGGCAAAGGTACCCAGTACACTGCCACTAGATGCAAGAATCGGTAACGACCAGCACGCGCCCAGACCCGCTTTCCTGGTTAACTCCCTAAAGGTTACCCAGTTGGGATCAGTATCTAAATCAGTCGCAATAACCGGCTCACCAGTATAAGCCGCAGCACCACAGGAACCTGCATTCGGCCCAATCTCAAGTCCATTTATCGCCTCACTATAGAAATCTGGCAACCTCGGAGCAACACTACGGCGCAAGTAACAACCCGTGTCATCCAACAACAATACAGAGCCAAACACTCCCGGCAACATTTTCTCACAGTGATCGACTATGGCTGTCAATATATCATCCAGAGGTTTGTCTTTCGCAATTAACTCAAGAACGTAACCGTTACCTTTTTGCAGCTGCTCATTCCAGATACGATCTGAGATATCCTGAACGGTGCCATTTAGAGCAATCATCTCTCCCTGGTCATTCTTAACTGGTTCGGCTTCTTCATGCACCCAGCGCACCCGACCATCTGGCAATATAATTCGATGGTCGACACTGTGTTTTTCCCCTTTCTCGGAAGCAGCCTGCTCAGATTGCTTGATACGCTCTACATCATCAGGGTGTATCGCAGATGTAAATTTTTCATAGTCCGGCTCAAACTCGCCTGGCCGATAACCAAAAATATGATAAATCTCATCCGACCAGTATATATTTCCACTGGCCACATCCCACGACCAATTTCCAATCTTGCCAATCTGTTGCGCCAGGTTCAGGCGCTTTTCACTTTCAATCAAGGCCTGTTCTGCTTCCTTGCGCAGGGTAATATCCTGCACAACGCCCAGCATGTGCAAAGGCTTACCGTTGTCTTCATCACGAACTACATCACCACTCTCCTGCACCCAATGCACCGACCCATCCGGCCACAGAACACGATGCTCAATACCGTATTTGACACCGTTTTCAACACAGTCAGTAACTGCATCAAGGACATATTGCCTGTCATCAGGATGAACTGAGGCAAGAAAATTATCATAAGTATGCTCAATTTCACCTTGCTCATAACCAAACAGGGGAGCAATGCGCTCTGACCAGTACAGGCCACCTGTTTGTATATCCCAATCCCATGTGCCAATATTGGAAAAAGACTGACTTCGGTTCAGTCGATCTTCATTAACACGCATCTGCGTAACATCCGTGCGCGCCGCTACATATTGGTATGGTTTACCACGCTCATCCAGAAATGGAACAATAGTTGACTCTACCCAGTATTCATTCCCATTTTTACTGAGATTACAGATACAACCATGCCAAACCTTTCCCTGAGCAATCGTGCTCCACATGTCTTTAAAAAACGCTGCTGAATGACGACCTGACTTGAGTAAACGATGGTTCTGACCCAGTAACTCGTCACGGGAATATTCACTGATCTCACAAAACTTATCATTGGCAAAAGTAATACGACCAGTCACGTCTGTGACGCTCACAATCGCATGCTGATCGAGCGTAATATTTCTATATTCACTTTCACGCAATGTATCCTGCAAATCCTGATGTAACGTGGCAGACCAACGTGAATGTTTCGCCCTGGCTAAAACAACCTTGAGCAGGTGTTTAGGTGCTATCGACTTATTAAGAAAATCATCACCACCCAGATTCAACGCAAACAATCTTCTGTCTAAATCTGATTCGGTGGATAAAAATACAATAGGTAATTGCGCCCAGTCATCATCCTGACGTATAACCTGTGCCAGCTCTAATCCTGAACACTCGGACATATAGACATCCAGCAACAAGAGATCCGGCTTAAAATCCTCCATAACTTCAAGACACTTAAGTGGGTTCTTCAGCGTCTCAACCACCATATTAGCTTCACGCAATAAAGTAGCGTAATAGTCCAGCAACACCTCATCATTATCAATCAGTAAAATTCGATATGGATCCTCATACTGTTGACTAAGTAGACCATCCAGCGTTCGCACCAGTTTTCCCTTATTTAATGGCTTGGTAAAATAACGAGTGGCACCAGCACGTGTAGCTGCTAGACGTGATTCAAAATCAGTATGAACAGAAATAAAAATAACCGGACAGTTAAACTGCTGTTCCCTTAAAGCATGGGTAGCCATGGCTCCATCCATGTCGCTACCATCAAACACCATATCCATTAATACGGCATCAGGCTGAATATCTGCACAAGCCGACTCAAAATCTTCTGGCATTGTAAAATGCCGTACCCGGTAACCCTCATTTTCAAGACAAACTGAGATATCTTTGGCAACCAGCACATCATCCTCAACCAGACACACCATTTCACCACCCGATTTTCTGGGCTGTTCATTAAATACTGGTGGAATAAACGGTATCACGGTCGGCTGCCATGCCTCTGCTGCTTGTTCCAGCTGCTCGATCAACACATCAATTTTTTGCCACACCACATCATCAATCACCGATGCGTTAGTCTTTTTCTTAAGCAAGCCTTCAATATCAGACGAGATAGTACCAACCGATGTTGCACCAAAAACGCCACTACTACCCGTCAAACCATGAAACATAACATGCAGACCAACGATATCGTCACGTGACATTTCACGCTGACATAAGCGCGCGCACTGCTGTTTAATCTCAGCTATCGTTACTGGCAGCTGTTTATGAAACTCAGCCTGTAAAGCTGATAATTTATCATTTGTACTGGACTTACCTGAATCAACCATTACCACTCTCTTATTACTGACTACTAGAGACCAAGTCCTTGGTTTGAACATCATAAATCATCTGACTAATCTGGAGACCATCTCCAGTTTCTTTATAATAGTACGTAACTATCATACTTTACTAATAATAAACGGACCAAATATCATACTGATTTTATAATTTTAAACCGTTATAGTTATTGCCCTGCACAATAGCCAGAACCAGACACCCATGTACAACGCGTATTTCAATTTCAAGGAGCCCCCCTTCTCCATCGCCCCTGATCCACGCTATCTCTACATGACGGGACAACACCGGGAAGCACTCGCTCATCTTGTTTATGGCCTCAATAGTGAAGGCGGCTGCATTCTGCTCACTGGTGAAGTTGGCACCGGTAAAACCACGGTTTGCCGCTGCCTACTGGAACAGATACCAGAACACACCAATATCGCACTGGTCGTTAATCCCAAAGTCACCGCCATTGAGTTACTGGAAAGTATTTGCGATGAACTCAAGATTGAGTACCCTGCTGAAAACAATACGATTAAAACCTATATCGACCGAATTAATGTTTTTCTTATCGAAGCCAATGCTCGCAATGAAAAAACAGTACTCATTATCGATGAAGCGCAAAATCTGGATGATACCGTACTGGAACAACTACGGCTTCTAACCAACCTGGAAACCAATCAACGAAAGCTGCTGCAAATTATCATTCTTGGACAGCCCGAGTTGCTCGACATTTTATCACGCCCGGAAATGCGACAACTGGCACAGCGCATTACTGCACGCTTCCACCTGAACGCTCTTTCCCGCAACGAAGTTAAAGCCTACATCAATCACCGTCTGGCCATCGCCGGACAAAATGCCCAGCTTTTTCCCGACCATACTATTTCGCAACTATATCGCCTGAGCAAAGGCATCCCTCGCTTACTCAATGTACTCTGCGATCGCTCACTGCTGGGCACCTATGTACAAAATAAACCCGTGGTTGATACAAAAACATTATCCACCGCAGCAAAAGAAGTTTTTGGTGAACTCAAACAGGTTCAAAATAAATCAAAACTCGGGCGCATTCTACGCATAGCCGCCATTGCCACTATCATCGCCATTACAACAACTCTGGCTGTGATTTTACTCAATGACTCAGCAGTTAAAACACCAGCAAACATAAAGGTCAATAACAGCACAGCCTCACAGGTTAAAACAATCCCAGAAAAATTACCAATGCAGGAAGCTGACCTGACTCAAGCCAGCAGCGAAGCACTCGAGCCAATAACAGCAACTGCGCCTGAGACAAATCCAGATAAACCCAGATCAGATCCGATCAAGGATTTCATCGACTCCGCAATAGCCAAAAATAAGGAAGTCGCTTTCAACACCTTACTCATGCACTGGCAACCCACTTACATAAAAGAAACCAGTGCATCCGTCTGTAATGACCCCGCCCATGGCTTGAGTTGTTTCAATCATCGCGGCAATCTAAATAGCCTGCTCAAACTCAATCGACCCGTGGTTCTCAAGCTATACAATGATGATGGAAAAATAGCCCATATAGTTCTCAATCATTTAGATAACAATCAGGCCATACTCAATACAGGTTCGGATAATCTAGAAGTTAATAGCAGCCTGCTGGAAAAACACTGGTATGGAGAGTTCTCTTTATTATGGCAGGCACCGCCTTTTTATCAGAAAACAATTATACCGGGTAGCAATGGCGAAGCGGTTCAATGGCTGGGGCAACAATTAACCCGCCTGTATAACCACAGCAATACACCAACTATTTATGATACTTATTCAGCAGAGTTAGTCGCACTGCTAAAACGCTTCCAGAAAAGCAAAGGCTTAATTCCAGATGGCATTGCCGGGCCGCTAACCTTAATTCATCTCAACACTGAAATTGGACAGCCAACACCGCTGCTTAACAAGCGCCTAGAGGGTGAAAACTAATGTCTTATATTCTCGACGCACTTAAAAAATCGGAACAGGATCGTGGCAACGGTTCAATACCCAATGTTCAGACCATTCATTCTTCTGCGCTAAACTACCATCAGGAGAAACGAGCCTTATGGCCCTGGATACTGATTGCGGTACTGGCATTCAATATTTTTATATTAATTTATTTTCTGAAACCAGAGACCGACACTCAAAATATTGCTCCCCGCCTCAATATTGAAATAAATAATCATGAAGCCATAGAAAAAAATATTGCCCCTGTGATTAGCACGCCATCCCCAGCACCCATCGTTATAGAAACTCAGCCAGTAAGCACATCTGTTTCTGAGCAAGCAACATCAGAACAAAATAACAACAGCATAGAAATAACTGCTCCAGAGATTTCAAAACCACTAGTAACTATCGACGAATTGCCCGCCAACATTCGCCAGCAAATTCCTGATATGATTTTTTCAGCGCACGTCTATTCCAGCGCACCCATGCAACGAAGTCTGGTGATCAATGATCGTTTTATGGAAGAAGGTGACGCCGTTGGCTATGATTTAGTACTGGTAGAAATCACCCGTAATGGCGCAATTTTTGATTTTCGTGGTCACCTGTTTAGCACCAGCGTGTTATCTGGATGGGGCAATCCTTAGAGGCGCCCTAAAAACCACAGGGAGCAGTTAAACTCATTGCTGCACCTGTCGCCGGGTGAAATAAATCTATAGTTTCTGCATGCAGCAACATTCTTTGCTCCTGTTTTTCCCTGTCATCACCGTACAAAGTATCACCAACAATAATATGCCCGATAGCGATGCAGTGAATCCGAAGCTGGTGCGTACGCCCGGTAATCGGCTTCAATGATAAACGCGTTCGATCAGCTTCAACAGCGATAACTTCCCACTGAGTGGTTGATTCTTTTCCCTGCTGATAATCAACAATCTGACGTGGCCGATCATCAGGATCACCTCTCATCGGTATCTCAATAAGCCCTTGATGCTCACTAACAACACCACGCACTACAGCAACATATTGTTTATTTATCTTTCGATCATGAAATTGTCGGCTCAATTCACGCTGCATTTTAATACCCACAGCCAGCAGCATAATGCCGGAAGTAAGACAATCGAGCCGATGCACAATTTTTACTTCGGGATTTATCGCCAGCATGCGTGTGGCGACCGAGTCCTGATTGTCTCCACCCAAACCGGGCACCGACAATAAACCACTCGGTTTATTAACCGCAATCAGATAGTCATCCTGATAAATAATTTCTAGTGACATAAAACACTCAGCCACAAAAAAGCCAGAGCATTGATAACGCTCTGGCTAATAAGCTGCCTCAATAATTACTGTAATTCAGCAATTACCTGTTTAGCATCAGCCGCCATAGGGTGGGTAGGATTCTCTTTTACAAAAGTACGCAGTGTGTTCACACTCGACTTCACCTGTCCCATTCCACCATAACTAATACCCATGGCAAATTGAGCATTGGCTTTGAGATCACTGTCACCGTGATCATCGATAAATGAAGAAAACGCCTTCACTGCAGCGGGCAAATCACCGTTCTCGGCCAATTGATGCGCCTTATGAAATGCGGTTAATTCCTTAACGTATTCCGGATCATCGGTTTTATCGCCTTTCCAGTAAGGATCTATCAGGCTGTCTGTTGTTTCAGCGCCACGCACTCCAGCAGTCACTGAACGGCTATGATTACGCTTGGCCATTCTAGGACTCAAAGTACGCAATTTTCCCCACACCCTATACAACAGACCTTTAAACACACTTTTCTGCTCTTTCTGCACAACAACATTCGATTTTTTTGTCACCTGTTCCGCGGCGACGGATAACGCCGGCAGACAAAACATCATCATTAATATAACTGTAATTTTTTTCATCACAACACCCCCGAACTTACGTTCTCACTGAACCCATTTATACCACATAGAAAACTCTCAATAAAATCCATACCTACCCAACGGTCTAAAATCACTGACTTAACAACTTAATAAAGCCAGCATACTTCTTACTGACCCCATCATCAATTCTTCGCGCTTCCTTATACTTGCTGTTTGCCATCTGTAAATCCCCCAACTTGTAATGCGCCATCGATAAGTTCATCTTAACCCCGGCATCATTGGAAGCAAGCTGCTCAGCATAGGCATAACTTTCAATAGCCCGCTCGAAATCCTGCTTATCAAAATAGATATTACCGCGATTGTTATAAACCGCACTATTATCAGGGTCCACATCCAGCACCGCATCAAACTCCCTGTTTGCCGTTCTATATAGCCCATACTTGGCATAAATAATCGCCACCTGCATACGCGCTTTTGTATTCGATGGATCCATCTCAACCATCGCACGATAAGGCGCTACCAGACTATCCAGACTCTTCTTCAGCAACAAATTCTTCTCGCGATCAACAATCGGTGAAACTTGCGACTTATCTGGTACAACCAGTGTATACCCGGCGGGCTTCAATGTCACAGGGGCATATTCACTCCATGCCATCCGCATAGGAATAACTTTTAGCTTTTTCTTCGATGCATGTTCATGGTATTTTCTTGAACCTTCCGACCAGGCCTCGAGGAAAGTGGTACCAATCATAGTGGCTTCAACAGCAATCCAGACTTCGCCCTTGCGAATAACCAGCAATTCATCGTTAGCACTTATTTGATGGCGCTCAGCCTGTGGCACACCGGTATTGAACATCATCAACAAATGCCCGGGCACATCCAGGATGGCCGTTTCGACACCCAAATTCTCCAGCGCCGTGCTCATCAATACGGAAAGGTCATCGCAATCACCGCTCTTAAATTTCAGCGTCTCGCGACTGAACTGCACATAATCAACGCTGGTTTCCGACAGGTTTGAATACGGGCTATTGGGATCAACTACATAGCGGATACCGTGTGCTGTAAAGACATCGAACATGGTCATCGCCGTCAACAGGGAACGATTGATAATATCAGCCTTCGGCTTGTTTTCATTGAACGCCTCCCTCACAAAATCACGTAAAGTGTCATCCTTGGGTGTCACAAATGAACCCACCATATTAGGTTGTCCCCAGACAATGGCATTCTTGCCATAAATCGTCATAGGTTGTGTTACGTTGATCGAATCACTACGACCATCACGAGTATATTTAACCGCCACCTCAGTCTGTACACCAGTATCCTCATCGATTTCCAGCACCTTGTTGTTAAAGGTTGCGAACAGAGGCACTTTCAGGGTACTGCCTGCATTCAACACTGGGATTTCTTTGCTCGATGGGAAATCCATATAACCTTTGACGCTAAAGGTCAGTTTCAAATTATTGTAATTCTGCTTACTGATGTTCTGCACATTTACGTAACCAATGGGCTTCTTGCTGTACTGTTTGTACGCCGCCGAGAAAATTTTATCCAAACGTAAATCATTAAGCGCCAGCTGAGGAGCATTGGAACCAAAGTCCATGGACTTTTTCTTCTCGGCATAAGCCGCTTCCAGTGCCTGCTGGTTTTCGGGGCTTGGATTCAATTTAACTGCTTTATCATAAGCCTTGATCGATTGATCAAATAAGCGGCGCTTGGAATAAAGCGCACCCAAAAGCACATAAGGTTTAGCAGAACTGGTATCCAGTGTTGAGGCTTTATCCAGAGCGGCTTTTGCCTGATCGAACATAGTGTTCTCAGCATAAAAAGCACCCAGCGTTGTATACAGGCTCGCGGAATTTTTCTTTAAGTTCATTGCACGCTTAATCAGGTCAATCGCCTTACCCGTTTTACCCTGCCTGTTAGCAATGCTCGCCTGCAAAGCCAGAGGTGCATAATTTTTAGACTGTAACTTCACCGCTGCCGCAATATGATTACCTGCCTGATGATATTCACCCGAACGGTATTGCGCATAAGCCAGTTTATATCTGGCCCCATAATGATCAGGCTTGAGGTTGGCTGCTATTTTCAAACTCGAAGCTGCTTCTACATAATTCTTCGCATCAAAATCCAGCTCACCCAGACGATAGGCCGCATCAAACGATGTCTCATCACCTTTAACGGCACTCACCAAAGCATCACGCACTTTTTCGTCCTGCTTCATTTTGATATATACGTCTACCAAAGCCAGCCATGCCACTGCATTGGAGGGGTCAGCACGCGTAGATTTGGTCAAAGACAGCAAAGCCTGACCATCCTGATTTCTCGCCAGTGCAGTAATACCTAATAAATACTGACCTTGCGCCGCAGTGTCTTTATTGCCTGACAACTTGATCGCAATATTTTTAACTTCGTCATACTGCTTTTGTTCAAGATGCGTTACCGCTAACGCCAGTCGTGCTTCACTAAAGTTAGGATTCAACTTGAGCGCATTACGAAAACTGGCACCCGCGCCCTTATATTTCTTCATCTCCTTGTAAACCATACCATTCTGATACCAGAGGTCCGCATCTCTGGGATTAATTTTGATGGCTGTTTTAAATTCGGCCATGCCCTTATCAACAATGCCCAATTTAAGGTACGCCTTACCCATAAGGAAATGTGCTTTTGCATTTTTCTTATCTTTTTCCAGTGCCTGCTCCAGGCAGGTCACTGCACCAATGGCATCTCCCATGATCAGACTTAGTTCACCGCAATAGACAATAGTATCGATACTGGCGGTGTTATCGGCAATCACTTTATCAACCACTGCTTTTGCAGCAACATAATCTTTAATACCAACCAGAGCTTTAATCTGATAATTCAGGCCTTCAACTTCGAAACCCGGCTGTATGGCCAGCTCACGAAAGTAGCCAACTGCCGCTTCAATTTTTCCCAGCTCCATAGAAGCCAGGCCAAGATATTTAAGCACTTCACCATTGCTATTATCATCCTGATAAGACTGAGCAAATACTGATTCAGCTTTTGCATAATCCTTTTTCAGATAAGACGCGTAACCAATCTGGAAATCATCTTCTCGAATATTTGACTGCTCACCTTCTACACCAAAGCCACTCACAGCACTCACTCTGTAATAAAAATTCTTTGCTGACTTCTTATGTTTTATCAACGCATTGGTACTATCAACATCTGCAAGGTATTTAAATTCAGAATTTTTATCAGGTGCGCCATAAATTTTGTAGCGACTAATATAACTACCCGGCACTTTCTGCCACGACAACCGTGTTTGCTTAATGGCACCTTCAACAGTCAGACCGCCCAGTTTGGCCGGCAATTGCATGTACTTATAATTGAGTAATGCTTTTCTCTCCTTATCGTACACACTAACAATTGTTTTTCGTGCTGGCGCTATTGAAAGCTGAACTGGTGCCTGCATGCCCGAACCCTGACTGCCAGATGCACCCATAGGAATCACTTTATTAGGTCCGTTATATACATGTATGGTAGCTTCATTGCCATCAATAGCAGCAAGCACATATAGATTATTATCTGCATCAACCGCTATATCGTGAATGGATTGAAAACCCGATGAACTTCCATCTTTACCATCTATTCGATACAGTAATTTTCGATCTGGAGCAAATACCAGAATCTGCTTTGACTCATCCTCCTGCACATACATATTATTGTTTTTGTCAACCACAACCCGTGATGGTTCATCGAACAACTTACGACCTTTTTCTGGATTACTTATATGCTCCAGAAAAATACCATCTTTGGAAAAAACCTGAATTCGCTGATTGCCCGTATCAGCTACATAAATTTTATCGTCTCGAAAGAAAACGCCTTTTGGAGAATCAAGCTGCCCTTCATCACTACCCGAACTGGCAGAGCTGTAACGTAGGCCGCCATCCAGTTTATAAATCTTGAGTGAATCACCATCCAGAATAACGACATCCTGATCGTCTACAGAAGCCGTTGATGGATTATTAAACGCGCCTTTAAATGCTTTTTGCAAGCGCCCAGATTTATTATAAATACCTACTTTTCTATTATCCGCATCGAGACACAGTGAGCTTCCGCCCTGCAAGCGATATGCAGCATTGCACTGCATTTTAATCGCACGATCATAACCAACCGTTGGCAAACGCTTTTGCACCAGAGCCTGACGGCCGCTAGCAGGCAAACGATAAATCTCTATTTTTTTATTACCACTATCAGCAACAGCAACCTGTCCATCAGGTAAAACCGCTAAACTGGTAATCTCCTGAAATTGGCCGCGCTGCTTGCCTCGACTACCAAAGGAAGTCAGCAGCTTTCTCGTCTCCCAGTTAATCTGATAAACACGTCCACTGTCATTATCAGCAAGATAAATCAGACCACTGTTATCGATAGTCATTGCTGCCAGCTCAGGAGAGCTACCAGTGATTTTTTTGATATTATCCGCACTTAGACGCTTGATCAAAGTGCCATCATGCTTGAACACCGAAACGATGCCATCATCGCGGGTTTCCAGCACATAAATTCTTTCCTGAGCATCAACAAAAACCTGTGCTGGTTCAAAGCTAGCGCCATTTTGTCCTTTAATAGACTGAATGAAAACGCCATCATCACCGAAAATTGAAACTCGTTCATTACCCGTATTAGCCACGTATAAACGACGATTGGCTGACCATGCAATGCCACCCGGATTACTCAACTGACCTTCATCACTACCGCCTGTAACCAGCTTTCTGATCAGCTCGCCTTTTAAGCCAATTTCGGAAATTGAGTCATCACCCCGATTACCAACGATCAAGCTGGCTTTATCTTTGTACACTACACCATTGGTACTTTTTGAAGAAAAAACCTTGCCCTCACCAGCCAATGGGTAAAAAGCGAATTTTTTACCCTTAAACAAGGTAACGACACCCAGTTCAGAATCGACGATTAGCAGATTTCCCTCCTGGTTGACCGCCATTGACGCTACATTCTCAAAACGAATATTCTTACCATCCGCCTTGATAGTGCGTTCTAGTGAAACCGCAGCCTGCGCTACATTAGCTACTAACAGACCGGAAATGAAAACCAGACTAAAACAGGACAGGTACTGACGAAAAATTTGACGTGACTTCAACGGAAAACCCCTTCAACTGGCGACGGCCAGTAACAAATACAATTTATACTCAATCTGAATCAGACACAGATCCATTCAGACTATTCGAATCGACACAAAACAGACTATATTTAACAAATATCCACACTAACATAAAGCACTAACTGGATAAAACAGGCACTTATTTCTGAGAATTCAGATAAACAGCAGCTTAGGCACATCAACCAGTCAAATACAGCTCAAAGCAAATAACCAGACGCTATTCAGGAAAACGAATAAATTTTGATGACTCATTGAGTACAAACTCTTTAAAAGCCTTCGCCACTGGCGATAAACGCTTGCCCTTACGCTGCAAAATATACCAGTAACGTTGAATCGGGAAATCTTCAACATCCAGTATTGCCAGCCTTTTTGTCTCCAGCTCCAGCTCCAGAGTATGTATAGAAACAATACCCAGCCCCAAACCCGCCTCAACCGCCTGCTTGATGGCTTCATTACTGGTCATCTCAATGCCCGTATGAAAACTCACACCACGTTCATCAAATGAGCGCTGTACCGCATCACGTGTACCAGAACCTAATTCGCGCACGACAAAATGCTCATCTTCAAATCTTGAAAGCGGTATATTCTTCTCTCCAACTAGCTCATGATTTGCGGGCGCGATCATCACCAATGGATTTTCCATAAAGGTCTCAGATTCCACATCCAGACCTTCTGGCGGTTGCCCCATAATAACCAGATCTGGCTCATTATTTTCCAACTGACGACGTAGACTTTCCCTGTTAGTAATATCCAGACTAAGAGTCACACCTTCATAACGATGTGAAAAAGCAGCCAGCAGGCGAGTAGCAAAATGACTGGCTGTGGTGGCCACAGAAATAGCCAATTTTCCGCTCTGTACACCTTTTAGTGTTTCCAGTACATCTTCAGCTTCATCCAGCATATGGCTGATGCCCTGACTGTAGACAAACATTTCCCGACCTGCATCGGTCAAAAAAATCTTTTTGCCGACGTGTTCGAACAGAGGCAAACCGATACTGCTCTCCAGCTGTTTTATCTGCATGGAGACACCCGGCTGGCTCAGATGTAAGGCTTCAGCCGCTCGGGTAAAGCTTTCATGGCTGGCTACAGCGGCAAATACTTCAAGTTGTCTTAATGTGACGTGCATATAAGCAATATACCATATTAGCAGCAATGACTATAAGTCATTCTTTATAGATAAGATCATTTCACCTTATAATCATAAGTAAACACCATGTTAAAAAAGTTACGCATAAGTAAATACTTATCATATAGATCAAAAATACTGAATTGTTTTGATAATCGTTCTCATTATACTCGTACTCGTTGATGCACTTACCGGGTCCGAGCTCATACCTCACGGTATGAAATCAACCCCGATTAATAAAAACCAGGAGATCTAGCAATGGCTAAAACTTACGACGCAGGTGTTAAAGAATACCGCGAAACTTATTGGATGCCCGAATACACGCCAAAAGACACCGATCTTTTAGCTTGTTTCAAAATCACCCCTCAGGATGGTGTACCCCGTGAAGAAGTAGCAGCTGCGGTTGCGGCTGAATCTTCAACGGGTACATGGACGACTGTATGGACTGACCTGTTAACCGATCTGGATTACTACAAAGGTCGCGCTTATGCGATTGAAGATGTACCAGGTGACGATACCTGTTTCTACGCTTTCGTTGCTTACCCAATCGATCTGTTCGAGGAAGGTTCAGTTGTAAACGTACTGACTTCTTTAGTGGGTAACGTATTCGGCTTTAAGGCACTACGTGCGCTTCGTTTAGAAGATATTCGCTTCCCAATTGCTTACGTGATGACCTGTAATGGACCACCACAGGGTATTCAGGTTGAACGTGATATCTTGAATAAATACGGTCGTCCTTTATTGGGTTGTACTATTAAGCCTAAATTGGGTCTGTCTGCTAAAAACTACGGCCGTGCTTGTTACGAAGGTTTACGCGGCGGTCTTGATTTCACTAAGGATGACGAGAACGTTAACTCACAGCCATTCATGCGTTGGAGACATCGTTTTGACTTCGTAATGGAAGCAATCCATAAAGCTGAAGCTGAAACTGGTGAGCGTAAAGGTCATTACTTGAACGTTACAGCGCCTACATCTGACGAAATGATGAAACGTGCTGAGTACGCTAAAGAAATCGGCGCACCTATCATCATGCATGATTACCTGACTGGTGGTTTGTCAGCAAACACTCAGCTAGCTCAATGGTGTCAGGACAACGGTATGTTGTTACACATTCATCGTGCTATGCATGCTGTACTTGATCGCAACCCGCACCACGGTATTCACTTCCGTGTACTAACTAAAGTATTGCGTCTGTCTGGTGGTGATCACCTTCATTCAGGTACGGTTGTTGGTAAGTTGGAAGGCGACCGTGATGCAACTTTGGGTTGGATCGATCTTATGCGTGACTCATACATCAAAGAAGATCGTTCACGCGGTATCTTCTTCGACCAGGATTGGGGCGCTATGCCAGGTGTAATTCCTGTTGCTTCTGGTGGTATCCACGTATGGCACATGCCTGCACTGGTTAGCATCTTCGGTGATGATTCTTGTCTACAGTTTGGTGGCGGTACATTAGGTCACCCTTGGGGTAACGCTGCAGGTGCTGCTGCTAACCGTGTTGCGGTTGAAGCTTGTGTTGAAGCACGTAACTCTGGTGTTGAGCTTGAGAAAGAAGGTAAGGATATTCTTACCAGGGCTGCGAAATCTAGCCCAGAGCTTAAAGCCGCTATGGAAACTTGGAAAGAAATCAAGTTTGAATTTGACACAGTCGACAAACTGGACGTTAGCCATAAGTAGTTTGAATAACTGCAGGGCGGCGTAAGCTGCCCTGCAAATCCAAACTTATTATTAAACGTTTAAAGAATTCGAAATTAATTTAGGAGTAAATCACATGAGTGATGTACAAGATTACAATTCAAGCTTGAGCGATGCTGCTGCAAGCCGTAAATATGAAACTTTTTCATACCTGCCACCACTGACTGTAGAGTCAACTCGTGCGCAAATTCAGTATATCGTTGATAAAGGCTGGAATCCGGGTATCGAACACACTGAACCAGATAATACTAGAAGTAACTTCTGGTACATGTGGAAACTACCGATGTTTGGTGAGACTGATGTTGATGCCATCCTGGCTGAACTTGAAAACTGTCATAAAGCACATCCAAACAATCACGTTCGTTTGATGGGCTTTGACAACTTCAAACAGTCTGCGGGTACAGCAATGGTTATTTACCGCGGCGTTTCCGTATAAAGAAACAACGGGGTTAGTCCAAAAAGCCCCTGACCTGCAACAGCAGACAGGGGCTTTTTTATCAAGCATGTTATTTATTTTAAAAATATATAAATACATTTTGTATTTTTAAAATGGATAATACGCAGCTAGATTTTTTAAACTGCAGCTCATTTACATTAGGACACTAACTATGGCAAGACCAGATAAATATGTTGGAATAAATAACGATGTTAATGGTGGTATGACCACGATTGGCAAACTCATCCGCGATGCATGGGTATTTGGCTTGCTCGAAGAAAGTGAAACCTGTGAAGGCTGGAACTTTGCCGGTGTTGATGCGCTATTAGATAAGGTCAATAACGAATGGGACAAATACGGTTGTCTGGTAAGCCATTTGCCCAGCGATTTGTTTGAACGACACCAAAAAATTCATGGCGAAGCCGTAGAGTTAGCAAGAGAAGCTGGCTGGAGCGGTGAAGTTGAAACCGAAGACGAAAAGTAATTTATCTTATTAACAATGAATGAAGAACGATAAAACAGAGGCCTTATCATGTCAGAACTAACAGTCGATCCTCAGCAGTACATAATTAAAGATGAGCCGTATTACGAGCCAGTAGCCGATGAAGTCGAGCGCTACCAAGCGGCTTATAACGTACGCATGCCGATGATGTTAAAAGGCCCAACCGGATGTGGTAAATCACGTTTCGTTGAGCACATGGCCTATAAATTAGGCAAACCACTCATCACCGTTGCCTGTAACGAAGACATGACGGCTTCTGATTTAGTCGGTCGTTTTCTATTAGATAAAGATGGTACAAAGTGGCAGGACGGCCCTTTGACAACCGCCGCTAGAATGGGTGCGATTTGTTATCTGGATGAAGTGGTTGAAGCACGCCAGGACACCACGGTTGTGATTCATCCATTGACCGACCATCGCCGTAGCTTGCCTTTGGATAAAAAAGGCGAACTGATTCAGGCTCACCCTGATTTCCAGTTGGTGATTTCCTATAACCCGGGTTATCAGAGTTTGATGAAAGATCTCAAACAATCAACCAAGCAGCGTTTTGGTGGTCTGGATTTTGATTACCCAGGTGTAGAGATCGAAGTTGAAATTGTCTCAAAAGAATCGGGCGTAGATAAAGCCACTGCCGAAAAACTGGTTCAAATTGCACATCGTGCGCGTAACCTGAAAGGCCATGGCCTTGACGAAGGTATCTCAACGCGTCTGCTAGTTTACGCCGGTCAGTTAATTCATGAAGGCATTGTGCCTGAAGTCGCCTGTAGCATGACCATGGTGACTCCATTAACGGATGATCCGGATATGCGCGATACTTTAGACGCTGCTGTGCAGACGTTCTTTGGTTAACAGAAAAACTAAAATGCCTGGTTATAAAGAGATGCTGACTCGATAGACTTTATTGCATCTCGTTTATAACTTCGCGTTAAGGGTCTTTTATCTATGAGCATTAAACTCGAAGATTACGAAGAGCAGTTACAGGACGTTGCTCCAGAAGTGCGTGATGTACTGAACAGCACCTTCCATGAAGCTGCGCGCATTATGTCGCCTACTGGTTTAGAAACCTATATGACGGGTGCCAAGGCCTTGTGCAATCTGGGTCGCGGTTCTGATCTGGTCATTACCTACCTTCAGGAGATGCCACTGGTCGCCAAAGAATGCGGTGAAGACGTTATCGATGATTGCATAACTTCAGCAATGAAATTATCTTCGATGACTTCGGGTGAAGTAATATCTTTGCTATTTAGCAGTCTGCCTTCAGCTTCTCGCAACCTGGGTGATGCACAATTATTACGCGGTTATCTGACTTTTATTCACCAGTTTTCCTCAACTGCGGCACGTGGTTTACGTCCCATGCTTAATCACATGGACGAATTACTGGACAAGCTAACCTTAAGTGGATTACGCCGCTGGGCTAATTTTGGTGCTCAGGCTTATCGTCGTGATTTTAATAATCTGACAAAGTACTTTAATCTGGAATCAGCAGATTCACTGGCGATGCTACAAAAAGAACGTCGCGGTGTTTTGTTTATAAAAGTACAACGTAAACTGAATTTTTACCTACGTGCTTTATGGGCTCGTGATTTTTTCCTGCGCCCCACCGGTGCTGATTACACTGATTTCCGTCCTTATATCGAACATCGTATTCTGCACATGCCCGATGCGGTTGATGATGTAGGTTCGGATGATAATAAGATTGCTGGTTTGGAGTTATACCGTGCAACTGCAGCACATATGGCAGCACACATGTGTTATTCCGACTCGGCCATTTCCGCAGAACAACTCAGCCCGGCACAAATGTTCTTCATCGGTTTTTTTGAAGATGCACGCGTGGAATATAAAGCGACAAAAGAGTTTCCTGGTCTGAAGAAATTGTGGATTTCTTTATTAAAAATTGCCGATGACGATGAAGAATTAGAACACCCTGCAATGAAAGAGCTGGAGCATATCGCACACATGCTGCTTGATAGTTCTATTACTACAGGTGACGAACAAGTTACCGAGTTGGTTCAACGTTTCCACGCGGAAATAGAAGAAAAACAGGATGATAACAATTACTCATGGCACATGGGTATGGAGTTATTCAACCTGTTTATGTCTCGTAAGAACGTTCCAAGTTTACGTATTCTTGAGCGCATTCGCATTCCTTACCGCGATGACAATCGCTATGTCTGGGAATTTGCAGAATTCGATTCGAATGTTGAGTTTGAATATGTTTCAGCCAGTCAACGTCAGGTGCGTAAAACCGTTAGCGTAATCGAAATGGCCAACGAAGTTGACTGTGAACTGGCCGGTGATGATGCGCAGGAAATCTGGACCTGTGAAACCAATATGCGTCCTTACGAAGATAATCTCACCGATGAGCAAATCAGTTTCAATGATATGTGGGGCAAGGAACCAGTTTCAGATCCCTTCCATTATCAGGAATGGGATTACCAGATTCAGTTGCATCGTCCCGACTGGGCTACGGTTTATGAGCGCCGTCAACCCAAGGGTGACCCAGATGATATCAATGACATCCTGACCGAATACAAACCGGTGGCACATCGCATCAAACAGATTATTGATTTGTTAACACCGGAAGGTGTGCAGCGACAACGTGGCCTGGAAGACGGCGACGAAATCGATATCAACGCGGCTGTTGATGCCATGATTTCACTACGTATGGGTGAACAACCCAACCCACGCATTACCATGCGAAACGTGGTTAAAAATCGTGATCTGTCTGTGGTGGTGTTGATGGATTTATCCGAATCCACTAACGAAGCCATGCAGGGTTCGGATAAAACCGTACTGCAATTAACCCGAGAAGCAGCCACATTAGTATCAACTGCAATAAACGGTATCGGCGATCCTTTTGCATTACATGGTTTTGCATCCGATGGTCGACATGATGTTCAATATTATCGTTTCAAAGATTTTAATCAAAATTTTGATGATGATGCAAAATCACGTCTTGCTGGCATGAAAGGCGGTTTGTCGACACGCATGGGCACAGCATTGCGTCACGCGGGCCATCATTTATTGAAACAACAGGAAAAACGTAAATTAATTCTTTTGGTCACCGATGGCGAACCGGCGGATATCGACGAACGTGATCCGCAGCATTTGCGCCACGACACCAAAAAGGCGGTAGAAGAGCTCTATGGCACTGGCGTATTAACGTATTGTTTAACGCTCGACCCGAATGCAGATAATTATGTGAAGCGTATCTTTGGTGAAAATAATTACACCATTATCGACAATGTCGATCGATTGCCCGAAAAGCTACCAACGCTGTTTGCCTCACTGACCGCCTAATTGGGATGAATCATGGCACTACTTGCACAACAGATATTAATTAATCCGATGACAGAGACACCTTTATATACGCGTCACGATGAAGTACCACAACTGGGATCCAGACTAGGAAAAGTTGACGCCTTATATTTCAATCATGTGCAGACAGCGCTAAAGCATCTGGGTGATCAGATTCGATTAAAGATACCAAAATTAAAACACCTTGATCTGATTATTCAAAAGGATGCCTGGATCATTGTTGATACCGTGCTCAATGATGTCCCCGTTGTCGCCTGGACTAATTTTGAGATTGAGCAACGCGATGCCCTGCACGAACCCATCCAGTGTGAAATCCGCTTTTTCCATTATGCCGCCTCAATGATTCTGAACCGCACACTGGAAGCCATGGAATTAATGCTGGGTGAACTACTGGATAAAGAACTACCCGAAGAAAAATCCAGCGTGCTGCCATTCAAAAAGGAATAAATTCGACCTCCAATATCCCTTCAAACCCCTCATAAATACGAACCAGAATCGATCGTATTACTAGTATTAGCAACCACTAATGCTAAGCCATTGTTTTATATATACATATAAAACATAAGGATTTCTTATCGTCCTTATCAAAAACACTGAATATTCATTATGAAAGTGCTTCCGTATAGTAGCCCCACTTTCTCGCTGCTCCTGGCTTTGAGTGCATCAAACTTAGATGTGGCGACAGAATTTTCGATTAACTAACTATAGAGAAATAGAACTATGGCTTTATTAGATCAAACTGGTCGCTATTCAGACCTAAGCTTGAACGAAGATACGCTGCTTGCTGATGGCAAACACATCTTGGTTGCTTACACAATGGAACCTGCAGAAGGTTACGGTTACCTGGAAGCTGCAGCTCACTTTGCTGCTGAGTCTTCAACTGGTACTAACGTTGAAGTATCAACTACTGACGATTTCACCAAAGGTGTTGACGCATTAGTTTACTCAATCGATGAAGCTAAAGGCATCATGAAGATTGCTTACCCGAACGACCTGTTCGACCGTAACGTAATCGACGGTCGCGCTATGATCGTTTCTTTCCTTACTCTTGCTATCGGTAACAACCAGGGCATGGGTGACATCAAGAATTCTCAGATGTACGACTTCTACGTTCCACCTAAGATGCTGAACCTGTTCGACGGTCCTGCAATGGATATCACTGACTTGTGGAATGCGCTAGGTCGCCCACGTGAAAACGGTGGTTACATCGCTGGTACTATCATCAAGCCTAAGCTTGGTTTACGCCCTGAGCCATTTGCAGCTGCTGCCTACTCTTTCTGGTTAGGTGGTGACTTCATCAAGAATGACGAGCCTCAAGGTAACCAGGTTTTCTGTCCAATGAAGAAAGTTCTTCCTCTTGTACATGACGCTATGAAGCGTGCGCAGGACGAAACTGGCGAAGCTAAAATCTTCTCTATGAACATCACTGCAGACGATCACCACGAAATGTGTGCTCGTGCTGACTTCGGTCTTGAGTTATTCGGTGAAGATGCACCTCGCTTAGCGTTCCTTGTTGACGGTTATGTTGGTGGCCCAGGTATGGTTACAACTGCACGTCGTAACTACCCTGCTCAGTACTTACACTACCATCGTGCAGGTCACGGTGCTGTGACTTCTCCTTCTTCTAAGCGTGGTTACACTGCTTACGTTCTAGCTAAATTGTCACGTCTTATGGGTGCTTCTGGTATCCACGTGGGTACAATGGGCTACGGCAAAATGGAAGGCGGTCAGGAAGATAAAATCATCGCTTACATGATTGAGCGTGACGAGTGTCAAGGACCTGAGTACTTCCAGAAATGGAACGGCATGAAACCAACTACACCAATTATCTCTGGTGGTATGAATGCGCTACGTCTTCCTGGTTTCTTCGAGAATCTGGGTCACGGTAACGTAATCAACACTTCTGGTGGTGGTTCTTACGGTCACATCGATTCTCCTGCTGCTGGTGCGATATCATTGCATCAAGCATATGATTGCTGGAAAACTGGTGCTGATCCAATCGAATACGCAAAAGAGCATAACGAATTTGCTCGCGCATTCGAGTCGTTTGAGCACGATGCTGACGCATTGTTCCCAGGCTGGAGAGACAAACTGGGCGTTCACAAATAAGTCGAATGGTCAGTTGATAAAAAAGCCCCGCATTGCGGGGCTTTTTTTTGGCTACAAGATTCTCACTCCCGCGTGCTAATTCATAACAGACCCGTCATTCCGGTGTGCTTTTGAGCCGGAGTAGTGGTGCATGGATGCACCGTTTACGAACCTAAGGGATGGTATCCAGTGTTCTTCGTACTACCTGTTATGCAGCTATCT
>CBFCZV010000004.1:0-85870 GCA_965602855.1 uncultured Gammaproteobacteria bacterium | reverse complement strand
TTCATGATTTTTATCGGCGCGTCATTGTTCTCATTAGTGTTCCGCGGCTACGGCGGCGAAGAACTGGTACAGGAATTACTCGGCGACCTCAGCGGCGGCAAATACCATGCACTGTTCGCCGTTATGTTAGTCATGTTCCTGCTCGGCTTCGTGCTCGACTTCATCGAAATCACTTTTGTGGTTGTGCCCATCGTCGCACCGGTTTTACTCGCCATGGGCATCGACCCGATCTGGCTGGGGATTATGATCGCGATTAATTTACAGACTTCATTTTTGACGCCACCGTTTGGGTTTGCATTGTTCTATTTGCGGGGGGTGGCGCCGGTGGAAATCAAAACCACTCAAATCTATAAAGGCGTGATGCCGTTTATTGTGATTCAGTTGGTGGCGTTGGGGTTGTTGGCTTATTGGCCTGGGATTGCGACGTGGTTGCCTGGGGTGTTGGGGTAAAACTTAGTTTTGGTGTTGATATTTTGGTAAAACTAAGAGACTATCAACAAACAATTTTTCGCCCACTTCTGAGGGATGGCGTGTTTATGGAATACTCAAATAAATCACAAATATACATATGGTGTAATACCCTATGTGTCCCTGATAAATTAGTTGCACGTAAACTTGGATCAAGGCACTTTAATTAACCAAGCATTAGGTAAAAAATGAAAATAACACATGCATTACTTTTATTAATTTCGGTAAGCCTTAC
The DNA here is from genome assembly GCA_965602855.1 of uncultured Gammaproteobacteria bacterium. Lineage (GTDB taxonomy): Bacteria > Pseudomonadota > Gammaproteobacteria > SZUA-229 > SZUA-229 > LH-M37. The sequence goes on along the minus strand of CBFCZV010000004.1, from coordinate 85,167 downwards.
TTCAACCTCTGCACTGTCTGATGAAATGGCTACAAGAAGTGAAATTAGAAACAATGCTAAATCTCTTTTCTTTGCAGAACAGTTTAAAGAACTTGATCGTTTATCTGAAAAATATAGAAAAAATGAAGATAGGACCTCTAGCGGCCTATGGAAACTTACTATTTTTTATTATGGTTTAAACAAAGCATTAGAAGGGGAATCAAAAGACAAAGCTCTTTGGGACTCACTACTAGAAAAATCAAACAAATGGATAAATACTAGCCCCACATCTCCTGCCGCCTATATTACAAAAGGGATTATTTTAAAAAACTATGCATGGAGCTTCAGGGGCAACGCCTTCGCGCATAAAGTCCCGAAAGAAGCATGGAAACCGTTCAAGGACTTGTTACAAATTGCTAAATCACACATGCTATCAAGTAAAGAAATTGCAAGCTCTGATCCGCACTGGTATGAGATTACAGCCAGAATTTTGACTGGGCTGAGCAATGACAATAAATATTTTCTCAACCATGTTAATGAAGGTTTGGACAAATATCCAAACTACTATGAATTATACTTCGCAGCGATTTCACATTTAGCGCCACGATGGCACGGAGATAAAAATCAAATTGAATCATTTGCAAATGATGCAGTTTCAAGAACCAATACTTCAGAAGGAATGGGCATGTATGCAAGGATTTATTGGTATGCTTCACAATCTCATTATGATGAAAAATTATTTTCTGACTCCAATGTTGTTTGGGGAAAGATGCGTGAAGGAATTAAAGATGTAATAAAGGATTATCCTGACTCATGGAACATTCAAAACTTTGCCTTTTTTTCTTGTTTGGCAAAGGATAAGAAAACCACTCATATGCTCTTAGAAAAAATGACTAAACCTATGATAAAGAAGGCATGGAGAAAAAAAGAGTATTATGACCGCTGTAAATCATTTGCGTATTCAAGTTAAAAACAGCCCAAAGAAATGCCCGCCAACAAAACATATACTTTCCTACTCCCTTTATTCCTTATCTCAACCTTATCTTCATGCGAAAAACGTCTTGATCAGGAAGATCCGATTGAAGATCTCGATAAACCATCCAAAATATTAGAGGAAGTTAAAGATGAAATCACACTCGAAGATCAATCCCTTATTTCTAAGCCAAACGAAGAACTTGTTGAACTAGATTCACTAAACAAGAAGGCTCTTGATTTATCATCTGAAAATGACGAGCTTAAGAAAAAAATACGTGCTCTCACTCAAGAATACAATAAGCTAAAACAGACCATTCTGGATAAAATAAAAGCAGAACAATAAGGTCAGACTCGATTGATCAGTCATTAACTAAAACCGTGATCTGAGCCCAACTGTTATGCTGATTTACGTTATATGCAAAGCAATGGCATCAATAAGATCCTCACAGGCTTCTGCACACTCTCTACATTCATGGTGCTTATCGTGTTTGTGACATTCATCGGCACAATCCTCACACACTTTTTTGCTGATACGTGAAAACTCCTTGTTATAGGTCGAGTTTGCGGACAGCAGATAGGAGAATGCACTACAGACTTCCTGCATTTCATGCACCTTACTAGCGCAGACTGCCAGTTCTGTTGAGCCTTCCTGGAAGGATACCAGGCAATGTGCAATACAGCGCTGAGCTTTATCAACACACATATTGGCAGCATTGAGTACTTCAGGCTTTTGTGCGGTATGTTTACTGTGGTCATGCATGGATTTTTTTGCACTTGCCGTTCCCGCATAGGCCATGGTTGCAGCTGCACCCATACCAAGTAGCATGCCACGACGACTTACACCTTTTGCTTGTTTTTCATTCTGTTTGGATGGTTTTTCTGGGCTTGTCATGATTATTCCCCACCTGTTGATTTAAAGGATTAAATATACTGATTGTGTACAGTCACTTCAGCTGGTTGTTAGTGAGACCGCTACATATCATGCCACCAATGAACTAACTTATAAGCATGGAAATCTTGTTGGATATGAGGTCATAATAACTAACGAGCATTACGCCCTATCTTATTTTTTCCCTATTTTTATCCTTCTAGCTATTGTAATGAGCTACGCTTATTAAGCATGGAGATAATCTTAAAGAGGCCGCAGCATTGTTTATGAAGTCGTTTCAACATGGCATCGCTACCCTGCCCAGCAGCGAAGACAATTATCAGCTTGCCAGTGCGCTATTTATAAAACTACTTGCACTGGTTTATTTCGCCGCATTTATTTCTCTCAGCTCACAAATTACCGGCCTGGTTGGCGTTAATGGTATTTTACCTTTTGCAGAATTGCTGGATCAGCTTTACCAGAAACATGGCATGCTGGCATGGCTATACATGCCAACACTTTTCTGGATTGATAGCAGCAACCTTGCTTTAGAAATTGTCGCTATATCAGGCTGTGTTATTTCACTGTTGTTGTTTATCGAGGTTAAAGCAACCTGGTCACTAACTGCTTTATTTGTTCTGTATTTATCGCTGTTTCACGCGGGGCAAACCTTCCTCACTTTTCAATGGGATACCTTATTGCTTGAAACAGGATTTCTAGCAATCTTTTTGTCTCGTGGAACCAGCCCTCTGTTGCTATTCATGTTCCACTGGTTGTTATTTCGCCTACGCTTCATGTCGGGTGTTTCAAAACTTGCCAGCGGTGATCCCAGCTGGGTTAACTTAAGCACACTGAATTATTATTTTGAAACACAACCTTTACCACACATGGGCGCGTGGCATTTCCATCAGTTACCAGAGTGGATGCTTCAGGCTGGTGTATTACTGGTATTTCTCACTGAGCTGATTGTACCTTTCTTTATTTTCCTGCCGCGTAAGTTTCGCCTGTTTGCAGCGGCCATAACTATTGTTATGCAGTTACTTATTATTGCCACCAGCAATCACAACTGGATAAACCTTCTAACTATTCTGTTATGCCTGTTCTTGCTGGACGATGCAATTCTTAAAAAAGTAACTCCCCGGTGGTTGCACTCTTTTATCTCAGTCGATAACAAAGCAGATATAAAATCCCGTGTACCCAAATGTAACTTTGTCCTGTTCTTGTTTGCATCGCTCATCCTGGTGAGTAGTGTTTCAGTATTTACCGGCATGGTTTTCACTAAAAGCCCGCTTGAGCCACTGGAAAAACCAACACAACTAGTACGATCATTTGGCTTGGGGCATATGTTCCATATTTTTCCTACTATGCAAACCGAACGACACGAATTACAAATTGAAGGCTCATACGATGGCAGAGCATGGAAAAGTTATGGCTTTAAATACAAACCGGGATCACTTTATGGCAAGCCCAAATTTATCGTGCCACACCAGCCAAGGCTGGACTGGATGATCTGGTTTGTACCGCCTAAACATCCCGAGATGATGTACTGGTTTGATCGCTTTCTTTTTCGTTTGAAACAGGGCTCTGCTGATGTTCTCGACTTGCTCGAATATAACCCTTTTCCAAACCGACCACCCACTTATCTCAGGGTTCAGGTTTTTAAATATACATTTACTTCTTTGGAAGAGCGCAAGCATACGGGGCAAATATGGAAGCGTGAATATCTTGGACCATTTCCTTATGCACGGCCCAGAATTCCATAATAATTCTGTTAAATATCGCAAGCACTGTAGATACCAGCTCTCAAAACCGGGTCAGATAATTTCACTTTGAGTCCAAGCGAAGGCTCAGACAGCATCTTTCTTCAGGGCATCCACACTCATAAAGATATTTACGTTATCACTGACAATGGACAAAAGGCTGTACAGGCCAAATTCTGATCGCTTAATGGTTGTTGAGATATTTACTGTGATGCGATCTGAGGATTCGGCTTCTCCATCTGCTTTAACCAACTCGACATAAAAGGCAACTGGGAGAGTTGTTTTCTGGATGGTCATTTCACCCTTCATAACTGCGTGAGTTTTGCCGTACCACTCAATACTGCTACCGGTAAAATGTATCGATGGGAACTTCTCTACATCAAAAAAACTTTCGCTTTTTAGCATCGCCCTGATAAAGCCAGTATTAGTATCCAGGCTTTCAGCATTGATCTCAATGGCCGCTGTTTTATCAAAAGCAGCCATATTTAACATAAAAAAGCTGCCCTTGAAGTCACGGAATCTACCCCAAACGGCACCAACAGAGCTATCAACGCGAAATTTCAACGTTGAAGTATTCTGCTGAATTTCATAGATATGCTCTGCAGAAGCCAGTCTCAGTTTCTCCACTATGCCGACGGAACTGATCATATCCGTGCTTTTCACATCATTAGCTTCTGCCACGGCACTAAACGTGGCCAGCAATATCAGGATTTTTATATGGTTAATTAGCATAGTGGCATATTCTAATACATATTAGAATATTATAAAACTCTAATACAGCATGGCTTATTATAGCGATATTAAATGGCAACTCCCGTTTTATAGGTCGCATCAACCGTTGCACCGACTCTTAGTTTCCGCAATACTTATTCCATGAATGTAAATAAAGAGGCACCCCCCCCTAATTAATCTGGAAAGCCTATGTTCAAGAAATTTTTAGACAAGTTGAAAACCCTATCAGTCAACCATGCCTCTTTTGACCCTTCCTCTCTTGATGATCCTGTGGCAATGGAAACTGAGTGGGCGCCTTTAAAGGGCGGTGGTGCAAACTTTCGAACACATAAACTGGTTGAGATCGACTTTAATCGCCTGGAGTTCCAGGCATCTACCGGAGCCAAGTTGTTTTATCTTCTTTTTGCCATTATAGGCACAGGGGTGATGATTGGCTTCCCAGTTGCTACTGCTTCTTCTGATGACCTTTCTTTTGGCTTGGATACTGTCATGCCTATGCTTATTGGCTTCATTTTTTTATGTGTAGGTAGCGCAATGTTTTACTTTGGCACCGCCCCCATCGTTTTTGACAAAAGGAAATCTTTTTTCTGGAAGGGTCGAAAATCACCTGACATTGTATTGAATAAAAAAACGCTCAAATCCTTTGCAGAACTTAATAAGATTCACGCATTACAGCTCATTTCTGAGTATTGCAGAGGCGATAAGAGTTCGTACTATAGCTATGAACTGAACCTCATTTTAAAAAATGGCAAGCGTATCAATGTTGTTGACCATGGTAATCTAAATAATCTCCGTGATGATGCTGGCACGCTGGCTTCATTTTTAGGAAAGCCTGTTTGGGATGCAACATGACTTTTAAATTTTCTCTGCTGACATTTGCGTTGTTATTTCTCATCAGCGCAGCTCACGCTCAGCAGTCCAGCTGGGTTGATGTTGATCGTATTGTTGCTGTTGGTGACGTGCACGGTGACTATGAACAGTTTGTAAAAATATTACGCACAGCCAAAGTAATTAACTCTCAGAACAAATGGATCGGCGGTAAGACACACCTGGTGCAAACCGGTGATGTTCTCGATCGTGGAACCCATTCACGCAAGGTAATGGATTTGCTGATGGATTTAGAAGCACAGGCATTAACCGCAGGAGGACGTGTTCATGCACTGATTGGCAATCACGAAGCGATGGTCATGTATCACGACCTACGATATGTGCACCCTGATGCATATGCTTCGTTCGGTGGTAAAGTTTTATATCTCGAAGCACTAAGCCCAGAGGGGAAATATGGCAAATGGATTAGCTCGCATAATTCAATCATTAAAATAAATGACGTTCTATTTCTACACGCTGGTATAGGCCCTGATTTCGCCACTACTTCCGCACAGGAAATTAATGATACCATTCGTGAAGAACTTCAGGACCCGGTAATGCCTGACGGCACTATCTCAATGGATCCCAACGGAACATTATGGTATCGAGGCCTCACTCGCAAGAATGAAGCAAAAATTGAAAATCTGCTTAATACCATATTTAAAACTCATGATGCGAATAGACTTGTTGTCGGCCATACCGTATCAAAAAAAGGCATTAAATTACGCGCTGATGGAAAGGTGATTATGATTGATGTCGGCCTGTCCAAACACTACGGCGGAAACGCAGGCTGTCTTGTGATAGAAAATGGGAAGTACTTTGCTGTGTATCTAGAAGAGATTATTCAGCTTTCCAATTGAGACAGCCCTCTCAAGCTATCACTTATTTTTTATTCTTGGTTGGTCGCTGCCAGCCCTTTAGGCTTCTCTGCGGTGAACGGCTCAAAGTCAGACTATCATCATCGGTTTTCTTAGTTATTTTATGTTAACGGAGTATGTTAGCTGCTACGCTTGAGTTAAATTAAAGAAATAATAGGTGGGTAAAAGTTATGGTTTACGTCAAAAGAATCCTTCTGGATGTGCTCAAACCTCATCAGCCGAATGCGCTGGAGTTTTCACAGGCTATTGCCAAAGTCGGCGTGGATTATTGCGTGCATTTGATTGTCCTTGAAGTTGATGAAAACACCGAAACCATCCAGATAGAGGTAACAGGGAGTACTATCGATTTTGAAGCCATTCAATCGACCATAAAAGATTTGGGTGGTTCGTTGCACAGCATTGATGAAGTCGAAGTACAAAGTGAAGTCGATCCTGCTTAAGGATTTATGAGCATGCTGGGCCAGATAAAATTTTTGCTGGATATCACTCGTAGCCGCGATATTCTGCGGCGCTATTTTGTCGTCAACGGTTTTGATGGCGCGCTCACCATGCTGGGTCTGATCATCGGTTTTATCGTCAGTGAATCGGACGATTTAGCGGTGATTTTTAACGTCTGTCTGGGGGCGGCGATTGCGCTGGGCATGAGCGGTTTGAGTAGTGCTTACATCAGCGAATCGGCCGAACGCAAACACGCGCTGGACAAACTGGAGCATGCCATGATCAGTGACCTCGGCGATAGTGCACACGGCGAGGCCTCACGCTGGGTGCCGTTGTTGATTGCGCTGGTGAATGGGCTGGCACCACTGCTGATTTCATTTCTGATTCTGTTGCCGATATGGTTATCCATTTCCGGTATTGTTTTGCCGCTATCGCCACTTTACGCCGCCATCATTGTCGCCTTATTACTACTCTTTCTACTGGGTGTTTTTCTGGGAAGTGTCGCCGGCATTTCCTGGCTGCGCAGTGGCCTCCAGACTCTATTAGTTGCCATGGTCACCGCTGCGCTTATTTATCTGTTTACAGGCCATTAAAATATCGTCGCCCATCTGGCACAGTGCGTAGGTTATTGCACCTTACCGCGTTATCTCATTTCGGGTGAGCGATGGAATACCAACCTGTCACCTTCAGGGTGGCGTCGAATTCGGCTTAAGCAGGCATACGGCACTTCAATCAGAAAAAGAGAATTAATTGGCATACTTAAGATACGCCGAATGATCACTCTCATAACAGCACCATGACAAACAACAAGAATATGCTTGCCTTTATGTTGCTCGAGCAACTCATCCCAGGCGGCATCAATACGGTCACAAAAATCCACCAACTTCTCACCACCAGGCGGAGGATTGTTGACAGGGTCATCAAAGAACAACTGCCACGCTTCAGGTTCTGCCTGTTTTACCTCATCGTAAGACCTGCCTTCCCAGTCACCAAAGGCTAATTCCGCCAGCCGGGGTTCTGTTTCCAGTATTAAATCGTGACGCACAGCAAGTTCAGCGGCAAAGTCAGCACAGCGTCGTAACGGAGAAGTCACCACTACATCCCAGGGTGCCATGTCATTGACACTTTCGCGCATCTGCAACCAACCCTTTTCACTCAACGGGTCATCTCGCACACCCCGAAATAGATCACCACCAGCGGGCTGCCCGTGGCGAAGTAAATCGATAAAGTGAGACGCCTCAGTCATGTTCTATTCCTTTCTCATTTGGCATTTTATAATCTGGTGTCTAATGAAGTCATTGCAGATTATAAAACACCTCTAGTTGCATTCAACTATTCATTGTTATGTGGAGTTAGGTGTTTAACCGATGGACTGGTGTGGTGATTTGAATAATGAGGGTTTGAGTGGGTGTGACATGCGTACGATTACGCTGGGCTAATCGTACCTACGGTGCTAGGTAGTCTGGCGAATTAGTATATTAGAAACAATTGCTCTCTGACCCGGGTTTTTCTGGTTTATTCTGGCAGAGCCGGAGTCTGTAGTTGCGCTTTTAATACGTGCTTGATTGCCAGCCATCGTTTGTTGGCGTTATTCTGGAAAGTTTTTGCATCTTTACCCATGGTCAGCGCATTTTTATGATCTTCCAGTGCAATGTAATGCAGAGCCTTCACATTGTATTTTTTACTGCTCTCAAAAGAGGCATAAACATCTTCAACATTTTTCAGCGTGTCGTCGATGAAAACAATGTTTTTAATACTGGTTGAGTCTGTGCTCTCTAGTAGACACTTGAGCATCTCACCTTTATTTTGCCCGGTGACGTACATCACACCCAGCTGATAACTCACCGGCTTTTTACTATCACCACAGGCGAGATAAGGACTGGCAATACCTGGCTCACCACTTTTATTACCCTTTAGCGCATTTTGCTCGATAAAGTCAGTGAAGCTCTGGCTGCTATCTTTTGTCTTTACTTTGCGATGGCTGAACTGATTAACCGTAGCAGACAGATTGCTCGAACCACGCGCCGTGAGCACAAGCAGTTTAACTCCGGAGTCGGTTAATGATTGCAAAACTTTAGGTACATCCTGCTCGGTATAATCCATGTAATTAATCGCCAGTAATAAAGCAGCAATGTCGAGCAAATCGTCAAAATCCTTTGCGACTTCGAAATCTGATTTTATACCATCGTCCAACAGTGTTTGCTGCCAGCTAAACCACGCAGGCCCACCCAGATATTGACAGCTGGCCAAATTATTTTGATCCGGACATCGCATCATCGTCAGAGTATCGTCGTCATCCATAACAAGCAGCGTGTTTTTATTATTAGCAGAACCTAACTGATTGACCACCTGCTTCATTTCATGAAAAGACTTAGCAGGCAACATTTCTGCATCGGCATAAACATTTACACTCAAGAATATTGCGTTAAAAAAGATAGCGGCGATAGCAATAAAAACAGTTTTCATGACAATCTTCCAATTCATTATTTTTCTATTTATCGAGTCTGGCACCATTGATCCTGTGCAACTAGCTAAAGGGGTCTGGCGCCTTTACTGCGTAGGCCCGACCCGTATTACGACCTATGACAACTTCCCCTGTTATTGTTGGTTAAGACTTCCTTGAGTTTAAACTTGTACGTGTGAAATGTTTAGTATATTAGAAAGTATTGTGATCTGACCCCGGTTTTAAAACCGTAAAAAAATAACTGTTGCCTATTGACAGGGAACTGCTAATGGCTGACCCTCTTTTGCTCTGCTTGAATTCACCCGTTAAACTTGGGGAAGCCCACTCTGCCCCCTTATGACCTGGGCGGAGTTAGTGTATAAAAAGACAATAATCTATTATGGTGCAGGGAATGAATTTGCATTCTCTAATATGCCTATAACATACTAAGGAAGAGCTGGGGGGCTACTATGAAAATGGAAGAAAATCTGGATTTACCTTTATCTGAAGTTTTGCCAATTATTCAAAAACGGATAATGACTACGACGTCATATCATGGTGTTAAAACATTAAAAAATCCCATGGACTATTGGGTGTATCAGGAACTCATATACCAAATTCAACCAGACGTAATTGTTGAAGTCGGCAACAATTGGGGGGGCAGTACATTAGCACTTGCACACCAGCTTGATCTGCTAGGTAAAGGCAGAGTGATAGGGATTGATATTGAGCAGTCAAAAATCCCTGCAATCGTAAGAAACCATCCGCGTATTACATTGATCGAATCACCCGCTGTTGAGGCCTTTCCCGCAGTAAAAGAGTTGATAGCGAAAGATGAACGCGTACTGGTGATAGAGGACAGTTCACACACGTATGAAAATACACTCAACGTGTTGCGGTTATATAATGAATTCATTCATAAGGGTGATTACTTCATCGTTGAAGACACAATCTGTCATCACGGTTTGGATGTTGGACCTAATCCCGGCCCATATGAGGCTGTTGAGGCATTCATAGAAGAAAATGACCAGTATGTTATCGACCGGTCAATTGAAAGCTTCTTGATTACATGGAATCCAAAAGGATTCCTGCAAAAGGTTAAGTAGATGCATCAATCATCAATTGAAAATATGCAGAAGTGCTATGAGCGTTATGTGAAAACTCATGCATGGCCTGGAAGGAGTGCCATCGATGTCATTGATGTTGGTGGTGCCAATGTTAATGGCAGCTATGCAGATATATTTTCAGGTGGTGAGTTTGTCTATCGTGCAGCAGACATTAATGCAGATGCGAACGTCGATATCGTACTTGAAGATCCGTACAAATTACCCTTTGACGATGGCAGCATAGATATGGTGATAAGTGGCCAGGCCTTTGAGCATGTAGAGTTCTTCTGGTTATTATTCGAGGAGATGGCGAGAGCATTAAAGCCCGATGGACTTATTATTTTAATAGCACCATCGTCAGGGCCGATTCATAAATATCCAGTTGACTGCTATCGGTTTTATCCGGATGCATACCGTGCTCTGGCAAAGTACACGGATTGCGCCTTGTTGGATGTTATTCATGACCAGAGAGGTCCATGGAAGGACCTGGTCGGCGTATTCACAAAAAATGGTGGAGCAGAGCAGATAGGTAAATCAAAGACAAGAGAGTGGCAGATTAATCGCTATGAAGCGGAAATCATGCCGGTGTCAATTAATGTCCGCCACCCAGAGCCTGGAGTAGAAGTTCTACAAGGTGAGGTTAAATACCTTGAGGTGCTTGAACGGCTTCATAAAGAGTTGAGCCCAGAGCTCTATCTGGAGATAGGGGTAAGAGTTGGTAATAGCCTCTCACTGGCAAAGGCGAACTCTATTGCCGTGGATCCTGCGCCGGAGATCAACCACGAGTTGGCAGGCAAACATCAGCTCTATATAAAATCCAGTGATGATTTTTTTGAGTTTGATTCAAATGCAGCCTTAGAAGGAAGGGGTATTGATCTTGCTTTTATTGATGGTATGCATTTATTCGAATTCGCACTAAGAGACTTTATTAACGTTGAGAAGCGATCAACGCCGTCTACGGTTGTGGTTATTGATGATGTCAGCCCAAATCACGAGATTCAGTCGCATCGCGAGCGCCACTCACAGGTCTGGACGGGAGATATATGGAAGCTAGCTAAATGTCTCGAGAAATATCGCAAGGATCTTCAGCTGACCTATCTCAATACCTATCCGTCAGGTCTACTGCTGATAACCGGGTTAAAGCCGGGGAATAATTTATTAACTGAACGTTACAACCCCATAGTGCGCGAGTATAAGTATAAAGACCTTGATGGTGAGACGAGAGATGAAGTTATCAGTCGGAGCAACTCTATTCAGCCATTCGAAACGAATTATTGGGAGTGGTTGACAGGGTTCGTTGACACAGTAAAGAAGGCCTCTCCAGATAGAAAATTGCAGGTGGCTGCAGAGCAGCACAGATTGTTGAAAAATCGGAAATAGTACATGGTAAAGCCAAAAGTTAGCATTGTTGTCGTCTCATATAACATGGCACGCGAGCTGCCTAGAACGTTATATACATTACGCGCTCCTTATCAACGCAATATGAGTAATGATGAGATTGAAATCATCGTTGTCGATAATGGCTCATCTGATGACGTCGTTCTTGATGATGAGTGGCAAAACGTCCGTCTGCTTCGTGTTAAAAACCCCACTCACTCTCCAGTACCAGCAGTTAACCTTGGCTTGGCGAATGCCAGTGCAGATCTGATTGGGGTGATGATTGATGGTGCGAGGATGGCGAGCCCATCGATGCTTTATTACGCGACTCTTGCCAGTAATCTTGCACCGCGTGTGGTGATATCAACCATGGCCTATCATCTTGGCCCTGATGTGCAAATAAAAAGCGTCAAGGCTGGATATAATCAACAGCGTGAAGATGATTTGTTAAATAGCGTGCCGTGGCAAGAGGATGGATACCGGCTGTTTGACATAAGCGTACTGGCCAGTTCCAGTTCAAATGGCTGGTTTAAGCCGATTGACGAGACGAACGCGTTGTTTACGTCCAGTGAATTGTGGAGTGAGCTTGGTGGATTTGATGAGGACTTCGAGGCATTAGGAGGAGGCCTGGCCAATCTGGATACCTATCTGCGGGCAACAGAGCTGAGTGATTCGTTGCTGGTCTCGCTGCTCGGTGAAGGAACCTTTCATCAGGTGCATGGCGGTATTGCAACAAATCAGCAAAGGGAAGATGCTTCATGGAAAGTATTTCATGAGGAGTATGTAAAATTGCGTGGCAAGAACTTTAAAAAAACAGATATAGAGGCGGTGATGTTCGGGCAACTCGGTTCACACCATAAAAGATCTGTTTTTAACTCACTTGAAAAACTATAGTGATGGAAGGTAATTAAAATATAAAAATGAAAAACAGCACGATAGATCTGATTCAACAATTTCACTTTGATATAGTAACAGGCTGCCAGTTGAAATGTGTTGGATGCCCAACCCCGCTTCAGGATGAGAAGGTTCATCGTATAGCGGTGGATGAGTTTTCTGCATGCCTTGAGAATGTCGATGTAAAACAGATAAAGACTTTTAGATTGTTTAACTACGGAGAACCGCTGCTGCATGATAGCCTGGCGGCAATAGGTGAGGTGTTGGTGAAAGTTGAGCACATTAAGTTTGACACAATAGAAATATCTACAAATGCACAGAAATGTGATTGGGATGATTTTGCGGAGCTATTGAAACTCGGTGTGATCACAAATATTGCTGTCAGTTGTGACGGGGATGGAACTGGTCCTGTTTATGAAAAGTTACGACCACCTGGGAAATGGGAGAAGCTGTTGAACTTCTTTGAAAAGAGTTCTGAGCTTGTTAGAAAGCACTCACCTGAGACAAATTTGATAACAAGAACGATCATTGATTCACAAGCCGATATACCTCGTTGGGAAGATGTCTTGAAGCCATATCGGTACACGCCAGAGTTCAGGGGATGGAAGCAACTTCCAGAAGCAGCAAACAATACGCGACGTAATAGTGTTTATGCAGATGGCGTGTGTCAATTTGTTGAGAACCAAAAAAGATTGTTTGTGAATGCCTATGGTGATGTTGTGCCCTGCTGCGCACACCCTAAAGCAGGCTTTTTTGGCAATTTATTGCAGTCAAGGTTTTCTGAAATTGTTTATGGTGAAGCTCGACAAAAATTTGTTGAGAGACTAATGATAGAGAGAAGTAGTATGAATATCTGCAGCATCTGTGAGTTCGGTTCGAAAGATAATTCAGGTATGTCTGCAGGCAATAATATGCCTGGATCCTGAGCTGTATAATTTTCTCCCATCTTTGTATGCTCGAAAACACGGGGTCAGCCATTAGCAGAGCTCGTAGGTTAGGTTAAATGTTGTTTATGAAACCCAACATCTTTATTAATTTAATGATGTTAGGTTACGGCAAAAAACGCCTAATCCAGCCTACCTTGCCTGGGAATATTTTTGGTGCAATGCTCTTCGTTTATTGCACCCTACGCGGGGGGGCTTTTATTGCCCCTTACCGCGTTAAACACCTTTGTCTAACAGCAGCTGCTTAAGCTCCCTTATCTCGACGTGTAAAGATTGCATTTCTTTATGCAGATCTTCTTCAATATTATCCTGCGCCTGTTGTAGTGCATGCACGGTATCCTGATGCTCTGCCTCACTAAAGCTCTGCATTGCGTTAACGATGATAGCGATAAACAGATTAAGCATGGTAAAGGTCGCTATTAAAATGAAGGGCACAAAAAACAGCCAGGCATAGGGGAATGTTTCCATTATTGGGCGCACGATTCCCATTGACCAACTTTCCAGGGTCATAATCTGAAACAGCGTATAGAACGAACGGCCAAGATTGCCGAACCACTCAGGGTGAGCGGCCCCGAAAAGATTGGTGGCGATGACAGCGGACACGTAATAAAAGATTAACAACATGACACCAATAGAAACCAGACCTGGAATGGCACCCAGCAGTGCACCTACTACCCGACGCATGGAAGGAACCATGGTCAACAGGCGTAAGACTCGCAGCACACGCAAGGCACGTAATACAGCGAACGGACCAGATGCAGGAATTAGAGCGATAGCGACAACAGTAAAATCAAACAAGCTCCAGGGATCACGCCAAAAGGCTAAACGGTAGACATAAATTCGTATCACAATCTCCGCCACAAACAGCGCAAGAATCATCTTATCGAGAGCCAGAATAATTTGCCCGGCCTGCTCCATAATAACAGGCGACGTCTCCAGGCCTAGCAACACAGCGTTGATGACGATCAGAGCAATAATGAAACCCTGAACCCGAGTATTTTCTATAAATATTTTTAATCGAGAGTGCGTCATAGTTATTAGCTCTGATCTTCCGAAACAGGTAAATTCAGTATGTTTTCAAACGACAGTCCCGTCATGCCGTGGATCGTCCGCCATAGATAATAAAGAATAGCGGCCATCATCAGCATGGATGGTATAGCGATAACGGGATAACTCATCAAGGTCATCTGACCCAGCTCTTCGTTAAAGGCCGCACTACCTGCCGGGCTGGTGACGATCCACTTGGCAAGAATGTAATTCATGCACGATGAAAAGAAAAAAGTACCACTCAGCAGATAGGTGGCATTCAACAGTCGAGCATCAAATGCCTCACTTTTTCCATGTTCGTCGAGTTTTTGTTGAATCGTACTGACATCCATAATTTTCGGGCTAAATACCAGACTTCTGATTAATGGATAGCGAGTGAAGGTCGAGACCAGAACCGCCACGCCGATGAGACCGGGAACGGCGGCCTCCTTGATGGCAAGCCACTGCGGGTCGAGTTGGAACAGGCCAATGCCGCCAGTTAAGACCACACTAATCAAACCAAGCAATGCAATAAAATTGTATTTTTTATACTTGAACAGCTCAAAGAAACCCCAGGACAGAGGAAATGCCAGCGCAGCTATTAATGCACCCGTTGCACCGAGAGCGTCATCACCGCTGAACTTCATGAGGATAACCGAAGGAATGACGATGCTTACTAGCAGGTCAATCATAGGCCGGGGCTTATGCTCCACTGGTTTTTTTGTGGGCGTAGTAGTGGTAGATGTCATAATTAAGTCTTAGTGGATTTGTAATTTTAGAAGGGTTGTAATGAACGCCTCTCGGCGTGATTCGACACCTTGGGATTGTGGTAGTTCAGATGTTTATGATTATTATGTAGTGGCATTAAGTGCGGCAGAGTGATGCATTAGTATGTTAGAAACAATTGCTCTCTGACCCGGGTTTTTTTGTAAAAGAGGAATTCAGTATACTATCGCCTGATTCCAACGATACAAGGTACTTTCTGTGAGCAAATCTCATCTATTCCGTCCCATAATACTTTTTCTACTTCCTTTTTATATTCTGCCTGGTCAGGCTATGGCAGATCCAACATCTATTACCGTAAGTATCGACCATGATGATGGAGGACGACCCGGTGATGTTTTTAAGCAAGATCTTCTCACAGCCTTGAATAAAAATGGATGCAACACAGTTTTGCATGCGGGTACAGGCAGTGGTAATGGCCAGCTATTGTTTGACTCTCGACCTGTCTCTATTGCAAAAAAAGATCGAGGCAACTATCGACTCATTGCCAGAGCTAGAACCATTGAGGGAAAGCTCTCATTGCGCGGCGCCTTTTTAGTGCATGCTTCTACGGGTATTGAAGACCTGATTACACTACAAGGAGAGCGGATTGCCTTTGTCGGTAAAAAATCATGGAGTGGCCACCACATGCCAATGAAGGCATTACAGGCGGCAGGCGTGACGGAGAAGATGAATACCTTTTTTTATACCACCAATCATGTCGGAACAATCAGTATGTTACTGCATAGCGATGTCTTCGCCAGTGTTACAGCAGCACCACTCGCAAGACGTTGGGCAGAAGCAAATGCCTTATCTATCGTCGCCTTAACCGATACCGTGGAAACAGGTGGCTGGTGGATGCACCATAGCCTTTCAGAAAAACAAATAAAAAGTTGTACTATAGCTTTAAGTAAACTAGAACGAGATCAAATCAAAACACTCCCTAGCTGGATTGGTGGTTTTGAAATCAATTTATAAGAAAAATTTCATTTATCAGAATTAACCTGGATTCTAATTTTCTGGTTCCCACGCAGGAGCGTGGGAGCGAGGAAGAGAGAGTGTTATAGTTTTATTCATTCGGTGCAATGCGCTGCGCTTATTGACACCCTACGCGAGTATTTTTATGCCCCTTACCGCGTTTATGAAGTGATTTTTAGGTGCTCGTTTTGAGAGTGGGTTTCGTTACTGAAACTTATGTACAATGAAGGTCTAACTCCATTATTTTGGAATATGCATAAATGAAACGGACGCGACAAAAGTTACATGAGGCACAATACTTTCTTTCAAAGCTTGATGAACATTATTTCGACCACGTTCAGGGTATTGTAGACGAAGAGCCAGCGCCTCCAATATTTGCCTATAATTTGAGCGCGTTCTTAAGCGCTGCACGCAGTATAACGTGGGTAATGCGCCATGAATATATTTCTGTTACAGATTGGGAGGAGTGGTTTAAAAGTCAGGAAGTAAGCGAGACGCATCAAGATCTTTTAAAGATATTCAATGATCTTCGTATTAGAACTAACAAAATAGAACCACTTCAGCTGGGGCATTCAATACGCTTTGTAGGTGAGCAAAGAGCAAAAGATAAAGACCCTAGAATGCCGCGCCTTAAAGTTACTATCCGAAGCGCTGACGAAAAGGAAACGTTGATACATAGCGGCGAAGTAGCTGAGCTCTTGTGGACTTTGGATGATTTTGACGGCGAGGATTTATTGCAACAATGCAAGGAATACACTGAGCTACTTAGAGTCCTCGTAGAAAATTGTGAAAAAAAATTCGGCAAGGTTTAACAAATTATGTAAGAGGGTCATTCAAGCGCTGCTTTGCAGCTAAAACACCCCTTCTCTCAGCGTTAATTATCTCTTATTTGGTTTATTTCTTGAATCTGTTTAGTTGCTTTTCGATTTCGTTCCAAGGTAACCGTCGTCCTTCAATTTTCATTAGTGTGTAAGCTTCTTTGCTTCCGTTATAATCCAAGTGTCTTTCTTCAAACAATCTATCTACAACCCACAATGTTCCTTGCACATCTACCTGCTCAAGTTCAGCAGCCTCTCTAAGTTTTGCATCGCCCGTTAATAATGGACATTGTTCTTGTTTAGCCAATACTAATGCAAGTCTATCATTGTGGCTTGTTTTTCTATACGTGCCACCAAGTTGATATGCTTCCGCCATATATTCTTCACTTATATCTAATATGGACAATCCTAACACTGGAAGCTCTGGATGATCTTCAGCCAATTCTTCTGCATAAAGGATATTTGGCACAGCAAAGTTTTCGGGCAACCTGAACATTTTATCCAGAAGACCACCTACTTCCATATCAATAATTATATTTGCATCACTGATTAGCCACTTCATTTGGACACTCCATTTTCCGACACGCATGAAAATCTGAGACCTTCATGCCTAATAACTCAGCAGCTTTTGATTCTCCAATCATGTCTTCAGCTAAAGCACGATAAACTAATTGTGAAAAGAGCCAAGTTTTCTCTTTTGCACATTGTTTATCTGGCTCGACCTTCGCTATTTTCCAGAATCGCAAATATTTTCGCCACAACTCACTGTGAGTTTTGTTACTGATAATATTCAACTCTTTTATACGATATGACCAAGCCTGCATGCTTAAACCCCACTCATGTTTAAGCAGAAACAATTCTTGTAATTCAATACGGCTACGCCGTTCACCAAACGTTGATAATACTGAATTCTTTGGTGCTATAAATGCTCCAGCAAAACGATGACAAGCGGTTTCCTCTTTTAGATTTTCACCAAGTAAATCGTGCAAAACAAGATGTCCTAATTCATGAGCAAGTGTAAAGCGTTGTCGATCACCAGCCCAGTTTTCACCTGCACCCAGAACAACAACTGGAGCGCCATTTACTTGTGCAGATAAGCCATTAAAGTTTTCATGACCATCGTACTGTGTAATTAAAACTTTTATTCCTTTAGTTTCGAGAGTATCTATGAGGTCTGAAATAGGATTTAAACCGAGATTCCAATATGTGCGCATTGCAATTGCAACATCTTCTATTTCATCATAATCAGTAATAGGGCCTGTAATCGTGGGTGGAACTTCAAAAGGTATAGACCATGGCGCAGGCATAAACTCCTCAAGCTCCACCCAGCGCTCAAGTTGATCTGTTACATCAGCTAATACTTTTTGCTCTTCTTTTTCAGGAAGTTCATGGTGATCACGATGTTGTACATTTTTCAACGTAACCGAGGCGCGCCGAAAAAAATACTCAGACCGTACACCCAATGCTTGGGCTAATGAGAGCATTACACCTGATGATGGAACTGAATCATCACGTTCATACTTAGATATAGCCATGGCCGACAAGCCAACTTTTTCTGCCAGCGCACGCTGCGACAGACCCGATGCCTTTCGAGCCTGCTGAATTCGTTCTCCTATCATATTGTATACTCCTGTTTACAAAGCTTGCTTTTTTATGGTAGTTTTGTAAACTATAGCGCATAGGAAGCTATCTGGTCAAGCAATTGGTCATAAAAGTTATCTATAGAACAGCAAGTTAGAGTTTATAACCTCTAACTGATCTAAAGACAACATATAACGAAAGGTGAATTAATATGAGGCAATAAAAAAGGCAAACCCAAAACTTGAGTCTGCCTTCTAGGTGGGAAAATACAGAATATTTACCCGGTTTCGCACCCGCATTCTGTATTTACCCCCCCTAAAAGTCAAGATTTCATTAAAAGCAGTTCTGACCTCACGTTGAATATTTATATTTGTGATTAGAAGAACGCTCATCAGCTATTAACAATTGACTTTAAAGGTATAAAACCATGTCTAATAACAATATTGTATTTTTCATTGATAAAAAGCAGTACAAAACAGATGTAACTGAAACAACAGCAAAAGATCTTCTTATAGACTTTGCCAAAGAAGACCCAGTTGAAACCACTTTGGTTCTTAAGGCCGGGAACGATATAACTAAATATGAAGACGATAATCAGGCCATCACTCTTCAAAACGGCATGCATTTTGCCGTATTCCATAATGGGCCCACCACCGTCTCGTTATATGGCCCTGATCAGCTCGTTGATGAGCTAAAAGAATTAGGCTATGAGCCTGAACTTGTAAAACCAAAAAAGAATTTATATGTAGTTATTCGTAACTACGAAATTGATCTTGGTAAATTTGCTGGTTCAGTCATTGATCTTGGCATTCCTGCCACACCTAACTTCCCGCAAAGCGTCGGCGCCTCAATTCATGTTCGTGCTACCCCCCAGCTATATGAAAAAACCGACACCTTGCCTAATGTCAGAAATATTATTGATAGTGAACTAGGTAATGACTGGCGATACTGGTCAAAAAATTTCAACTGGTCACAGAAAAACCAGACTGCTCGACGTCTAATGGCTCAAATTGCAGGAGTATTCAAAGATGCATAACCATGAATATAGCGTTGCGATGACGCAGCAGCTTCATAATGAGCTAATGGGGCATTTGATACGTGAAGACAGAGAAGAAGATCTTGCCTTTGCCTTGTGGACACCATCACAGGGAGACAAGCGCCTAACGGCGCTTGTTCATACCCCCATATTCCCAGAAGAAGGAGATAGACAACGTCACGGTAATGTCAGTTTTAATCCCGGGTACTTTGAACGAGTCTGTAAGTTAGCTATGGAAAAAGGCTGCGGCATTTCGTTTATGCACAGCCATCCTTTTCCTGGCTGGCAACACATGAGTGACGATGATGTCATTGCTGAAAAAAAGCTTATGGGTTCGGTTGCCGCTTTAACTGACTTGCCACTACTTGGTATGACAACTGGTTCAGATGGAACGTGGAGCGCACGTTTTTGGGTAGACAATGAAAATCAGTCATACGAAAGAAAGTGGTGTAACTCTGTACGCATACTCGGAAAAACTCTATCTAGTAATTTTTATGATGCATTGCTTCCACCTCCTGAATTTAATGAGATGTTTAAGCGAACGGTTACTGTGTGGGGCGAAGGAAACCATACTAATCTAGCGAGACTAAAAATAGGAATTGTTGGCCTTGGTAGTGTTGGCGGAGCGATTGCCATGAGTTTGGCTCGAATGGGTCTGACCAGACTGGTTTTTATAGATCATGATGAGATTCAAGCACATAATCTGGACAGACTTGATTTTGCTACAAAAAAAGATCTTGGACTCCTTAAGGTTCTTGTAGCCAAACAACGTGCCTTGGAAATTTCTACTGCATCTAATCTTGTAATTGAAACAGTACCGTTTAGCCTTGTAGAGGAAGAAGGATATAACGCAGCACTAAATTGTGACGTACTCTTTAGTTGTGTTGATCGCCCTAGACCTCGATCTATTTTAAATCATTTCGCCTATGCACATCTCATACCCGTTATTGATGGTGGTATTGATGTTCGTTTCAAAGATGGGATTTTTTCTGGAGTTGACTGGCAATTACAAACAGTTGGGCCTGAACGTCCATGCTTAGAATGTCTTGGGGCATTCACCTGGGATGATGTTTCAACAGAAACTGAAGGCAAGCTAGACAGCCCCTCTTATATGAGAGGTCTTCCAGTCAATCATCGGTTTCGTAGAAACGAAAACGTATACCCATTCAGTCAAAACCTTGCTTCACTTGAGACTATGCAATTTATAGCCTTAACCACAGCTAGTGGTGGATACGACGACTTTGGTGTCCAGCGTTTTCGATACAATCCCGGCATACTGGAATCAGATACTGAAAAACATTGCTACCCTACATGTAAATCAAAAGAACTTACTGCAACCGGTGATTCGAACTTTAATTTAAAGGGTAAAGATATTTCCGCTGAAGAAGCTCGACTGAGACAGAAACAAACACCTACTACTTCTCATAAGGAGAAAAGTTATGCATAAATATTACGTAAATAAAAACGCACAACCCAATGGCGACCATGAAGTACATACAACTGGTTGTTCTTTTATGCCTGCTGAGCATAATCGGTTATATCTCGGAACTTTTGCTAGTTGCCGAGGAGCCGTTCAAGAAGCAAAAAAACATTACACAAAATCTAATGGATGTTTTTATTGCTCAAATGATTGCCATACTTCATAACAATAAATGCAATACTCCCTATTAATTTAGGGAGTATTACCCATATACCTACATATTCACATTTAGCTCGTCACACAAGGAATAGATAATGGAATTTCAACAAATAGATATAACTGGTTGCAGGCTTATCGGCGCACTTTCTAAACTCGGTCATATCGGACCTAAACACCACGGCGTAATTATAGGTCGTAGTATGGAAGACCGACAAATTTACATTGCTGAAAACTGTGATACTGGATACGGACTGACAACGTATGAAGAATTCTTTGAGCGTTATTCAACTAACGGTGAAATTAGAATTAAGCCAAATAATGGTAAATTTTCAGATGAAGATGTAGCGCGCAGAGCACTTAATGAATTAGTTTTAGGTGGACAAGGTAACTATGACCTAATATTTAATAATTGCGAATCGTTTTCAAATCGGGCAATAAACAACCATTCTGTAAGTTCACAAGTTATAAATACACTTGCTGTTACAGCATTATGTATTGGTGGTTTCTGGTTAATAAGACGAGCTAGTAAAGGTTAATTATTTACAACGAAATGCATAACACGAGGTATGTCTTGTTTTTTGCCTTTCACTATTTTTAACCCCTCATACAACCTGCCTCAGCTTCCATCTTTGATAGGGTCAATTCGCCATGGACGGCGAATTGAGGCCTGCGAGCGGGATTGCGAGTCAGGCCGACGCGTAGGCAAAGCTGGAAGCTGAGGCTTGCCCTTCAGGGCAGGTTGTAATGGGCGGCACTTTTTGGGTACTTTTTCTTGCTGTAGAGAAAAAGTACCTCGCCCGTGGGTGCGAATACCCACTACTACCAAAGGTATGAATTACTACGAAGATTTAGTTATTGTACAAAAGCCAAAGACTGGATCACGGCTCAAAAACATGCCGAGATGACGGTGAGGTATAACGATAGATTACTTCTTCTTAACCGGCCTAACCCACCCCTTAACGCTCCTCTGCCCAGCCCGACTCAACGCCAACCCCCCATCCTCAACATCCTTAGTAATCGTCGACCCAGCCCCAATAGTCGCATTCTTCCCAACAGTCACCGGCGCGACCAACTGCGTATCCGACCCAATAAACGCCCCATCCTTAATAACCGTCTTAAACTTATTAGCACCATCATAATTACAGGTAATCGTTCCAGCCCCAATATTCACATCACGACCAATTTCACTGTCACCCAGATAACTCAAATGACTGGCCTTACTACCTTCACCCAGTTCAGTATTTTTAATCTCGACAAAATTACCCACTTTACTGTTATCCAGTAAATGCGTACCGGGGCGTAAACGCGCAAACGGCCCCACTTCAACGCCCTGCTCTATGACGGCATTTTCAATCACCGAATAAGGTTTTATCGTACTTCCATCTGCAATCTTACTGTTGGTGATGATGCAGCCTGCGCCGATAGTCACGTTGCTACCAATCTCAACACTGCCTTCAAAAATAACATTAATATCAATAAATGAATCACTGCCTATTTTTACCTCACCACGAATATCAACTCTGGCAGGGTCGGCTACACTGATACCTTGCAGCATTAATTGCTCGACCATTTCCTGCTGGTGAATTCTTTCCAGTTTGGCCAGCTGCTTCCTGTCATTCACACCTTCAACCTCATAACTATTTTCCGGCTGTGCGGTAAGCACTTCATTGCCATCAGCGACAGCCATAGCAATAATATCGGTTAAATAATATTCGCCCTGTGAATTGTTGTTGTCGACTTTTCTAAGGCATTCATTCAAATATCCGGCGCGTAATGCCAGTATGCCTGTGTTTACTTCGTTGATTTGCTTTTGTTCTTCGCTGGCATCTTTGTGTTCAACGATGCTGGTCACCTTGTCACCGTCTCTGACAATTCGACCGTAACCGGTTGGATCATCGAGATTAACTGTGAGAAGTGCAATATTGTCGCCGCTGACTTTATCGACCAGTGCTTTCAGGGTTTCAGATTTAATCAGCGGTACATCGCCATATAAAACTAGCGCGATGG
This sequence comes from uncultured Gammaproteobacteria bacterium, assembly GCA_965602855.1. Classification (GTDB taxonomy): domain Bacteria; phylum Pseudomonadota; class Gammaproteobacteria; order SZUA-229; family SZUA-229; genus LH-M37. The sequence continues at coordinate 62,059 of CBFCZV010000004.1, read as the reverse complement.
AATCATCTTTTATTTTTGGGCTGGCCTGCTCGACCGCGTGCGCTGTGCCCAGCTGTGCTTTCTGCAACACCCAGTCGACTTTAAATTCTGAACAGTATTCGTGCAGGTGCTCACCACCATGGCCATAAACAACATGTATATCATCTGCGCCGAGATCTAAACTTCGATGATAAACGTGTTCCAGCATTGGCATGCCGGCGATACGGTGCATCACTTTTGGCAGTGATGATTTCATTCTGGTGCCCTGCCCTGCGGCAAGAATAATTACTGATAGGTTCATGTTAAATCTCATGCATAAAAAAAGGCCAGTAAAACTGACCTTCTTAGTTTAGCTGATTAGCGGCTTTGTTTCCGCTAGCCGCTTATTTTCTCGTTCTCAGCTTATTGATAGTTTCGAGCTGTGCTACCGCTTCCATTAGCTCAATCCTGGCTCGAGCATAATCATAATCTGTTTTCTTGTCTACCATGGCCGCTTCAGCTCTCGCTTTAGCTTCCATTGCGGCAGCTTCATCAAGATCGTGCGCGCGCATGGCGGTATCAGAAAGAATAGTGACCACATGAGGCTGAACCTCAAGAATGCCACCATTGACATAAAACGATTGCGACTCGCCGTGCTGATCAACAACACGCACTTCACCCGGCTTCAATTGTGTCAGCAAAGGCGCGTGTCGCGGCATAATACCGACCTCACCCATTTCTGCTGGCGCATAAAGCTCAGTGATAGTGTCCGAGAAGATCTCCACTTCGGCACTAACGATATCAACATGCATGGTCATAGCCATATTTATTCAACCCTGCCTTGCGGCTAGTTCATGCCCTTTGCTTTCTCGACAGCTTCGTCGATACCGCCAACCATGTAGAACGCCTGCTCGGGAAGGTCATCGTGCTCACCATCCAGAATAGATTTAAATGCAGCCAGATTATCTTTCAGTGACACGTACTTACCGGGTGCGCCGGTGAATACTTCAGCCACGAAGAACGGCTGTGACAAAAAGCGCTGGATCTTACGAGCACGTGATACGGCCTGCTTGTCTTCATCAGACAACTCATCCATACCCAGAATCGCAATAATATCTTTCAGCTCTTTATAACGCTGCAACAGACCCTGTACGCCACGAGCAATTTCATAATGCTCGTTACCCACTACGTGCGGATCAAGCATACGTGATGTTGAATCGAGTGGATCCACCGCAGGGTAAATACCCAGCTCGGCCACCTGACGAGACAATACCAATGTCGCATCAAGATGCGCGAAAGTGGTGGCTGGTGATGGATCGGTCAAATCATCCGCAGGTACGTAAACCGCCTGGAATGAGGTAATTGAACCGGTCTTGGTAGAAGTAATACGTTCCTGAAGCACGCCCATTTCTTCCGCCAGTGTTGGCTGGTAACCTACCGCTGAAGGCATACGACCTAGCAGCGCAGATACTTCGGTTCCGGCGAGTGTGTAACGGTAAATGTTATCAACAAACATCAAAACGTCACGGCCTTCATCACGGAAATACTCCGCCATGGTCAAACCAGTCAGCGCAACGCGCAGTCTGTTACCTGGAGGCTCATTCATCTGACCATAAACCAGTGCTACTTTATCGAGTACGCCGCCTTCCTGCATTTCGTAGTAGAAATCGTTACCCTCACGAGTACGCTCACCAACACCGGCAAATACTGAGAAACCACTGTGCTCAACCGCGATGTTACGAATCAGCTCCATCAGGGTTACGGTTTTACCTACACCCGCACCACCGAACAAACCAATTTTACCGCCCTTGGCGATTGGCATAACCAGGTCGATAACTTTAACGCCGGTTTCCAGAATTTCTGCAGCAGCACTTTGATCTTCGAATTTAGGTGGCGCACGATGAATAGGCATGGTCGATTCATGACCGATCTCGCCCTGGTTGTCGATGGGGTTACCCAGTACATCCATGATGCGGCCCAGAGTCTTCTGCCCTACTGGCACTCTGATTGCATCGCCGGTATTTTTAACTTCCATTCCACGACGTAAACCTTCGGTTGCACCCATGGCAATCGTACGTACTACACCATCGCCCAACTGTGATTGCACTTCCATTGTTAAGCCAGTTTCATCCAGCTTCAGCGCATCATAGACTTTTGGAATGGAGTCCCGTGGAAATTCGACGTCGATAACCGCGCCGATAATTTCAACTACGTTTCCGGTACTCATGATTGTATCCTCATAACTAATATTTAAATTCTGTTGTTGCTGCTTAGTGGTTAACTAACAGCGGCAGCACCACTAACGATCTCGGAAATTTCCTGAGTAATCGCAGCCTGTCTTGCCTTGTTGTATATGGTTTGCAGCTCTTTAATAATGTCGCCGGCATTATCGGTCGCGCTCTTCATCGCCATCATTCTGGCGGACATTTCACAGGCGATGTTTTCGACCACTGAACGATAAACCTGTGACTCGATAAAACGTAACATCAGGCCATCAATAATTGGTTTTGATTCAGGCTCGTAAATATAATCCCAGTGATGGGTGAGCTCTTCATCCATGACGCCTTTAACCGGCACTAACTGACGAACATTAGCTTCCTGTGTCATGGTATTAACAAAATCATTGCTGACCAGATAAAGACGATCAATCTTGCCTTCATCATAAGCATCAAGCATCACTTTTACTGCACCAATCAGTTCTTCCATACTGGGTGCATCACCCAAGTTGCTGGCTTCTGCAACCACCGTGGCTTTAAAGCGACTAAAGAAACTAATAGATTTTTTACCAATAGCACAAACATCAACTTCAACTTCTTTCGCATCCCACTCGGCCATATCTGTGACAGCGGCTTTAAACATGTTGGTATTTAAACCACCACACAAACCACGATCGGTTGACACAACAATGTAGCCAACGCGTTTAATTTCTTCACGTGTACTTAAATATGGATGCTTATACTCAGGATGTGCCTGAGACAAATGCGCCAGTACATTGTTAATTTTTTCCGCATAAGGACGCGCAGCACGCATGCGTTCCTGCGCTTTGCGCATCTTGCTCGCTGCTACCATTTCCATCGCTTTAGTGATCTTCTGCGTGTTTTTAACACTGCCGATCTTGGTGCGAATTTCTTTTGCGCCTGCCATTTAAATCTACCTGATTAAATATTTATAATCTGCGTTTAACCGCAGACTCTAAAATACGCCCTTAGCTTTAAAGTCATCTAATGCTGCGCGCATACCAGTTTCAATCTCATCATTGAAATCACCAGTTTCGTCAATCTTAGCCATCAAACCAGCGTTGTTACTCTTAATGTGGGCAACCATCGCGGCTTCAAAATCTACCACTTTATTGACTGGAACATCATCCATGTAACCTTCGTTAGCCATGAACAAGGAGAACCCCATTTCTGCGGTAGACATCGGTGAATACTGAGCCTGTTTCATCAATTCAGTAACACGCTCACCACGGGCCAACTGTGCACGGGTTGTTTCATCAAGGTCAGAAGCGAACTGCGCGAAAGCGGCTAATTCACGATACTGAGCCAGCGCTAAACGAACACCGCCACCCAGTTTCTTAATAATGTTTGTTTGAGCTGCACCACCTACTCGTGATACCGACAAACCAGCATTAATCGCAGGACGAATACCGGCGTTAAACAAATCTGATTCCAGGAAGATCTGACCATCGGTAATCGAAATAACGTTGGTTGGTACGAACGCAGAAACGTCACCGTCCTGAGTTTCAATAATCGGCAAGGCAGTCAATGAACCAGTCTGGCCTTTAACTTCGCCGTTAGTAAATTTTTCTACGTACTCGGCACTAACGCGAGATGCGCGTTCAAGCAGACGTGAATGCAAATAGAACACGTCACCAGGATATGCTTCACGACCCGGCGGACGACGTAGTAACAATGAAACCTGACGATAAGCCCAGGCCTGTTTGGTCAAATCATCAAATACGATCAATGCATCCTGACCGCGGTCACGGAAGTACTCGCCCATGGTGCAACCTGAATAAGGCGCAATGAACTGCATAGCTGCCGATTCAGCGGCAGACGCAGCAACAATAATGGTGTGTTCCAGAGCGCCGTGTTCTTCAAGTTTGCGCACGATGTTGGCCACGGTTGAAGCCTTCTGGCCAACCGCTACATAAATACATTTAACGCCGGTGTTCGCCTGGTTGATAATCGCATCAATCGCTACCGCTGTTTTACCTGTCTGGCGGTCACCAATAATCAACTCACGCTGACCACGTCCAACTGGCACCATTGCGTCAATCGATTTCAAACCGGTTTGCACAGGCTGGTTTACTGATTGACGTTCAATAACACCCGGCGCAATTTTTTCAATCGGTGCAGTTTCAGTTGAATCAACTGGGCCTTTACCGTCGATGGGGTTACCCAGCGCATCGACAACGCGGCCTAGCAAACCTGGACCGATAGGCACTTCAAGAATACGGCCTGTACATTTGGCGGTATCGCCTTCTGACAAATGTTTGTATGAACCCAGAACCACCGCACCAACTGAATCGCGCTCAAGGTTCAATGCCATAGCAAAGGTATCGCCTGGCAACTCGATCATCTCACCCTGCATGGCATCGGCCAGGCCGTGAATACGCAAAATACCGTCGCTTATACTAACAACGGTACCTTCGGTACGAGCTTCTACGGAAGAATCAAAATTCTCGATTCTTGATTTAATCAGTTCACTGATTTCTGATGGATTCAGCTGCATTTCTTTTTCCTCTTAACGACTCAACGTTAGTGCCAGCGACTCTAGCTGGGATTTCATTGAGCCATCGATAATAGTATCTCCGGCCTTGATAACCACGCCACCAATTAATGACTCATCAATAGTTGTGGTGATTGTTACTTCTCGACCCAATTTGGCTTTTAGCGTACTGCTAATACTCTCTTCCTGCTCACTTGAAAGCGGGAAAGCAGATGTAACTTCGGCATCGACTTTACCTTCTGCTTCAGCTCGGTAAATCTCAAACTGCTCAGCCACTTCTGGCAAAGCTTTTAGGCGATCATTTTCTGCCATCAGCTTAATCAGGTTTTGTTGTTGCGCATCGAGCTTGTCACCGATTACTTTCAGCATTAATACAGCTTGCTGTTCATTGCTGATTTCAGGATCATCCAACAGGCTGCACATTGCAGTATCGTTTACGATGGCGGCCATAAGAGCCAGCGCATCATTCCATCCGTCTACCGATGAAGTTTCGATAGCCTGTTGGTAAACAGCGCGTGCATAGGGACGAGCAACAGTGGTGTAATCTGCCATGTTCTGTTCGCCTAAAGCTGTTCAGCCAAAGTGTTTAAAGTATTGGCATGCGCTTCAGCATTAACTTCCTGCCTGAGAATTTTCTCAGCACCAGCAATAGCTAAAACAGCCACCTGCTGACGAAGTTCTTCACGAGCACGATTTGTTTCCTGCTCGATCTCTGCATGTGCGCCTACCCTGATTCGCTCTGCTTCTGATTGGGCGTCATGTTTCGCTTCATCAACAATCTCGGAAGCACGTTTTTGCGCCTGCGTGATGATCTCTGATGCCTGACCTTTGGCTTCTTTGATGTGCCCTGCTGCTGCTTTCTCAGCTAATTCCTGTTCGTGCTGACCACGTTCGGCGGCAGCAAGTCCTTCAGAAATTTGCTTCTTGCGTTCAGCAAGCGCATTCACCAGTGGCGGCCAGACGTAGGCATAACAAAACCATACGAAAGCCGCAAAAGTGATCGACTGACCAATCAGCGTTAAATTAATATTCATACGCTAGTACCGTGTTAGTTCTAACTTATGCGCCGGCAACAGCGAAGATGACGTAGAACGCAACACCAACAGAAATCATTGGAACCGCGTCAGTCAGACCCATCATCAGGAAGAACTGGCCACGTAGTAATGGAATCAGCTCAGGCTGACGAGCAGCACCTTCTAAGAAACGGCCACCCAATACACCAATACCGATTGCAGCACCCAGAGCACCTAAACCCATCATGATAGCGCCGGCTATATATAGCGTTGCTTGTACTTCAGTCATTGTATTACTCCTAATAAAATTAAATCTTTAAAAATCTGTTAATGGTCTTCGTTGGTCTGGTAAGCCAGATCCATGTACACGATAGTCAGTGTCATGAAGATGTAAGCCTGCAAAGTAATAATCAGGATATGGAAAATCGCCCACCCTAACTGCATGAAACCACCAAAAATACCCGCTACCCAACCGCCACCGTACATCAGCGCGATCAGGATAAAAATCATTTCACCAGCGAACATGTTGCCGTAAAGACGCAATGATAACGACAAAGGCTTGGCGATTAAAGCTACAAACTCTAAGACAAAGTTGATGGGTACAAACACCAGTTTCAGCACAAGATTGTTTGAACTAAATGGGTGCATGGTCAATTCACCAGCAAAGCCAATAAGGCCTTTCTGCTTGAAGCTGTAATATAGTGTCAGCATGAAGACTGACAATGCCATCCCAAAAGTCGCGTTTGGATCGGTCGATGGCACTACCTTCTGGAACACAGAATGAGGATCCATACCAAAGAAAGTATGGCCTATCCAACCTGCTGCAGAAGGTATCCAGTCTACTGGTATCAAATCCATAGCATTGATCAGAAACACCCAGACAAAAATGGTCAATGCCATGGGCGCAATAAAAGGATTACGACCGTTGAAAGTACCTTTTACGCTTGAGTCGACAAACTCAACCAGCATCTCAACAAAATTCTGCATACCACCAGGCACGCCTGAAGTTGCTGTTTTAGCGACTTTCCTGAATAAAAACAGGAAGGCTACACCGAGAAAGATCGACCAGAACATAGTGTCAACGTGAATAGCCATGAAGCCCATAGATTTGGCTTCGGCCGCAGTGTGAGCAAGACCCCATTGTCCGGCATGCTCGTGACCTTCCGGAAATTGCCCGTAAGTCAGATTCTGTAAGTGATGCTGTATGTATTGCGCAGCAGTCTGGGATTCACCCGACATCGTTAGCTCTCTTTAGTTTCGCGCCGTCTCTTCGGTTGCTTCATTACATCGACAACCAACGGCGTTATATATACCAAAAAATAAACAGCCAATAAGGCCGCCCCATTAACAGGCTTAATGAGTACAAATACCGCGACAAACATCGCACCTGTTAAAACAATTTTGTTAATTTCGGCCCAGTAGAAAGATCGCAGCTCTACTGCCGGTTCATCTGTATGTCGGGCAGCAAACACTTTCAAGGCAAACCACGTACTCGTCACTATTGCGATCAGGCCTCCGGTCAAAGCCGAATAAGCTGCCGTCATACTAACAAGCAGCAATAGCGCCGACATCACAATCGTCAATATCAATTGCGGTACTACATAACCAACCACTCGATTTAATAAATCTTTCTGCAAGTGATGCGCCCCTACATACTCCAATTGGCGATGGCTAATTTGATAACCGGGTACGCTACGTGCAAAATAAACAGCACGGGCAACTGAGCGCGCAAATTCTATAGATTGTGTCTACTTAAGTCAAGATAACCATTTGCTAATAAACCCCTAATAAAACGATGGGGCTTCGCTCTCTTCCCTACCGCGAACCCTTTGTTACTACTGGGTTTATTTGATTTTCGCCAGAATCCCTTCCAGCTCATCGAGACTGTTATAGCTGATCTCGATAGCGCCCTTTCCTTTCGGCTTTTGCTTGACGTGAACCACCGCACCCAGACGCTCTGAAAGATCAGTTTCCAGCTTGGAGATATCCGGATCTTTTTTCATGCTCTTTGGTTTGGCGGCGGGCGGATTCAATGCCTTGCGAACAAGCTGCTCAGTCTCACGTACCGACCACCCCTTCTTCGCCACCTGACGTGCCAGCGTACTCTGAGCATTTCCGGTTATACCTAATAAAGCACGCGCATGCCCCATTTCTATCGAGCGATCACTCAGTAGTTCTTTAACGTCTGCGTTTAAATCCTGCAGGCGCAGCAAGTTACTCACCGATGCCCTTGACCGCCCTACACTATCGGCGATCTGCTGATGGGTCATATCGAATTCATTCATCAAACGCAACAAAGCGGTAGATTCTTCCAGTGGATTCAGGTTTTCACGCTGGATGTTTTCGATTAACGAAACCGCAGCGGCGGTTTGATCGTCGAAGTGTTTGATGACGGCTGGCACTTTATCCAGACCTGCCAGCTGCGATGCACGCCAGCGACGCTCACCAGCGACGATTTCGTAACGCCCGCCTTCTGAAGCCCTCAGCACGATTGGCTGTATCACACCCTGAGTAGCAATCGAATCGGCCAGTTCCTGCAAGGCTTCTTCATCAAACTGGGTGCGTGGTTGCCAGGGGCCGCGTTGAATTAAATCGACATCGATCTCTTTCAGCTCATCGCCATGTTGCGGTGCGGTCATCGCCTCAACGGTTTCATTACCACCTAAGAGCGCATTTAAACCTCGCCCTAATCCTCTTTTCTTTGTCGCCATATTTTTATATTTCTTTATTAAACTTTATCTACGATGCGGCTCTGCTCGCCATACTCGGGCCGTTCCGACGCAACATTTCACCCGCCAATGCTAAATACGCCAACGCACCACTCGATGTTTTTTCGTACATCAATGCGGGCAAACCATGGCTGGGCGCTTCCGCCAGACGCACATTGCGCGGCACCACGGTACGGTAGACCTTGTCACCAAAGTGTTCGATCAGCTGATCAGATACATCTCTCGCCAGAGTATTGCGCGGGTCGTACATGGTACGCAACAAACCCTCTACTTCTAAATTTGGATTCACCGATGCACGCACCTGATTGATAGTATCCATCAGCTGGCTCAGACCTTCCAGCGCATAATATTCGCACTGCATGGGAATAATCACCGCATCCGAGGCCACCAGCGCATTCAAAGTCAGCATACTCAAAGCGGGAGGGCAATCAATCAAAACGTAGTCATAATCACCCCTAATCGTCTTAATCGCTTCCTTCATTCGATTCTGCGCACCATCAGTACGCATCAACTCAACTTCAGCAGCGGTTAAATCTGCGTTCGCTGGCAACAAATCAATACCAATATCTTCAAGACGATGCACACAGCTGCGTGCATCAACATCAGAAATCAGGACATCACAAATCGTTTCTTTTAGCTCGTGCTTATCGACACCAACACCCATAGTGGCATTACCCTGCGGGTCGAGATCAATTAGAAGAACTTTACGTTTAGTCGCCGCCAGTGATGCCGCTAGATTAACGCTGGTCGTGGTTTTACCCACGCCGCCTTTCTGATTTGCCAGTGATAATACTTGCACCATGACTAAGAATTTACCTTTATTATTTCCAATAGATGCCTGTCTGCATCCAGTCCATATACATTTAATGTATGAGCCTGCTTTAAAACGTAAGCGGGATCATTAATGCTCTCATCCAGCTTGCCCTGCATCACTAACACGCGTGTGTCCTGCTGCTGTAAATGCGCTGTCGATTCCAGAATCAATCGGGTATCCGCGTAGGCGCGAGCGATAACAGCGTCAAAGTATAACTCAGGCCGATAGTCTTCAACACGCTGATTCACCACTTCGATGTTATCCAGCTGCAAAATTCTTTTCGCCTGATCGAGAAAACGGGTCTTTTTGCCAACGCTGTCGATCAACACAAACTTTGTTTGCGGACGGGCGAGGGCGAGCGGAATACCCGGCAAACCCGCGCCACTGCCGACATCTGCGACCAGGCCATCGCCTATATAAGGCAGCACGGCCAGACTATCGAGCAGATGCTTGCTGACCATTTCGGAGGGATCACGCACCGCGGTCAAATTAAAGGCTTTATTCCATTTAACCAGCAACTCCAAATATTCAATGAGTCGGGCAGGGGCGGTTTCGGGCAAATCCACGCCAATTTTCAGGCCCATTTTTTCAAGGCCAAATTCGAGCTGCTGCAATAATGATGCTGACATAGGGTAGGGCGCTACTGCGCTTTGTTCTTTTTAAGATGGACCATCAGCAAAGAAATCGCCGCTGGCGTCATACCGGGTATACGCCCGGCCTGACCGATGGTTTCGGGACGTTGATCGCTCAGCTTCAGGCAGATTTCTGCCGACAGACCACGCACATCCTTATAATTGATCGCATCAGGGATTCGTGTGTTCTCGTGTTTCAGGGCTTTATCGATCTCAGCCTGCTGGCGATCGAGATAACCCGAATATTTGGCCTGTATTTCGACCTGTTCGGCAATTTTACCAACATGTTCTGGCGATATATCGCTACTTAACGACATTTCACCAATGTTTTTAACCAGGCTGGCATAATCAATCTCAGGACGCCTGAGCAAATCAGCCGCCTTATAGTCCCGACTGAAGGGTTTTCCGGTCAATTTCGCCAGTTCAACGCCTTCTTCGGAGCCCGGCTGAATCACTTTTGACGCAAGTCGCTGCTGTTCGTTCTCGATAGCGTCACGTTTAGCGCAAAACAACGTCCAATGCTCATCGCTAATCAAGCCCATTTCACGCGCCACCGGTGTTAAACGTAGATCAGCGTTATCTTCGCGCAGTATCAGGCGGTATTCGGCACGGCTGGTAAACATGCGGTACGGCTCCATCGTGCCGCAGGTGATTAAATCATCAACCATTACACCGATATAGGCTTCATCGCGTCGCGGCGACCACGGCTCCTTGCCCTGAACCTGGCGCGCGGCATTGATCGCGGCGAGCAAACCCTGCGCGGCCGCTTCTTCGTAACCGGTGGTGCCGTTGATTTGTCCGGCAAAATACAGGCCGTTGATAAATTTGGTTTCCAGCGTAGATTTCAGATCGCGCGGGTCGAAATAGTCGTACTCGATGGCATAACCGGGGCGGGTAATATGCGCATTTTCAAATCCCTTGATCGAACGCACCAGCGCCAGCTGCATATCAAAGGGCAGGCTGGTGGAAATGCCGTTGGGGTAAATCTCGTTGGTGGTCAGCCCTTCCGGCTCGATAAAAATCTGGTGTGAATCCTTATCCGCAAAACGTACGATTTTATCTTCGATAGAAGGGCAGTAACGTGGGCCGATGCCTTCAATAGTGCCGCTGTACATCGGCGAGCGATGCAGGCCTTCGCGGATAATATCGTGAGTTCGCTCATTGGTGTGGGTAATGTGGCAACTCACCTGCTCAGGGTGATCATCAACACTGCCAGTCAGCGAAAACACCGGCACCGGATCATCTCCCGGCTGTGCCTGCAAATCTGAATAATCAATGCTGCGGCTATCGATGCGCGGCGGAGTACCGGTTTTCAGGCGACTGACGCGAAAGGGCAGATCACGCAGACGATTTGCCAGTGCAACCGAGGGTGGATCACCGGCTCGGCCACCGGAATAATTCGACTCACCGATATGGATCAAACCGCCGAGAAAAGTGCCTGCGGTTAATACCACGGCTTTGGCACTGAATTTCAGCCCCATCTGGGTGACCACACCGGTGACACACTCGGCACCATCGACAGTCTCGACGATTAAATCATCAACCGCCTGCTGGAAGATGGAAAGATTGGGCTGGTTTTCCAGCGCCTCACGCACCGCTGCTTTATAAAGCACCCGATCGGCCTGAGCACGCGTCGCCCGCACCGCCGGACCTTTACGACTATTCAAAACGCGGAACTGAATACCACCCTTATCCGCCGCTTTCGCCATGATGCCGCCCAGCGCATCGATCTCTTTCACCAAATGGCCTTTACCAATACCGCCAATCGCCGGATTACAGCTCATCTGGCCGAGGGTTTCGATATTGTGCGTCAGCAATAATGTTTTCACACCCATACGTGCGGCCGCCAGCGCAGCCTCGGTACCGGCATGGCCGCCACCGATCACAATCACGTCAAAGGATTCTGTATAAAACATGCTTATTACTTCTTCACAAACTGGTCAAAAAATGTGCAAAACTTCGAGAACCGCGAATTATAAAGCAAATCAGCAGCTTGAACGACCAATCATCTTTCTTCTATTTACACACTTACGGTCGCTGTTTGCTTTTTCGTTGTTCTCTTAAACTACTTATCTGGAATTATTATCCTCTTTTGCCCTGGACCAATATTAGAGTTTAATAATTTATTTATATAGCCTACAAATTTACTGATTGGCCTTTTACGGTGGTTTAGGACTAAATAGGTCGGCTTGGCTTTTTAAACAGGAAATTTAATGTCTTCACCCGTGCATGACCCGCTTTCAACGACCGTTGACGATAACAGTCTGATCGAGGTTAAAAATACCACCTGCTACATGTGCGCCTGCCGCTGCGGCATCCGCGTTACTTTGCGTGATGGTGAAGTTCGCTACATTCAGGGCAATCCCGACCACCCACTGAATAAAGGTGTGATCTGCGCCAAAGGTGCTTCTGGCATCATGAAGCAGTATTCACCCGGCCGCCTGACCAAACCGCTGATGCGCAAGCCCGGTTCCGACCGAGGTGACAACGAATTCGAAGAGATCAGCTGGGAGAAAGCCTATTCCGTTCTTGAAGAACGCCTGGCGCACATCCGCAAAACCGACCCCAAACAGTTCGCACTGTTCACTGGCCGCGACCAGATGCAGGCGCTAACTGGCCTGTTCTCCAAGCAATACGGCACGCCCAACTATGCAGCCCACGGTGGTTTATGTTCGGTAAACATGGCCGCTGGCATGATTTACACCATCGGTGGTTCATTCTGGGAATTCGGTGGCCCCGACCTCGACCGCGCCAAGCTGTTCGTGATGATCGGCACCGCTGAAGATCACCACTCCAATCCGATGAAAATCGCACTGTCGAAATTCAAGCGTAACGGTGGCCGCTTTATCGCCATCAACCCGGTGCGCAGTGGTTACGCGGCGATTGCCGATGAATGGATTCCGATCAAACCCGGCACCGATGGAGCACTGTTCCTCGCTCTGACCAACGAGATTATCAGCCAGGGTCTTTACGACCGTGACTTTGTCGTCAACCAGACCAACTCTGCCGAACTGGTCAATATGGATGAAAATTCCAGCGAATACGGCATGTTCGTGCGTTTTGAAGTACCGAAGGAAGAGGGTTGTTTCGACGCACAGAATAAACTCTGGTGGGATCGAGATCTCAATAAACCGATCTCGATGCACACCGAAGGTGTTGATCCCTATTTATTGGGTGAATTCACCCTCGACGATGGCACACCAGTAAAACCCGCATTCCAGTTGCTGGTCGATCGCGTTAAAGATTACACCGCCGAGTGGGCCGCTGACATCACAGGTATTCCCGCCGAGACCATCAAGCGTCTGGCGCACGAAATGGGCATCACTGCCCGCGACGAAAAAATCGAATTGCCGATTTCATGGACCGATGCCTGGGGCAAGGAACACGATCGCGTTACCGGCAACCCCGTCGCCTTCCACGCCATGCGCGGACTGGCAGCGCACTCGAACGGCTTCCAGTCGATTCGCGCCATGTCTATTTTAATGAGTATTCTGGGAACGATTGATCGCCCCGGCGGTTTCCGCCACAAGGCACCGTTCCCACGCCCAATTCCGCCCTGTGCGAAAACTGGCACCAGCTGGGACGACGTACAACCAAACACACCTTTAAATGGTATGCCACTGGGCTGGCCTGCCGACCCCGATGATCTATTCGTCGATGACGAGGGCAAACCGATTCGTCTCGATAAAGCATTTTCGTGGGAGCATCCGCTGTCCGTTCATGGCCTGATGCACAACGCCATCACCAATGCCTGGCGCGGCGACCCGTACAAAATCGACACATTACTAATCTTCATGTCGAACATGGCGTGGAACTCGACCATGAATACGGAAGAAGTTCGCAAGATGTTGAACGACAAAGACGAGGAGGGCGAATACAAGATTCCGTTCCTCGTGGTTTGTGATGCCTTCCAGTCTGAGACCGTCGCTTTTGCCGATCTGGTTCTGCCGGACACCACATACCTCGAACGTCACGATGTCATGTCGATGCTCGACCGCCCGATTTCTGAATTCGATGGTCCAGTCGATTCCGTGCGTATTCCTGTGTTGCCACCCACCGGTGAGTGCAAACCTTTCCAGGAAGTGTTGATCGAACTCGGTTCACGTTTGAAGTTACCCGCCTTTGTGAACGAAGACGGCTCACGTAAATTCCGCGACTATCCCGACTTTGTTGTGAATTATGAAACCGCACCCGATTCCGGTATCGGTTTTCTCGCTGGCTGGCGCGGCAAGGGCGGCGAAAAATTTATGAAGGGTGAGCCGAATCCAAACCAGTGGGAAATGTACGAAAAAAATAATTGCGTGTTCCAGTACGAACTTCCCAAATCGTACCAGTACATGCGCAACTGGAACCAGGGTTATCTTGAATGGGCAAAACGTCACAGCCTGACGCGTTACGCCGAGCCCATTAACATTCATATTTATTCTGAAGTGTTACAAAAATTCCGCTCTGCCGCGCAGGGCAAATCAGACGGTAAACAACCACCCGATCATTTACGTTCACGCATCGAAACACATTTTGATCCGCTACCTTTTTATTCCGATCCACTGGAATCACAGTTAACAGATCTGCATAAATACCCTTTGAACGCGATCACCCAACGACCCATGGCTATGTACCATTCATGGGATTCACAAAACGCCTGGCTGCGCCAGATTCATGCGCACAATTATCTGCACGTGAATTCAAAAACTGCACGCGCCGCCAACATCGAAGACGGCGGCTGGATGTGGATCGAATCGATGCACGGCAAAGTACGTTGCATGTGCCGTTATTCAGAATCAGTCGAGCCGGGAACGGTCTGGACCTGGAACGCAATTGGTAAAGCATCCGGTGCCTGGGGTCTCAGCGGAAACGCCAACGAATCGAAAAAAGGTTTTTTGCTGAATCATTTAATCAGCGAAGAGCTACCCGCCCACAAAGATGGCGATCATATTTCCAACTCTGATCCGATCACCGGTCAGGCTGGCTGGTATGATGTTCGCGTTAGAATTTATCCAGCGGAAGAGGGCGAAGAAGAAATCACCAGCCCACAGTTCGATACCATACCCACCGCGCCTGGCTCGAAAAAATTTGGTTCGCACTGGTTGAAATACTTTGCCGGAAAGAGGGCGAAAAAATGAAACAGCTAGCACTGGTTATTGATCTTAATGTTTGTGTTGGCTGTCACGCCTGCGTCACCAGTTGCAAGGAATGGAACACCTCCGGCACCGCGGGTTCGATGTCAGATTTCAATCCTTATGAAGAAGACCCAACGGGTACTTTTTTTAATCGCGTACAAACTTTTGAAATCGGCACTTACCCCAACACCGAAACCGTGCATTTTCCAAAGAGCTGTTTGCACTGCGAAGAGCCACCCTGCGTGCCGGTTTGCCCAACTGGTGCCAGCTACAAACGTGAAGAAGATGGTATTGTTCTGGTTGATTACGACAAATGCATCGGCTGTAAATATTGTTCATGGGCCTGTCCTTACGGCGCACGTGAGCTCGACGAAAACCAGAAGGTCATGAAAAAATGCACCCTCTGTGTTGATCGCATTTATGACGAAAGCCTGCCGGAAGCGGAACGCAAACCGGCCTGTGTTTTAGCCTGCCCAACCAGCGCACGTTTATTCGGTGATGTGAAAGACCCTGACTCAGAAGTTTCAGTAACCATTCGTGAAGACGGCGGTTATCAGTTGATGCCGGAGTGGGGTACTAAACCGGCGAATCATTATTTACCGCGCCGCAAGACCAAGATGACCATTCATAAAGATGAGTTAACACGTGTTGATAATCCGCTGAACAAAGAGCGTCAATTACCAATGCCGGACGAAGATGATCAAACGCTCGACGACGTTATGAGCTGGTAAGCCAGAAGTTAAAACGAATACTACGGACTAAAAAATATGCATCCTGCTTTTTCAGTAATTTTTCTAACCACCTTAATCGGTGCCGGACAGGGCTTGTTCCTTGCCCTGTACACCGGGCAGTTATATTCTGTTTTCAATCTTGTACCGGGACAGGACTCACACACTTTTTATGGCTACGGTAGTTTGCTGGCATTGGTTTTTCTGACCCTGGGATTGGTTTCCTCGGTCTTTCATCTCGGTCGGCCAGAACGCGCATGGCGCTCTGCTGCAAAATGGCGCACTTCATGGTTATCGCGTGAAGTCATTGTCTTGCCTTCGTTCATGGGCATGACTTTTATTTACGGCGTTACCCACTTCACCGGTTACAACCCGGTGCTGTTTAGTATCAGTGATGTCTTCGTTGTGAATTTAACTTTACTGGTGGGTTTTCTCGCCACTGGTTTAGCTTTCCTTTTATTTCTATGCACCGGCATGATCTACGCCTGCATTAAATTTTTACAGGAATGGGCAACACCATTAACCGTGATTAATTACACGCTATTGGGCTTAGCTTCCGGTTTTACTCTGGCGACTGTTTTTGCTTCTTATGCAGGCATACAGCTGGCTTCTTTTTATGCAGGCTGGGCGATTATTCTTACCGTGATTGCAACCATTACGCGTGCTGCTTCGCTGTTCCGTAACTCACGCATCAAACCAAAATCAACCATGACTTCAGCCATCGGTATTCGTCACACAAAAATCCAGCAGAAGTCACGCGGCTTCATGGCGGGTTCATTTAATACTCGTGAATACTTCCACAACATGTCAGCGATAGGTTTCAAAAGTATTAAATTGCTATTTCCGATACTGTCTTTTATATTGCCGATTATTATTCTTAGCAGCGGTATGGCATCAAATAGCTTTGGCATTTATCTATTCGCTTTTGTTGTTCAATACGTAGGATTAATTGCAGAACGCTGGTTCTTCTTCGCGCAGGCGAACCACCCGCAGAATCTTTATTACCAAACAATCTAGTAAAAAATATTTCTCCCCGCTGAGTCCATCAGATTAATGTTGGACTCAGCTCAGCTTCTAGCCCTATAATCAAACCTCTACTTGCTTTGATTTACCTAAATACGTGCCTGAACCTGACTCACTTCACTGGCGTTGCTACGTCTGCAAGCAATCCCCACTCACTATAGAACCGAGCACTGTCCAGTGCCCTCGTTGCGAACGACAATATCGTTTGAGTAACAGCGTATGGGAATGTGAAGAAAATTTTTCTCCCTCAGGTTTCCCTGCAAGTAGCAGTACTCATTTACTGGACATAGAACAAGATCATTTCTGGTTTGCTGCACGTGATCGACTATTAAAAACAAAACTACTAAACCTGAAACGGCCACAGGATAAAAGCATACTGGAACTGGGCTGTGGTAGTGGGCGAGTATTGTCCACCCTTACTGAATATTTTCCCCAGACTGTCGGTATTGAAGGCCACCTCAGCGCAGTAAAACTCGCCACAGAAACCTGCCCTGACAGCAGGCTATTGCACGCCGATGTGCTGAACACACCACTAGCCGACGAACAGTTCGACTGGGTTGTTGCCTTTGATGTCTTAGAACATGTCGACCCTGCTCGCTTTCTTGAAGAAGCTTTCAGGCTGACTCGACCCGGTGGTCGATTACTTGTTTCTGTACCCGCGTTTCCCCTGTTATGGAGTTATGTTGATCAAGCAGCAGGTCATCGCTGCCGGTATCGCCTAAAACAATTATCAACCGAACTGGAAGCGACTGGCTGGTGCATACAGGGATACACTTATTTTCAGTTCTTATTATTTCCTCTACTAGCAGTAAACAGACTACTTAACCGAGACAAACAATCAAAACTTGAACGCAAACCGCCTAACACTATCAATAAAATTCTGGGGAAGATAAATCACCTTGAAATTAACCTGTTTCACAAACTAAGCCTGCCTTTTGGGTCGAGTTTGGTTGCATGGGCAGAAAAACCAAATACAAAAAAGGAAGACCATGACTAACGAACCACATAACTCCAGACAACGCGCCTATTTTCATACTGCGGATCAACCCACCATCCTGCCTGTGGAATCAGCTTATGTTATGCGCCACCTTGAACAACTCATCAATATCGGGGGATTGAAAAAGGGCGATAAAATTCTGGAGGTAGGCGCGGGCATCGGTCGCTTTAGCCAGCAGCTACGTGCAAAAGGCCTGGATGTGACGGCCAGTGATATTTCGCCCGAACTGATTGCATCATTGCAACAACACGCACCGGATATTCCCACTTTTGTCAGCGATGTGAACGATCTATCCACTCAACACAATGATCGCTATGATGCAGTCATCGGTTTTTTTATGCTGCATCACCTGCCAAATCTAACTGACGCTTTTCGTGGCATGGAAGCCATGCTCAAACCTGGCGGAAAAATGATTTTCTGTGAGCCTAACGCCTGGTTTTTTCCTTTTTATCTGCAAATTCTGTTAACCCCGAGAATGCGCTGGAGCGTGGATAAAGGCGTGATGAATATGCGCAAAGGTATCCTCGATCCCGCGCTCAAAGCCAGCGGTTTTAATAACATTGAGTACACCGGCTATGGCTATTTACCGCCGCAGTTATACAACTTCAAACTGGGGCAATATCTTGATCACAGCCTTGATCAATTACCTCTTCCTTCGCAGACAAACGCATTTCAGATAATCACAGCAAGCCATGAATAATGTAGAACTTCTGCTTTTTTCCACAGATCCATCGATAGTTGAAGAAGCCGATCGTGCTGGCATGGATGGCTTTATTATCGACTTGGAGGACCGTTACAGGTTTCAGCGCCAGCTTGTGGACGACGCCCAGTCACCTGATACCCATGAAGATCTTTCAATAGTCAGCTCACAAACCCAGCGACCGGTCTGGTGTCGCATCAATCAGCCGGGGCAGTGGACAGAAGAGGAAGTAGAGCAGGCGATCACACACGGTGCTGATCTTATTTTGTTGCCTATGGTACGACAGCCCGAGGAAGTCGAATACTTTTTATCACTGGTCTCAGGTCGAACCCAAACGGGGATACTGATCGAGACTGTTGAAGCCTGTGACTGTGCACAGCAACTCGCCAGCTTCCCTCTTGATCGAATATACATGGGCCTGTTTGACCTCGCACTCAGCCGCAATAGCAACGATCTTTTCAATCCGCTAACCGATGGCACGGTTGAACGGCTACGAAATATTTTTGCTAAAAGCCAGTTTGGAGTCGGTGGTTTAACCACGGTTGATGCCGGTGCGCCTGTTCCCTGCCTCGAATTGATGGCGCACCTGGTACGACTGGGCTGTGATTTCACTTTTCTGCGTAATTCATTCAAACGTGACATAGCAGGCAAAAATATAAAAAAAGAACTCAACCTTATTCGTACAGCATGGGCACAATTAAGTAATGCTAATTGAAACCAGTGCGCTACTGATTATCTTTGCGACAGCCGCTATTCTTATCGGCTTGTTTTATTTACCCGGCATCAAAACTAATATTAATTTTGCCGATGAGGGATATCTGTGGCACGGAACACAGGAAGTGTTAAATGGAAAAATCCCGATTCGTGACTTTAGAGCCTATGATCCGGGGCGATATTATTGGTGTGCTTTCTGGTTTCGCCTGTTTGGCTCCAGTTTATTATCACTTCGTATTGGCCTGTCCATTGCTCAGTTTCTGGCACTCTCTATCGGACTGACTGTCGTTTATTCTGCAAGCAATGACTGGTTAAGTACGCTCCTTGCAGGACTTTTAATTATTGCATGGATGTTTCCACTGCATAAGCAGATTGATATTATGTTCTCCCTACTGACTCCGCTTATGGCCATCTTGCTTGTAGGCAACCCCATCGATGCACAATATTTTATTTCGGGTGTTTATATTGCTGTCTGTTTATTTTTTGGCCTGAACCATGGGATTTATGCCGCTGGCGCGCTATCGCTTCTTATTTTAATTATGGTGCTTAACAGTCACGGACTGGCTCACAGTGAAGCCTCGATTTGGTTTGCATCTGGTCTACTCCTGGGCACTTTACCCATGTTATCTTTTTTTATTTTTGTTCCCCGGTTATTTAAAGTCTACTGGCAGAAAAAGATTAGCCGGATACTCAAGCGTGGCTCGGCCAATTTACCACTGCCAACACCCTGGTTGTGGAACAACAACACACCTCAATTAGCCGGACTGGATAAAGGCGGGCAATTTATAGTTAAGCTGCTGTTTACTGTCATGCCGATTATGTATGTCGCTATCATCATTTCTTCTGCCGACCCTGCATCAAATACTCAATGGTATCTACTGGCTATCGCCTGTAGTGGGTTATTTTATTTGCACCATGCCTTTAGCCGCGCCGACCTTGGCCACCTGTCACAATCCATAGCGCCATTTCTTCTCTGCCTGTCAATTCTACTGAACCAGCTTCCCACAATATGGTTAGTTTTTTTTATGCTCGCAGTGATCACGTTTTCAATTAAATACATCTATCTGGCAAACAACAGTTTATCGCTTCATTTATTTAAGGATCATGGCTTAGAGAAATTTAATGCCGCAGGCACAGAGTTCTGGTTAAGCCCTCATCAATGTCATTATCTAAGCCAGCTACGTAATTTAATTAACACGCATTCAAAACCGGGTGATAGCTTACTTCTATTACCCAATCTGGTTACCCTGTATCCCATGCTGCAAAGAAAGACTGCGGTCTATGATATTTTTAGTGTCTACCCTGCGACCGAAGAAGAAGAAAATCAGATGATTGATCAATTATCAAAACAGCCCGTTAGTTTTGCCCTGATCAATAATTCACAGCTGGACTCACGCGAAGATCTGCGCTTCAGCAACACACACCCGAAAGTCTGGCAATATCTTAATCAGGAATTTATTCTATTACAGGAAGAGGGCATTCCCGACGATCATTATTCTTTTGTCAGGAAAAACTTTAACTAAACTAAATACTGGAGGATTTATACCATTCAACTGGATCATCTTGTAGACGTTCAAGATAACTTTTCTGCGGTCGCCAGACTCGATACGAAAGCGCGCAATAAATACCACGCAGTGCTGAGTGCAAACGCCCCCAGCCCGAATAAGCTGAGATGCCCTGTTCGCGACAATCTCTTTTTACTGGTACTACGCACAAAGGCAAACCACTCAGGCCAATCATCACGTTAATCCACGGCAGCTTTACCGGCATGCTCAACAAGGCCTGCACCATGTCACGTTCCATCAAAACAAAAATACCCGCATCTTTGGGCAAGCTAACCAGATAATATAATAATGTTTTATAAATACGCGATGACGACATACGTAAAAAGTTTTGATAGTTTCCCCGCCTGCCAGCAAAAATCGCTTTGCATTGCAACGAGCGAGCTCGCCATAACAGTGCCAGCGCTTCGGGTGGATCCTGCAGGTCAGCATCCATCACCACGCAGCATTCACCACGGGCGTAACGTAAACCATGCAGCACTGCCGCGTGCTGACCAACATTGTGCTGCATGCTGAGCAGTGAAACTTCCGCATAGCGTTCATGCATATCACAAAGAATCTTTATCGAATTATCCGGCCCGGCATCATTCACAAACAGCAGCTCAAAACTGACAGCTTCTTTGTTAAGATCTTGCTTAATACGTTGATAAAGCTTTTCCAGCGTGGCCGCATTATTATAAACAGGCACAACAATCGTCAGGCCAATGTTTGATTTAGCCATCGAACCCATGGCTCTTAAACCAGTTTATTGTTTCTTCAATTCCCTGTTGCATAGAATGCTCAGCTTGCCAGCCTAATATTTTTTTCGCCTTGCTGATATCCGCGCACCAAAAACTCGTATCTGTCTTACGCGCCGGATAGGCGCCTGGTTTTTTATCAATGCTTCGACCCAGCTCCGCTTCAATTAAAGCAACTACTGCTTCGTTACTCACCGCCTTTCCACCCGCTATATTAATGCTTTCACCGATGGCATTATCATTCGTCGCCGCCATTAAATATGCATCAGCAACGTCATCAACAAAAACATAATCACGTACAAAACCGGGCTCAGTCAGTGACAATGTTTTTCCTTCCATGCCCGCTTGAATTGCAGCCGGTATAAGTCGTGTATCAGGCTCACCCGGCCCGTATACCGCAAAAGGCGTCAAAATAGTAATTAGGCGTTTATCATGACATGCCGCCTGCCGCATCAGGAGCAAAGCTGCGGATTTTGTTGCACCACAAAAACTTACCGGATCAGGTACACCATTTTCTTTTATTGGTTTATTTTTTATGCCCTGTTCCAGTGAAGTACCAGAATAAATAATCCGACAATTGGGAACTTGTTCTGTGGCGAGAAGTAAATTATGCGCCGCTAACAGGTTATTATAAAAAAGTTGCTCACGTTGATTCTGTGCTTTGTGTGTGCCATAACCCGCAGCATGAAAAATAACTTCCGGCTGCACTTCTTTAATGATGTGTTGCAAGGAATTTAAATCGCTTAGGTCTCCAATATGAATCTGACAGAATTGAATCAAATCATCAATTCGATTCGTTTGGCTAGTTGGGCGTAATAAAACATGCGGCGTGATACCGGCATGGCGCAGTTTACGTACAATTCTTGCGCCTAAAAATCCCGCGCCGCCCAGAACTAAAACACGCGCGTCATGTAATTTTTTAGCAGACAAATTAATACTCCAGGCGTCCAGCCTTTCGCCCTTCGGGCCGTGTATGAAACACACGTTCTAAATCGTTCCAGACCATTTAGTCAAACACTACCGTACGATTTTCATACACCAGCAAATCATGATGCACATGGTGCCGAACCGCACGTGCCAAAACAATCTTTTCCAGGTCACGACCTATACGTACTAAATCTTCAACCGTATCTTTATGGCTGACGTGCACCACATCCTGCTCGATAATCGGCCCCGCATCTAATTCTGCGGTGACGTAATGACTGGTTGCACCAATAATTTTCACGCCACGTTCATAAGCGCTGTGATAGGGTCGACCACCGGGGAAGGCGGGCAGGAAAGAATGGTGGATATTAATAATCCGCTGCGGATAATCTTTGACAAAATCATCGCTCAACACCTGCATGTAACGCGCAAGTACAATAAAATCTATATCGTGTTGTTCTAATAACGCCTTTTGTTTGGCTTCCTGTTCCTGCTTATTGTCCTTATTTACCGGGATGCAGTGGTATTCAATCCCAAGGCGTTCTGCTGCTGTTTGTAAGTCGGGATGGTTGCTGATGATCAACGGAATCTCAACATTCAGCTCACCGCATTCATAACGTGCCAGCAAATCATAGAAACAATGCGACATTTTCGAGACGAACAGCGCCATACGCGGTTTGCTATCGGCAAAATGCAGCTGAGAGGTCATCTGATAACGCGCACCGACCAGAGTCTCAAAATACTCGGCGATTTTGTCGCGTTCGATGGCGAAGTTATCCAGCTCCCATTCCACACGCATGAAAAACACGCCGCGCTCGCTATCGACGTGCTGATCGAGAAATAGGATGTTGCCGCCATTCTTGTAGATGAAGTCGGTGATCGCGACCACGATACCGGACTTATCCGGACAGTGGATTAACAGGACCGCAGAGTTTTTTAGAGCATTTGTCATGGCTTGATCTTACTAGATGATTGTTGGCATGTCAGGCGGAGGGTTTCTTCATACTTACGGCCCTACCGTATTATTCAGATATAATCATTCAATAGTAAAGAGGTTAAAAATATGTCTATTATAAAAATTGGTATAGTCACCGCATCTGATCGCGCCAGCGCGGGTGTTTATGAAGACCTTTCCGGTCAGGCCATTATCGACACCTTAAATGACTACCTTACATCTGAATGGCAGCCGGTATACCGAGTCATTCCTGATGACCAGCACGTAGTCGAAGAAACATTAATAGAGCTTGCTGATAAGGAACAATGTAGCCTTATTGTCACCACAGGCGGAACCGGGCCTGCGCCCAGAGATCTGGTGCCAGAAGCCACTGAAAATGTATGTAACAAGATGATGCCCGGCTTTGGCGAACTCATGAGGCAGGTCAGTTTGCAGTACGTGCCTACGGCAATTTTATCCCGACAGACAGCCGGCATTAGAAACAAATCCCTGATTATTAATCTACCCGGCAAACCCAAATCTATTAGAAAATGCCTTGATGCTGTTTTCCCCGCAGTACCATATTGTGTAGATTTAATTGAAGGACCGTTTTTAGAAGTCGATGAATCGATTATTAAGGCTTTTCGTCCTAAATCAAAATAAACAGCCGTTTTATTAAAACAATCATTTGATACACTAACCCTGTGATGAAACCTCTTCTCCAAACCGCCCTAATCGCGCTCATGCTTTTCAGCTATGAAGTCAGCAGCGAAATATACAAATGGGTCGATGACAAGGGCAACACTCACTTTACCGACAACCCACCAAAAAACACTCAAGTCGAAGAAGTTAAGCTCAAAATTAATACCTACACTTCTGTAAAAATAACACCGCTGCTCGAACGCTTGGGAAAAAAGGGCAAGGTAGTCATGTACACCACCACCAGGTGCGGCTACTGTAAAAAGGCAAAAGCCCATTTCGTTAAAAATAAAATACCCCACGTCACCTACGACGTAGAAAAAAGCAGAATAGGTAAAAGGGACTACAAAGCACTACGCGGCAGCAGCGTGCCTATTATCATTGTTGGCAAGAAAAGGATGAATGGCTTCACGGTTGCCAGATTCGACAGTCTGTATAAAAAGCAGCTGAAAATTGATGCTGAATCTAAAAAACCCGGAGCATAAAACATTATTTTTAAAATAGGGTAAATTGCTCCACACCCACAATCAATTTCCATCATGGAGGAACTATCTAATGTCAGATCACTTTAACGAAAAAGCAAAAAACTGGGACACGGACGAAATAGTCAAAAAGCTTTCATCAGCAGTGGGCGCTTCAATTCTTGAAAATACCCGCCTTAACGAGAACATGGATGTCATGGACTTTGGTGCCGGCACCGGTTTGATCAGCTACCACGTCGCACCTTTTGTAAATAAAATTATCGCTGTGGATATTTCTGAAGCCATGCTCGACAAGCTGGCAGCCAAACCGGAATTACAGGGCAAGGTTGAAACCATCTGTCAGGACATTGTTGATATGCCACTGACCGCACAGTTCGACCTGATTATGAGCGCCATGGCCATGCATCACGTCGAAGACACCGACAAACTCATTCAAACCTTTTCCGAGCATTTAGCTCCCGGTGGCGTGCTGGCCCTGGCTGATCTCGATAAAGAGGATGGCAGTTTTCATCCCGCCGATGTGCAGGGCGTTTATCATTCGGGTTTTGAACGAGAGCATTTGAAATGCCTTATTGGAATCACAGGGTTTTGAGGCTGTTCATTTCTCGACCGCACATACGGTCGAGAAAGAAGATAAGGCCTACCCGATATTTTTGCTTATCGCTACCAAAAGTCAGCAATGATAAAATGCGGTGATTCTTGAATTGTTTTAGTTAAAAAACAGGATCACATAAATGGGCCTATTCGAACGCTACCTCACCCTCTGGGTCGCACTCTGCATCATCGTCGGTATCGGCCTCGGGCATTTTTTACCCAACTTCTTCCAGCTCATCGGCGGACTCGAAATTGCCCACATCAACTTACCGGTCGCGGTACTGGTCTGGTTGATGATTATTCCGATGCTGCTCAAAATTGACCTGAAAGCACTCAAGGGTGTAAGACAATACTGGCGCGGTGTGGGCGTCACCCTGTTCGTCAACTGGGGCGTCAAACCTTTTTCCATGGCCTTACTCGGCTGGTTCTTCATCGGCTATTTGTTCCATGATTATCTGCCCGCCGAGCAAATTGATTCCTACATCGCCGGACTCATCATCCTCGCCGCCGCACCCTGCACCGCGATGGTCTTCGTCTGGAGCCACCTGATGAAAGGTGAACCGCATTTCACCCTGTCACAGGTCGCCTTGAATGACGTCATCATGGTCTTCGCCTTCGCGCCCATCGTGGCATTATTGCTCGGCCTTTCCGCCATCACCGTACCCTGGGACACACTCTTATTATCCGTCCTGCTCTACATCGTCGTGCCGCTGATCATCGCCACCTTATGGCGTTCGTCATTACTCAAAGGTGAGCAGGGCAGTGATCGTCTTGAAAAAACCATTCAACGCGTAGGCCCGTTTTCACTCGTCGCCTTGCTGGTCACGCTGGTTTTACTATTTGGTTTTCAGGGAAAACAGATCATCGCTGAGCCTTTTATTATTCTGCTGTTGTCGGTGCCCATCCTGATTCAGGTGTTTTTTAATTCTGGACTGGCGTATCTGCTTAATCGTCAGGTTCGATCGCCCCATTGTGTGGCAGGGCCTTCGGCGCTGATCGGTGCCAGTAATTTTTTCGAACTGGCGGTCGCCACGGCGATTGCGCTGTTTGGCTTTGAATCAGGTGCAGCCTTAGCCACGGTAGTCGGCGTGCTGATTGAAGTACCGGTGATGTTGATCGCGGTTAATGTGGTGAATCGTTCACGTGGTTGGTATGAGCAACGTGATGGGGTGGTGCCCCATGAGGAGTGTTGTCCGGGCGAGCATTGAAGGGCTATTTTTCGACGTGGATGAACCGATGATTAAGGCTTTTCGATCTATAGAAAATGCTGAGCTTTTTAGACCACGGCTCGCTCTGCAATACACTCGTAGGAACCTGTCTCAAATTCACGGCAGATGAACGGACGCTTCTGATAAATCATACAGTCCATGGTATTTCGGTTAAGCGCCGCACACCAGCCATCATCCAGACGCGCCATGCTTCTGCCGCCCCATTCATCTGTTGCAATAAAATGTTCGGGCACGCCGGTCTCGGTAATCAGCAAAACCTCCAGACGACAACAACTAGCCTGACAGGTTGAACAGCTCACTTTGCTTAAATCAGTGGACTCGGCTTCGATGAGATTTTTCATTTACAGTTCACGAAATCAAGCTTAGCAAAGCTGGCGTAATTTTCATGATGGTTTTCCCGGGGTTCTATAGCGCGCTATTATAATGTATTGCCTTCAACAAGTTCGCTGGCGGGTGGGGAGGGCTGCAAATCCGATTTTGATTTCAGATTACTACAGGCCTAAAACAACGTAATATCACCACATGCAAACCATCGTCTCAATCAAGGATCTCTCCAAAACTTATCAATCTGGTTTTCAGGCGTTGAAGAGCGTCAATCTGGATATTGCCGACGGCGAAATCCTGGCTTTACTGGGTCCCAATGGCGCTGGCAAAACCACCTTAATCTCGATTATCTGCGGCATCGTCACTCCCAGCACCGGCTCGGTCAGCGTGAATGGTTTTGACAACGTCACCGACTACCGCAAAACCCGCGCCATGATCGGGCTGGTGCCACAGGAACTGACGCTGGGTCAGTTTGATACCGTCTGGAATACCGTATCTTTTAGCCGCGGCCTGTTTGGTAAGAAAAAAAACAAAGCCTATCTCGAACAGCTGTTGAAAGACCTCTCCTTGTTCGACAAAAAAGACAGCGAGCTAAGAGCCTTATCCGGTGGCATGAAACGCCGGGTACTCATTGCTAAAGCCCTGTCGCACGAGCCAAAAATATTATTTCTGGATGAGCCTACCGCCGGTGTCGATGTCGAACTGCGCAAAGACATGTGGAATATCGTGCGCCGGTTGCGCGACTCGGGCGTGACCATCATCCTCACCACGCACTACATCGAAGAGGCCGAAGAAATTGCCGACCGTATCGGTATCATCAACCAGGGTGAGTTATTACTGGTCGAAGACAAACAGGCGTTGATGCACGACCTGGGTAAAAAACAGCTGATCGTCGAATTAAAACAGACCGCCTCACAGCTTCCGCCGTCACTGGCCAGTTACGATCTGGAATTATCCGATGACGGCAACCAGCTCACCTATACCTACGACATCATGAGTGATAGCACCGGCATCACCGACATGCTACAGGCCATACAAAGCGCCGGGCTGATGCTCAAGGATATGCAGATAAAGCAAAGTTCACTGGAAGATATTTTTGTCGATCTGGTCAAGTACGGTCACAAACCCACCGAGTCCAAAACCATCGATTCATCGGAACAGCAATCATGAACTTTCAGGCGATAAGGGTCATCTTCCACCAGGAGATGCTGCGTGCATGGGAGACCCTGTTTCAGAGTCTGGCCTCACCGGTAATCTCAACCTGCCTGTACTTCATCGTCTTTGGTTCGGCCATCGGCTCACGCATACAGAGCATCGACGGCGTCTCTTACGGCCTGTTCATCGTGCCGGGTCTGACCATGTTGTCGTTACTCACACAGAGCATCGCCAATGCCTCGTTTGGTATCTTTTTCCCCAAATTCACCGGCACCATTTACGAAATACATTCAGCGCCCATCTCACATTTTGAAATACTCATCGGCTATGTCGGCGCCGCCGCCACCAAATCACTGATCATCGGCTGCATCATCCTGTTCACCGCCAGTTTTTTTGTCGAGCTTAATATTGCGCATCCGGTCTGGATGGTCACTTTTTTAATTCTCACCTGCATCGCATTTAGCCTGTTCGGCTTCATTATCGGCTTATGGGCGAATGACTTTGAAAAACTGCAGGTCATCCCACTGTTAGTGATTACCCCGCTGGTCTTCCTCGGCGGCAGCTTCTACTCGGTAAGTATGTTGCCACCGTTCTGGCAGACGGTAACCCTGTTCAACCCCGTGGTTTATCTGATCAGCGGATTTCGCTGGAGTTTCTTTGAAGTATCAGATGTCAGCGTTGGCGTGAGTCTGGCGGTGATTCTTGGTTTTTTGGCACTGTGTATTGCTATCGTTGGGTGGATGTTTAGGACGGGTTATCGGGTGAAGCAATAAAGTGAAAGAATGTAATTCATGCGGAAAATGTTGCATCAAATACGGCAACGGTGGTTTATCTGTATCAACCAGACAAAGTGATTACTGGGATAATTACAGGCCTGAGATAGCTCGCTATGTTAAAGACGGCAATATCTGGATGCAGCCTGATACCGGCGAACCTCTAGAACGGTGTCCGTGGTTAAGAAAAGAGCCAGATCAAAATATGTATACCTGTGATATCTATTTCAACCGTCCGGACGATTGTAAATTCTATCCTTCAACCCTCGATGAAATGGTCATGGATGAGTGCGAGATGATAGAAAAAAAGGATCTGACTAATCCGAAGCAAGCACAAAAGGAGCTGGATATTATTATGGGAGATAGTCGTACAGCTTTTAAGTGATGTGTTTGATGAATACAACCCCAATGTAAATCGTTAGTAACGAATAAATTCTTGCATTGGGTGGGGTTATAGAGTCAGAATGCTTGGATATTAAAAATGGCACAGGGTTTATTTAAGTCGAGTCTGACCCTATTTCTTGATCTGACCCCAATTATTCTGGTTATAACTCAATATAAAGTTCTGTTCTGGCCGGTCTTAAGTAGTAATACAAAACAATAATGAAGCCAATTTTAATTATTAATCATGCCATTTGTGAGATGCCAGGCTATCTACATGAATTTCTTGATAAGCAAAAAGTTGCTTATGAAAAAATTAATCATGAAGATGATGAGCTGGCATCCAGATGTGTGGATGATGTATCAGGGGTGATATTCCTCGGCTCACCCGTTAGCGTCAATGATTCCCTGGCATGGATTGAGGAAGAAATAGAATTTATTCAGTTAGCCCTTGTTAAGAATATTCCTGTATTGGGTATTTGTTTTGGTGCGCAGTTGATGGCCAGAGCAATGGGCGGTGAAGCCTGTTCAGCACCCAGTATGCAGATTGGCTGGCATTGGCTTGAGTCGTCTCCGTATGCGAAAAATGATATGCGTGGTATTTCTCTACCACAATCTTTTGTCGCCTTCGAATGGCATAGTGATACTTTTTCTATACCGCCAGAAGCTACACCATTGTTTAGTGGTGAGTGTGTTGAAAATCAGGGCTTTGCTTACAAAAACTGTCTTGCTCTACAGTTCCACCCCGAGATAACAGAAACCATGATATACGAATGGCTGGATCGGTATGGGCATTGCATGGTAAAACCGACCGCCTGCATCCAGAGCAGAAATGAAGTTCTGGAAAATCTTCAAAAACGACTAAGTGCGCAACGATTGGTTGCAGATAAGCTTTTTGCCTGGTGGCTTATTCAGGTCAGAAAATATGTGATAGATGAATAGAAATAAATTACTTAGCTTAATCCACTCCAAATTAATGGTATCAGAGCCCTTTTTACTTCGGATCAAAGACTTGAAAATTAAATGGCAGGCAGCAGGCTACTCCCGCTTATATCCTAAAAATCTACTACGATACCTAGCTTTAAAGAAGAATCTGTTTGTTTAATATCGCGAGGCGGTTCGCTATCATGCGCGATATTAACACTCACTTTTAAAGATATGACTTCGCTTAATTTGCTTACCAGCGTCAGATCTTCGATGACACGAAAATCATTGGCCTCACTCAGGCTGGGCTGATAGTAGGTTGAGTTCACTAATGAGACATGCTCATTAAATTGTAACTTGATAATCAGGTAACTACTGGCGCGCACTTTATTTTCAGTATTTGCCTCATCTGGATATATTGAATCCAGTTTTTCACGCTCGTAGAATGCACCCAGTCCGAGTAAAAAAGCTCTACTCTCACTCCTCTCTCCGAGGGTCAAACGTATACCGCCACCGAGGAGAGCGCGCAGCTTTAAATTTGTAAACTCATTGAAGGAACCCTGGGCAAACCCTTCCCATGCTTGTTTGTCATTGAATTGTTCAATATGTCGGTAATGCATGAAACCCTTGTTCTTATTTTCAACCCCCGCAGTTTCACCATACTCATAGTTCATCATTATAAAGTCGGTTGTCTTACCTTCTGTCCATTGAAATTTCGCACCACTTGCAGCTCCTTGTTGCTCGGTATTACCGCCATCGAGTTCCAGGTCTAGAGCAAATGATCCAGAAAACCCTTGTGGTGGTGCACCAAGATGCATGTCTTCCATACTGACTATGGCATAGACGGGGAAAGGGGCACACAAAAATGTCAGGCTGACTACAAAATATAAAATATTTTGAAATACAACACTAATCTGATCACGACTAATCAAACTCATAATATCAGTTACATAAATAAAGAAATAAACGAAGAAGGATGGGTTAAATTTTCAGCAATTCTATAACAAATTAAGAATAGGGGCAGGCTGAACCACCCTATTTTAACCTATATTCATTTTTTAGATATTTGGGCTCAGAGTAAAAACTATGTTCACCCCAGCTCCAATTCAGCATCACCACTAAAAACTCTAACTTCCTGCGTAACAGGATCAATAAAGCTCAGTTCTTTAGCCAGTAGCTGTAAGGGGCGGGAATAATCGTCCATCGACTCTGTTTGCAGCTCTGGATAATATTTATCATGCAGTATTGTCCAGCCCAGGGCTTGCATATGCAGGCGCAGCTGGTGTGTTTTTCCGCTAACCGGTTTTAATTCAAATAAGGCTTTATCATTGGATTGCTGAAGGCAACGAATGATGGAGTGACTATTTGCTTCACCCTCAACCATCTTCATTAAAAATCGAGGCTCCGATTTTACGATGCGATTTTTAATTTCCCATTGATTGCCAACTATCTGTTTTATTGAATCTTCTTTTGGGTTTATGCAAGCGATGGCCTGATAGGTTTTTTTTATGCTTCGTGTTTTAAATAAATCGTGGTAAAGATGGCGAGTGACCGGGTTTACAGAAAATAATACGAGGCCAGCGGTGACTCTGTCGAGGCGGTGCACCGCCTGTAAGTCTTCTAAACCTGTTTTATGGCGTAAGCGATTTTGCAGGCATTCGTTAATGTAAATTCCGCCGGGTGTTACAGGTAAAAAATGCGGTTTATAGGCAACTAATACGTTTTCGTCCTGAAATATTATTTTTTCAGCAAAGGGTATGCTCGGTTCATTTTCGACTTCACGGTAATAATAAACCCGCTGCTGTGCTTTAAAGGGTGAGTCGGCGGTAATGAGTGAGCCATCATGCCAGTGTACTTTCTCATCAGCCATACGCTGTTGCCAAACCTGTGGCTTTATATTGGGAAATTGCATAATCAGGTATTCCAGTACACTGCTAACGCCGGGGTTATGTTGTGGCAGGCTTAGCTTTGATGGGTGTTTTGCAATGCTCATAGCGTGAAGTTTAAATTAAATAGAGCTGATAATCTTGTCGGCATAAATACAAAACACAGGGTCAGGTTGGACTTCCCCCAGTTTTTGCATCCTTGCTATCACGCAGCTATTCGCGTAATAATTGGTTTCACGTTTAATAATCAACCAGCAAAGAAAAATAGGTGACTACTATGATCAACACTCTAAAAACCGGTTTTCTTCTAATACTCACAGTGTTAACGCTGGTCGCCTGCGCAAGCCATAATCCATACGGCGATCCCGATGCTCAACGTGAACGCTCAAAAGGTGCACAGGACGAAATGCGCAGATGACATTAAAGGGCTCAGACCCCTTTAATATTTCAGACAGGAACGCCCCTAATTCCAAAAAATCCTCACTATGTTAAGCTTTCCCGAACTTATCATTTCATTCAGGGGGATTAATGAGTTTATCTGAACTCGAAAAGTTAAAACAAATCGATTGGTCGAGCATTGACTGGCAGGCCGAATTAAAAAACAACATCAATTCTATCGACACACTCAAGCAGTACATTGATTTGTCGGAAAGCGAAGAAAAGAAACTAAGGGAAGTCGTCGATAATCATCCGATGAATATTCCCCGCTACTATCTTAGCCTGATCGATGAAAGCAACCCGTTGGACCCGATACGAAAACTGGCGCTGCCCAGTGAGGATGAATTAGTTGTCGCCGGTGCGATGGGTGAAACCACGAAAGACCCTTATGGCGACGACAAGCACAACAAGGGCAATGGTATTCTGCACAAATACCCTTATTCTGCGCTGATTGTAGCGACTGATTACTGCTCGATGTATTGCAGGCACTGTTTTAGAAAGGCCATTGTCGGCCTGCCGAATGACAAGACGGTTGATAATTTCCTGCAGGCGGCTGAGTACATTCGCGAACACAAAGAAATTACCAATGTGATCATCTCCGGTGGCGATCCGCTGCTGATTAACACCAAACGCATTCGAAAAATTCTGGATAGTCTGGTGGACATCGAGCACGTTAACTACGTTCGCATCGGCACGCGCACGCCGGTGGTGTACCCAATGCGTTTTTATGATGATGACCTGCTGCGCTGTTTTGAAGAGTTTAATAAACACAAAACGCTTTATCTGCCGACACATTTCAATCACGTCAACGAGATCACCGAAACCGCGAAAGATGTGGTGTTACGCATTCGCCAAACCGGTACCACGGTCAACAATCAGGCGGTTTTGCTTGAAGGTGTTAACGATACCGCGAAGGACATTGAGGATCTGATGAATGGCCTGGTGACGATTGGCGTTAACCCGTATTACCTGTACCAGTGCATGCCGGTTTCACGGGTAAGACACCACTTTCAGGTGCCATTGAAAAAAGGCATTGATCTCGTCGATGAAGCCAAACTGAAACTCGATGGCTACGCCAAACGCTTCAAGTTTATTATGGGCCACGATATCGGCAAGATTGAAATAGTCGGAAGAATAGACGACAAACTCATTCTGAAACAGATTCACTCAAGACCTGAAGAGCCGGAAAAAGCCAGCCGCATGATGGTGATGCAGCTAGATGATAAAGCTGGCTGGCTGGATGATATGCAGGAAGTGAGTTTGTAGCTGCATGTCTATGAAAAACTGGGGTCAGAGCCCAGTTTTTCATTCACCCCTTCAACGCTTTTGCATGATACGCAATATGCTCACCGATAAAGCTAGCGATGAAATGGTAGCCGTGATCATAACCATCCTGCATTCGTATCGTGACAGCCTGGCCTTCTCTATCACAGGCCGCCTGAAAATTTTCTGGTAACAATTGTTTCTCATCATAGAACTCATCAGCGGTGCCCTGGTCGATGAGAATATCGGCAAACTTTGCACCCGCGTCGATTAATGCAGTGGCATCGTAGGCCTGCCAGGCATGGGCATCATCGCCCAGGTAAGCGTCAAAACAAGCGGTGCCCCAGCCACAATTGACCGGGTTACAGATGGGTGAAAAAGCGGAGACGGATTTGTAACTTGACGGGTTTTTGAGTGCGCAGATTAAAGCGCCATGGCCGCCCATTGAGTGACCACTAATCGATTTTACGTCAGCCAGTAAAGGCAGATTTGCTTCCAGCAGTGCGGGCAATTCTTTGGTGATGTAATCATACATCTGATAGTGTGCTGCCCACGGTTCCTGCGTGGCATTGACATAAAAACCGGCACCCTGTCCAAGGTCGTAACGCTCGGCTTCGTCTGCAACGTTTTCGCCACGTGGACTGGTGTCAGGAAAAACCAGGGCAATGCCATGTTCAGCCGCATAACGTTGTGCGCCCGCTTTGGCTCTAGCGTTGTCATCGGTGCAGGTGAGTCCCGATAACCAGTACAGCGCCGGCACTTTAGCTTGCTCAGCCTGAGGCGGAAGGTAAACCGAGAAAGTCATCTCACACGAGCAGCTTACTGAGTCATGCACATAACGGTCCAGATATCCGCCAAACTCCTTAACACTTTCAATTTGTCGCATGTTTATCTCAGCCTTTGTTGTTTATTGCCGATGGCAAAATCACTGATTAAAAAATTATAACCGAACGAATACTTTCGCCTTTATGCATTAAATCAAAAGCGCGATTAATATCTTCGAGTGGCATGGTATGTGTGACCAGGCTATCCAGTTCAATTTTGCCCGACATGTAACGCTCAACATAACCCGGTAATTCTGTTCTGCCTTTTACGCCACCGAAGGCTGTGCCTTTCCAGGTACGACCAACGACAAGATTAAAAGGCCGCGTCTCGATAGTTTGACCCGCACCGGCAACACCGATGACCGTAGAAACACCCCAGCCCATGTGAGTACATTCCAGCGCATCACGCATTACTTGCGTATTGCCAATACATTCAAACGAATAATCGGGGCCACCGTTAAAAGTATCTTGCATGTACTCGACTAAGGAACCACCAATATCATTCGGGTTAGCAAAATCAGTCGCACCGAGTTGTTTAGCAAATTCAAACTTATCAGGATTAATATCAATGCCGATGATGCGTTCAGCGCCAGCCATGACCGCACCCTGAATACACGACAGGCCGATACCACCAAGACCAAACACCGCCACGGTTGAACCGGCTTCAACTTTTGCCGTATTCAAAACCGCACCAATGCCAGTCGTCACACCGCAACCGAGCAGGCAGACTTTATCCAGCGGTGCGGCTTTATTAATTTTAGCCAGGGCAATTTCCGGCACCACAGTGTATTCTGAAAAAGTAGAACAGCCCATGTAATGAAAGATATCTTTACCGCCTTTTGAAAACCTACGTGTGCCATCGGGCATATAACCTGTCCACACGGTTGAAGCAATCGACTGACAGAGATTAGTTTTAGATGATCGGCAATATTCACATTCACCGCATTCAGGAATATACAGAGGAATGACATGATCGCCCACTTCCAGATTCTTCACACCCGAGCCAAGTTCAACGACCTCGCAGCCACCTTCATGACCAAGAATGCAGGGGAAACTTGCTTCGGGATCATCGCCAGAAAGCGTAAAAGCATCGGTATGGCAAACACCCGAAGCGATCACCTTTAATAAAACCTCACCTTCTCTGGGACCCATGACTTCAACTTCTTCAATCTCAAGAGGCTTTTTTGGTGCCCATGCCACTGCAGCTCTAGCTTTCATAATATTATCTCGTCTTCAACTAAGACGAATATGATAACAGGCTGAATGATTAACAGAAATAGAATTAATTCAAATTGAGCAAGCGTTGAAGAGCAAGCGCGGTAGGTTGGTATAAGCAATACCAACCAACTACAAGTAATAATATATTCATCAAAACCTAACGTTTCTTTAACATATCGTCGCTAGCATGATGACTCCTGATTAGTTTAATCAGGATTAATAATCTCGTTCACGAACAGCGGAGTCCATCATGCGATATTACATTAAAGAATGGCCCGATAATTCGGCTTCATTGATTGCCGAGGACGGCTATACGCTGGATTCCTTTTCAAATATAGACGATGCCTTTCAGGCATGTGTTAGTGAATGCCGGATAGAACCGGAATATATCGAGAAACACTTTAACTAAGCAGTAAAAACACGTTTTGTGTTTTTAATTCACAGTTCGTTTTTAAAAAGTCCCTTCTCATTCTTTTTAACTTTCTTCGCGGCTTTCTTTTCTTTTGGTGTCAATGCCGATTTTTTCTTGGTTTCCTTATTCGATTTTTGCTCTCTGCCCATGATGTTCACTCCTGATGATTGGCGACTACTTTTAGGTATACCTCGGTCGCCATCGACAGCATGACACATTAATGAGGTGGCAGGCTGATTAAAGCTGAGAAGTTCTAGTTAATTATTCCAGGGCTTATTGCTTCAATATAGCCGCAAACCAGCTTTAAGGTGTTAGTCTCCTTACATAATGAACAGTCAAAAATCTTTAGCGCCAGCAAGCTTGATGTCATGAAAATTTCTCGCATAGAACTTTTTGAATGGCTTCAGAATAATCAGCAACGCGCTGAGCATGTTCTCGCCTCCAGCAAAATGAAAGGCCTTTCGAAACAAGAGTATGATGATCTGGTGCACTACCATCTCGAACCGGAACTTGATCTTGGACGCGGCGACCCCCGTGGTGCTAATGAATTCAAGCAGATTCTGAAGGAAATGTATGGCTGCGGCCTTTATAACATTGTTACTACTTCAGGCGGTACTCAGGCAAATTTTCTGGTGTTTCTGGCGACCCTAAGTAAAAACGACGAATTCATCATAGAGCAACCCGGTTACCAGCCGATGTGGTTAACGCCCGAGGTGATGGGGGCACGAATGGTTCCCTGGCTGAGGCGATTTGAAGAGGGTTTTCGCCTGGATGTTGATGCCCTGGAGGCGCTGATTACCGACAGGACTAAACTCATTGTTATTACTAACCCGCACAATCCTACCGGGGTGGTCGCAGACAGGGAAGGTGAGATTAAGCGGATTGCTGAAATCGCACAGGCCAAAGGTATTTATGTGTTGATCGATGAGATTTTTCTCGACGGTGCCGCCGAACCTCAGGTCTCTGCCTACGGACTGCCTAATGTCATCATTACCGGCAGTATGACCAAGGTTTATGGTCTGGGTGGCCAGAGAACCGGGTGGATAATCGCACCACCAGAAATCCTCTCCCAGTGCCAGTATGCCAAGACGCATGCCAATGGTTCTTCTTCCTATATCGGCGAGCTGATGAATGCCTACGCACTGCGCAACGCCAGAAACCTTCTGGTGGAGCGCTTTAATAAACTTTCGATGTCCAACTTCAAGATACTGAGTGCATGGATGCAGGCCAATCAGGATATCGTGGAATGTGTACTACCCCACGGTGGCATCATGTGTTTTCCGAGATACAGGTTAGAGATGTCTTCAGTAGAACTTTGCCAGAAGCTGCTTGATGATCACGGTGTTTTGGTCGTTCCTGGTGAGTATTTTAATATGGAAGGCCATATCCGGCTTTGTTATACCTGCTCCGAAGAGATTTTAAAAAACGGCCTGACTGCGCTGGGCAATGGTTTGAGGGCATTGGCTTCGGCTTAACTATCGGCACAACGCGGTAGGGTGCAATAAACGCAGAGCATTACACCGTATGAAAAATATCGAAAACCCCGTGGCAGAGAGCTATTTTTTATATCATGGCAAGTTAATATTTTCTCTACTCAGCTAACTCTTCACCTGATCCTCCTGCCTCTGCTGGCAGGTCTTTGAACTTGGGCAGCCCATCGCGCATAGGTTGTACGGTCTCCTGATAGTGAACGTGGAAGGCGGGTTTGAAAGCGAAGTTTTTAATGACGGCTGAGGGTACATCAATCAGTCCCATGCCCGGGTGTTCAGTGTAGAGGTGGCCGCCACAGGTTTTGCACCGCTTTCTAATACTTTTAAGACTTTCGTCGTTTGTGCCCGGGTTTTTGTCAAAGGCATCAATGTTATCCATGCCTGAGATGAGTTTGATGCTGTCGGGTTTCCACAGGGTAAAGGCGCTAACTGGTCCTGCTGACCAATGTCTGCATGAGTCGCAGTGACAGTAGGCCATG
The DNA here is from genome assembly GCA_965602855.1 of uncultured Gammaproteobacteria bacterium. Lineage (GTDB taxonomy): Bacteria > Pseudomonadota > Gammaproteobacteria > SZUA-229 > SZUA-229 > LH-M37. The sequence continues at coordinate 24,172 of CBFCZV010000004.1, read as the reverse complement.
GCTTCTGGTTCGCCGCTTAAGGTGAACTCAACATCACCACAAAAACAGCTGCCTATATGATTTGTTTTTTCGTTCATGGCATTTCTCCTGATTATTATTTACCCAGAGCGATTCGATGGGTTGCTGTGACTTTTAATGATTGATTTAGTCATCAAATACGATGGGGCTTTGCGGTTTGGTATTGACGTGAAGGCAAAAAATATCTGGCCGTGAATAGTGACCCGCAACGTCCAGAGCTCTGCGTGCATTGGTAACTTTTTCCAAATCAATTTCACAATATAATATGCCGGACTCTTCTCGCATTGGGCCTGCAACAATTTCACCACCCGGTGCAATGATGATGGAGTCACCAGGATTTACCCATTCATTGGCATCAGGATAGAGTGTTATTTTTTCAGGGAAGTCATTGGGGAAGTCGCTGCCCTGCATCAGGTTGCCACAACCGACGACCCAGGAGCAGCCTTCACGCGCGATGTGTTGCAGGCTACCAATCCAACCTTCGCCGCTGTCGTAAGTGGGGGCGATGTATATTTCTATGCCCTGTGCGTACAGGGCGTATCTCGCCAGTGGCATAAAGTTTTCCCAGCAGAGTAGTGCGCCAACTCGACCGGCATTAGTTTCAACGACTTTTAAACCGCTGGCGTCACCAAATCCCCAGACCATTCGTTCTGGATTGCTGGGCATTAATTTACGGTGTTTGTTCAATATCGCGCCATGCTCGCCGATAATGATGACGGTGTTGTAAAGTGTTGTCTGACTGAGTTCATCATCTCTTTCTTCGATACCACAAACGATGCTGACTTTATGCTTTTTAGCCGCATCATAGAGTGGCTGCAAATCATCAGAATTCATGTTGACGGAATTTTTTAATAATCGCGCATGTAATTCTTCGCACAGATTCCAGTCACCGCCGGGTCTTAATCGCCAGATCCATGATGGGTAGCCGGGGATAAATGCTTCGGTAAATACAACCAGCTTTGCACCATTGCTGGCAGCTTCTTCGACTGTAGTGACAGCCAGTTCGATGGTTTTTTGTTTATCCAGAAAAACGGGGGCTTTTTGAATGACAGCTATCTGAGTCATTTTCGTCTCCTTTACTGATTAGCTTCGAGCTGAAGCTATGTAAATGACACTCACCTAATTAATATGCTCTAGGCAAAAACAAAGTGTACGCTTTTCATTTTTAAATAAACCCAATGTAAATTCTGGTAATAAATTCCTGCGCAGCGCTGTAGGATGCCATAAACGCAGAGCATCGCACCGAATGAAAAAACGCGGTAAGCCACAACAAAACCACTGCATTAAATTTTCATGTTGTCATATAAAAAACTATATGCGTCACCTGTGCAATTTTGCCTGACCGGCGAAGCGCGTAAAAATAGCATTTTAAAATTGTGCTAATTTTTGTTGACGCTTTTATTATCCAATCGCTTTTGGTTTCAACTCGATAATGCATGTGCCTGCATTTGTTTTTGTGACTTGGTATTGAGGATTATCGAGCCAACAATACTATTTATTTAAAATAAACAATAGATAGTAAGTGCCGTTATAAATGATATGTAACAGGGATGATGGCAGTAAGTGGTTGTAGCGATCTCGAAAGTATCCAAATACCAGTGATGGAATAAAAACAGCGACCGCCAGGAGCGGCGGTTTATTGATCAGATGGGCAAGCACAAACAGGACGCTGGTACTAATGTTGGCTCTGCTCAATGGGCCTGATTTTCCCGGCAGACGTCTGGCTATGCTGCCTTGTAGCAATCCACGAAAGAGCAATTCCTCCAGTAATGGGAAGAGCAGTATGAACTGGAATAATATCCACGGTTGTAGCTGTGCCGAGATGACCGACGACTGCAAAACATGACCGAGCCCCCAAACGACAACTACGCCAATAATAATTGCGAGATAATATTGCGGGTCTCGACTTAGGCCATGCAGGACTGATATCACGGATGGTCGATGGTCTATTTTTCTGAAAATTGTATCCATATATGTGCGTGGCTGGATGCATGATTCGGATGTAACGTCCTGCAAAGTATAGGTCGTATAGTCCTGTAGCGGTGTTTTTTCTGTAGGCATAGATGTGTATCAAAAACGATACATGTCGATTTTTTCTCAACGCCTTGTTTTCTCTTTGCTTACACGTATTGGCGGCCTATTACTGTTTCATTTATGAAACAGTCGTGCCGCTTTCCTCATCAATCTATTTATATTATTTGTCGATAAAACAAGGGGTTAGGGAGTTGGTAAGTAATTTGCTTTATATCTTGCGTATTCTATTGATTGTGCAATCACACTATGAAGGAGAACGTCATGATTTCGCGTAATTTACTACACAAAACAACTTATCGCCGGTGGAGAATGAAAACGTTTTTAGGGCTGGCACTATTCCTGTTTATCTTACCGGGAATAAGTGCGGCGGCGGTGCAAACGAAAATTTATCAGTGTGCCAATTACAAGGCGGGCATGGGTGATCACGATACCTGTGAAAGCTGGATAAACGGTAACATCAATGAACAGAAGGCGTTTTATTTCGAAGGGGATGTTGTTGCCTACCGGCTCCATTTAAAAGGGCTGACAGTTGGACATAGTTATACGGCCACCATTGAATGGGACGGTACCCAGGGAGACAAGAACGCCTTGGATTATATCACCACAGTAAATCGGACGATCGACAATGCCGATCCCTGTCAGGATCTGACGATCAGCGGCGGGTGCGATAAGGACATCCCTGACGACACTTGGTTGATACCGGTGGATGCAGAGGTTGAAAAGGGCCGGGATCAAATTGATGATGGAGGATATCCGAACGGTGACGACATTGCTCAGGAGACCCCGCATTATTTCAGAATGTGGAATGGAGATATCACTGCTGTAGGACCGTATAGCTACGATCCGATTTCATTTGATTACCTTTCCTCCACCAAGATCAGTACTAGCATTACCTTCACCGCTAATGCAGCGGATGTTCTGATGGCCTGGGGAGGGCACATCTCTACGCGCCAGGACTGGGGTGACGCCGACTCCGCCATCAACATTTCCGGTTCACCTTATCACATGCGGCTGTTGACCGTGGTCGATCATGATGATGGTGACGACATCGTCGCCAGCGGCAACCGTGACCTGCAATTATCTGCATCAGCGGTCTTTTTTCCTATTTCCCTGACGATAGAGAAGACAACGGACCGGGATACCTCTGATTGGTTTGATTTCACGACCAACCTGGTATCACCTGACGATGCCTTCTCTTTGCAAAAGAACAGTACTAATACCCTGGTTATTGGTGCATCCACAATCATCAATGTTACAGAATCGGACCCAGGTTCATTATGGGATCTTGATAGTATTACTTGCATGGACCTTAGTCAGGAGCCGCCGGTGGTTCAGGCCCATACTCCTATAAATGGCGGTATGGGGGCCAGTCTTAACCTGGATGAGGGAGCTATCGCCAAATGTACCTTCCATAATATTTTTACCGGCGAACCCCTGCTGGTGGTCGAGAAGAAGGTCATTGTCGAAGGGGGAGATTGTGGCACGGTGAACTTTGACGAATCAAGCACCAATGAATTGCTGGAGATCGCCTCCGGTGACACCGTTAAATACTGCTACCGGGTCAAAAACACCGGTGATGCGGCGGCCTACAACCTGGCCTTGGAAGATGATGCTGCTGGACTCTCAGCTCCTTTTAGCGTGGCACTCTCCGGTGGCAATATTGCCACGCTCGATGGTGTGGGAACATTGAATGATCTCGATGTTGATGGCCAGACCTTCGGTGAGGCGCTGGTTGCGATCAATGAACCAACCGGTACTTTGGCGACTAACACTGCAACCGCCGATGCCGACGACCCAGCCGAACCGGTCTCGGATACGGCCCAAGTTGAGGTAGTGGATCAGGCCGATTGCACGGTCACTGCCACCGTCACTACCGGAGCCTGTCCGGGTCTCAGTAATACTATCGATGTTATTGAAGAGACATCGGTAACCTGGTGCGCCGAAATTTGTTGGCCCGGAAACGCCAACTCCAGTCTGACTATTGGTGCCACCGGCGTAGAACTGCTGGATGGTAACGAAGATCCGCTGGATCCGGCAATCACTTCGGGGCCATTTACGATCGAGCCTGGAACCTGTGCCACGGCCAGTTTGCCGGAGACCCTAACAGACTCCGTGGATCGTATCCTGAAGGCTGCGGGCAGCGACGGGTTTGAGAACAATGAAACCTGTCAGGCTACGGCGGCGGCCGATGTCTACAATCCCGATATAGACATCGACAAGAAAGTAAGTCTGGATGCAACCTGCGGCAACGGCGACGATGCTGACTCTCTTGAGGTCTACACCGGCACCGATGTCTGGTACTGCTTCACGGTTTCCAACGATCATGAGGGGGCCGAGGGTCTCAGCAGCGTTCAGTTCAACGATGCCCTCCTGTCGCTGGTGGATGTGACTGTTGGGTACGGATCCCTGGCTTCCGGAGAAGTCTGGAATTCAACAGCCTATGGCCCGTATTCCCGCGATGAGGAGGTCAGCAATACGGCCACTGTTGATGGCGAAGGGGCTCTGACCGGGACGCCGGTGAGCGACTCGGATACCGCCATTGTCACCGTGGTTACCGCCGACGTGATCGTCGAGAAGAGCGGCACCAGCGCCCTTGATGTCGAGCAGGGTGAGTCAGACATCGAGTATGTGATTTTCGTCTGGAACGATGGCACCACCACCGCAATAGACGTTGAGCTTACCGACGCTCTGCCTGAAAATTTTGTCTACGGGAGTAATGATTCCGGCTGCAGCTATGATGCAGGTGATCATGACCTGACCTGCGAGATGGGTGATATCGAACCCGGCCTGATTAATGGCACGACCATTAATGTTTACGGAGCTTTGGCAGTAGATAGCGGCTACGATCCACTTGTGAACGAAGCTTGTGCCTATCCCGACAACAACTTAACTCCGGATGTGAACCTGAGCAACAACTGTGACGACACCACTACCAGGATCACCACCGGGGCCACCCGAACCATCGGCTGGTGGGGCAACCATCCGGATATGATGGGCGCGTGCCTTGAGGCCAATGATGATTTGATTGAGGTGTTGGGTTTTGTTGAGTTGGCCACCGTGGAAAATGCGATTGGCATCATCAAGACCAATATCGCCCACGACCTGTGCAAAGAGAAGCGTGACCCTCTGGTGAAAGCACAGTTGCAGGCCGGTCGCCAGGTGCTGGCTGCATTCTGCAACGTCAACTATCTTGGCGCGGCTGAGCCCGCCTGGATGGATGATGCGCAAGCCATTCTGGAAGGTGATGATATCGCGGAGATTCTCACCCTGGGTGGGCAGGCCGATGAGTTCAACAACAGCGGTGACGAAGAACCGCTGCCGATCGGGATCTCACCGGAACACGCCAATCCACACTTTGAGTGGACTGATCCAACCAGTCCGGAGGAGTGTATGCCTAACAATAATGGTAACGGCAATGGCAATGGCAATGGACCGAAGTCTGGAGAAGGTTCGGGTGGTGGCTGCATGATTGGCCGCAGAACAGGCTTTGACCCGCTATTGCCACTGATGGTGATGATCGCTGTCGCCTACCTATGGTGTAGGAGGAGAGAAAATACTTAATGTATCCTCACCTGGAGGCGGTCAATTGACCGCCTCTTTTTTTGTTTATTGTAGTAACTGTCTTTGCCGGTAACATGCTGCAGTCGCCTGGGCGTGGTGATTTAGAGAAAGTGATTTATCGGGTGAGTGTTAACGGGGAGCGATACCGTGTTTTCCCATTAGTCGATAGATAGCGACTCTTGAGATGCCAAGTTCGCGTGCCGCCTCACTGACGTTGTGATGGCACAGGTGAAGTGCATCGTTGATGGCATGGATTTCCGCTTCGTGGCGCGCCATTTTCAGGGTGATGCGGTAGCGTTTTGTTTCACGCCGCTCAATGCCCAGGTCTTGTCGCTGAATCAATGGACCGTCGGCCATGATGACGGCATGTTGTACGCGATTAATGAGTTCGCGCACATTACCCGGCCACGGGTGGTGGCGCATCGCCTCAATGGCCTCCCGGCTGAATCCTCTGGGGCCTGGCTGGCCATTAGTGTGAAATCGCTGGAAGTAGTAGTTTGCAAGTAGCTCGATATCTCCATTACGTTTCGACAGTGGCGGTATCTCGACGTTGACAACATTTAGGCGATAGAAGAGATCTTCACGAAATTCTCCCTGCTGGATTTTCTGCTCGAGATCAATATGGGTCGCAGCGATGATACGCACATCGATGGGGATGTCGCGGTCACCGCCAATACGACGCAGGCTGCCTTGCTCCAGTACACGCAGCAGGTTGACCTGTTGTTCCGGTGGCATGTCGCCAATTTCATCAAGGAGCAGTGTGCCGCCGTTACATGCCTCAAAACGACCAATCATTCTTTGGTGGGCACCGGTATAGGCGCCTTTTTCGCTGCCAAACAGTTCCGCCTGAATCAGGTTGGCTGGCAGCGCCGCACAGTTGATGGCATCGAATGGAGCCGAGTGACGGGGGGATAGTCGATGGATGGCCCGTGCCACCAGCTCCTTGCCGGTACCGCTTTCGCCGGTGAGAAGCACGGCGCTGTGGCTATTGGCCACCTTGGCAATGGATCTTTTCAGCCGCTGTATTGGCAGGCTGCTACCGATTAGTTGATCGAGTTCTTCTTTGGGACTGGCCTGTACTTCGACCTGATGTCTCAGTGCAAGCATACCAAAGGCATGGCCGATAATGATGCGCAGCCGATTTTTCTCAGGGGGTAGCTGATGGTAGTCGAAGAAGGCGTGAGTGATGAGTCCGCATAACCGTTTCTGATGTAACCACTGTTTGGGCAGTAGCGCTATCCAGATACTGTGCTGGCATTCACTTATTAACTGTTCGATCAGATCCAGGGTAGAGTCGTCGGCACACTTTGGAAACTGCACTAACATTACCGCGCTCACATTGCTGCGCAGGATTTCGTTGGCATGCTCCAGATCGCGTATCTGTATCACCTCCATTCCCAATAGCGGTGTATCGACAAGCTTGTTCGTTTGTCCTGACGTCAGGCACCAGTAATAGAGGCGACGGCTATGATCACTAACTTCCTGTCGAACATTTGATAATAGGTGAGGAATCGTTTTCATATGATGCCAACCTTGCGTGCAAGTATAGAAAACATAAACTTCCTTTCTAACTTAATTAAATCTAAAGAGCCCTGAAGATAACCCCTTTTTCTCTAATCCTATCCATACGTTTTACGTTTTTATTCCCTCACGCCATCAGCTTCCTGATTCTCACCCTCTATCTCTACCGGCTCAGCTTCTGTCTTATCTATTAATTTCTCATGCTTCGCCGCCCTAAGCTCTGCTTCCTTTTCCTTCACCCGTCGTTTTTCCATCTCTCCTTTATTGGTCTTTTTCAAAAATGCTTCTACTTCTGCCTGCCCCCACGCTTGCGCCTCGGCTTCTGTCGCAAAACCACCTTTGCCTTTTGAAACGACGGTGACCCGTGATGTTACTCGTCGAGTGACCTCTGCAGTCCAGGTATCGTTATCCTCTACTACCCGATAATCATATTTCTTACTTTTTTTCATGTTCTTTCATTTCCTGTGTATTTATTCATTGTTAACTGAGAGGGGGTTGGCCGCCATTCAAAAATAACTCAGCCACCATCAGCTTCACGTATTCTTTCCTGTCGCTCTTGCTCTTCTTCAAACGCAGCTTTAATTTCCTGCATGACGGTATCAACATCGGCCGCTTCGGCGTCTTCTTCAAACTGGCCGGTCAATTCAACATCAGCATGTAATTCACCATCTTCAAAAAGCGCCCACATTTCTTTGGCATATTTGCTGCCTAACAGTTCAGGCGCGAACTGGCCGTAGTAGCTGGTCATGTTATTAATGTCACGTTCCAGCATGGCAAAGGCATTATTGTTAGCGGCAGCATCGACGGCTTGCGGCAGGTCGATAATCACTGGTCCATAATCATCAACCAGCACATTAAATTCTGAGAGATCGCCGTGCACGATACCGGCACAGAGCATGCGCATGACGTATTTCATGACCACACCATGGTCTTCGATGGCGAGTTCAGCGGTCATGGAGACATCGTTGAGACGCGGTGCGACCTGGCCTTCATCATCGGTGATTAATTCCATGAGCAGCACACCATCAAAGCAGCCGTAGGCTTTGGGAACGCGCACACCCGCATTGCCTAGTCGGCAAAGCGCATCCACTTCAGCGTTCTGCCAGGATTCTTCCTGCTGGTCTCGACCAAATTTGGAGCCTTTTTCCATGGCACGGGCACGGCGAGTATTGCGCTGCTTGCGGCCTTCCTGATATTGCACTGCTTTTTTAAAGCTGCGCTTGTAGGCTTCTTTGTATATTTTGGCGCAGCGGATTTCATTACCACAGCGCACGACATACACCGTCGCCTCTTTGCCACTCATTAACTGCTGCAATACTTCGTCAACCAGACCATCATCAATGAGCGGCTGTATTCGTTTTGGAAATCTCATGGCGCTTTATACATTATTAGGGCTTGTTATGGAACAAAGCCAGGTAGGGTGGGCACACTTTTGTGCCCACGCGGAAACTAATCTTTTTCTGGTAAGTCCACCGGGGTCTCGTTCAATACTTTTTTTCCATTAAACATCGCTGAAATTAAATTATTGCCTTCTTTAATTTCAGCAACAACGACAGCCAGAATATGAACGGCTATCACACCAAGTAATACATAGAACCCATAATAATGAACGGTAATAAAGGGTTTGCGAAAAGCGCGCATCTCATCGTAGGCAACCATGTTATAGGTTTCTTTTGCGTAGGGCATGAGCGTGCCGGGGTCGACTCCTGGTGCAGCTATCCACTCGGCTACCCATGAACCAATGGGGGGATAAAATATATCGGTGCCTGCCACTACTAACCCTGTGATGGCCTGCGCTAGTAACAGAAAAAGTAGCAGGGTAACTGCAATTCTTCCTAGTGGATTATGACCGAGATACTGGCGTGGTTGTCCTGCTTTGAAACTGGCGATATAAGCACGTACTTCTTTCAGGTAACCGGAGCCGATGGGTAGAATTGCACCCCAGCGTGCTGTTGGGCTACCGATAAAGGCCCAGATTAAACGCCAGAGTAAATTTACCGTGAACACATAACCAATTAGAACGTGTACAGTTTTGAGTAGGATTTTTCCTTCGGTCGATACACCTAAAGCTTTGGCATTGAGGATGGCGACAGCTACAGCAATTAGACTGAGTACGCACACTACATTAATCCAGTGAAACCAGCGTGTGTTTGCATCCCAAACAAAATAAGATTTAAGGCCAGACATGATGGTCTCCTGCGGCGATCAGAATAGTGTGCCCCTTTAGACTACAATAACACAGGTTTGTGGTATTTCTAAAGCCAGAAAGGGTAGGATGGGATTTCTGGCTATGCGAAAATCCATCTATTCAATATTCCTCAGCCCTATAATTCTCCTCAAAAATCAGCCTGAACATTACCTGCTCTAAAATATTACAAATCACGTCAAAATCATTACCTTTCTTATTATCGGAATCCAGGTACAATTTTTTATTTATTTCAATCATTACCGATTTTACATTTTTATTCTTGTTGTAAAACCTGGTCGGAACCAAACTGCCCGAATAAGGGCTATTGATCGAAACATTATAGAATTGAAATTCTTCTTTTAAAATTTCAACGAGTTCCATATCAACATATTCTTCGTCGTAACCTATACAGATATCAGGCAGTTCCAAATTTTGATCATGAAACCAATATCGTTCATTAGAAAATGAATGACAATCTATGATCGTGCACTTGCCGTACAAATCCAGCTTCTCCTGTGTTTTGTCATTCAGTTCTTTATGATGCTCATGATAATATTCAGCGATAGCTTCTTTGTTTTTTGTACCTCTTAAAGGTATCTCCTCGAGAATCGCTTTTTCATAAAACCAGCCCAGACCAAGGCGACTCATGCTCTCCTGTTTCTCATCAAAAAATCGTTCGGGATCAAAGAAGAGTCTTGAGTACTTATTTTTTACCCCGCCAAACCGAGTAAGCAGCGACTCAAATAATTCATCAGTATATAGATCTGCATATTGAAGAATATTTTCTTCTAATTCCTTTGGGCTTAAAAAGTAGTCACTTCTATATTCATCAGGAATCATCGTGCCGCAATGGGGCAAGTGAATAAGATAGGGCTTTTTCTGGTTTATCAGTTCTTTTGCTCGTTGCCTGTCTTCGTACTTACGCCTGGCATTGCCTCCTGCTACGGCTAATACCATCATTAAACCGAGCAGTAAAAGCCAGATAATATTCATTGATGCTAACCAAATAGCGATCTCTTTTTTGTTTTCGAAATCACTATAGAGGACAGATATACTACTCACCAATCCGATTAAATAAATCAACGGGTAACTTAAACACATCATCTGAAATGTATTTATAAAAAAACCACCTTTTCCGGAATCATTTGCCATTGCACCTACAACGGCTAAGCCTGTACCTAGCGTCATTGCTATGATCCCGGAGACAACATTTATCGTGGTGACAGAATACAATCTAAAACTTTCAGAAAGTATAGTGATTAATGTATAAGCAATAATTAATAGAATTGCGGGAAACAGTAGAGTTCTTACTAAATTGATTATCGATGACATGGTTTTATTTCTTCATATTAGCAAACGCCTGTGCCATGACACTAGCAGGCTCATTATTTCCCTGGCCTTGATTATTACCCTTCGATCTATTGCGTTGTGTTTTATTTCCATCTGACTCAGCTTTTCCTCTTGCTGGTTTTCTTTCAGCGGCTTCTGTTAAGCGCATAGATAAAGCAATACGTTTCCTTTGAACATCAATATCCATGACCTTTACTTTAACCACTTCGCCAGTTTTAACAACATCATGCGGGTCTTTGACAAACTTATCGGCAATGACGGAGATGTGCACCAGACCATCCTGATGCACTCCGATATCGACAAAGGCGCCAAAGTTAGTGATGTTGGTGACAACGCCTTCCAGGATCATGCCTTCTTCAAGATCGCTGACTTTTTCCACACCTTCTTTAAAGCTGGCGGTTTTAAATTCTGGGCGGGGATCACGGCCAGGTTTTTCTAGTTCCTGGATGATGTCTCGCACGGTGGGCTCACCAAAACCTTCCATGACATAATCATTGGCTGCCAGTGATGACAAAAATGCGCGATCACCAATGACTTTATTAATTTCGCGTTGATTCTTTTCTAAAATATTTTTTACTACCGGATAGGCCTCGGGATGAACCGAAGAAGCATCCAGCGGATTATCACCCTTGGATATTTTTAAAAAGCCTGCTGCCTGCTCGAACACTTTTGGCCCAAGGCGTGAAACCTTTAAAATTTCCTTACGGTTTTTAAAGACGCCATTTTCTTCACGATAAGCAACGATGTTTTCTGCCAGCGTTTCACTTAAACCTGCGACACGCATTAACAAGGGGGCAGAGGCCATATTTACTTCAACACCGACGGCATTCACACAATCTTCGACTACCGATTCTAATTTACGCGCTAATTTAGATTGGTTCACATCATGCTGGTACTGACCAACACCAATAGCTTTAGGATCAATTTTAACCAGTTCTGCCAACGGGTCCTGTAAACGTCTGGCGATGGAGATTGAACCACGGAAGGTGACATCGAGATCGGGGAATTCTTTTGCGGCTAATGCAGAGGCGGAATAAACAGAGGCACCAGCTTCACTCACCACTATACTGTTCAGGCGTAGTTCTGGATGCTTTTTCATTAACTCGTTGCTTAACTTGTCGGTTTCACGCGATGCGGTACCATTGCCGATGGCTACTAACTCGACCTTATGTTTTTTAGCCAGCGCGGCTAATACGGCAATCGACTCATCCCATTTATTTTTTGGTGCGTGCGGATAAATCACCTCCTGATCAACCAGCATACCGAGCGCATCTAACACCACAACTTTTACCCCAGTGCGTAATCCGGGATCAAGTCCGAGTGTAGCGCGTGCGCCAGCGGGTGCGGCTAATAATAAATCACGCATGTTTTCACCAAAGACGCGAATAGCCTCCTCTTCGGCTGATTCACGCAGGCGCATATTTAATTCGGATTCAATTTGCAAGGAAATTTTAACTCGCCATGCCCAGCGGGCACTCTCTAATAACCAGTTGTCTGCAGCACGTTGCTGCTGAGAAAATGAAAAGGCTGTAGCCACTTTGTTATCACATATCCCCATATCCAAAACGGACTCAAGATCATCCTGGCCCGGAACAGATAGCTTAACGCTTAGGACTCCTTCATTACGTCCACGGAATAAAGCCAGCGCACGGTGTGATGGTACGGTTTTAATCGTTTCTGAAAAATCAAAATAATCCTTAAACTTGTTACCATTATTTTCCTGACCATCGACCACGGTTGAAACAAGCTCAGCTCTTTCCCAACAAATATCTCGTAGCCTGCCGATTAAGTCGGCATTTTCTGCAGCATGTTCTACAAAAATCTGACGCGCACCATCTAATACTTCCTTACTATCAGTAAAGCCTGCCTCGGCGTTAATATAAGATTCTGCTTCAACTTCAGGTTGCATAGAAAAGTCTTCCATCAGTGCATCGAGCAATGGTTCGATACCGGCTTCACGCGCGATTTGTGCTTTGGTGCGGCGTTTCGGTTTGTAAGGCGCATAAAGATCTTCAAGCCGTGTTTTAGTATCAGCTTCTAAAATAGATTTTTTTAGCTCATCACTCAACTTGCCCTGCTCTGATATGGTTCTCAGCACTGTATCACGCCGATCTTCAAGCTCACGTAAATATGTTAAGCGCTCTTCCAGCGTTCGCAGTTGGGTGTCATCTAAACCGCCCGTCACCTCTTTACGATAACGCGAAATAAAGGGCACTGTTGAACCCTCATCAATCAATGCAACGGTGGCTTCAACCTGTGAAACTTTAACACCAAGTTCATTAGCGATACTTTGTTCTATATTCATGGGTGATGGGGACTTTATATTTGTTTTGAAAATGATGGGGTAAACCGGGGCTGATTTTAGCAAAAGCTAATTTCTATAACAGACTTGTATTTTTATTTTTTCTAATACACAGAAAATACGCTACTTAATTTCATCAATGCACTTATTCAGTCTTTGCTATCGAGGCTTTATTCTCTTTTTTTTTCACTGACAACTAGACAACTTGCTTGTGACCTTATATCCTCCACGGCCTGTTTAAAAAGGGTCAGCAAATGTTTTCAAAGTTAAAAAACTTATGGAGTTCACTTGCAGGGAAAAAAGCGATACAACTAGATAAAATAGCCTCTATGTCACTAGACCAGCTAAAAAGAAATGCAGCATTACTACATCCAGCAGGGTATTACGTACTAGCTAATGGCCTCTTTCATGAAGGTAATAAAGATGAAGCGATATTCTGGTTTTATATCGGTTCACTTCGCTACCGTTATTACCTGTCATCTATTGAAAGCAATCCTTTTCATCCCGAAGAAGAGCTTTTCGGGAAATTCCAGTTTGAAGTTGGCACTGTCTTACTAGATTATGCAGGTGGCAACCCTGAATTCTGGTCTGAGCAGGTTGCTAAGGCCATAACATGGGATGACGAAAACGATAATATCTTTTTTGCCAAACACAATGATCCTGCGGAATTACGTGATGTTAGGCAGTCTATGCTCGAATTACAAAATAAATTGATTGAAGAAAAGGACAACATAATCCGACAAAGGATTGAGAATAAGGCAGAAGTAAGGGTTTGATATGCCTGAAAAAAAACGATAACCGATATTCAACTCGTTATCAGATATAACTTAAGCTCCGCATCTAAATCTAATTGTTGAACATATTAATCTGGATAAAAAATTGAGAATTCCTACACCTGTAATTGACCTTACCATTCTTGTAACCCCTTACCTACTGGGCTTTGCAGAAACAAATCTTCTGGACAGGTCAATGATATTTGATGCACTTGATCATCTATCATTTGGCGAGCAGTTTATCCTCTATATTTTGATTTTTTTACTGGTCGAAATCATTGATTACAAGTTTTCATATAATGAGTTTGTAGATAAGACTCAGACAGATATGGATACCACTGCAATTGAGCTTCGTAATATTAGAAGCAGACTTGATGGTCTTCAAAGCAAAGTGGAATTAATTAATCATGGTTATGAACTAGATAGCTCTCTGACTAAAATTAAGCATCCTTACTTTGTGAATTTGGTTTCAAAGAGACTGAAAAATCTATTGTCTTGTAATAGCGAAATTTTTGTACAAACAGAGCGTACTACACCCTGTCACGCTCACACTTTCGGCGCCAAAGGCATAAGAACCACAAGAGAAAAACTGAAGTGTGTTAGCTATATCCCTGAGTACTGGGAGGATAAAAATGACACCGAGTACATGAATACCCAGATTAACTTAATGAAACGTGGCGTTAAGATCAAACGGCTGTTCATTGTCAATGATATGAACAGGGACAACACCATGGCTCAGATGAGTCTTCAAAATGAGCTGGGTATAGAAACAAAGTTTATAGATCAATCGATGGTCGAAGCTGACTTTAAGGAAAAAGATTATTTGATTCAGGATGATGAATTACTGGTAGAACTCTATTTCGATGATGATGCCGAAAGCGGGCGTCACGTTGACTCAAAAGAACTGATAACAACAGATGATTTAACGGTCATTGAACGTAAAGAGCAATTTCAGACTAACTGGGCAAGCGCCAAGTCAGCATGAATAAAACAAATATCCTCCTGCTTTATGGTCTTCCGTGCAGTGGTAAAAGCAGTGTTTTGAGCGCATTGAATACTAATCATCATGTAATCACTGTCGATACTATAATTACAAAAATAATTGCTGAACCTTCTATAGAAGATTTTATTCATCTGTCCAATGATATTATTAAAGCTATTATTGATGAAATAAATAATGGTAAATCAAATCAATATCTTATCGAAGTAGGCTGCCTGATTTCTAAAAGTGCTATTGATCTGCTAGAGGTGTTTTTTGTCGAGAAAGGTTATGATTTTTTTAACATTAAGCTTATAGCTAGCGATGATGAGCTCGTAAAGCGAATTATTAATCGAAACACAGATATCACATCTGGTATAAGGCAGGGTATTAAAGTTGATGGTCCCGACTACTTAACTCGATTTAAGCAGATTTTAGAAAAAAACCTGCCAGACAATCTAATTGAGATAGATACAACTACTAAACCTACAGAAAACGTAATATTAGAAATTATAAAAAGTACTGGTGTTCCATTTATGGCTGTAGATTATTCATCCGGACATATCACCTGATAAATCGAAGAATAATCCATCTCATCCATGCCATCTTCTACTGTTTCATTTGTTATCCGCTCAATGCCTTCCAGTGCATCCGTATTCAAATCTGCTACTTTGGCATCATCAATAAACAGGCGAATATCTTTTAATAGATGCTGGGTTGAGAAGTTGGCAGTACCAAAATCTCGATCCAGATATTTCTGTAACTTCTTGTCGTAGGTTTTTGCATACAGCGCACTTTCACGAACGGTTTCCATAAACAGATCGGTATCGACGCCATTTTTAATGGCGTAACCCAGGCTCAGTGAAAAACCTGCGGTGAGTGAGGCGATCAACTGATTCATGGCCAGCTTGAGTGCCGCCGCAGAACCGGTTTCACCGATGTAGCGGGGCGCTGTACCCAATACCTGTAATGTCGGCAATGCATTTTCGAACACGGCTTTCGAACCACCGGCCATGATAATCAGCGTGCCGGTTTTCGCTTCG
This sequence comes from uncultured Gammaproteobacteria bacterium, assembly GCA_965602855.1. Taxonomy (GTDB): domain Bacteria; phylum Pseudomonadota; class Gammaproteobacteria; order SZUA-229; family SZUA-229; genus LH-M37. Next base: position 8,403 of record CBFCZV010000004.1, on the reverse strand, counting down.
GGGATACTGCCGAGTACCGGGGCTTCCAGATAGTGGCCACCGCGTAATGTTATAGCTTCGCCTATTTCTTTTGTTTGTGTTGGCGAGATGGTCGCCATCTGTAAAATGGTTTTGCCTTGAAATTTTTGTTGCTGATCAAGTTGCAGAACATCGCTAATCGCCTCTGCGTTACTGACCATGAGAATAATGGCATCGGATGCACCGATCAGTTCGTCCGCCGTCTCGCAAACAATCACACCATCAGCCAGATCTTTAATACTATCCTGTGTGCGATTAAAAACTCTGACTATGTAACCCTGAGACTGGTAGCGCTCGACGAACGCTCTGCCCATCAGGCCTATGCCGATAATACCTATATCCACGTTTCACCTTATGCTGAAATTTTAAGGGCATCATTTTAGCAGCTACGTAAAACTACAAATGATCAATCTATGGTATGCCCATACAACGGCAAGCCTTTCTCTGAAATCTGCCTGCGTAGGTCATCACTAATAAACAGCGCGGGGACTTCCAGTTCTATTGCCCGGCTATGCCTTTCTATAACTGCCATGGCTTCATCACGATTATTGTATCTGGCTCTGGTTTTAAATTTTCCCTGGCCATCGGCAACGCGCCATTTCTGCTGCTGCTTTTCAAGGTTGAGCCAGGGGTCTCGCGTATTGATGTATGCGCTTTCAACTTTACAGGCAAATGGTTTAACCAGACGATTCAGCGCTTTGGGTATGGTGCTGTCGTAATATTTTTTGATGGCTTGCATATAACACTGATAGCGCATTTCCTGTATGTTGCCCATCGACCAGGCAATGCCAGCATAACCGTTCTGGCTTGCCTGAATGAGCATGAGTTTGACGGCGAGCACTGACCATTCCTGTTTGAACGGAGCATTGGCGACCTTGCCCCAGAAGCTGGTGTCATATCCATGGCGCTTGCCAGACTGATGCCAGTCACTTTGTACTTCTTCGATGAACAGTATTTTTCGACCTACGCTGTCTGTGCGTGAGGTGGTTCGGATATGCGCCAGAATATTGTGATTAAAAAAATGTGCACCGAAGAAGGTGCGCTGGTAATCGGGCAGGCTGACGAACCATTCGCGATAGTCTTTACCGCCGAACAAGGTCAGGTGATCAAACTGGGTATAGGTTTCTGCACCATTGTGTATACCGAGGTGTTCATGCGCATGGTCATTGGCGGCGGTTTTCGCTTCGAGGCTATTTTCGTAAAACAGGCTAGCGTTACTATTGGCGATGGCTCGGCCATAGGGATCGAGCGCAAACCAATATTTATTGAGTGCCATCGGATGGTCATTATTCATGGTTTTTATCACGCCAACACGATAGTTACAGTATTTATCGACGTAACGCAGCACACAGATACATTCATGGTCGAGTTTGAGGGCAGCACGATAAACCACCTGATGCAGCATACATTGTGCCACTTCAATAAAACTAAGACCGCCGTTCTCGCCCCAGATCTGTTCGATGCTGAGCTCAATGCGCAGCTTGTTATCACCCTTTTGCTGTAACTGCTGTTTACTGATGATGGATTCTGGCACCTGTTGCTGAAGATAGTGCCTGATGCCTGACCAGTGGATTTCTTCTTCACGAACACCGCTTTGCCTGAAATTTTCGATGGTAGCCAGCCATTGAGCGGCACTGGCGCGCCGTAGCGGCAGTTCACTTAAACGCTGTTGCAGCAGGCTATACAGGTGTTGCGGTGAGGTGTAGCTTTTGACGGAAAGTTGCTGCTGGTTTTCAATGAGCCTGCGGCGGGCGGTTTCGATACGACGGCGCTGGTCGTCCTGCTGTATATAACGAGACAGGGCGGCCTTGTCTTCATTGCTCCAGTCTGTGGCGCGGCGAACGCTATCTAGCGTATAACCTGAATATTCATAGTCAAACTCTGTCCAGCCGCGTCGTGTTTGCCCGTTTTCATCATATTTTCGATAGATGATATCAACCAGTGCACTCAGTTTGCGATGCTCTGAATGCAGGCCAATATCCTTTTGCCGTAGCGCATGATATTTGGAACGATCTGTTGAGAGGTCAATCACTCTTCCGCTGGGTAATTCCACCATTTTTTACATTTCCTCGGTAACGACTTTAAAGCTAGCCCTTATACCTGAGTAAACTACTATGGAATTATTCTATTAACACCCAACTAAACATGAGTTTTTATTCTAAAAACAGCTTGGAAACGAGGGGCTTACAAATAGTTTTAGGCTCAAACCCACGGTTCAAAATCCTCATCTGGAGATTCCAGTTCAATCTCCATGTCGCTGACAGGATGCCCCACACAACACATTCCCTTGCCTGCCTCTATATCTTCATCAAACAGGGCAAATGGTTGTCCTTCTGGGTATTCAACCTTGCCTTCAATAATTTTGTACATACAGACACCGCATACACCATTATCGCAACCATATGGCAGGCTTACATTCTGGCGCTTGGCTGCTGCCAGAATGGTTTCACCTTTTTCAACGGTGAATGATTCATCGCTGTTTTTAATTTTTACTTTGTAAGGCACAGCAACAAAAACTTAAACCGTCGCAGGCTCAAACGCTATTAAGGTATCCACATCAGCTTCATAATCAACACCATCAAGCCCAAAACCAAAGAGTTTTAAAAACTCATCTTTGTAGCCCTGATAATCGGTGAGCTCAAAAATATTCTCATCGGTGACCTGAGGCCATAGTTCTTTTACTTTGTCCTGTACATCATCGCGTAATTCCCAGTCATCCATGCGAATACGTGCGCTATCATCCAGTTCTGCGCCACCGTCTTTATACAACTGGGTGCGGAACATGCGATTGATTTGCTCGATACAGCCTTCGTGTATATCCAGTTCTTTCATTACTTTAAAGCCCATGGCGATATACAAAGGCATGACGGGTATCGCGGCCGAAGCTTGCGTGACCACGCTTTTGAGTACGGCCATGTTTGCCGAGCCATTGATGTCAGCGAGTGATTCTCGCAATGCGCCTGCAGCCCGATCCATATCTTCTTTGGCTTTGCCTAATGCACCGTGCCAGTAAATAGGCCAGGTAATATCGGTGCCAATATAGCCATAAGAAACAGTTTTCACTCCGTCGGCCAATACGCCGGCTTCTTTCAAAGCAGCCATCCATAGTTCCCAGTCTTCACCGCCCATGACGGTAATGGTGTTCTGAATTTCTTCTTCTGTGGCTGGACCAATCTCAGCGTCGATGATGATATCTTTGCTGGTATCGAGCGCGGTGGCCTTATAGGTTTCGCCGATAGGTTTTAATACCGAGCGGATCACTTCGCCAGTGTCTGGCATTTTTCGTACTGGTGAAGCCAGTGAGTAAACAACGAGGTCAACCTGACCTAGATCTTCTTTAATGATTTCGATGGCTTTAGCGCGTACTTCGTTGGAGAAGGCGTCGCCGTTGATGCTTTTTGCATACAGACCTTCTGCATGCGCGGCTTTCTCAAAAGCACCGGAGTTATACCAGCCAGCCGAACCGGGTTTTTTCTCGGTAGCTGGTTTTTCCAGAAACACGCCCAATGTCGCAGCGCCCGAACCAAAGGCAGCGGTAATGCGTGAGGCCAGACCATAACCGGTGGAGGCACCAATCACCAGGACCTTTTTAGGGCCGTTAGCCACCGCACCATCAGTTATGACGCGTGCTATTTGCTGGTTAACATTGGCTTCGCAGCCCGTTGGATGAGTTGTGGTACAGATAAAACCGCGAGTTTTTGGTTTGATAATCACGTTAGAGTTTCCGTTTTAGTTTTGTGAGTTTTTGATTATTTGGAGTTTAACAAATTAAACAGATTTACACTTTAGATTCAGTATTAATCATACGATTTCTGATTAAATGCTGAAGAGCCCTTATTTCCTGATAAGATCGATTCAAAATATACTTTTTTGAAGCAAAATAAATTTACAATATGAAATTAATCAGCGACTAATTGATTCTTTACAAACAAATATGCCCGCTAAACATCATATAGACAATAAAGCCAAACTTATCATTACTGAATGGGAAGGCGATGTTATTGATATTGATCTTATTGATGCCATAAAAAAATATCAAAAAGATATTCAAAGCAACCCCGATTATCTTTATTACAATGAAGTGATTGATTTCAGTAACGCGGCTAGCATCAAACTTTCCACTAAGGGAATAATAAGTATTGGTCAAATAGCATCAAGTACTGACCACCGTGAAATCAATAAGAAGTTGGCTATTATTGTTAATTCAAAACTGGCATTCGGACTTACAAGAATGTATCTGGCATATAGAAGCATTGAAAAAAATGCCAACAAAGAAGCACGAGTATTTAAAAAAGCAGATGAAGCTTATGAGTGGCTTCAAAGCAACACATGATAAATCATGTAAAAATATCTTCAAAGTATACCCTGTATTTATTTTTGCTAAAAAAATTAGTCCCCTAAAAGCATCTTTACCACAGAAAACATTTCATCCATATCACATGGTTTTTTAAGATAGACATCAACTTCAACACCCTGGTCCTTAATTCTGACGTATTTCTTTCCATGCTCCGCTCTAACTTCTCTTCCTCCGCCGCTGATGATGACTGTTTTCATCTCTGGAAAAGATTCCTGACATTTTTTTATTAGTTCAATACCATTCATTTGCGGCATATACATATCAGTCATTAACAACCCATAGTCATTTTTATTTAGCATCTCCCAGGCTTCTTTACCGCTCCCCGCAGCACCAATCTGATAGCCTTCCTCTTCAAAGATCAGGACTAGCATCTCCCTGAGAAATTTATCATCGTCAACTATAAGGATTTTTCTGTTTAACATTTATTACCTGGCTTTATAAACAATTGGAAGCTCCATCACAAAACGAGTGTGTTTAGCCCTTTTATCAAGATAAAACTCGCCATTATGTTTTATGACTATATCGCATGAAATACTTAAGCCCAGCCCGGTTCCTTTGCCAATATCTTTGGTAGTAAACATAGGCTCAAATATCCTGTTTGCAATTTCTTCTGGAATACCAGAGCCGCTGTCGGTAACAGATATCTGTATTTTTTCAGACCTTCTTTTTACATCAATCTTTATCCATTTATTTTCTTTTTCTCGAATAGCATCATATGCATTATTTACAAGGTTGATTAATACCTGGGAGATTTGTAATCGTTGACACTGTATTTGCGCATTTTTAGAAATTTCATGGTAATTGACTTCAAGCTTTACATCATTAATCTTAAATCGTTCTTCTGTCATATTGATGGTATCAACGATAAGATCATCTATTCTTGTATCAACAAAATCATCATCCGTAGAATCTCTTGAGACCTTGCTCAGGCTATCAATTATTTCTGATATTTTTTTTACATTATTATTTATTTTTTCCATTGAATCATCAATATCATCTATGGGCATGTTTTTCTTCAACTGGCGCTGCACCCGCTGCGCCATGAGACTAATGACCTGAATAGGGCTGTTTATCTCATGCGCCATTCCCGCCGCCATTTCACCTAGTGAGGCCATTTTATTTGCGTGATGCACTCGTCCCTGACTTACTATGAGTTCACGCTCCTTATCCTCAAGTTGATGGCGCATTTCATCAAATGAACGCGCTAGTTCACCAATTTCATCTCTTGATTCAACAGGCAGGCTCTTTACTTCTCTACCATGGGCAAGGTCTTCCGATGCTATTGATATTAACTGCAAGGGTCGCAATAATCTGGAAACCAGTATGGCCGCAGCAATCAGGCTTATAACAATAAGCAAACCCATGATAATAAAACTTTGCTGCCTAAGCTGATCTGAGCCTGACTGCAGATTGTCATGAGAAGTTGCCAGTATCACCAGGAAATATCGTCCATGTTGTGCAGGATCATAATGTGTTTTCACAATATGCATCACATCACCGCTCGCCTCCTGAGTAAATTCATGAACACGTAGATCATCTTTTTTATTCAGCCCAAAATCGGCATAAACAGACTGCATCCTGTTATCGTTATCAAGATCGAAACCATAGGTCATAGTTTTATCTGGATGAGCAAGAAAATATCCCTCCTCATTGACAACATAAGGAACTAGCTCCTTTGGCGTGTTTTTTACAAGCTCATTAAATATCTCATCAAAAGCCATATTAATGACCAGAATACCAAATATCTCTCCTTCAAAATACACGGGGGTTGCTGCACGAATCATAGGAGTTTGCGGCTCTGAAATCTGGCCAAACTCCCTGTTAAGGGTAATATCAGATAAGTAGACTTCACCAGGATTTAACTTAATTGCATTTTTAAAATAAGCCGTATCACCTTTTTTCTGTAACGCCTGTTCTGGCGTTACTTTGATCACGCTGCCCCTGCGATCAACTCGAATCAGCTCTTTACCGTCATTATCTACGCCTATATATCGAATTTGGAGGTAATTTGGTTTTGCCCGAATAAGTTCAGAAAAAATCATGGCCAAACGTGACTGCCACTTTTCCAGGTGTGAATTATCTAAAGGATCAATACCTCCATTGTTGATAGCGCGGGGAATGCCCTGAATTGGTGGTGTGCCCACAAGATATTGTGCATCACCTGTCAGGCCTTTAATTTCTGTCGTTAGGCCTATGGATTTAAGATTTGTTTCATACTTGAGTCGGCTTAATGCATTTTGATAGACAATATCCTCAGAACCACTAACGATCAAAGACCCCACTATAAGAGAAGCTATAGCTGCGATACTGCCCGCCAGTATTGACACTTTCTGGGCAATACTTATGCCTTTTTTTTGAACCTGATTTTTCACGTTTTTTAGCTAGTTTAATAGCCCTGGTTAGCATATACGGCGCTATTCTAACCAGAAATAGACTTAATCCAGGAAGATCTATGTCATTACTTAGGCTTTTTTCAAGATAAATTAGGCCAAAAACGATCCTAATCCCGTCAAAATCAACTCCAACCGCATGAATGCGGCTTAAAAGCATAAAGTTTTACTATGCGCTGCCCTTATGTCGAATAATTTCTCCTTCCATCAGGAAGATAATATCTTCTGCAATATTGGTGGCATGATCAGCAATACGTTGCAGCTGCCTGCAAACTTTCAAAACACTCAAGCGCTGTTCCGTTTCTTTTGGTGAGGCCTTAATGCTTTTAACCTGTCCACTTTGAATATTATCTGCCATCTCTTTGATATTTTGCCCAAGCTCGAGAACATTTTGAGCTACGACTAAATCACTTTCTACAAAAGCGAGCATGCTTTTTTTCAACATCATTCTTGCTTTTGTTGATAGCCTGAACAGGTCTTCAGGTACATCGATACTCGGCAAGCTATTCAAGTTAACCGCTTCTTCTGCAATGATAACGGCGTGATCGCCAATGCGCTCCAGGTCACTGTTGATTTTTAATACGGCAACAATGACACGCAGGTCATTGGCGACTGGCTGATGCAGCGCTAATAACTTAAGGCAATCTTCTTCCATTTCGATTTCTAACTTATCAACCCCCGTGTCTTTATTAATAACTTTTTCTGCTGAGACCTGGTCAAGGTCGGTAATCGCCTGAATGGAACGGTTAACCTGTTTTTCAACTTTATCCGACAGTTCGATAAGGTGTTTATTGAGGCGCTTCATCTCGCGTATAAAATGTAATGACATAATTGTTTCCTGTAACGGCGCTTAACCGAATCGTCCGGTAATGTAATCGCGGGTTCTTTTATCTACTGGGTTCTGAAATATTTGTTCCGTTTTGCCAACTTCGACTAGTGAGCCCATGTGGAAAAAACCTGTTTGCTGTGAAACACGTGCAGCCTGTTGCATGGAGTGAGTCACGATAATAATGGTGTAGTTTTCTTTGAGCTCCCACATTAATTCTTCAACATGATTAGTAGCGATGGGGTCGAGCGCGGAGCAGGGCTCATCCATTAATAATACTTCAGGATTAATCGAGATAGCGCGTGCAATACACAAGCGTTGTTGCTGACCACCCGATAAACCTAAAGCCGAATTATGCAAACGGTCTTTTACTTCGCTGAACAGCCCGGCTTTGTCCAGACTGCTGACAACAATTTCTTCAAGATCATCTTTATCTTTTACCAGGCCATGAATACGCGGGCCGTAAGCAATATTATCAAAAATGCTTTTTGGAAACGGGTTAGGTTTCTGGAAGACCATGCCGATTTTTCTGCGCAGTGCAACCACATCAATGTCGGGTGCATAGATGTCCTGCCTATTGAGTGTAATCTGGCCGTTGATGGTGCATTCATCGATGACATCATTCATGCGATTCAGGCAACGTAGAAAAGTCGACTTGCCGCAGCCGGAAGGGCCGATTAATGCAGTGACCTGTTGTTCCTGTATATTAATGGAGACATCATGCAGCGCCTGTGTTTTTCCGTAAAACACATTGACGTTATCTGCACGCATTGCGTGTGTAACAATATTATTAGACATAGTTGCTCTATTTG
>CBFCZV010000003.1:0-96544 GCA_965602855.1 uncultured Gammaproteobacteria bacterium | reverse complement strand
TGCTGGCCTTTTTTTATTTCTGATATCGTAAGTTTAGCTATTGCTCAGCAGCCTCAGGCTCATATTTGCTTATCCACACCCCTTTTATACCGTATCTTTTTTTCAGCATCTCGGCGTATTGCTTTGCAACCTGAAAATCTACGCGTTTACTGACCTGCACGCGATACCAGAGTCCATCATTAACCGTGGCCTGTTTAATTTCATAGGGAACGCCTACATCTTTAAGAAACTGGAGTTCACTCGCCAGTGGCGGCTGATTGTAATAAGAGAATAAGTGTATGAGCCATGCTTTATCATTTTCAACCGACAGAGTTTCATCCAGAATATCTTCAACTTTCATTTCAGGCATTTCAGATGCTTCAGGTGCTATCGGTTGAACAGGCTGTTCAATCGACAGAGCTTCCTGAACTGGTTCCTGCACTGTTTCAGTTTCTGGATAAACATCCTCGGCATAAACCTCCTCTGCAGCTGAGACCGTATCATCATATATTGGCTCATCTTCATATTTATCTGTTTCCAGAGAGACATAAGGCTGATCAATATCAACCGCCACAGCAGCTACTTCTGAAGTTATATCTTTTTCAGGCAAAGGTGCAGGTGTAAATGACTCCACGGTCTGTACCGGTTCTATCACCGTGCTATCAGGCATGACCCAGAAAACAACAGCAATCACTAACGCTGCAAGCAATAGCATACTTACTATCGACAGATACCTGGTCTCTCCTCCTTTCTCATGCTCATAAGCCTCATTGTGTAATGATCGCTGTTCTAATCTAATTTTATGCATATCGATGGGCTGGGGTTTTGGCTCCGGCTTCGATTCAGGCACATTATCAACCTGAGGTGCTTTTTCTATGTGAGGTTCTTTAACAGCTTCTTCTTCGCTACTATCCAATAAATAAGACGATTCCAGTTGAGTCATAAAGTCATCTTCATCAGGGGTTTCATCTTCTGACACGGCTTTTTCCGTGAGCATATCTTCAAGCTGCTCAAGTATGTCTGATGGACTATCTGACTCAGTTGTATTAGTTGACTCTGTCAACAAACTTTCCAGTTCATCCAGCACAGAACTCGTAGCTACAGTTTCATCAGCTGAAGTATCTTCATCTTCTGAAGATACAGATGAGAGATATTTTTCAATTTCATCCAGTGAAGTAACTTCTACATCCTCATTTGAAACTGGTTCAATTACATCACTGTCTATTCCGGTTAACAGCGCATTCAACTCATCCAGAACAGAACTTCCTTCATCAAAACCATGAGCATCAGAGGAATCTGAAACCATCCTCAGTTGACCCAGTTTGGTTTCAAGAAGGTCGATCAATTCATTGCGCGTTGGATACTCTGCTTCGAACGCCCGCATCGAAAAATCAGTATTAGCACTGTCCTTTGCTTTTAACTCTTCAATACTTGATTGAAGCAGATTTTGTATTTCATCCAGGACGGATGTTCGATTTTCAAATAGGTGATCATAATTAGAACTGTCAAACGCTTCACTCTCATTATCAACAGCATCGTCCAGTGTTTGCGAGCCAGTGAGCAACGCCTCCAGCTCATCCAAAGCAGATACATTTTCACTCTCTGGTTCATCATCGTTCACCGAAGAATATTCCGTATTATTTATTGCCGACTCATCAGAATGAGCATACATAGCTTCCAGTTCTTCCATCACAGAGACGCCGGTACTTTCATCATTTGATGAATCCAGATCACTATACATCGCCTGAAGCTCATCAAGAACAGAGACATCACCACTCGTAGACTCTACTGGAGTTTCAATATCAGCTTGAGGATTCTCAGCTGTGGATGATTCGCTCAACATTGAATATAAATCATCAAGATCTAATTCCTGATTAGGTTCCTGTTCAGCATTAGAGACGGCCGAAGATTCATCAGACTGCAAGTCTGTTGCTTCATCTTCGAAAATGTAGTCTTCTGCATTTTTCATAAATAATTAAACCTGATTTTTTCTAAGAAATACCAAATATATTCAGTTGAGACCCACCTAAATAATACGAGCATCTGTAACAGATTACTATCAGCAATTATAGCGGATAAGCACAATCCTGGCCTGTAATTAAGGTGTTTATATCTTATAATCAGACAACGATGACATCATCGTTAATTTAAATGCATACCAAATCAAAATGTAGTGAAACAAAAAGACCATACCTTAATCAAGGATAATAAAAACAAAAGCTACCGGAATATTGATATGCCTGAAAACAACAAAGATATAACTGCTAGAGAATGCAGCAGAATCCCAAAAGAGATTCAAATCGAAGTCAAAAAAATAGAATACCCTGTTTCAAATGAACCCGGAGAAGATGGCACTACCAGAGATATTGCCTGTCAGGGAATATGCTTCACCACAGCCACTCAGTACGATAGCGGAACCACGCTCAGCCTGAATATGACCATTAATGGCTGGCACCGGCATCGCAAAGGACTCAAGGCAATTCTGAGTGATGAGCTATCAGAAGCTGACATGTTGACGGTTATTGCAGAAGTTAAATGGTCTAAAGCTTCTGCCGACAACAATGGCTATGACACTGGGGTCAAATTTATCAATGTCTATGAAGATGACATGATTGCCCTGGAGAAATATTTTTCCGCTATGTTAACTGATGAATAACAGCTCAATTCACTAATGAAGCAAACTCATAAACTGGAAATAACCCTGCTCAACTATTTTTTCCTGATAGCCATAGCCGCCATGATGATTGGCGTAGAATTCTATTTTGAAATGAGTAAACCAGGTTTAACACAAGAGATTTGCAATAACCCGGCTACTACTGCTGAAATCATGAGCGCTGTTTCAGAAGATCAATCACCCGCCCTTTCTAATCTAAGAAACAAGATTGTGGTTATGTTCGGCGTACTCACCATTGTTATGGCCATTGTCATGATGATGTTTGTTAAAAATATCACCCGCCCACTGCAAAGAACTTTAGACACAGCCAAGCTGATCAATGACGGCGATCTAAGCCAGGTAATAAAAATTGAAACGCATGATGAAGTTGGACAATTAGGCATAGTCATCAATGAGCTAACCAGTAATATTCAGGAAGTTGCATCATTAACCTTAGGCATGACAAACACAATAGAAACTAGAATAGATGCACTTGCAAAAACGCTGGCTGATGATGACATAAATAGTGCGGAACAAATAAGTTTGATCAAACATGAACTTGATTCATTACGAGCCTTTGTCGACTCATTCAATCTTCTAGAAACGGATATGAAAAAATGATTGAGGAACTTGGGCTAGTTTTAGCGGGCTTATTTATCTCTACCGCTGCCATGACCATTGGCATTGGTGGCGGTATCTTATGGACACCACTTTTAATTCTTGCCTATGGCCTTTCACCTCAAGCAGCAGTAGCAACATCATTATTAATACAGGTGATCGGTATGGGCAGCGGCACTTTCGCTTTTTTGCGAACAAATCTGATCGATAAAAAATTAGCCCTGATCTTTTTTATCACTGCATTACCCGGCGTTGTTATCGGCAGCTTTGTTACCGTTAACCTGCCCCAACAGCCGGTTCAAATGGCATTAGGTGTTATGGCAATGATACTCGCTCTGCTATTCGTTGCCAGCCAGGATCAAAGCGATGAAGAACGAAGCAATTATAAATTTGATCAGAAAAAAGTTAATCACCTGTTACCCATACCAGGGTTCTTTGGATTCATCATGGGTTTTTTATCACTGGGTATCGGCGAATGGTTAATCCCCGCCATGCGCAGCCAGTTAAAACTCAGCATGCAACGTTGTGTCGCAACCATCATTCCAATGATGTTTTTACTTGCTATAGTCGCCGCTGGATTACATTGGTCTTTAATGGAAGAATCAGTGCAAACAAATTACTTACTGTGGGGCGGACTGGGAACACTGGCAGGAGGACAAATTGGACCACGTGTCGCCAGATACATTGATGACAAAATACTCAAGGAAACTTTTATTTTTCTAATGACGTTAATTGGAATCCATTTAATATTCCAGTCAATTTAAGAAAATAGTTTACTGAATACTCATAATTGATTCAGTTCCTTCAATATTCTCAAGGTCTACATCACGCGCAAATTTATCGTAAATCAGTCCCGTGATATCATTATTATCAACAAGGCCAAAGTGCAACATCATATCAGCCATATGCTGCATTTCCTTTTCTTCTGGCACGTACCTATCAAATACAATACGATCTTTAGGTGTCGTTAAGGCATACTCAACCAGGTCCACTGATTGATTCCAGTACATTGAGGCAATATCAGCAGCCTCTTTTGAATTATTTTTCGCCCAAATGCCGGAGCGAACCGCACCATCAACTAAAGCTTTAACCGCTGCCGGATCTTCGTCAATCCACTCCTGTCGAACTAACACCAGGTTGCAAATAAATCCGTCCCATACATCTTCTACATAATGAATCAGTTTTGAATCACCACTTAGTAATGTTGTCGCCGCAAAAGGCTCACCGACATAGTAGGCATCCAGCGAACCTGTCGACAAGGCCGCTGCCATGTCTGGTGGATTCATTTCGACAACTTTAATACGGCCTTCAAGTCCATTGTTTTCTATTAACTCCAGGATGCTGAGGTTGTGGCCAGAATAACGCATAGGGACAGCGACCGTCTTTCCAACAAGGTCGTGAATGTTATTAACATCAAGGTCCTTCCTGGCAACCAGGGTGCTTTCATGGCGATTGCCAATATAAACTACTTTTACATCCTCGCCCTGCTGCCTGAGTTCAATAGCAAGCGGTGCGATCATGAAGGCCGCATCGATCTGGCCATTGCGTAGTGATTCAGCCATCTCTGCAAAAGAGGAAAACTTCAGCGCTTTAAAACGAAGGCCATCACCATCTTTACTGACATAATCAAGTATAGGAGAAGCCAGATTTGTGATCACTGGCATATAGCCCATAGTAATTTGCTTGCGGTTCTGTTTTTCAAAATTCAGCTCGTAATGCGCCGCCGAAATAATCACGATCCAGAACAAAGCAATGATAGCAGTACGCATAGCAAGGTTATGCCATATCCTGCCAATATGAAAACCACCCTTAAACAACATAACTTACGCCCAGCATCAGATATATTTCATCTCGCAAATCTCGCAGCACGGGATCTTTTTCTATATTTCGAGGACGCTGAACATTAAGCTCACGCACCATTTTAACTGTCGTGGGACGCTCACTTAGAACTACAACACGATCAGCCATAGTAAGGGCATCATCGATAAAGTGAGTAATCATAATCATGGTTTTACCAATGAATTCATGCATGTTTACAACTTCTTCACGCATTTTCATATGAGTAAGAAAATCCAGGCCTGTAAACGGCTCATCCATCATTAACATTTCAGGGTTAACAACTAGTGCGCGGCCCAGTTCAGCTCTGCGCTTCATGCCGCCTGACAATTGATAGGGGTAGTTATTTTCAAACCCGGTCAACTCTACCAGCTCAATATATTCCCTAACCCGTTCATTCTTTTCTTCCTCACTATCTACATGAGTCAGGCCAAGCTCCATGTTTTCCCGTACGGTCATCCAGGGTAACAATCCATCTTGTTGAAACACAAAAACACTTTCAGGACACGGCTTTCTAACTTCAGAACCATGAATCAAAACATTGCCAGCGGTGGCTGTATCAAAACCGGCAATGATACGTAACATGGTTGATTTACCGCATCCAGAAGGCCCAAGAATACACACCAGCTCGCCTTCCTTAAACTCAAGATCGATGCCATCAAGTACAACTAACGTATCACCTTGGTGCTCATGGTCACTACGAGAACGTTTCTTGGTCCGTCTTTCAACGTACTCTTTTCTTAAATTATTTAATTCAATATAAGACATTTATTTATTATCCATTAAGGTACTTGCTTCCATACAGACGCTTTACCCTTGCCCATTTGAGTTACAACAAGATCAAGAATCAGGCCTATAAGGCCTATAACAATCATGCCTACCATGACGTAGTCCATACGCAACGCATTGCGTGAATCAAGGATCAAATAACCAAGACCCGATTGCACAGCGATCATTTCTGCCGCAACGACAACCAACCAGGCAATTGATACCGTTAAGCGTAGCGCAGTCACCAGATCAGGAATAATAGCTGGGATAATAATCTTGAACAGGGTTTCAGTGCGATTAAAATTAAAATTCGAAGCGACCTGAAAATAGACTTTATTGATTGAGCCAACGGCTATGGCGGTAGAGACTATCAGAGGGAAAAAACACGCCAAAAATATCAGAAAAATAGCTGGCTTATCACCAATACCAAACCACAACATCGCCAAAGGAATCCAGGCAAGCGGTGATATTGGTCTTAAAAATTGAATTACCGGATTTAATAAATTACGTACCAGAAGAATACGCCCAATAACTATACCTAAAGGAATCCCTAGTGCTGCGGCCAGATAAAAACCAACAGTGACACGATACAAACTGGCAACGGTATGTTTCAGCAGGCTTCCATCAACAAGAAGAACCCAGAAGCTACTAAATACAGCCCCCGGACCAGGAAAAACTTTTTCATTAACGTCGTAGAAATCAACCAGACCCCACCATAATAAACAGGCAGCAGAGAATGCAATAAAACCTGAAAACAGTGTATTTTTAGATAATGTCGATATGTTATCGAGTAATTGCATGATGAATTAAATCCCTAGTAACTCTTCTGATAATGTCAGATACTGCTGGCCAGCTTTGCTGTCCTTGTCGTACTCAAGTACCGGTAAACGAGCAATATGTGATTCCTGCAAGCTACTATCCCTGTTTATCACTGTATTGAACATTTTCCCGCCAAGCTGTGTTTTTAGTTTTTCGTAAACAACCTTTTCCACAGTATTGTCAGGATTGTATAGTGTTGCCAGCCCTCTGTAATCAAGTTTGTGCTTAGTTTTGTTTCTAATTACATTGATCATGTTAACAATGTGACTAACACCATTCATAGACAGGTAATCACACTGAGTTGGAATAATAGCGATATCCGAAGCTAATAAAGCATTTAGAGTATAAAAATCACCTGAGGGAGGCGTATCAATAATAATGTAGTCAAATACCTTTTTAATCCTTGCCAGTTTCTCTCTAAGCAAATACTCAAAATTTTCCTGATTGAGGTATTTTTTTGAAGCCAATGCCATCCTGCTATTAGAGGGCAGTAACCATATTCCATGTTTAGTTTTAATAATGGCTTTTGTTAAATCGCCATCATCAGCATCCATAGCCTCGAAAAATGATTTTTTATTTTTGCAGCGTAGTAGCAATGAAAGATTAGCCTGCACGTCAAAATCAATTAATAGAACACGCTTACCTTTAGCAGATAATGAACTGGCTAAATTAAGACAGGTTGACGTTTTAGCTACACCACCCTTCTGATTACAAACACAGACTATCTTGCACTCTGGAGCTGCCGCTTTTAGCTCATACGGAACCTCATCCTGTTTTTGAGGTGTTTTATAGGCAGTAAATACATGCTTACACTTTGAGCACTTAACTCGTAACGTCGGTTTTTTGAAGACACTGTCATCGACTTTGTACTTTGTTTTACACTTGTCACAACTGATAAACATCAATTAAATCTCATTCATTTTGAATCGACTATTGCAGTGATCAGACCTGGTTCAGAAAGCATTATAAGTAATACGTATAATTATTCTTCAGCTTGAACAACTGACTTTATTTTTGCCGCTAGCTCATCAGCGTCCACAACATAGTCAACATTGCCATTTTCAATCGCACACTGCGTCAAATTTGGATAGACACATGTGTCGGTGCTTTGCGCAATGGTAACGCCTGCATTGTCTCTAATTTTAGAAAACCCATCTGTACCATCATCACCAATACCTGTTAACAAAACACCTATTGTATTCGCACCAAAGATATTGGATGCTGATGAGAAAAGCGTATTTAACGGTTGATCCTCACCAGATTGTTCTACAAGACATATTATATTTTTAGAATTGCGCTCGACCATCATAGGCATTTCATTCGAACAGACATAACAAACGCCCTGCTCCAGTTCCTTGCCTGCTTCTCCGGCCTCTACCCGCCATGGCGTTTGCTCAGCAAATTGCCGGGCAAAATCGGGTAATATTTTTGGCGCAATTTCCTGAATAACAACGATAGTCACTGGCAATACAGAAGGCAGCATCGACATTAAATTAATAACCGTATTGGGGCCGCCCAGTGTGGTACCAATGGTGACAATGTAGTCCATCTCCTGATAACCATAGCGTTCAAGTTCATCTTTCTTATCTGAACCATTGAGCTTAACTCGATGAATGTTTTTCATCGTTACCGAGGAGGCTATTTTGACGCGATCAATAACCTGCTGACGAACATCATGAATATCCTGTGATATCGCCCCCGATGGTTTTGGTAAAAAATCAACCACACCCAGACGTATTGCTTCAAAAGTAATATCGCCGTGTTCAGAAAGCGAACTCAGCATAACGACAGGAACCGGTGATTCAATCATGATATGACGCACTGTTTTAAGTCCGTCCATCACCGGCATATCAACATCTAAAGTAATAACATCAGGCCTAAGTTCCTTAATCAACTTGAGAGCTTCAAGGCCGTTCTTTGCACTACCAACCACTTCAATTTCAGAATCTGATTCTAATATTTCACGTATTGCCTTAACCATAAAAGTGGCATCATCAACAATCAGAACTTTTATCTTTTCACCCACAATTATTCCTCATACTGGAAACTAGATAGCTTCTCGAAACAAAAAACACCAATACTATTCTCTTCTCGGACCGTTAAAACTATCAAGTCACCTTATTAGCACTGGCTTCCTTTCTGGCTTCTACCAGTGCATGCTGTCGCCTGATTTGCTGGTTTGAAGTCATCTGTGCAATCTCATAAATATCGAGAATAAGTGAGATACTGCCATCACCAATAATTGTTGCCCCAGAGAAACCACTCTTATCACGCAGATAATCAACCAATGGTTTAATTACAACTTCTTCCTGACCCAGTAATTCATCAACAACCAATCCTATTTTCTGTGTGCCTGTATTAACGACAACAACAAATAAATTTTCCCTATCCGTAAACTGATTACTGGTAGAGAACAATGTAGAAAGATGAATAACCGGTAGCGTTTTTCCCCTTAGATATATAACTTCCGTGCCTTCAATAATTGTGGAGTCGCTTCCCTTGATTCTTAGCGTCTCTTCAATATTGGCGAGTGGAATGGTGTACATATTGCCACTCACACGAACCAGATGAGCCGGTATGATGGCCAGTGTCAAAGGAATCTTCAGTCTTATCGTTGTGCCTTTTCCTGGCACAGAATCTATATCCAGAGTACCGTTAAGCTTTTCGATATTTTTCCTAACCACATCCATGCCAACACCACGACCCGAAGTATCTGTAATCGCCTCTGCTGTAGAAAAACCGGGCGCAGTGATCAGTCGAACAATTTCCTGAGGCGACATTCGATTTGCTTCATTCTTAGAAACAATACCTTTTTCTATAGCCTTAGCTTTGATCTTAGCTGGATCAATACCACGTCCGTCGTCAGTAACTTCCACAACAACCTGATTGCTCTCATGATAAGCCTTTAAGAAAAGTGTCGCTGTCTCCGCTTTGCCTGCACTAGTTCTGTCATCAGATCCTTCAATACCATGATCTACTGCATTTCGAATAACATGAATAAGCGGATCGGACAGTTTTTCTACCACCATCTTATCGAGTTCAGTATCTTCACCCTCAACTTTCAAATTAACTTTTTTCTTGTTGTTACGAGTTAGATCATGAACCAATCTTGGATAACGATTAAACAGCTGTGAAATAGGCAACATACGCACCTTCATCACGCCTTCCTGCAAATCATTAGAAGTACGGCTCAATGATGCTATCGCTTCACCCATTCGATAGGTAAATGCTCTTATCTGTTTCATTTCCTTCTGATCCAGACCGATATCATCTTTGAAATGCTGCTGTAGTCCACGCATATCATCAAACAACTGGAAGAAATATGCTCTATCTACAACAAGCTCACCCACCTGATTGATCAGTGAATCAATTTTTTCTGCTTCAACGCGCACACTTTTCTTAATAACAGAAGTTTCACTGGTTCTGCGATCAGTCGCACGCCTGTCATCCTGACGTTTGAGCGGTTTATCAGCTTCTGATTTTTTCGGTGGCTGAGGTTTTTTACTGGCTTTTGCTACTTTTTCTGTTTTAGTCGCCTTCGTTTTTGCTGGTGCAGGTTTAGCTTTAGCCGTTGCTACTTCAGTCGCTGGTTTGCTAACCATTTCCTTCTTGCTACTAACCGCAATCTCAGATTTTTTCTCAACAGGTTCATCAACCTGCTCAGAAATCATTTCCTCAAACACACCATGCAATAACTCATACTCAACTTCTTCTGAATCAGAAGTGGCATCATCAAGCGCATTGCCTAATTTTTCCATCAGCTTTTCTTCAGGTGCTTTCTCTTCATCTGCCTGAGTTGTTTCAGAGCTTGCAGCCTGTTTCGGCTCAGCAGCTGCAGGTACCTGGGCTAGCTGCGGGAAAAGCTCTGTTATTTCTAACAGATAGCCATCCATAAAGTCATAAGGTATCTCTTCATTAGCCGCCAATGCTTCCTGCACTGCAGCAATATCTTCCAGGCAGTTACTATAAATACTGGTTAGCTCTTCATAACCCATATAGTTTGCGGCTGAAAAAAGGGATTGAATGCCTTCAGCACAACGTTCCAATAACGCCACTTTATCGGGAGACCCTTCAAGCTCGGCGACCTGAGTGCGAACTAAATCGATTTTTTCGCGCAAGTTTTCAACAAAAATACCAAATAATTCCTGATCATTTTCTTCATCATAAGCATTTGTAGAAGTTTCTTCCGGAGCTTGTGCCTCTACAGAAACATCAGCAGTATCAGGTTTTGAACCACCTTCAATTTCTGCTGTTATCTGATTGACCATATCATCAACCGATGAGATCTCAGCCTGAGAATTTTCCAGTTCGTCCGCAAGTGTCACGATCAAATCGCTTGCTGAAATAAGCAGTTCAACGACTGCAGGACTAGACGGACGTTCACCTTTGCGCAACAAATCAAGCAAATCTTCTAAACGATGTGCAAGCCGGGAAGATCGGTTCAGACCAATAAACTGTGCAGCACCTTTAATGCTATGTATTGGACGGAATATTTCATCCAGTACTTCTATATTCTCTGGTTCATCCGCTAATTTCAGCAGCAGTGTCTCCATTTCTTCAAGATGCTCTGCTGCTTCCACCAGGTAATCTGGCAACATACTGACATCCAAATCATCATTTTCTTCGCTGACAGACTCTGCTTCAACTTTAGCAGCATCGGATGGCACGTCACTCGCATCGACCACTGAAGATGTTTGAGCCAACTGAGGAAACAGCTCCGTTATGGCTGACAGATAGCCATCCATAAAGTCATAAGGTATTTCTTCATTAGCCGCCAACGCTTCCTGCACCGCGGTAATATCTTCCAGGCAATTACTATAAATACTGGTCAGCTCTTCGTAGCCCATGTAATTAGCCGCTGAATGAAGCCCCTGGATACCTTCAGCACAACGATTCAGTAAAGCCGCTTTATCCGGTGAACTTTCAAGCTCGGCTACCTGGGTACGTACTAAATCAATTTTCTCACGTAAATTTTCAATGAATATACCGAACAATTCCTGGTCATTTTCTTCGTCATATTCAGCACTGATAGACGCGTCTGCTTGCTCTGCTGCATCTTCTTCGACATTATCAAACACAGCTTCACTAACGGGCGCTGCACCACCTTCAATTTCCGCTGTTATCTGATCGACCATATCATCGACTGATGTGATTTCCGCCTGTGAATTTTCTAGTTCATCAGCCAGTGTGACGATCAAATCACTTGCTGAAATAAGCAGTTCAACAATTGCAGGACTCGATGGGCGCTCACCATTACGCAGTAAATCAAGGAGATCTTCCAGGCGATGAGCAAGACGCGAAGACTGTTCCAGCCCTATAAATTGTGCGGCACCTTTAATACTGTGAATCGGACGGAATATTTCATTCAGAACCTCAACATTTTCAGGCTCATCTGCCAACTTCAGAAGCAGTGACTCCATCTCTTCAAGATGCTCCGCCGCTTCGACCAAATAATCTGGAAGCAAACTTATATCTACGTCACTCATTATTTTTTCCTACTTTGGTAATACCTGCTACGAAATGTTTGCCTGCTACTTTGCTTTGCATAATTTCAGGACTCACAACATTCATCTCATTAGTCAATTGCTTTTATCAGCGTTTCAATTTCATCGGCATGATGTTTTTTAGCGATACCAATTCCACCAACCTCAGCCACCATTTCTCGATATTTATCATCATCGAGATTAGACAAGAACAGTATCTTCGCCTGATTATCAAACTCAATAATCCCCTGCGCTGCGACAAAACCATCCATACCGCGCATAGTTATATCCATAGTTACGATGTCAGGTTTTAATTCCTTATATAACTCCAATGCCTCTGCACCATTGCTCGCTTCGCCTACAATATCGCAATCTATTGAAGTCAACGTTCTTGTTATCAGTTTTCGCATCATTGATGAATCATCAACGATCAGTACCTGTTTATGCATAACTCACTACCTTGCCCATATTCATTTGTTTCAACATCATCACTAGCCTGTCTGGTAGTTATGATTACTTTGCAGTAGTGCCTTCTTTTAATTGCTTAATTTCATTTGCCAGCAATATACTGTCGAAATTAAGCAGAATCATTAAACGTTTACCCGCTACTTCACAAACACCGCGAATATACTGACTCTCAAGACCTGCAAGTACAATTTCAGGCGCTGGCTCAATATTGTTCTCGTCAATTTTTAGAACCTCATCGACTCTATCAACTACGAAACCTGTGACACTTCCTTCAATATCCAGAATAAGTATCCAGTTTTTTTTCTGCATCTCTTCTGTAAATAGATTAAGTCTTTTACGTAAATCAATTACTGGAATAATATCGCCGCGCAGGTTAATCACGCCTTCTACAAATTCCGGTGAATTTGGCACTGCTGTAATAGGTGCAGACCTAATGATTTCTCTCACCATTAGAATATCTACACCAAATATTTCTTTACCTACCTCAAAACCGACCAGCTGCATTAAGCCTTCGTTTTCAAGATCTTCTTGTTCTGCAGATGTAAATACATCAACCATGTCATATCTCCCAAATTAGCCCAGATAATTCAAAACCAATCAATGTCCGGCATAGCAAACCCATGCCGGACATTAATCTTTGATTAACCGATTTTGAACTGTTGTGCTTCTTTAGTAAGTTCATCCGATTTCTGCTGAAGACCTTCAGTAATTTTCACAACTTCCGCAGCACCCTCAGCTGTCTGCTTCGCTGAGCTCGCAGATTCACGCGCAATTTTCATAATCGCCTGAGAACGCGCTTTCTGCGTCTCAGTCATTTCGGTCATAGCGTTAGTACGATCCACAATACCCGTCATCTGCTCGCCTACCTCAGCGCCACCTTTATCCGCCTGGCCTACCAGGCTGTTAATTTCAGCTGACATTGATTGCAGTTTGTTCAGCGCATCCTCCGCACCCTTACGACGTACACCCTGCTCACCCGCCATCGAACCAATCTGTTCAGCCAGAGTATTCAGTTCTGACATCATGCTTTGAACAACCTGACTACTTTCTGTCAGTGTCTCAGCTGTTTGACCAATCTGTTGAATCGCCTGCATATTCGCGTTACCACCTTCATCAATCTTGGCCAACGATGCCTGTGACTGCTCAGTCAATCGGCTTCCCTGTTCTACACGAGACGCCGAGTCTTTAATCAACTGGGTAATTTCTTTTGCCGCTTCAGATGAACGTTGCGCAAGTTTACCTACCTCATCCGCAACCACCGCGAAACCTTTACCATGAGTACCGGCACGAGCCGCCTCAATCGCCGCATTCAAAGCCAGCAAGTTGGTTTGTTCCGCAATTTCAGTAATTACGCCGATGATTTCAGAAATCTGTTCGGACGACTCAGAAATCGCCTTCATACCTTCCACCGTCGCTTCTACTGATTGACTACCTTCTTTTGCAGCGTCTAGTGACGCCTCACCAAATTCGGACGCCTGATTTACAGCCTTATGCATTTCATCAACCGCCGAGGTCATTTCAGTCACAGAAGCGGTTACCTTGCCTACCATTGCCCCCTGTTCCTGAGAGGTTGCAACCACCTTGGCACCGGTTTCGCCCATCTCAGAAATACGATCCATGGTAGTGACAACCTCTTTATTCTGCTCATCGGTAGAAGACGCCACATCATTCATTTGCGCCTGCATTTGTTCCATGGTTTTACCCGCTTGCTGCGCCGCTACCTGCTGCTCAGTCGATGCAGCGGATACTTCACCCGCTGTACCACCCATCTCGGTGATTACCTTCTCAGACATCTGCGCACGTTTAAGCTCACCCTGCGAACGTTCTTTATTCGCTGAAGCTCGTTTATTCATATCTACTGAACTTTCAGCAACATCATGCGCAATGTTTATCACCAGTGAGAAGGCATGACGAATATCTTCGATCATGGTGTTAAAGGCTAATGACATCTCACCAATTTCATCTTTACCCGCAACTGGTACAGAAATCGTTAAATCCTTATGCTCTGAAATATCTTTAATCGCTGCTGACATTCGCAGGATTGGGCCTGCAACAACTCGCGTGAAGACAATAATCAGGATAATCGAAATGATAAGACCAACAACCAACAAACTGATTTCCAAGTTCTTCAACTCAGATACCAGTGCTTTAACACCCGTGGCATCTGTATTCAGTAAGTCTGTCTGGTTCTCTACCATGGCCTCCAGGATCTTGGTGATTTTTGCCGCCTCAGGCGCCGCTCTAGTACCCAACCAGAAGTTGGCTACGTTCCATTGCTTACTACCTCGAATTTCAAACATCTTTGCTGGTAATGGATCGAACTCTGCACGTGCGACCTTGAATGCATTAAAAGCCGTTTTCTGCGCTGAACTCAGGTTGGCGTAATTATTCGAGAGATCATTAAAACGTCTGGTATTCTTAGCCCACAAGGTATTGAACTGCTTAACAAACTTTGCATCACCTGACAGCAGATAAGCACGAATCGCCGCCAGACCCAGACCGGTAGTACCACGAACGTCAGCCATCATATAGAGGATGGCCTTACGTGTAGCATCTGCGCCCTGTTTATCCTCAAGGTCAATCATTTTTGTAATGTTGGCCGCCAGGATAGCGCCTCGAGGTGCCGCTTCCTGAAGTAGAATCTTCATCGCTGGCTCTTCATCAACAGTCTGTGCAATATCCTCAATTTCTTTCTGGTACTGTCTAAACTTTTCCACACTATCTTTCATTTGTGCAAGACGTTTTACGTTCTCCGGGTTGGTCCAGCTCTTAGACATCTCATTCAAAGTTTCAATTGATGGATCAATCCATTTATTCCAGGCATTGGCTCGAGCGTCCTTAAATACAGGGTTACCCAGAAGCATCCAACCACGAAGACCCGCGAGCGATTCCTGTACACCGTTAAGCATACCCAAACTGGCTTGTGCCGTTGGTACACGAAGTTCAACCATTCGGTCAGTCAGCTTTGACGTCTGATTAACTTCATAAATTGTGATCGAAATCGCTGCTACAAGTAGCAAAACCATCGTTCCGAAACCCATACCGATTTTCACCGGTAATTTCATATTGGCAAAAAAATTGCCCTTTACATTAGTAGCCACTTTAGTCATCCCCCTTCCCAAACAGGTCAGAAATTATCATTAATTAAAAACAGTACAATCATTAACATTTGTGGTGCCACTCTTAGTAAAACACCACTAATTTTTTTATCATTTAATCGATAAGCAGCGTATGCATGCTTAGCAATAAAATCACTCTTATCCGTTGATATTCGGCAACTCATTAATTGTTGTAGGAATATCAACGTCTGAAATAATGTAATCCGGCGAACATAGTTCCAACGCCGATTTCGACATACCTTGTGCCAGGCAACTTTTTGGTTCTTGAATGACCGTGACACCTTGCACACGCTCTATTTCTTCCAGGCCCTCAGAACCATCAATACCCTCACCTGAAAGCACAACACCTACAGACTTATCAGCCATTGCTTCTGCCACTGAAAACAGCAATCGATCAACCGAACCTTTTCGTGATGCAAATGGCGCCGGGCTGACGTGCAATACAAAATCATCGCCCTGCTCATGCACAGTCATATAATCTGAACCGGCACTCAGGTAACAAACACCTGCCTGCAAGACCTCATCATTTTGTGCGCGCTTGACGGCTACCTTGCTATTTTTATCAAGATAAGAGGCAAAGGCATCAACATGGCTATCTTCTGCATACAAAACCACCAGATAAGCAGCATCGGAAGGCACTAAATGCGGAATAATTTTCATCAGGGCTCGGTAACCACCTTCGGCAGCCCCCAGTGCAACCAGTTTTTCACACCGGCCTTCAGACTGGTTACTGACACTCGAATTTTTTCCATTCGCCCGGATGTAGGAGGTAACGCCAACATCTATACCTTCAGCAATATTCAACTTATTGATAATATCTTCAGCCAGGTCATCCATGCTCTGATTTTCAAGCCTTGATGGCTTACTTATAAAATCAACAGCGCCATATCGGAGCGCATCAAAGGTTGTTTCAGTGCCGTCCTGCGTCAAGCTGCTCAACATCACTGTCGGTCTGGGACATTCGATCATGATATGTTTCAGCGTCGTCAAGCCATCCATTCCGGGCATAACAACATCAAGCGTCACCACATCTGGTTGTAATTTTTTAATAGCAAGCAAGGCTTCTTTACCATCAGCCGCTTCGCCAACAACCTCAAATGAACTGGACGCATCAAAGATCCCAGCTAAACCTTTACGGATCATCTTTGAATCATCAACAATTAAAATTTTCTTTTTATCGCTCATCTATATATACGTATCAGTATCTTTTACGTTTAGTAATTCACGTTTGAAACATTATCGTGATCGGTTAAATATTTACGAATTTTGTCCATTAATTCACCACGCTTAAATGGCTTGGTCAGATATTCGTTAGTTCCAGAAATTTTACCGCGCATCTTATCGATTAGCTTACCTCTGGAAGTCAGCATGATAATAGGGACATTACCCATATTTGGTATGTCTTTTATCAATGACATTACTTTGTAACCATCAATTCCCGGCATAACAATATCAAGCAAGATTAGATCTGGTCTTTCCAGCTCAACGATAGACAAAGCCTCATAACCATCTTTCGCTTCTAAAATACGGTATCCACTCTTAAGCAACATCTTGCAAATAACCTTGCGTTGAGTACTACTGTCTTCCACAACCAGTATTTTTTTGCCCTCACCCTGAAAACTACCACCGCCGCGCTTGACTCCTAGTATCTTCAAAATCTCATCGGTAGGTAGAATGCAATCCGCCGAAGTACGTTTCTGATTCATACTAGAGACACCCTCCTGAAATCTGATTTTAGCCTTGCTTATGCCCTTAATCAGTCTTAGCGCATCACTACCACGAGATATCCTGTAACGTAAGCCGACGATCTCACCTTCATTGAGACTGATCACTGCCGCATGTTTTTCTACTGTAAAAAGACAAAGATCACCCGTGCTTTTATTTGTGCACAGAGCTAGCAGCTCAGCTTTTATCTGCTCAAACGTTAAAAGTTCCTGTTCGTTGTAGGTCATATTGTTTTTCTTTCTTGGTATTCGCAACATCTATCACTAATGCGATAACAGCGCAAAAGCCAGACAGCCGCCGATAGAATGAATCTATTTAGTATTTTGTAGCTTAAGTGTGGCCCAGATTTTTATCAAGTCAAGATATAAGGTAAAAAATCAAGGATTTATGAGGACAACCCAATAAATCACTTTCACATAGCAAAGACTAAGCACATCTAAAGAGAGCCGCTTTGATTTTCTTATTTTAGGATTTTTTATATTTCGAGCTTCAGACCTTTATTTTGAACCAAAACATCTCTTTGTCAAGAATAATTCTCAATTAGATTTAGATTGCCTATTTATGGTGCAAATAAGATGATAGACGGCCATATTCCCAGAAGACACCTGGAATACAGAAAGAAATTAAAGACAGGGAGATCTAGATCAGATATTTCATGCTTTCAGTGCTTGAAGATAGCTTCTGAACTCATCAGCTAACTCATCGTGCTTAAGCGCAAACTCAACCGTGGCCTGTAAATAACCAATTTTGCTACCACAGTCATAGCGTGTGCCTTCAAAACTATAGGCGAAGACTTCTTCGGTCTTACGCAATGCCGCAATACCATCGGTCAACTGGATTTCCCCACCCGCACCGCGCTCAGTAGTTTTTAATACATCAAAAATAGCGGGCGTGAGAATGTAGCGACCAACCACAGCCTGATCTGAAGGTGCTTCTTCAGGTGCCGGTTTTTCAATGATTTCATCCACCATAGCCAGGCGATCTTCAACTTTGGGACCTGCAACCATGCCGTATTTATCGCTCTCTGACATATCCACCGTCTGAGTGCCGATCACTGAACCCCGATGCTTGTTATAAACAGCCACCATTTGCTGCATACAATTATCGCCTTCATTGTCGATGAGGTCATCGGGCAGGATAACCGCAAACGGCTCATCACCCACAGCTGCTTCAGCACACAATACGGCGTGTCCAAGCCCCAGCGCTTCAGACTGACGAATAAAAACGCAATTAACACCCTCAGGCACGGTATCTTTTACAATCTGTAATAAGGCATCTTTGTTTCTAAGCGCTAATTCGTTTTCCAGCTCATACGCTTTATCGAAATGATCAATGATCGAGTTTTTGGTACGACCGACAACAAATATCAGGGTATCAATACCCGCCTTCTCAGCTTCTTCGGCTGCATATTGAATCAGAGGCTTATCAACGATAGCGAGCATCTCTTTGGCCACGGCTTTGGTCGCAGGTAAAAATCGAGTGCCCAGGCCAGCAACGGGGAAAACGGCCTTTTTGATTGTTGTCATTATTGTTCCTTACGATTAATTCAAAAGTTGGCTAATTTTAAACTATCCACCATCACCCGTGCAGCATTCACTGTGATAATATTTCGCAAGTTATTTCAGAACACGCAAATCATCAGGAAACAAGATATGACTTATGTAGTGGGTGAAAATTGTATTAAGTGCAAATACACCGATTGTGTTGATGTTTGTCCCGTCGATTGCTTCCATGAGGGACCAAACTTCCTGGTCATCGATCCCGAAGAATGTATCGATTGCACCCTGTGTGAACCTGAGTGCCCGGCCAATGCTATTTTTGCGGACGACGAACTCCCCGCTGATCAATCAAACTTTCTGGCTTTAAACGAAGAACTTAGCCAGGGATGGCCAGTGATCAATGAGAGCAAAGACGCACCCGACGATGCCGATGACTGGGATGGAGTTGAGGGTAAACTGGCACAGCTGGAGCGATAAACCACTGCAATGGGCAAGCAACAATCCATCATTGAACAGGCGGTAACGCAGCTACTCGAACAATTTAAATCTTCTCTGCCCCGCCTGAACTCGGTCACCATTTTTCTACCCAACAGCAGCACAGCTCAGGACTTTCGCGCAGAATTATTACGACAAATAAAAAACTCAGGACACAGCGCTGTTATTCCACCCTGGATAGGTACACTGAAAGAATGGATCAACAGCAACATCACTCTGCCCGATCCATCCTGCACCATCATTTCTGAACAAGCACGCCGACTAATGTTCATCGAGGCACTTGAACAACATCCAGATTTGTTCAATGAAGAAAATAAATGGCAGGTTTCTTTGTCATTGCTCAAACTTTTTGATGAGATGAATTTGCATCATGCATCAGTTAGTGAGTCATCAGAAGAATGGTTGAACACGGTACAAAAAGCCTACAACATCGAACAGTCACATTCTCAGCTACAACAAGAAGCTAAACTAATCCATACGCTCTGGCACGCATGGCATCAACAACTACAGGCTAATTCATTATTGGACAGTTCCAGCGCCTACGTAATCCGCCTGCATGAGGCAACACACCAGCTGCCCGACAACTTCTATAGCTACAGCCTGAGCAATGAACAATTACTGCCCTGTGAAAAACAATTCATTCAATTATTAGCAGATTTAAATCAGTGCCTGGCAATAGAACAAACAGATTCAGATAAAAACTACACTCAACAATTTTTACAGCAGGCTTTCGCTTACGATGAAGCCCCGTTGAAAAATAGAGTCGAAAATTTTAAATCACAGAAACATGATCAGACTCTGCCCTTTTCAATTTATGCTTCTAAAGAAATCGAAAACGAAGCCTGTGCCATTGATTTACAAATAAGACAATGGCTGCTGGCAGGAACAAAAAATATCGGCATTGTTTCAGAAGACCGAAGGCTTTCCCGACGTTTACGCGCACTTTTAGAAAGAGCCGATGTGCCAGTACAGGATATTTCTGGCTGGTCACTGGCCACCACCAGTGCCGCCGCCGTACTGGAGCGCTGGCTTGAATGCATCGAGGAAGATTTTGATTATCGCCCCATGCTGGATTTTCTCAAATCACATTTTGTCAGTCTTGACGATGATCGTGATGAATTACTCAACAATGTTTATCGCCTGGAAAAAGATGTTATCCAGCACGAAGGTATCGCCAGAGGTTTATCACGCTATAAAAAACATCTTCACTATCGCCTGAAGAGACTGGAGCACTGGCCCAAAGATTCCTATCAAAAGGTAGTTGCACTACTTGATCAGCTCGAACAAAACGCCGAATCATTGACCACTCTTTATCACTCAAAAAAGAGCCATCATCTCAATGTGTTTCTTGATACTCTACTGGACAACCTGAAGCAACTGGGACTTGAACAAACATTTTCGCAAGACCCTGCAGGTATGCGCATTATACAAACCCTTGGCGATATGAAGCACAGCCTGAATTACAGCAATCCAGAATTGCAATGGAGTGATTTTAGAGCATGGCTGGGACTGTCTCTTGAAGAACACATGTTCAGCCCGCAAACGGAAGCTTCACCAGTACAGCTCATGACGCTGGAACAGGCTCAGTTAAAAAGTTTCGATGCACTTGTTATCGCCGCCGCTGATCGCCAGTTCATGCCCGGCTCTCTACCCAGCTCACCGTTTTTCAATCAGAGCGCAAGAAAATCACTGGGACTAACTATCTGGGAAGAACATAGCACTCAAAAATTACAATATTTCCAGCAGTTATTGGGCAATACAAAGAAAACCTTGATCACTTATAAATCTGAAAATGAAGGCGAAGCGATTCCTGCTTCACCCTGGATAGAAGCATTAGAAAACTTTCATCTGTTAAGTTTTGATCGATCACTAAAAAATAATAACCTGGCTGAATTACTAACGACACATTGCGGCGTCATGATTTGCGATACAGACAATTTGCCTGAGCAGGCAAAACAGGCCGCCGCCAATGCCCCAAATGACCTGTCTCCTGAGCGTATTTCAGCAGGTTCTCACCAACGATTGATCAACTGCCCCTATCAGTTTTTTTCAGGCGACATGCTCAAACTAAAACCTGCCGATGAAATCAGTGATGAATTAAAAAAATCTGATTATGGTGAACGCGTCCATCTCGCTCTGCAAGCACTACATCAGCAGGTTCGCGAATTACCCACGCCCTTTAATGAACATATAACAGAAGACAATCGTGACAAAGCCATTGAGCATTTGAAACAAACTTCCAGCATTATTTTTAATACCGATCTGGAAAACAATGTATTGCATAGAAGCTGGCTGCATCGTTGGTTAAAACACATTCCCAGCTATATTGACTGGCAGATCGAACAACAAAAAAACTGGTCTATTCACAGCGCCGAAGAAAATATGGAAAAAAGTCTTGGTCCATCGACACGTATTTTTGGACGACTTGATCGAATCGATAAAAACAACAATGAACATTGCCTTATTGATTATAAAACCGGGAAATCCGCCAGTCAGTCTGATGTGGATTCTGGCGAAAACATTCAGCTCACCACATACGCACTACTCGATGAGGCAGCAACAAATATCATTTATTTGACGCTCGATGATCCTAAAAACAAAATCAAAAAAGGCGCTGAACTTTCTGGCGATGCACTTGAGCTTTTGAAAAATGACGTTCTTGATCGACTGACAACAATACTCAGCATGATTCAGCAGAAAAAAGAATTACCCGCCTGGGGCGATACAACAACCTGCAGCTATTGTAATTTTGAAGGCCTGTGCCGAAGAAGTAGCTGGCAAGCTTGAAAAAATACTCTGCAACCTTAACTCACAGGCAACAGAGTATTTTTATTATTTAACAGCGTACAGAGAACCATCAACGCTATTAAAGAAAACTTTTCCATCACTCACAACAGGTGCTGAGAAAATTTTATCTACAGCGGTATATTTCCACATAACACTACCGTCTGACTCATTCAGCACATAAAGATTGCGATCGGTACTACCGATATAAACTGATCCTGACGCAATAACGGGCGATGAGAAAATAGGACCTTCGGTGCGGTACTCCCATTCTCGAAAACCTTTTTCTTTATCGTAGGCATAAACATAACTATCTTTACTACCAAAAATCACCAGGTCATCGGTAAGCGCTGGTGAGGACAATATCTGGCCTGCAGTTTTTTTACGCCAGACCTGCTGACCGGTTCGTATATTAACGGCATAAATATGTTTGTCATCAGCACCAAAATAAACATTATTATCATCCACCGCTGGAGATGAATGAATTTTATGACGAAGTGGGAAACGCCAGAACTCCTGCCCTGTTTTTATATTCACTGAATACATCATACCTTTGAGTGTACCAAAGAAAATATGATCGCCTTTAATTGCAGGCGACGTATATATTCCTCCTTTAGCGGGGAATTTCCATAGCTCCTGACCCGTCTCAATATCAATGGCGTACATATTGCCATCTTCTCCACCGACATAAACCGTACCATCCTTAACTACAGGTGAAGATGAAATAGGACCCTTTACAGGGAACTTCCAGTGCACTGCACGGGTTTCA
Source organism: uncultured Gammaproteobacteria bacterium (assembly GCA_965602855.1). Taxonomy (GTDB): domain Bacteria; phylum Pseudomonadota; class Gammaproteobacteria; order SZUA-229; family SZUA-229; genus LH-M37. The sequence continues at coordinate 73,529 of CBFCZV010000003.1, read as the reverse complement.
GTATTCACTGCATAAAAATTCTTATCCCAGCTACCAATGAATACATAACCATCCGACAAAGCAACCGAGGACTCAATATTAGAACCCGTTCTAAAACTCCACTGAACCTTACCGCTATTTTGATCCAGCGCATACAACTGACCATCTTTACAGCCAAGATAAACATTATTACCATCAGTCACTGGTGATGCAAAAACTTTATCTGGAAGGCTGTGCTTCCAGGCTAACGAATCCAGCGAGGTTGGTCCTGAACTTGACATTATTCCAGTGCGGCTAATATCACCTCTAAACATGGCAGTACCGCCGCCAGTAACACAACCAGCCAATAAAACTGAAACAGTCATCAGCGTTGAAACTAATAATTTTTTCTTAATCATTTTTTGCTCCATTCAAATGCGCATCAATACATATTTATATAAAAATAATCTTGTCTGATTAGAATAGACTAATCATTTAAAAACTGTAACTTTTAGCGTGACTATTATGCCGTTTACTCACCTAAGGACGAACCCGCATGACACAAAAGTTCATAACCAATTGTTCCAGCATGCTCAGCCACCACATCCACAGAAAGCTCTTTACCCCAAAGCACGACACGCTCATCAATTTCTGCTTTTACAGCTCGCAAATCAATGCAAATACTATCCATCGAGACACGCCCCAGTAACGGACATAATGCATTATTAATCCAGACTGGCGTTCCTGATTCGGCATGACGTGGGTAGCCATCTGCATAACCTGCAGCAACCACTCCCACTCTCATATCCTCAGGACATTGCCAGGTGCTACCATAACCAATCACATCGCCCTGCTTTAAATCCTGCACAGCGATTAACTTTGATTCAAACTGCATCACCGGTTTCATGTCTAACTCTCTAGCCGTTTTATCTTTTAAAGGCGATGATCCATACAGCATAATCCCCGGCCTTACCCATTGCATGCGACTCTCTGGCATCATCACCAACGCTGCAGAATTTGCCATGCTGGCATCGTTCTGTCCGAGCTGATTGCACACCTGACTAAAAGCCGATAGTTGCTCTTGATTCATTGGATGGGTAGGCTCATCCGCATTAGCAAAATGGCTCATTAAACGAATAGATGAAACAGATTCACAACTTTTCAGGCGTTGATATAAAGCTTCAACCAGCTCAACCGGTACACCCAGACGATGCATACCTGTATCAATCTTTAACCAGATATCCAGCTTTACATCTACATACTTTACATCTACATATTGTTCCAACAAATCAATTTGTGAAACCTGATGCACGACCGCCTGAATATCAAGATCGGCCAGAGCCTTCAGTTCTTCAATACTGGAAAAACCCTGTAAGACGATCAAAGGTTTGGAAATACCAGACTGGCGCAAGGATATCGCTTCATTGGGTGTTGCGAGTGCGAAAGCATCGGCTTCAGACAAAGCGCTGGCCGCTGCCTGCACACCATGACCATAGGCATTAGCCTTGATCACCGCAATCACTTTACTATCAGTGGCAAAGGTTTTAACGCGTTGCAGGTTATGCCTGAGTGCTTCGGCATCGATGCTGACTTGTGCAATTCTTGTATGCGTCATCTCGCGGCTACAGTGGCATCAATGCCTATTCAAAATCATCATTGCTATACATATCGGGGGTGAAATTATCGAAACGCGTGTACTTACCGTGGAAGGTTAGGCGAACTTTACCAATAGGACCATTACGTTGCTTGCCGATAATAATTTCTGCCGTGCCTTTATCCGGACTTTCTTCGTTATACACTTCATCACGATAAACAAACAAAATAATATCCGCATCCTGCTCGATCGCACCTGATTCACGCAAATCTGACATCACGGGACGTTTATCGGGACGTTGCTCAAGGCCACGATTAAGCTGGGACAAAGCCATCACCGGTATCGCCAGCTCTTTAGCCAGGGCTTTCAAACTACGTGAAATCTCGGAAATTTCTGTCGCCCTGTTTTCGCTACCACCAGCCACCTGCATCAACTGGAGATAATCGATAACCACCAGACCAAGACCATGCTCGCGCTTGATGCGACGCGCTCTGGCGCGCACCTCACTAGGTGACATCGCGGGCGTATCGTCGATAAACAACTTGGTTTCAGAGAGCATCGAAATCGATGAGGTAATGCGTGGCCAGTCTTCATCGGTTAACTCACCGGTACGAATATGATGTTGATCGATACGTCCCAGAGAAGAAATCAGACGCATCGCCAGTTGCTCGCCGGGCATCTCCATACTGAATACCGCAACCGGTAAACCACCAGATATCGCCGCCGTTTCAGCCACATTCATCGCGAACGTGGTTTTACCCATGGCAGGACGACCTGCGACGATCACCAGATCACCCGGCTGAAAGCCAGTGGTTTTTTTGTCCAGGTCAGTAAAACCTGAGGCAACACCCGAAACAGCCCCTTTGGTTTCAAATAAATGGTCAATTTGCTCGACGGTTTTAGAAAGCACCTGACTGATCGCTCTAAGACCGGTTTCGCCTCGTACTTTCTGCTCGGCGATGGCAAAAACATGCTTCTCTGCATTTTCGAGTAACTCGCCACTCTCCCGGCCTTCTGGTCGATAGCCGCTGTCGGCGATGTCGGTACCGACACTAATCAGCTGGCGCAATACTGAACGCTCACGCACAATATCCGCATAGGCAACGATATTCGCGGCACTGGGCGTATCTTTCGCCAAACGCCCCAGATAAGCCAGGCCACCAGCCTCTTCCAGCTCTTCATTGTGAGCTAGCGATTCGGACAGGGTCACCACATCAAACGGCTGTGATTTCGCTTCCAGTGCACGAATCGCATTAAAAATCATACGATGGTCGTGACGATAAAAATCTTTCTCCGAAATACGGTCAGCAATTTTTTCCCAGGCACGATTATCGAGCAACAAACCGCCAATAACAGCCTGCTCAGCCTCCATAGAATGAGGAGGCAGCTTCAAGTTATCAGTATGTGCAGAAGTGGGAAATGAAATCGTATCGGACATGCGCTAATAGTGCCATATTATTAAAGATTAAAAAAGAAAAGGCTCACCATTGGCGAGCCTTTTCTTCAAAGAAAGTTTTGTAAAAAACAGCGATTAGACAACCCGCTGTTTTAAAAGAAAACTTTTAGTCTTCTTCGCCAATAATGGTTACTTTAACCACAGCATCTACATCTGCGTGTAAATGCAATGTGATTTCATAATCACCAGCAAGACGGATAGGACCATCAGGAAGACGGACATCACGTTTAGCCACTTCAACGCCAGCAGCAGTCACGGCATCAGCGATATCAGCGTTACCCACTGAACCGAACAATTTACCTTCAGAACCAGACTTGGAGGTAATGCTGATTTCCAGCTTGGACAGTTGATCGCGCTTAGCTTCAGCTGCAGCCAGTGTTTCAGCAGCGGCTTTTTCAAGCTCTGCACGACGCGCTTCAATTTCAGCAACATTTTCTGCTGTCGCTACCTTCGCTTTGCCCGTTGGCAAAAGGTAGTTACGAGCAAAACCAGATTTCACATTAACCAGATCACCTAATCCACCAAGACGATCAATTTTTTCAACCAGAATGACTTCCATCGTTCAAAACCTCTATTGTAAATCGAGCTACTGACTACGCACTGTAATCAATCGCCCTCTAAAATCTATCCAGGCATCTGCGATTCCAACAAGAATCAGCATTGCCGCCACTTCTGGTGAAAAAAACATCACCAGATAAATCAGGTACAGCCAGACTCTATTCAGCTGACGCCCCTTAAATACAGCATGTAATATCGACATACCCTGCGTTGAATACAACGCTAAAACGATCAATAACATAGCATACCATAACTCTGATCCAACCAGCGCTACTGCAATAACAACCGCTACTGCAATCATTGCGGTTGTTTTGCCCAGGTTTAGCGCCTGAAATTCTTTAGCAAAACCACCAGGATTCAGTATCATCGCCTGCCACCATCGGGCCAGAAACAGGCTGATCATGGTGCCAAACAAAACGCTGGCAGCTAAAAAACCAGGGATCATTCTGATCGCTGTCTCTTCAACTTCCTGCAACACCTGCAAGCTTATTTCACCTTGCGACTGTTGCATTATTTGCTCAACCAGCAAATCCAGAGGCTCACGCCATATTTCTCCCATTTCTGGAAAAAAACTATAAACCCCGATAATCGCCGCCAGGCTAAATCCTGCAATTACCTGCAAACTAGCCGCCATCGATGCGGTTCGCAATATCGATGCCGCAATCCATGCCGGTAGCCAGGCCGCCAGCAGAAAATAAACAACCATCAATGGTGAGGCAAATATCAAACCGGCAAATAACATTGCGCCGACCGTTGCCACAGCCATTACTATCAGTGCTTGCCGTCCATCCTTCACCAAAACTACTAAAGCAATGGCAGCGGCACTTAACCAGATAGCTGGTGCAAAAAGAACCCCTAACATGGCCAGTGTCGCAGCCACCAAAGCTGCCTGACTCGGGCCTTTAAGGATTAATCTAGCCAGAAACACCATCTATCTGCTGCAACCTCTTTACAGAGATTGCATCAAAACAACTAACCGTGACTATCTGAATAAGGTAGCAAAGCCAGGTAACGAGCCTGCTTAACAGCACGAGTTAGCTGACGCTGATATTTGGCTTTTGTACCAGTAATACGAGCAGGTACAAGTTTTCCACTTTCAGAAATATAGCCTTTCAGCAATTCAAGATCTTTGTAGTCTGCGTGAGTAATACCTTCTGCAGTAAAACGACAATAACGCTTACGTCTAAAATATGATGACATGATAATTCTCCTCGTTTACTCAGCAGCTTCTTCTGTGCTTTTTTCAGCAGCAGGCTCAGCAGGTTTTTCAGGGGCAGCTTCAGCAGTAGGTTTTGCAGTAGCTTCGGGTCGTGGCGCACGCTTAGGAGCAGCATCTTCTTCTGCTTTAGCTTTAGCCAAAGGAGACATTTCTGTCATTGCTTCATCACATCTCATTATCATGCTACGAATAACCGCATCATTGAAACGGAAAGCCGTCTCAAGTTCCTGACGTGTTGCTTCGTCACACTCGATATTCATCAGGGCGTAATGAGCTTTGTAGATTTTGTTGATTGGATAAGCCAACTGACGTCGACCCCAATCTTCAATACGGTGGATATTGCCGCCATTTGTTTCAATCATCGCTTTATAGCGGTCGATCATGGCTGTAACTTGTTCGCTCTGGTCAGGATGAACCAGAAACACTATTTCGTAGTGTCGCATAATATTCCTCTCGGTTTACGCCCCCCATCAATGTGGTGGAGCAAGGGATGGTCTTGTGTTAGGGCGCGTATTCTAATGCTGCTCACCGCCAGATGCAAGTGCTTGATTTAAATATTGTAACCACAACATACAATCTACAGCCCATTGATCTATATCAACGTTTGCTTATCAACAAAAAAAGTACAATACGTCCTATCTTGAAGAAGGGAGACTTCAATCATTTCCTGAATTATAAGTATAAGAATATTTATTATGACAAGCCGACATATTTTTTCAATAGCACTACTATCTATCTCTCTGATTTTACCTTCTTACAGCTCTGCTGAAATTCACACACTGTCATCCGCGATTAATAAAGCTGGCCGCCAACGCATGCTGACCCAACGTATTGTCGCCACCTATAGCCAAATTGGCTTAGACATAACAACCAAAAAAAGTGAAAAACAACTAAGAAAAGCGATCAACCTGTTTGAAGAACAGCTAGGTGAACTTAAAGAATATCGCAAATCTGGAAAAATAAACAAACAACTCCAGCGTGTTACAGAGTTATGGCAACCATTACAAAAAATAGCCAGAGAGCCTGTGGACAAAGCTAACGTAGAAGAGCTGAGAATACTGGCAGAAGATACTCTCAAAGCCTCGCATCGTGTTGTCATCATGCTGCAGGATGAATCAGGCACGAAAAAAGGCCAACTAGTTAATATTTCTGGTCGTCAGCGCATGCTTTCACAACGACTATCTAATTTATATATGCTGCAAAGCTGGGGATTTGGTAGCTCTGAATATACCGACGATTACTCCAGAGCGCTGAATGAATTTAAAGGCGCTCTGGGCGAATTAAGCTCATCAGATTTGAGCACAGAAGAAATAAATGCAAAACTAACCAAGGCCAGAAGAGAATTCACTATGTTTGAACGTAGCTCACATCACAAAGATGGTGAATTCATTCCCTTGATGATAAAAATGTCCGCCGATAAATTATTAAAATTAATGAATGAAGTTACTCACCTGTACGAGGGGCTGGAAAGTGACGGAGATGATCTGGCGTCAGTTGGTGAAAAAAAGAAAGACTGGAATGAAATAAGAAACCCATCATCAAAAAATTAATAAAATCTGAAAAATTTTTATTATAAAACAGGATTTATCCTCGACGCCAAATAGTCTTACCCTCTTTATCTTCCAGCTCAATATTCATCGCATTTAACTCATCACGAATTCGGTCAGCTTCTGCCCAGTCCTTATTCGCTCTTGCATCCAGTCGTTGCTGAATTAAAGATTCAATTTTCTCAGCATCATCACTCTCACCCGCACCACCCTGCAAATAAGTTTCAGGATCAGCTTCGAGCAAACCTAAAACATTAGCCAGTTTTTTCAACATACCCGCTTTTTGCAAAGCTACTTCAGGATTCTCTTCGCGCAGACGATTCACCTGCCCTGCTAAATCAAACAAAACAGCAATGGCTTCAGAGGTATTAAAATCATCATCCATTGCTTTGCTAAATTCAACTTCGGCTTCATCTTCGATTAATGAAACTGAAGGCACATCCAGACCACGCAATGCGTTATATAAACGAGTTAAAGATGAACGCGCCGTATCGAGTAACTGGTCGGAATAATTTAATGGACTACGGTAATGACTCGCCAGAACAAAGTAGCGAATCTCTTCACCCTGATAGAGTTTTAAAATCTCACGTACGGTAAAAAAATTATCCAGTGACTTGGACATTTTTTCATCATTGATACGCACGAAACCATTGTGCATCCACAGGTTAACGAACTTCTCACCTGTGGCACCTTCTGATTGTGCAATTTCATTTTCATGGTGCGGGAACTGCAAATCCTGACCGCCACCATGAATATCAAAATGATTACCCAGGCAGCAGGTAGACATGGCTGAACATTCGATATGCCAGCCGGGACGACCTTTACCCCAGGGCGAATCCCATGAAGGCTCATCGGGCTTGGCAGCTTTCCATAATACAAAATCTAAAGGATCATCCTTATTAACATCAATGGCGACGCGTTCACCTGCACGCAGATCTTCCAGATGCTTACCTGATAACTGTCCGTAATTATCGAATGAGCTAACGTCATAATAGACATCACCATTATCTGCCGCGTAGGCATGGCCTTTTTTAATCAGCGTTTCTATCATGCTGATAATGTCATCCATAGAAGACGTGGCTTTAGGCTCTTCATTGGGGGGCAACACGCCCAGCTCAGCAGCATCCTCGTGCATTGCCTCAATAAATCGCGTGGTGAGCGCACTAAACTCTTCACCATTTTCATTAGCGCGCGCAATAATCTTGTCATCAATATCGGTAATATTACGAATGTAATTCACCTCATAACCACTTTGACGCATGTAGCGCGTGACCGTATCAAACACCACCAGCACCCGCGCATGCCCCAGATGGCACAGGTCATAAACCGTCATACCACAAACGTACATCTTGATCTTACCCGGCTCGATGGGGGTAAAAAGCTCTTTCTTGCGGGTAAGGGTGTTGTATATGTGCAGCATGATTTATTCAGTTGTTGTCAAACAAGCCGCATATATTAACGGATTCGCCCGATCACCGCTAACCAATACGAAAACAGGGCATTGTCACGCTCAACTTAATGGGTAGAATATCGCGATTCACACAGGAGTTCACATGATTAAAGTTTTATTTGTTTGCATGGGCAACATTTGCCGATCACCCAGCGCTGAAGGCGTATTTAGAGACAAGGTTTCTGCCGCCGGGCTCAGTGACAAAATACACATCGATTCCGCAGGCACACACGCCTACCATGTCGGCAATCCACCCGACCCTCGTTCTCAGGAAACAGCCATTAAACGCGACTATGATTTAAGTTCACAACGTGCTCGCAAGGTAGAAGAGAGCGATTTTAATGAGTTCGATTACGTCATTGCCATGGACATGAGCAATGAAGATGATTTGCAGGCAATCTGTCCCACTGGACTGGACGACAAAATCCATCTATTTCTGAAGTTTTCAGACAAGACTGATAAGAAAGAAGTACCCGACCCCTACTACGGTGGCGGCAATGGTTTTGAGATCGTGCTGGATTTGATCGAAGATGCTGCAGATGGACTCATTGCCCACCTGCAAACACATCGTTCTATTTAGAGCTATTCACCTGAAGGTGTTTTTTCAACGCTTTCCTTAACGGGTGCTTGTGCCGGAGCAGGCGTTGATGCCACAGGCGTTGGCTTTGGCGCTGCTTCCGGTGCAGAAACTACCGGTGCAGGCTTAGCTTGAGCGGCAGGTGCTGAAGCAGCCACAGCCGCTTTTGCTGAAGGTGAAATATTGCCGCTAATTTCGCGCTTAGGTTTATCCACTACATTGCCTGGCTCAGATGAAGATTTAGGCGACGACTGTGGTGCAGAAGCTGGCTTTGTTTCAGGCTTGCTCTGTACTGGTTTAGTCTGTTCCTGCTTTGCCTGTGCTGGCTGACTTTGGGTCGGAGCCTGCTGCGATGGCGCACTTTTAGCTGGAGCAGCCTGACTAGGTTCGCTCTTATTCTGTGAACTCTGGTTTTGCTGATTCTGACCTTCCTGTGCAGCAGGTTTTTTGCGATTATCTCGGCGACCGCGACCACCACCACGACGACCACGACGGCTTGACTGACCTTGCCCCTGTTGAGCATTCTCATCTTTTGCCGTATCAGCAGGCTTATCACCCTCTTTTGAAGCCTGTTGCTTATCGCCTTTTTGAGCCTGCCGCCTATTATCCTGCTGCTTATTCTGCGCAGGACGACGATTACGATTACCGCGCTGGTTTCTGCCTCGTCCACCACGATTACCACGATTACCACCTTGTGATGAACGCTGTTGTGGCTTGGCTTTCGCAGTTGGCTCCTCTTCTTCATCGCCTTTAAACATAGAGATGATGGAAGCAATTAAACCTTTCGAACTCTCTTGTTTCTCAGTGCTAACCGCTGGCGGTTTCGGTTTCGCTGGCGTAATCGATGCCACCGCAGGTTTTTCAGGCTGAATCAATTTTTCTTTATGCTGATCTGGGCGATAGCTTTGATCTATCACTTCGGCTTGCTGATAGCTTGCCTTGTCGCTGCTTTCAGGCATATCAACCTTACGGACACGCTCAACACGATATTGAGGCGTTTCCAGTGCAGTGCTGGCGATAACCAGAATATGTACACCCGTTTGGGCTTCGACATCGGCAATTGCTTTACGCTTTTCATTCAACATGAAGGTGGCCACATCAACCGGTACGTGTATTTCAACACGACCCGTACTTTCCTTGAGCGCTTCTTCTTCTGCAACACGTACCAGCGATAAAGCCAGTGACTCAACCGTGCGGATGGTGCCATTACCGGTACAACGAGGACATACAATCTGTGTCGCTTCGCCCAGTGACGGTTTCAGGCGCTGACGTGACATTTCCATCAAACCAAAACGTGAGATACGGCCAATTTGTACGCGAGCGCGGTCAATCGCCACGGCATCATTTAAACGTTTTTCCACCGCACGCTGATTTTTGTTCGACATCATATCGATGAAATCAATTACCACCAGACCACCCAGATCACGCAAACGCAATTGACGTGCAATTTCATCAGCGGCTTCAAGGTTAGTGTTGGTTGCCGTCTCTTCAATATCACTACCCTTGGTAGCGCGTGCCGAGTTGATATCGATAGAAATCAGTGCTTCGGTGTGATCGACCACAATCGAGCCACCCGATGGTAGTTGTACTTCACGACGATAAGCTGATTCGATCTGATTTTCAATCTGGAAGCGATTGAACATCGGCACGGTATCTTCGTAGAGCTTGATCTTACTGATGCGATTAGGCATCACCTGCTCGATAAACTGCTTGGCAGTCTCAAACACTTCTGGTGAATCAATCAGTACTTCGGTGATGTCATTTCTGAAATAATCACGCAAAGCGCGGATAATGACGTTGCTTTCCTGATAAATCAGGAAAGGTGAAGGACGATCTTTCGCCGCACCCTCGAAGGCTTCCCAAAGTTGCAACAAATAGTCCAGATCCCATTGCAGTTCTTCAACAGAACGACCAATACCACCGGTACGCACGATCATACCCATACCATCGGGTATATTGAGCTGACTCATGGCTTCGCGAATGGTATTGCGATCTTCGCCTTCGATACGGCGTGAAACACCACCGGCACGAGGATTATTAGGCATCAGCACGAGGAAACGTCCAGCAAGACTGATGAACGTGGTTAAGGCCGCACCTTTGTTACCGCGCTCTTCTTTTTCAATTTGAACAACGACTTCGGTGCCTTCAGCAATGGCGGTACGGATATCCGGACGACCACTGGCTTTGAGCCCAGCTTCGGTGAAGTAACTGCGTGATATTTCTTTAAAAGACAGGAAACCGTGTCGTTCTGCGCCGTAATCGACGAAACACGCTTCTAAACTGGGCTCTACGCGGGTAATTTTACCTTTGTAAACGTTGGCTTTCTTTTGTCCCTGTGAGGAAATTTCGACATCTAGATCGTAGAGCTGCTGGCCATCGACCATCGCTACGCGAATCTCTTCTTTCTGAGTCGCATTGATTAAAATTCTTTTCATTTTTCATTAAACCTGAAGTTGATCTCAGCTCTAATCCACCGATGGCGGCCATTTTTGGTAGGCGCACATAACTTAAAGCCAGAACAGATAGCGTGCTAAATAGAGAGACAAAGGCTCCCAACACGGCTAGTTCAGGCAATGTGAAATTGATTCCGGCAAATAAAGATGAGATATACATTAAATATTGTTTATTTGTTTTCTTTTATTGACACTATTCGCAACCAAAACAGTAATGCGAATATGTAAATTCATTGCACCGACCTCCCAATGAGGCCTGCTGGCCACGCTATTCGTGGCGCTTCCCCGCTAATCACAGCCTGGGAACTTCCCTTAACGACTGCGCTTAAATCGAGTCAGTCGAAAAATCCTTAATCGTTATAATAGCTTGCGCTGGTATAAACAGGGGCAAGTCTGTCAAAATGCAGCCCTACGGTCAACCTGAAATAAGCACTAAATGCTTAAAAATTAACTATTTACCCACTATTTCTATCAGAGAATCGACTTTTAACCACATGAAATCAGACCGTCAAAATGCCCGAATAGTTCAAATTGATGCTAATAACGCAGGACAGCGCATCGATAACTTCCTGATGACACAACTCAAGGGAGTGCCTCGAAGCCATATATACCAGCTTTTACGCAGCGGTCAGGTTCGAGTCAACAGTGGCCGGAAAAAGCCTCTCTATAAATTAAAGCTGGATGACAAAGTACGCATCCCCCCTGCCCGCATCAACAGTGGTGATAAAGTCATCATCCCTGATTCGGTGATCAAGCTCATTGAAGCATCCGTGCTTTTTGAAAATGACGATTTAATGGTGATCAACAAACCTTCTGGTATTGCCGTGCACAGCGGCAGCGGTCTTGCCTTCGGTATTATCGAGGCGCTGAAGCAACAACACCCCGATCGGTTTATTGAACTGGTTCATCGTCTTGACCGTGAAACCAGCGGATGTTTGATCATCGCAAAGAATAGAACCAGCTTAACTAAACTACATGACCTATTTCGTGATGAGAGCAGATCAGGCATCGGCAAGTATTATCTCGCTTTGGTTGAAGGCCAATGGCAAGGCGTTAACACCATCGACGCAGCACTGAAAAAAACCATGCGCAGCGGTGAGCACATGGTTGAAGTTAATGATGATGGCAAGCACGCCATCAGCCATTTTGAGGCGAAGAAAATCTACCCGCAATCCAGTTTGATGGAAATTAAAATCGAAACCGGTCGCACACACCAAATTCGTGTTCATGCCGCCCACGCGGACCACCCTGTTGCTGGTGACAAAAAATACGGTGACAAAAAATACAATCAGACTTTGAAAAAATCTGGACTAAAACGCCTATTTTTACACGCCGCACGCATCGAATTACCCGGACTTAACCCAACGTCTAATAAGCCACTGATCATCGAAGCACCATTAAGCGACGAGTTGCAAAACGTACTCAACAAAATAGCATCATGAACAATTTAAACAACCCCTATTCACTACTCGTCTTCGACTGGGACGGCACCCTCGTCGATTCAATTGAACAAATCACCGCCAGCCTGCAAGCCGCCAGCAAAATGATTTGTAGTGAAGAGATTACCGAAGAGGCGGCTCGTAGCGTTATCGGTTTAGGTTTGCAGGAAGCAATGGAACGACTCCACCCAGACAAGCCGCAAACACTGACTAATAAAATGTCTGACGCTTACCGACATCATTACCTGAATGAAAATAAAGTACCAGCGCCCTTATTCGATGGCGTCACTGATATGCTCGATGAATTACGAAGCAAAAGTTTTACTATGGCGATCGCAACGGGTAAAAGCCGTATTGGATTAGAACATTCACTGACTGAACATCCTGTCAGACATTACTTCACCACAACTCGTTGCGCGGGTGAAAACCAATCTAAGCCCCATCCTGAAATGTTGCTGGGCATTCTCGATGAAACCCGGACGAATACCACACAGGCTCTTATGGTTGGTGACAGTGAACACGATTTAATGATGGCTAAGAATGCAGGGGTTGATGCAGTCGCCGTCAGCCACGGCGCTCACACTGCTGATAGACTGATGCAACATAAGCCTTTATTATGTCTGGACAGAATCTCAGATTTATCAAATTTCCTGTCGAACAATTAAATCGATATATTTAAAACATAAACAAACGTATAGAAAACTATGAACGAACAAGAACCGGGTTGGGAAAAAAAATTCATCACCAAGCTAGCTGAATCAAGCTTACGAGAACAAAGGCGCTCACGTCGCTGGAGCATTTTCTTCAAAATGCTAACCTTCGCCTACCTTATTACTTTACTGGTTATGTTCATCGACAGCGATATAAGCACCAAAAAATTAACTACAAAACATACAGCATTAGTCAATTTAACGGGGTTAATTGCCGAAGGTGAAAAAGCCAGTTCGGACAATATCGTCATCGCTTTACGCGATGCCTTTGAAGACAAAAACACAACCGGTGTAATACTGCGCATCAACAGCCCCGGCGGCACACCGGTACAGGCTGGCTATATTTATGATGAAATAATTCGTCTGCGTGAAAAATACCCAGATACACCTTTGTACGCAGTCATCAGTGACATGTGTGCTTCTGGTGGTTATTACGTTGCCGCCGCTGCTGATAAAATTTATGCCGACAAAGCCAGCATTGTGGGTTCCATCGGCGTGCGCATGGATAACTTTGGTTTTGTCGATGCCATGAAAAAACTGGGCGTAGAACGCAGAACACTCACCGCAGGTAAAAACAAGGCACTGCTCGACCCTTTCATGCCTGTCGATGAGGAAGTTAATAAACACATGAGCACCATGCTACACAGCATTCATCTGCAATTCATTAACGCCGTAAAAAAAGGTCGTGGTGATCGTTTAAAACAGGATGTTGAAGGCTTATTCTCCGGCCTCATCTGGACTGGTGAGCAAAGCCTTGAAATTGGCCTGATCGATGAACTGGCGAGTGCGGGTTATGTTGCCCGAGAAGTGATTGGTGAAGAGGACATTGTTGATTTTACTGTCACTGATGATCTGCTGGATAGACTGGCTAAACGCGTAGGTGCCACCATGGCCAGTCTTCTAATGAAAAACGAGAACCAGCCGTATATGTACTGATGCCTGCCGCGTCATAGAACGGGACAAGGCTACAAGAATGCGCTATGCTCGCGGAAGTCTAAAAAAACAGTGAACTATAATAATTACAGGACAATATGCAGGATAATCAGGCAATTTTCGGCTATAAGATAGAAAATAAAAAACCGATAGCAAAACCGTCTGATCTATCATTAACAGGGAAAGTCCGGTTTGAAAACAATAAGAAAAAACGGGTGATACTATGAAACAAGGGTTTTGGAAGAGCGACTGGTTTGTCGGCCTCATAATTACTCTCTTCTTTATCATCTTCATGCAATCTACTTTAATCCAGAGCATTGAACGTAATGCTTATGATTTTGGCGTGCAGTCATCCAGCCGCACCGCCAGTGACAAAATTGCCGTTATTGCTATTGATGATGAGAGTATCGACAACATAGGCCGCTGGCCCTGGTCTCGTGATATTCATGCACAGATGCACGCGCTACTGACCGAAGGTGGTGCCAAGGCAATCGGCCAGACCGTATTATTTACTGAACCACAACTTGATCCCGGCTTACAGTTCTTACAGGATCTAAGCTCCATTTTTGATGAAAGCAACCTTTCCAAAGTTCCTCAATACGTAGAAGAACTCAACCAGACCATCAATGATTCTCAACGTCTCGTTAAAAACAAACGTGATGCCAATGGCAGAACCGCCATCAAGATGATCAAAGAGCATGTAGCCAACTCGCCATTGCAGAATCAGGTCATTGATGACATTGCTGCTTATAAAGAATACATCACCGCAGCAGCCATTTCTTTAGATACAGATAAGACACTGGCAGAAAGCATGCAGCAAACGGGCAACGTCGTACTGGCCATGCCCTTTATCCTGGGTGATCCTATCGGCCGCCCCAATGAAGATCTTCCTGAATATGTACGCATCAACAAACTCCCAGAAAGTAATATTATTGATAACCCAGGCAACAACCCGGATGGCTGGCGTCCTTTACCCATGGTGGATAGTTTGCCGCCGATCCCAACCATTGGACAAACTGCCTTAAACATTGGTGCCCTGGTCAGTGTGCTCGATGTCGATGGTGGCATACGTAGCGAGCCACTGATTGTCGATTATTATGATGATTTCTATCCTTCTCTTTCACTCATTCTTGCTGCAAAAAGTCTGAACCTGGATATTAAAGACATCAAAGTCACCGTCAGTTCAGATGTTCAACTCGGTCGCCTGACGATAAAAACAGACGAAGAATCTCAAATGAAAACTTTCTTCTACAACAGTGATGGCTATGAAAGTGCTTTCCCTGTTGATTCCTTCTTTGACGTTATTCAGGGAAAAGTCCCCGTCAGCAAATACAAAGATAAAATCGTACTTATCGGTGCTACCGCTTTTGGCGTTGGCAACACCATGGTTACTCCTATCGACCCAGCCATGTCCCCCGTCCTGACACTAGCTCACTCGATCTCGAGCATTCTTAACGAAGATTTCTTCATTGAACCAGAATGGGCAGGCTATGCACAACTGGGCGCATTGATGTTAGCTGCGCTTTATCTGATGCTATTATTACCGCGTATGGGTGCAGCGGCAGGCTTCATTACCACCATTATTCTATTCATTGGTTTCTTTGCCACACACTACGTGTTGATGACCAATGAAGGTGTGTGGGTTCAATTGATGACACCTTCCCTGCTGCTCATTACCGGTCACATACTGCTGACAACAAAACGCTTCCTGCTCACCGAACGTGGTAAAGCACGTCTGGATATTGAATCGGCTGAAAGTAATCGCATGTTGGGACTTTCCATGCAAGGTCAGGGACAACTGGACATGGCCTTTGAAAAATTCCGCAAATTACCGGCTGATAAGTCTGCACTAGAACTTATGTACAATCTGGCGCTGGATTACGAACGTAAACGCCAGTTCAACAAAGCCAAGTCTGTTTACGATTACATTACTGATATCGACCCTAACTTCCGCGATATTAAAACCCGCTCAAACCGAGCCACCGCCATGGACGAAACCGTAATACTGGGTGGAGGTGGCACATCCTCCAATAGTTCATTACTACTTGATGATGGCAATATCGAAAAACCCATGCTGGGACGCTATGAGATCGAGAAAGAACTGGGTAAAGGTGCTATGGGTGCCGTTTATCTCGGAAAAGATCCGAAAATTTCTCGTGTTGTTGCCATCAAAACCATGGCACTCTCTCAGGAATTCGAAGATGATGAACTGGAAGAAGTTAAAGAGCGTTTCTTCCGCGAAGCAGAAACTGCCGGTCGCCTCAATCATCCCAACATTGTCACCATCTTTGATGCTGGCGATGAACATGATCTTGCTTATATTGCCATGGAGTACCTGAAAGGCTCCGACATGGCCAAATACATTAAAAAAGATAAATTGCTGCCTGTCACCAAGGTGCTTTCATTAATGCAGCAAACCGCTGATGGCCTGGGTTATGCGCACAGTTTCAACATAGTGCATCGTGACATTAAGCCTGCCAATCTAATGTGGGATCCAGAAAGTGATGTTATAAAAATCACCGACTTTGGTATCGCCCGCATCACCGATTCAAGCAAAACAAAAACCGGCATGGTATTGGGCACCCCCTCTTACATGTCGCCAGAACAATTAGCCGGCAAAAGAGTTGAAGGTCAATCCGATCTATTCTCGCTCGGCGTTATGATGTTCCAGATGGTCACGGGTCAACTTCCCTTCGTTGGTGATTCAATGGCCGCATTAATGTACAAAATCGCCAATGAAGAGCATCCTGCACCTAGCTCTATTAACCCTGATTTACCACGCTGCATTAACGTAATCATCAATCGAGCTCTACAGAAAGATGTTGAAAAACGTTATAAAACCGGAAAACAAATGGCAGATGACATTGGTAAATGTCTGAGAATCATAGCCGCTGAAGGCAAGGACTGAGGGACGCTATGAGCTTAAAAGGTAAAATTGAGATTGCAGGATTAACAGATGTCGGTTCTGTGCGTGATCATAACGAAGATGCCATCAGTACTGAAACATCATTGGGCCTGGCCATACTGGCTGATGGCATGGGTGGCCACCGTGGCGGCGAAGTCGCCAGTGCTATTACCGTCAGCACTGTTTACGACACCCTTACTGAAAAACTGAAAAACCTCAACGAAGGCGACACAGATAAAGAAACAGGCTACAGCATGGAAAGCATGACTGTTCACGATGCCATCGAACTCGCCAACAGCAACGTTTTTGACTCTTCCAGTGAAAACTCACAATACCGGGGCATGGGCACAACCGTTGTCGTCGTCTTATTTTATGATAACCGTTTCACCGTCGCACACGTTGGTGATTCTCGCCTGTATCGGGTCAGAGATGGCGTACTCGAACAGGTCACCCGTGACCACAGCTTGATGCAGGAACTGGTTGATCGTGGTTTTTACACTCCTGAGCAAGCCAGAAAGTCACTCAACAAAAACCTGGTTACTCGAGCTATAGGTATAGAAGAAAATGTACGCATCGATATTCAGGAAGATGTTACACAAATCAACGACATCTACCTGCTCTGCTCAGATGGCCTAAACGACATGATCGAAGATGATTTGATCCACGAAACCATCAAGCGAAATACCGATAATCTTGAAAAAGCAGCAACCGAACTGGTAGAAGAAGCCAATCGGCACGGCGGAAAAGACAACATTTCCGTGATTCTGGCGAGACCATTAAAATCATTTCCTGCCAAAAATAGCTTGTTTTCTCGTTTTTTTGATTTATTCTCATAAGCATAATAATAAATATGTGCATTAAGGAACAAAAATGGCCAAATTAATACTCAGCTTCGACAACAAGCCCGTAAAAGAATACGAGCTAGATCAGGAAATCATTACCATCGGACGAAAACCGACTAATGATATCCATATCGATAATCTCGCTGTCAGCGGCACCCACGCCAAAATCCTGACAATTCTCAACGATTCTTTTATCGAAGACCTGAATAGCACAAACGGCACATTGATCAATGGCCAGCCTATTACCAAGCACTCTTTACAGAATGGTGAAAAGGTCGTTATTGGAAAACATACACTTGAATATGTGAACGAGGCTGAAGAAGCGGGTGAAGGTGAATTTGAGAAAACTATGATTATTCGCCCAGATGCGAATGATCAGCCTGTTTCCACCGAAACCAGTAAAAAACTCGAAAAATCGATTGGTAAGATCGCTGCTGATTTAGCCTCTGCTGGTGCTGCAGGAAGCGAGCAGGCTGAAGCCTATTTAGAACTACTCAGTGGAGCCAACAGTGGCAAGCGCATGAAAATCACCAAGATCCTGACTACCCTGGGCAAACCGGGTGTACAGGTTGCAGCCATCACACGACGCCCTCTTGGCTTCTTCCTCATCGTTGTCGATGCAGGTTCCTACGAGAAACGCCCTCTGGTCAATGATCAGGAAGTTGGCACTCAGGCACAGCCTTTGGCGGATAAAGATGTTATTGAAGTTGCTGGTGTGAAGATGGGATTCTATCTCGAATAAAACAAACCTTATTTAACAAAAACAGCAATAGACTCCACATGTTTAGTATGCGGGAACATATCCATGATTCCCGCATCGCTTAAACGATAACCTAATTCATTCACCAAAACACCCGCATCACGCGCCAATGTCGCAGGATGACATGAAACATAAACGATGCGTTCCGCATCCATTTTTGCCAAATACCTGAGTACCGCATCCGCACCAGAACGTGGTGGATCGAGTAATATTTTATTGTATTTTTTCTTCAGCCAGGGCGCGGTTGCAATTTCTTCGCTGTACAAATCAGCCATATGAAATTCAACATTTTCAATATTATTTTTAGCTGCATTGTCTCGTGCTTTTTTCACCATCACTGCCGAACCTTCAACCGCCGTCAACTGTGCACACTGCCGCGCCATCGGTAATGAAAAATTACCTAAACCACAAAACAAATCCAGCACCTGATCAGTATCTTTTAATTGTAAAAAATCAATTGTCCTGTCCAACATGTCACGATTTATTTCAGGATTGACCTGAGTAAAATCGGAAGACTGAAATTCAACACGCACATTATGTTTAGGCAGTTCGTAATAAAGCGTTTCTGGCTGCAGAGGATGTAAAGCTTCAAGCTCATCGGGTGAACCGGCCTGTAAATAAATAACAAAATCGTGTTTGATTGCCAGTTCGCGCAAAATTTCTCTGTCTGTTTCAGGCAGAGGATCAAGATGCCTGAAAACTAATACTGTTTGATTATCACCTACCGCGACTTCAATTTGAGGAATGCGCTCTTTTTGTTCCATACGCGAAATGTAGTCGGCTAACTCCGTCAACAATAAACCAACACTGGGATGCAAAATTTCACATTGCTCGGCATCGGTAACAAATGAAGAGCCACTTTCACGAAAGCCCACCATAATCTGATCTTTTTTTCGTACATGGCGAACACTTAAACGTGCTTTATGACGATACCCCCAAAGCGGCCCAGTCAATGGTGGCAATAAATTCTCCGCCTCAACATGACCAATATGTTCAAGATGATCCAGAAAAGTTTTCTGCTTCAACTCCAGTTGCTTGTCGGCACTCATGTGTTGCAATGAACAGCCACCACACATTGCAAAAGCACTGCATTTAGCTTCCACTCGGTCAGGCGAAGCTTTCAATATTTCAATCGCTCGACCCTCTGCAATTTTCTTGCTCAACTTGGTATATTTGAATAAGACTGTTTCACCGGCTAAAGCCTGATCGACAAAAACAATTCGATCATCGACATGGGCAATGCCCCGACCTTCTGCAGACAATGACTCAATTTCAACTTGAACAGGTTCTTCTGGCAGACGAGGTGAACGACGTCGGCGACGTTTATTAGACATATAAAATTACTCTGAAATTATTAAGCGGGGAAAACACCGGTAGACATATAACGATCACCGCGATCACAAATAATAGAAACGATCACCGCATTTTCGACTTGTTGATTCAACTGCATAGCAGCCGCTACCGCACCACCCGATGAAATACCGCAGAAGATACCCTCTTTAGCAGCCAAATCACGTGTCGTCTGCTCAGCGGCCTGCTGACTAACATCTAAAGTGCTATCGACTCGGCTGGCTTCAAAAATACTGGGCAAATATTCTTCAGGCCAGCGGCGAATACCAGGAATACTCGCGCCCTCCTCAGGCTGCACACCAACAATCTGAATATCTGGATTCTTTTCCTTGAGGAAATGAGACACACCCATAATCGTACCGGTCGTACCCATGGCACTGACAAAATGTGTAATTTTACCTTCAGTTTGATCCCAGATCTCTGGTCCTGTACTGATATAATGCGCATTTGGATTATCATCATTATTGAATTGATCCAGCACCTTGCCTTTGCCTTCCTGCTGCATCTGTAGTGCCAAATCACGCGCACCTTCGATACTTTGCTCCTGTGTCACCAGAATGAGTTCAGCACCATAAGCTTTCATCGCAGCACGACGTTCTTCACTCATATTTTCCGGCATAATCAAAATCATGCGATAGCCTTGGATAGCCGCTGCCATCGCCAGTGCAATTCCGGTATTCCCACTGGTGGCTTCGATCAGAGTATCACCGGGCTTAATATCACCCCTCTTTTCCGCCTGAAAAATCATATTCAAAGCAGGCCGATCCTTTACAGAACCAGCAGGATTATTGCCTTCCAGCTTGACCAGCAAAGTATTTGTTGTTTCACCCGCTAATCGCTGCAAGCGTACCAGGGGCGTATGACCAATATAATCAGCCAGAGTTTTGTACATTGAATCTCACCATTTACTACACAAGGTCGAGAGTATATATTACAAGACATTCTTTGCCACTAATCAATGTAATTATGCGATTTAACAATCAGTATTCCAGCTTTAGAAAAATTAGCACTGCACTCACATCCTTCATAGCTTTTACCCTTTCCATGCCACTACAGGCTAGCGAAGACGACCTGTTTTTTGAAATGCCGGTGGTGCTCTCGGCCAGCCGTCTGGAACAACCCATATCAGAGACCCCTGTCGCTGTCACCAGTATTGACAGACAGATTATTGAAGCCAGCGGCGCCAGAACTATCCCGGAAATTCTCAGACTGGTACCTGGCATCGTTGTTGGCAGCAATGCCAATGAATGGGGCGAAGAATCAAAAATGGTCGTCGCCTATCATGGTCATACTGACCAGTTTTCAAAACAGATGCAGGTTTTGATCGATGGCCGCTCCATCTATGAACCAATGATTGGTGGTGTTAACTGGAATATGATTCCCATCAACATTGAAGATATTGAACGCATCGAAGTCTCACGCGGCCCCAACGCTTCAACCTTTGGCTCTAATTCATTTCTAGCTGTTATCAACATTATTACACGACACGCTTCTGAAGATCAGGGGCACTACGCCAAAGTTAGAGCTGGTAATCACAATATTGCAGATCTAACCTATCGATATGGCGGCAACAGTGGCGATCTTGATTACAGGGTTACCGTATCAACACAAAATGATGACGGTCTGGATGCCAAAAAGAACATCAGCACATATGTTGCAGATGGTACGAGCGTTATTGATCACCAATATTCCAATGAAACTATTGAAAACCATGATGATATCGGTACGGGGGGTGTTGATTACCGCATTGATTATCAAATCAACAATAATAGTCAACTTACCTATCAAGGTGGTTATGCTATAACAGATCTAGAAATCAAAGAAAATTATGCCATCGACGGCATAAGACCACACCGTGAAAGCGGCACCACTAATTTCCATCAGTTCATAAAATTAGAAAACACTGTAGATAACAATAACTCTTTTGTAGTTCAGTACTATTACAATCTTCAGGACAAAACAGACCAGTCGATGTCAAAAGATATCATCGTAGGCACCCCCATTGATGACTTTTCAATATATCTTGATCTTGGCTTTAAATCAGAAAGACATAACCTCGAATTCACCCATTTTAATCAAACCACCGATGATCTTAGATTAATATGGGGAGCCAGCATGCAGCAGGATATTGCCGTATCACCATTCTGGCTCAATGATCAGGAAACAATCCGAAGCGAAATTTATCGTCTATTCACAAACGCAGAATGGCAAATCAATGAAAAAAATCTTCTCAATTTTGGCGCGCTTGTTGAAGAAAATAGAACGCTAGATACAGAAATATCACCCAGACTCGCCCTGATTCATAAGTTCAACAATAATCATAGCGTAAGGCTTGGCATATCACGGGCAGTACGCACCCCTTTTCTCATCGAGGAATTTGGCAACATCATTTATAGCCACGACCTAACAATGAATGATGGCGACCCCACCGGAATCACCATGGTGCAACATGAACAAATACCCAATGACGACCTGGATCATGAAACCATCATCAGTCGTGAAATTGGATATTTTGGGCAGTTTATGAACGATAAGCTGTATTTTAATGCTCGCCTTTTTCATGACCAACTAGACCATTTAATCCGCTTAGAATCTCTTAAAGATGATGCAATTCCTGATAACATCGAAGACAATGTTGACTCCAAAGTACGCCAAAACATGAACAGAGGCAGCACAACTGTTGCAGGTGTAGAACTTGAAATCGACCTACGACCCGATGAATCACTGCGCTACTTTGGAAACATTACATATTTAGATATAAAAAGTGACGAACCAACGCCCGGCGAGGGTTATTCTTTAGAACTAGAACAATCCGCACCAGAATGGACTGGTTCTTTAATGGTAATAAAGCAGTTTAATGAACACTATAGTGGCAGCCTGGAATTCCACTACATTGACGAAATGTACTGGATGGATGTCCCCAGAAATGAATTAAATGAAGATAGCAACTATAGAACTCTGGATTTACGCATCTCAAAATCGAGTAGGCAGAGTGGTAGCACATCAAAAATATCACTAGTATTAAAGAATTTATTTGGCGAATACAGTAGCTACAATCAGGCACCTGATGACGGCCCTCTGGTTGAACATAATTTTACTGGCTACGTAGAATATTCAATTCTGTTTCGATAGGTAATCAAATAGAAAATACAAAAGGACGCAGTTAATAAATGGATCACATCTTAACTAGAAGTTTTATTGAAAAGCTAACTGCATCTATTAGCAGCTACCTTCTGCTCGCCTGTATTTTGTTCATACCAATTCAGGTCACTGCGGCACAGCAAGCTGTCATCATTAGTTCTGCCAATAACAATTACCACAAGTTACTAATAAAAAACATCCTTCCCTATCTCGAAGCTTCAGACATAAACACTGATATATTTAACACAGAGCAACAAATAGATATTGGTGCCAATGACAATCTTATTATTAGCATAGGGCATGAAGCGACCACATTCATTGATAATAAAAAAACATCAAATCCGATATTAAGAGTTTATACAGACACCAGCCCTAATATAGATCCAGACAAAAAAAGCAAGCCACATCTATCAATGACCCAGGTAACTTGCAAGCAATTTGCCTTAGCACGATTATTAGATACTAACTGGAAGACGGTCAGTGTAATTTTATCCAGCCCGAACGAGTTTTTAACAAAGAGATTAGAATCATGTGCCGCAGAGAATAAACTAATACTAAAAACAATAATACTCAATAGATTCATCAACATCATTGATGCACTCAATACCTCCTTATTAAATAGCGACGTTCTGCTGGCATTACCGGACCCATCCATTTATAACGCCAAAACCATTAAAAGCATTCTGCTAACCAGCTATAGACACAGAGTACCAATTATCGGTTTCTCTAAAAACTTTGTTCGTGCAGGTGCATTAGCTGCAATAAACAGCTCAGAAAAACAACTGGGAAAACAGATAGCAGAACTTATTCAACAGCACTACAACAATCAGAACATAATCGATCACCATCTTTACCCAAAATATTTTGACGTAATTACTAACAAAAACGTAGCCAAATCACTGGGTATCACCCTACCTGACAGCAAGCTACTTACAGAAAAACTAAAACAATGAATAACTGGGACATTAGAAAACAAATTCTGGCTCTTGCACTACTGCCCATCCTGGTGGTGTCAATAGTGCTAACCAGTTATTTCACACTGGCGCAGCTGGACTTTATTTCAGAATCAGAGATAAAACACGGCAACATTATCACCCAACAACTAGGCCCTATTTCAGAATACGCTGTTTTCTCAGGGAACGTAGAGAGCCTGAAACCTATCCTGAATAACATCCAGTCTAATGTAGATATTATTAGCATAAAAATCACTAACTCTGACAATGAAACGCTTATCTCAACCTCAGATAAAAACAGATCGCAAATAAGTAAATCACTATGGCACCGATTCGCATCTAATGAGCTGACTGTATTTAAAGAACCCATTAAAACAACAACAATGTCTGTCAGCCCATTTAACAATCAGGACAACCTACCTGACAAGCAGGAAGAAATTATTGGTTATATTGAACTCACTTTTACTTCTTTAAATATCAATGCAAAAAAAATACAAACCGCAGCCAAAGGAGGTTTATTAACTCTTGTCATATTAATAGCAAGCATGATTGTCGCCCTAAGACTGAGCAGAAAAATATCAAAACCCGTACAGACTCTCACCAACACTGTAAAAAAAATATCATCCGGTGATTACAAAATCCGGATCAACGACCAATCACCCGGCGACCTTGGCGTACTGGAATCGTGCGTAAATATCATGACTGAAGAACTACAAAGTTCTCACAGTTACCTTAACGCCCAAATAGACGAATCGACCAGAGAACTCCAAGAGACTATGGAAGAGCTTGAGATAAGGAATGCCGAACTGGACATCTCTAGATCTAAAGCCATACAGGCTAGCAAAGCTAAGACCGAATTTTTAGCCGATATGAGTCACGAGCTCCGAACCCCTCTTGGAGGCATTCTTGGTTTCACTGAATTACTGGAAAACACTAATCTAGAATCGCAACAGCGCGACTACGCCGAAATAATTAAAAAATCAGCCAACAATCTTCTTTATATTATTGATGACGTGCTTGATTTATCAAAAATAGAATCAGGAAAGCTGGAAATAAATAATTCAGAATTTAACATTGTCGATATTGTAGAAGAGGTTATTGATTTATTAATACCCATCGCCTACGAAAAAAGTCTTGAACTTTTTTACTACATTGATAAAGGTACACCTAATATCATTAATTCAGACCCAAATCGTGCCAAACAAATACTTATTAACCTGATTGGAAATGCCATAAAGTTTACTGAAAAAGGTTTTGTATCATTGCATATAGGTTCACATCAGGAAGACAATTTATCAACACAATTAATTTTCTCGGTAACAGATACGGGTATTGGCATGAACCAGCTCCAGCGGGATCGGCTATTCAATGCTTTCACTCAAGCTGACAAAACCATAGAAAGAAAATTTGGCGGCACCGGACTTGGCCTCGTTATATCAAAAAAACTCGCACAACTTTTGCAGGGTGACATCGACTTCAAGAGCCAATATAACAGGGGCTCTACTTTCACACTGAGAATTTCTGCTGAATGCAAACAACAAGAATACAATCCTGACCCTTCTTTTCTTAATAAGCATATATGCCTTGTTGACCAGCAAAAAACCTGCTGCACAGCAGTCCAAAACATGCTTGATTTATGGGGTTGTAAAACCGATACCTATACACAAATACCCACTGAATTATCGAGCTATGATTTGGCAATTATCAATATATGCAAGTCATGTATGAATGACGAGGCAATAAGGTCTTTTATCCCTAAAAATAAATCCACCACTCCCCTGCTTGCCATTGTTAGCACACGTTCTCATAAAAAACTTAACGACATAAAAAATTATGGATTTAATGATGCTGTTTTTCACTCAGCAAAACACGTATTCATTAAACAATCTGCATCAAAGCTTATTAATCCAGATATAAAATCAGCAGAAATGGAACAGCCAGCTAACAAAGCCCTGTTCGAATGGTCTGGTTTAAACGTTCTTGTCGTTGACGACAATGATATTAATTTAAAACTTGCAGAAATAATTTTAACTAAAAATGGTGCTCAGGTAGTTACTGCCGAAAGCGGTCAACAAGCTATTGACCTGACAAAAAATCATCATTTTGATTTAATATTCATGGATCTTCAAATGCCCGACATGGATGGCTATGAAAGCTCCATACATATACGTGAAAATAAAAACAATGATGACACCATAATTATTGCACTAACTGCTAACGCCATGGCATCAAAAGAATCCCGCAAATTTGAACAATGTGAAATAAATGACGTTCTTATAAAACCTGTTAACGAAACCAGCATTCAAAACACCATCGACAAGTGGCTAAAAAATAAAATAAACCGCAAGCAACAGATAGATGCAGATCATGAAATAGAATTATTTTCCAAATCAGAAGCCTTAAAACTTGCTGCAGGCAATATCCAACTGGCCAACGAATTAACTGGCATGTTAATCAATGAACTGCCATCTTACTTACAAATCATCACCGAAGCATTAGCCAGCCAAAATATCGAACAACTCAGGCAACAAGCACATAAACTACACGGAGCAGCTCGCTGCTGCGGCACTTTAACACTCAGACATGCCGCTGAACGACTCGAATCAGACATTGATAATAATATCTCAAATAATCTGGAACCAAACACACAACTACTTCTAAAAGAAATAGAAAAACTCATCAACACTGACCAAAGCACTCTCATGATTTAATCAAAACATTTAAAACTAACCCTCGATCACCACAAAAGCCATTACATAATACTTTTTATCTAAAATACTTAGCTACGAGGCTTTTATACCCAGTTTATTTACACAACGAAGACTACATAATGTCAATTTGCCGCATCTGAGTTATAGCTTTCAGCGGCTATCTTTGCTATTTTCCACCTATCAATAATAAAAGAAGCGCAGGGTGCGCATTCAGGAAGAAAGATGCAAGATTTTCAACGTTATATTCGATACGCCCTGGGGCTCGCCCTGACTCTGATGTTTTTGCTACACGTAGGAGGCGCATATCCAATCACCGCCCTCACTGTAATTGAAAACCTTGCCTACGACACACGCCTCAAGCTCACCCTGCCCAACAAAAAAGACAACCAGGTTGTCATTATCGACATCGACGAAGAAAGTTTAGGTGAGATCGGACGCTGGCCCTGGAATCGTGATGTTATGGCCAAGATTATTGATAATCTATTTGATCAATACAAAATCAAAGAAATTGGCTTTGATATCGTATTTGCAGAAGAAGATATCGATGAAGGCGGCAAATTACTCGAACGGATGTCAAAAAGCTCGCTGAAGAATAATACTAGCTTCCAGAAAGAGTACAGCAAAGTAAGAGATTCGCTGCTTCGCGATGAGATGTTCGCCAAAAGCCTCAAAGATCGACAAACCATCATGGGTGTAGTCTTTCTCAGTAATGAATCATCAACCTCCAAAGGTGGCCTACCGGTATCTGTAGCCAGTCTTGATGACAACACAAAGGGGCGTATTCCTTTCTACTCACCCAATGCCTATACCGCCAATATCGGAATCTTGCAAAAAAACGCTTTTAGCGGCGGCTTCTTCGATAATCCGGCACTGGATGATGACGGTGTTTTCAGGCGTGTTCCATTACTGCAGGAGCACGATGGTCAACTTTATGAATCACTTGCTATGGCTCTGGCACGCTCCGCCATTGGCTCACCCCAGATTGAGCTCGTCGTTGAGACCAACATCGACAATAACGATCTATTTCTTGAGTGGATCAAAATTGGCGATATTCGTATCCCTGTCGATGAAAGTGGCAATGCGCTGGTACCTTACATAGGAAAACAAAAAAGTTTTGATTACATCTCCGCCTCTGACGTACTCAACAAAACTGTCGATATTGACCGACTTAAAGACAAAATCGCACTATTCGGCACATCAGCCCCCGGCCTGCTCGACTTGCGTACTACCCCTCTTGAAGCCGCCTACCCCGGGGTAGAAATCCACGCCAATATCATCCAGGGCATTCTCGACCAACGTATTATGCACAAACCCGGCTACACCAAAGGCTTCGAATTCATATTACTGGTTGCATTGGGTTTACTCCTCACCTTCCTGCTACCCTGGCTTTCAGCCACATGGGGCGTCGTCGTTTCAATCTCCATTGTCAGTTTTCTGATTACCAGCAATATGTTTGCATGGACACAATCCCAGATGGTTCTACCCATCGCCACACCCGTGCTGCTCACGGTTGTTTTATTCACACTACAGATGATTTACGGCTTCTTCATCGAATCACGCGGCAAACGCCAGCTTGCCCACCTGTTTGGGCAATATGTCCCCCCCGAACTAGTCGATGAAATGAGCAAAAAAATGGAAGAAATCAATCTGGATGGTGAAATTAAAGACA
Organism: uncultured Gammaproteobacteria bacterium; assembly: GCA_965602855.1. Classification (GTDB taxonomy): domain Bacteria; phylum Pseudomonadota; class Gammaproteobacteria; order SZUA-229; family SZUA-229; genus LH-M37. Next base: position 45,304 of record CBFCZV010000003.1, on the reverse strand, counting down.
TGTCGGTTCTATTCACCGATGTACGTGGGTTCACCACTATCTCTGAGAACACTGATCCTAAGGAACTCACCGAACTCATGAATGGCTTCCTGACACCCATTACAGAAATCATTCAGGATCAACGTGGCACCATCGACAAATACATGGGTGACGCCGTTATGGCCTTCTGGGGCGCACCACTGGACGACCCCCAACATGCTTTACACGCCATGAATGCTGCCATGCTCATGACCGAACGCATGCACAGCCTTAGACAGGAATTTGCCGCTCGTGGCTGGCCTGAAATCAAAATTGGCGTTGGCGTGAATACCGGTGATATGAATGTTGGTAACAAAGGCTCAGAATTCCGGGTCGATTACACTATTCTGGGAGACGCGGTAAATCTGGGGTCACGCCTCGAAGGTCTAACCAAGGTTTATGGTGTCGATATTATCGTCGGCAAAGCCACAAAATACGCAGTGCCCGAGTACGAATACCGTGAGCTTGATCTTGTTAAAGTCAAAGGTAAGGATGAGCCAGTCTCCATCTACGAGCCTATCGACTTAATAGAAAATGTTGATAAATCAATTCGTCAGGATTTAAAACGTTTCAATCTTGCCCTCAAATTCTACCGCTCACAACATTGGGACGATGCCGAACGCGAATTTTTTGCACTCAGCTCTGTCGATAAAGATCGAAAAATTTATCAGATCTACCTCGACAGAATCATGGAACATCGCAAAAACCCACCAGCCGAAGACTGGGATGGCTCCTTCACGCATACCAGCAAATAAATCAAATTTTCTTACCAACAAACATAAAGGCTCTGTTTTTGATTGGAACAGAGCCTTTTTCAATTCATTAGACATTAATGAAAAACTCAATATTTCAGCTATAACTGACCTATAACAACAAAATAAAGCTGGAATATGAGCAAAAGAAGATCACAATACGACATCAGTAATACTGTTGATGTTTCGGATACCTACCAGGTGCAGCAAACTGTGCTTGATACCTTTGCTGATATCTATCCATCATTTAAACGCAAAGTACTGCAAAAAGCCTTTGACGATTGCAATCAGCTTTTTGAGGGTGAGCACCCCGACTACCTGCCCTGTGACACTTTCTATCACGACAAACAGCACACGATGGATATGACACTGGCTTTATCCCGTCTAATCCATGGCCATGAACGCAGCGTAGCCAAAGATGAACACATCGGTTCTGAAAGAGCCGTTCTCGGCATCATCACCGCCCTGTACCATGATGCTGGCTATATACGTCGCAAACACGACCACAGGCATCACAATGGCGCTGAATACACACTCACACACGTCAGTCGAAGCGCTGAATATCTCAAACGCTATTTTCATAAAATCAATATAGGTGAGCTTGCACAGGTCTCAGCCAACATGGTTCACTACACCGGCCTGGAAGTTGCCCCAACCCAGATAAGACTACCCGACCAGAAGACGCATCTAGTTGGCCATATGCTGGGCACCTCTGACCTAATCGCCCAGATGTCAGATCGTTGCTATCTGGAAAAATGCCGTGATCGGCTTTACATTGAATTCGTCCTTGCGGGCATTGCAGTACAGGTCGATAAAAACGGAAAAGAACATATCATTTATGAATCAGGCGAAGACCTGCTAAGAAAAACACCGGCATTTTTTGAACGTGAAGTCATGATTCGTCTCGATAAACTTTTCAACAAGGTCTACGAATACGAAAACATCCATTTTGATGGCCAACACAGTTACATCAAGAACGTCTATCAGAACCAGAATCGCCTGGAAAAAATATTGAAGAACAATGATTTCAGCCTGCTACGTAGAAAACCACCAGAAAATTACGGCACGAAAAACTTTGCGGGACTGGAAGAATATCTGAATCAGTATCCGCAACAAAAAGGCTTATTCAAAGCCCGATAAAATAAGAAATAATTATTTTTTCTTTATCAGGTTAAGGTATTCATCTTCAGTTAACACCTTAACCCCTTTGCTTTCTGCTGCAGCTATTTTAGTTGCACCTACTTTTTCACCTGTCACCAGATAATCTGTTTTACCGGTAACAGAAGCGCCAACTTTTGCACCCAGTTTTTTTGCTTCAGCCTGCATTTCTGATCGCTTGCCGTGAACCATTGAACCAGTAAAGACAATTTGTTTACCCGCAACAGGGCTTAATACACCAGACTTTTTTAGTTCTTTTATTAATGGCGTTATTTCAAGATTGAAATCTAATTTATATATTTTTTCAAACTGATCTCTAATTTCATTCAGGCCTTTAGATATTTGCCTGGCGGTAATTTCAGCAAAGCCATCTATCTTAATGAAATCATCAATACTTAAATCAAACACAGTTTCAAGACGGTGATGCTGTAATAGCTTTTCAGCAACACCCAAACCCAGGCGATTAACACCAAATGCGGCTAAAAACCGCCAGTCTTCAACTTTTACATTTCGACTATTGGATAGCGCCTGAATGAGATTTTTTACCGTCTTTTTCTTGTAACCAATTTCGGCTAATTTCTCAGCATTGTTTTCTAATTGATAAACCTGATAAATACTTGAGACACCCTGTTCATTCAAGGTGGATATGGTTGCAGCGCCAAGGCCATCATTGTTCCCTAGCGTATCAAAGAAATGAATAATCGTTTTCTCAATCTGATCCTTACAATTAGCCGTGTTCAAACAGAATAAATTATCATCCACCCATTTGAGTTTTTCGTGACAGGAAGGACATAGCATATTTTCTGGATACTCAGGAGAGACCGACTCAAGAACCTCTTCAATTTTGGGTATCACTAAACCTGAACGTACAAGTCGTATAACGGCACCTTTACCAATTCCTTTTTCTCTCACCATGCCATAATTGTGTGCTGTAGCCCGGCTAATCTCCGCACCTGAAAGTCTGGTGGCTTCAAACTGAGCCACGGGGGTAATTTTGCCGTTTCTTGATGTTTGCGGTATTACAGATAAAACAACAACCTCCGCCGCCTCATCATTAGACTTAAGTGCAATTTGCCAACGATGATGATGATTGGTTGCTCCCATGTATTTTTTTAATTCATCATCGATGATTTCAAATATCACACCATCAACATCATAATCTACAGAAATCCAAATCTTCTCGACAATCGCATCGTAATCATCCATCAACTTTTTGTAACTACCTATCCAGGTGGGTAGCTCTGCAAAAGGAAAAAACACCGCAGCTTTATCTTTAATAGCTTTAGCCGCATGTTCTTCGAGCTCTTTTTCCTTAACAACACTAGCCTGAAAGTTTCTGGTGTTTTCAAAATATGGAGAGAGGTTTTCTAAAAAATATTTTTTAGAAACAACTATTTCGCCGGCACCGAGACCACGAGAACCACAACCAGCAACCGTTAAACCCCGCTCAAAAACCCGAGAAATATCAGTACCGCGTTTACCGTCGCCTCGCGTATAAAACCCTTTACCATCATCATAAGCGGCAAAACCATCCAGTTTTGGCGTTAATCTAAATACCAGTGTTTCAAAATCCTTACCGATATCTGCTGCTGCCTTTTTTATTCTATTTATCCAGTTATTTATTCCTGCATTATCATAGGTCTTATCGGTAGACAGCATACGCGCTGGTAGCTCAACTGTTTTCCCGGCAAAACCAGCTTCTGGCTCAACAGCTTGAAGAAAGGGATGATCTGGTTCTCGTCTTTTTAATTCTGCATAAAATGCAAAATCATACTCGTTATCACTAATAATCCGATCGCCACCACGATATAACGCATTTGCGATCTGCAAAAACTCAACAAGCTCAGAAGTACTGGGAAATTTATAATCATAGGATCTTTCAGCAATTTCAAAAACTCTTTCCTCTGTGAGCATTTGTAATTTTATGCCTGAACGATTGAGGATTTCTTTTTGCTTGTTAGTGAACATGTCTAAGCAATCAAGTATTTTGTTTTTCAGCAATCAAATTTCGATAATACTCTGCATCCGCCTGAGTAATTGGCTGACGACGGTGGCTACATAAAGTTGCACCCAGCATTTCAGACATGTGGTAGGCGCATCGTAGCATTTCATCAAAATCATCGGCAGGATTTGATAACCCGGATATCTGCATAAACATGGTCAGGCCAGTGGTGGTCATTTCATGAATGCTATCAGGATCGAAATTTCCAGGCTCTATCATATTGGCTAGACTGAAAACAGTTTTCTCATCACCATCAAGGCGATGAAAAATATTCATGTAACCAAAGATAAGACCGTTAGCCTGAGCAGCGCTATTGATTTTATCGCCTGCCAACAGATTAGATGGTTTCGCCAGGATATATAAAACAATAATATCGCTTTTCGAATCTGACTGAACTTGCGCATCAGCCTCATCGCTTTCAACTGATGACGGCTCGACTTCATCCGTCAACTCAAATAAATCATCCTGTAATTCTTCATCCTGATAGATCTCGGCCTCATCAACAGGAATATCCTCATGAACTTGCTCAGAAGGAAATTCATCTAAAGAATCAAATTCATCATTTTCTCGTGCAACAATACGAACTTCGCCCACGCCTTCATCAAGCTCATCCCAGTCTCGGGCTGAAAAATCAGGGAGGTCCTCTTTGGAATCAAAAAGATCAGAACTATTATTGCGTCGACGATTGCGACCAAAAATATAAATGGCAAGAACAAAAAAGATTCCAGCGGCAAGCAATATCCAGCGCAGGTTTTCCATTATCGTACTCTAAGTTTTAATTTATTAATTAAACAGCAGCCATAGTCGCCGCTTCGGCAACATCAACAGTAACCAATCGAGACACACCGGCCTCTCGCATGGTCACACCACTGAGATGTTCAGAAATCTCCATCGTGGTCTTATTATGCGTAATGTAGATAAACTGTATCTGATCAGACATTTCTTTCACCAGTTGACTGAAGCGCCCTACGTTAGCTTCATCTAAAGGCGCATCAACCTCATCCAGCATACAGAAAGGTGCAGGATTGAGTTCAAAGATAGCAAACACCAGCGCAACCGCGGTCAATGCTTTTTCACCACCCGACATCAGATGAATATTGGAGATGCGTTTACCGGGCGGTTTGGCCATAACGGTCACACCCGTACTCAGTAAATCATCACCCGTCATCTCAAGGTAACAAACACCACCACCAAATAAACGTGGGAACATTTCTTTGAGTCGGCTATTAACGTGGTCGTAAGTATCTTTAAAGCGCGTACGCGTTTCGTGATCAATCTTGGCAATCGCTTCTTCCAGTATGTCCAGCGCAGAGACAACATCTTTATGCTGCTCATCCAGATATTCTTTACGTTTCAACTGTTCCTGATACTCATCAATTGCCGCCAGATTAATCGGACCTAATCTTGAGATACGCTGAGAAACCGCCATCACTTTTTGTTCCCACGCATGGCTGCTGGCACCCTCTTCCATAGACTCTAACAGAGTATCAACATCACGATCCATTTCTGCCAGTTGTTCCAGCGCGGTCTTACTGCGCACACGAATTTCCTGACTATCCAGTTTCATTTTTTCTAGTTGACTACGCACATCCTGACTACGTCTTTCATGCTCGGAACGTTGCTGCTCAAATCGTCTCAGCTGTTGCGCAATGGTTTCAACCTGACGACGCGCATCAGTCAGCGCCTGCTCAGACTCCAATCGCTTCTCTAACAATTCGCCGAGCTCTTTTTCTAATTCTTCAACTGGCTCACCCGTTTTTGAAAGCGCCGCCTGTAATTCCTGCTTACGCTGAATCTGGTATTGCTGCGATTTTTCCATGCGCTCAATATTTTGAGTCAGACTCTGCTTACGCGTATTAAAGCCTTCAATTCTAATCGCCAGCTCGTGCGCCTTATCTTGTTGCTGCTGCAATTCACTACGATTCTGTTGCAACTGAGCCAGCAAGATTTCGCGCTGCCCTTCCTGTTGATCGCGTTCAGCACCAATCGTTTCAATTTGTTGCAACGATTCATTACGACTCAGTGTCGCTTCTTCAATGCTCTTATTTTCATTCGCGATAAGCTTTTCAGTCTCAGCTTTTTCTTCATCAAGATTTCGACCGCGATTACTAATGTGTTCCTTACGTGTTTGACGCGCACTAATCTGCGTCTGCAATTGATTCATCTGCGCATGAACCGCATTCAAAGACACCTGCACTTCTTCACGCTGTTTTTCTTTTTCCTGCAGGCTTTCACGTTTATCGATTAAATCATCATTCAAAGCCGCCGCTTGTTCTTCAAGCTGCTGCAGGCGTTCCTGCAATTCACGGATTTCAGTTTCTCGTGCCAGCACACCCTGTCGCGCATCTTTATCATTATTAATGCGTAACCAGTGTTTGCCCAGCCAAATGCCATCACGTGTCACAACGCTTTCGCCATCGGCCAGCGAGCTGCGCATCTGTAATGCTGCATCCAGAGTATCTGCAAAACGAATTCCATGAATAAATTGGTCCAGCTCTACAGAAGATTTTACTTTTTCCTGCAAATAACCGGTTGCACCATTGGCAACCGAATTTGAAGACTGCGTTTCTACCAGAGAAAGATTGCTCTTTTCCAGATCAGAAAGCGTAGAACACAACGCATCTATCTGATCAACACAAACCGCTTCCAGGGTATCGCCCAACACAGTTTCAACCGCCGTTTCCCAACCACTATCGACTTCCAGTTTTTCAGCGAAACGTGCCTGACTAGCCAGACCCTGTCTGTCCAGCCATTGATTGACTGCCTGATCAGTTTTACCCAGGGCAGACTGCTGCAAGGTTTCCAGTGATGACAGACGACCCTGAGCATCGTGAATGCCACGACGGTGTTCAGCTGACTTCTGCTCTGTCACAACAATTTTTTCACGCGTTTCACGGATTGAGGACAAAGCCGAAGACAATTGTTCTTCCTGAGCCATTTTCTGCTGCTCGACTTCAGCCAGCTTTGCCTGGAACTCAACAATCTGACCTTCAATATCTTCACCACGTAGCGCCTGTTGCTCAACATCAACACGTTGCAAACGTTGATTCAATTGCTCGACGTGACGCTCCAGCTGTTCCATGCGCGAACGTTCAACCTGTGCTTTTTGACTGGATTCAGAATAGCGGCGATTAATCTCATCCCAGGATGACTGCCAGCTCTGCATCGCTTCTTCAGAATTCTTAAAGCGTTCACTGATAGCTAGCTCATCGGCTTTCAAAACTTCGAGCGCAGGCTGATCAGCCTGCAACTGTGAGCTCACTTCTTCAATCGTGTTACGGTCACTCTGCAATGTTTGCGTCGCTTCAAACAGTGCAGTTTCAACCTGCTCCAGATCAGTCTTCTGACGCTGCAGCAAATCCTGCTGATGCTTGATGTTCTGCTCAACACGGGAAATATCGCTACCCAGACTATAGTAACCAGCCTGAACCTTGTTCAGCGCATCATTCGATTCGGTGTGTAACTGACGATCTTCTTCAATTTTGGATTCTGCGGCCCGCTGCTCGGCAACAATCTGCTCCAGACGAGTTTCGGTTTCGGTAATAGCCTTATCACGGCCATCCAGATTTTTCTTCAAACCCTGCCAGTTCAAAGCCAGCAACTCAGCCTTCAGCTGGCGCTCTTCATCTTTATACTCTTTATAACGCTCGGCGGCGCGGCTCTGGCGCTGCAAATGCGATAACTGTTTATCGATTTCTTCACGAAGATCATCAAGACGATCCAGATTATCGCGGGTATGACGGATTCGATTCTCAGTTTCGCGACGTCGCTCTTTATATTTGGAAATACCCGCAGCTTCTTCGAGGAAAACGCGCAGATCTTCAGGCTTGGCCTCAATCAGGCGGGAAATCATGCCCTGCTCGATAATCGCATAACTGCGTGGGCCTAAGCCGGTACCGAGGAACAAATCAGCGATATCACGACGGCGGCAACGCGTACCATTTAAGGAATACTTGGACTGACCATCACGAGCAACCGAACGCTTGACCGAAATCTCGTCGTATTGCGCGAACTGGCCACCGACCTTGCCATTGGCTTCACTGTTGTCGAACACCAGTTCGACTGAGGCCATGCCGATCGGCTTACGTGAAGATGAACCATTAAAGATGACATCTTCCATGGAGCTACCGCGCAAATGCTTGGCAGAAGATTCGCCCATCACCCAGCGCACGGCATCAATAACATTGGACTTGCCACAACCATTCGGGCCGACGATACCGGTCAGATTACTGGGAAAATGGATTGTGGTTGGGTCTACAAAAGACTTGAAACCGGCAAGTTTAATCGTGCTTAGACGCATGTTCGATGAGGTGTCCTGTTCGCGTAAAAGTTAGCTAATAATTCCGTAAAAAACGGTGCTAAAAATAGGCGCTCAGTATACAGCAGAAGCCGTGAAAATCGACAGGGAATTTATGCATTTTGACAGGTATAATTGCCATTTTTTTACACGCGAAAAACTATTATGTCGACACAACCTTCAAAAGAGCTGGAAGTCTTTGATAATCCACAACCTGAACGAGATTACACCATCCGCATCACCGTTCCCGAATTCACCTGCCTGTGCCCAAAAACCGGCCAGCCCGATTTTGCCACGCTGGAAATCGAGTATGTTGCCGATCAGGCCTGCATCGAACTCAAGGCACTAAAAATGTACGTCTGGTCATTTCGTGAACAAGGCGCTTTCCACGAAGCTGTGACAAATCAAATATTGGCCGACCTGGTCGATGCCTGCAAACCCCGCTTCATGCGACTGACCGCAGAATTCAACGTACGCGGCGGCATCTATACCACCGTGGTTGCCGAGCACCGTGACCCCAACTGGCAGGCACCTGAGCTGGTTCAACTGCCTTAATCAAAACACTTCTACCCGCGTATGTCGTCTGAAGCTCCCCTCAACGATTGCCTGTTTCTCGGCATCGATATAGGCACTTCGGGCGTACGCGGCAGCGTCATTAATATTGAAGGCGAAGAGCTCGCCTCGTATCAAATCGAGCTGGAATCACCGGTTACCAGGGGAGCACGTATCGAGCAGAATTCGCTCATATGGAAGGCAGCTACAGACAAGTTAATCAAAGAGTTAAGCGATAAACTTAATTCAATTTCACCATCAAAATCTATCGTTGCACTGGCTATCGACGGCACCTCAGGCACGGTACTGGTTTGCGATGAGGCAGGCGAGCCACTCTCTCCCGCCCTGATGTACAACGACCAGAGCTGCACCGATGAAGCAGCGCAGATCGCCGCAACAGCCCCCGCTGATTGCGGTGCCCACGGTGTCAGCTCATCACTGGCCAAGGCGATGCACCTGCTCAAACGCCATTCCGAGGCACAGTACGTTTGCCATCAGGCCGACTGGGTTGCCGCCACACTGACGGGTAAATACGGCATCAGCGATGAAAACAACTGCCTGAAACTTGGCTATAATTCACTTGAAGAAACATGGCCTAACTGGTTGAATATATTAAATATAGAGAGCAACACTCTGCCTCATATTTTAAAACCGGGAAACCCCATCTCAAACATTACCCCCGAGGCCGCTATCGAACTTGGCCTGCCCGAAGACTGCCAGATTATCGCGGGCACCACCGACAGCATTGCCGCCTTTATCGCTACGGGGGCAAACCAGACTGGTGATGCCGTGACCTCATTGGGCAGCACGCTAGTGCTAAAAATCATTTCCGACAAGCCTGTTTTCGCCCCCGAATTTGGCATCTACAGCCACCGCCTCGGCGAGCACTGGCTGGCAGGTGGGGCATCTAATAGTGGCGGCTGCGTACTGAAACAGCACTTTAACCAGCCACAACTTGATGCCATGACACCCCAGCTCAGGCCCGAAGAAAAGACCGGTCTGAAATACTACCCGCTACCAGCAACGGGTGAACGCTTCCCCCGTAATGACGCAAATTTAAAGCCTCAGATGGAACCACGGCCTGAGGATGATTTGATCTTCTTTCAAGCCATACTCGAAGGCATCGCCAACATCGAAGCCGAGGGCTACCAGCAACTAGTTGATTTAGGCGCACCTGCCCCGCAGCGAGTATTCACCGCGGGTGGTGGCAGCAGTAACCCCGCATGGAGAGAGATACGTGAACATACACTCAACACACCCGTCGTCATTGCTGAGCAAACAGAAGCCAGCTACGGCAGCGCACTACTGGCGAGACAGGGCTATTTAGGAAACAAACAATGATCAACTATCTAAAAGGCTTCAGTGAATGTTTCAGCGGCTTCAACCTGATCTTCCTGCCCGGCATCCGTCGTTTTGTCATCATTCCACTGATCATCAATATCAGCCTGTTCACCGGTGCAATCTATCTACTCAGCCAGAAAATGGATGAATGGATACAAAGCCTGCTGCCCAGCTGGCTATCCTGGCTGGAATGGTTATTCTGGCCGCTATTCATGCTCACCGCCCTGCTCTTCGTTTTCTACAGCTTCACCCTGATCGCCAACCTGATCGCCGCCCCCTTCAACAGCCTGCTAGCTGCACGCGTAGAAGCGCATCTCAGCGGCAAGCCCGTTGAACACATCAATACCGAGAAATTATGGAAACTCGCCCTACGAAGCTTCGCCTCTGAAATCCATAAACTGCTTTACTTCATCATGTGGCTGATACCCCTGATCATCCTGACCCTGATCCCCGGCATCAACCTGATCGCACCCTTCGCCTGGTTCATCTTCACCGCCTGGTCATTCTCATTGGAATACATGGACTACCCGCTCGCCAACCACGGCCTGTTATTCAAAGAAATACGCCTGTACAATCGCCAGCACCGAATGCGGGCACTGGGATTAGGCAGCGGCATATTCATCATCACCAGCGTGCCAGTACTCAACTTTTTAGCCATGCCCGTTGCCGTTGCAGGCGCGACAAGACTAACCCTACAAACCAAAGAAGAATCATCAGAGACTTAAATGATGGAAGAACGCACCACCGAACTCGAAATCCGAATCACCCATCTGGAAGACACCATCGATATTCTGGACAAAACAGTCATCATCCAGCAAAGCCAAATCGACATGCTGATGTTGAAAATGTCTATTCTTGAGAAAAAACTGAAAGCGGCGGGTGAATCGCAGGTGGCGCATGAGAAGGATGAGACACCGCCGCCGCATTATTAAACTATCATTTTTTATACCGTTGGTAATCCTCAACCCGATCAATATCCCAACAAGTCTCAAGCTCACCACACAGCAGATTATTATCTGCGATATTTTCACGGGTACAGGCAAGCACCTCATCCGTACCCCACGGCACCGACTGAAAAACAGCATCACTGTGCTGAGACATTCCAATCATCACATAACCACCATCTTCCGCCGGTGCAATCACAACATCATTATCAGCCAGCTGATTGATTGACTCTTCAATATGGTCAATAGTCAGTGATGGCGCATCAGTACCAATCAATACAACGTACTTAAATTCTTCCAGGCTTTGTTCAATCGCCGAAGACATACGTTCACCGAGATCAGCGCCCCGCTGCTCAAGCAACGCTATATCGTATTGATTTTTACAGATCTGAAAAAAAGCATGACCAGCATCGGGCGCACACCAGAGCTGGACATGGCACAAGCTTTCTTCATTTAGGGATGAAAGCCTTGAATGGATTAATTCAGCCTGAAGTTCGGTTGCCGCTTCAACACCAATATCGGGTATCAGCCTGGTATTCACCTTTCCTGCTACGGGCGCTTTGGCAAAAACAAGAACTACTGCATCAGGATATTTATAATTACTCATCGATAGTATTGTGCATGAAGTTTATTGGCTGAAACACCAAGGAAATATAACAACCGTAATCGCCACATCAACAACACGGTTCGTACAATGCCTTTTTTCTCCCATTTACGGCTTGATGTGATGACTCGTTGTTTTATGCAGATCGACTTACTGAGTAATTTTAGTTTTTTACTTAGCGCAATATCTTCCATCAATTTTATTTCTGGATAAGCACCTACCTGTTCAAACAACATACGTTGAACAAATATGACCTGATCACCGGTTGCAATACCCGTAAAACAGGAGCGCCAGTTCATCATGTTTTCGATAAGTCTGAATAAAATATGCGAGCCTGAAAGCCGGACATTAAATCGCCCCCATTGAGTACCCTGCTCCATGGATTTGATAATCAAAGTATCCGCACTATCAGGTAATTGTGTATCGGCATGCAAGAATACCAGCACTTCACCCTGCGCTTGATCCGCACCGATATTCATTTGCATCGCCCTGCCGGGTTTCGAGATTAATAGTTGATCTGCCATATCTTGAACACAATCAACTGTATTATCTCGACTACCACCATCGATAACAATTACTTCATGACCCTGCTGTCGATAAACCTGTAGCTGCTTGAGTGTGTTAGCTATATTTTCAGCTTCGTTGAATACGGGAATGATGATAGATAATTTCATTGTGGCATCATGAAACAATCAATTACAAAGCACCACCACAGGAAGAACCCTGCCCTGCGGTGCAACCATAGCAATGTTCCATCACTACAATTGGCGTTTGATTGAAATCGAAGTCAATCAAGTCATTTAGATTAACTTTTCCTTTATTGAAGGTTGATTTTAAATTCAGCATTTGATTGAAATCGCAATCGTGTACATTACCCAGCCAGTCAACGCTGATTTGCGTACGACACATCAACGACTCAAGATTTCCTTCATCGTGTGAATTTTTCAACAGTGTCATATAGTCATCAAACTTTCCTTTTGATAACAGGGTGCTACCAAAGCGTTTAATCGGCATATTGGCGATGGTGAACAAATGATTGAACTCAACACCAAAATTTTCCAGCAGTACTTTTTTATAATCTAGTTCCAGTGCATTTTGCGGCGGTGGCAGACTTGCGCCCTGTGGATTAAACACCAGGTTAAGCTTTAAGTTGTCCTGTTTTCCGTAACCTGCTGCATTTAGCTTTTTCAAACCCTTTATACTATTTTCAAAAACATCCTTGCCGCGTTGTGCATTAACATTTTCTTCCAGATAACAGGGCAATGAGGCCACCACTTCAACATCGTTATCTGCCAGAAAAGAAGCTAGCCACTCATAACCCGGTTCTTCAAGAATGGTTAAGTTACAGCGATCAATGACATGAACATCTAAAGCTCTTGCCGCCAGAATTAATTCACGAAAATGCGGATTCATCTCTGGCGCACCACCGGTTAAATCCACTGTTTTGATTTTATGACTTTTAATAAAGCGAATAACTGTTTCGATGGTCTCAGCAGACATCAGCTCTGTTCGTCTGGGGCTTGCATCGACATGACAATGCAAACATTGCTGATTGCATAAATAGCCCAAATTAAGCTGCAGCGTTTCCAGACTGGTACGATTGACGGCTGGAAAATCGGTATTTTTTAAAAATTCGAGCGTATCTTTCATTTGATTAATTAAAGATTAAATATATTTAATAGAAAACAAAAAGGCTGACAACCGCCAGCCTTTTTAGCCACAGGAATTAGCGTGCTTTACTAATCAAGAAATCCTGGACATCAAACCAAACGACTTAACAAAGGCACCCGCTAAACTTGGATCTTTAACCATAGTTGCATAATCACCTTTCTTAAATCTAATTTTTCGTGAAGTATAAGCAATACCTAATTTCATTAAACCAGGTGGCTTGGCCACCAGTGAAAGCCAGTTCTCCTGATTAGCACGAATATCCCAATCAATGGCCTCCTCTGGCTGAGTATCAATAGATGCAACAAGGCCATTTTCAATAGTCATAACAAAACGTGGTGCATCCTCATCCGCAAGACCAAAAGCAACGATTGAGTTGAAACCAGCCTTCTGTAAAGTTGAGGTAATTTCCTGATCCCCATTCCACGCATCCTTGTAGGCTTGCCCCCATTCTTCGGAAAATAGTTCTGACATTATTAAAATTCCTAGCTCATTGTTATTATTAATATAATCTGTACGCAGTTTCCATTATTAGTCCCTTTTTGTCAAAAAAATCAATCACTTCCGGCAGGACTTAACCAATTTATCAGCTTGCTAAAAACCATCATGAAAACCGTACAACAGGACAATTATTACATTTAGAATCAATAAGTTAACAAAAAGATAGCACACACTAGCGTGATTTAAGCAACAGCACATTTCCTGCCTTTTCTACCTTTAGATCGCTCAAAAAGGACATACCCAACAAAATAGGCCCCGGATGCTGACCATCAATGACCATGGCCTCAACATTCCGACGTTTTATTTTACCCAGAGATACCGACTTCAGATGCACTCGATAAGCCTTCACAAAGCCTGAGGCGGTACTGGCTGAGGAAACTTCACCCTCAGTCTTATAACGCACACCCAGTCGCTTGGCTTGCGTAGTATTCATGGCCACAGTTGTTGCCCCTGTATCCACCAGAAAACGTACGTTCTGTCCATTGATGCTGCCTACAGACATAAACATGCCCCTATCATCAGCAAACACTTTTTCCTGAACACTCTTGGCCTTGGTAAAATTTAATGAAATCGGTGAGCCCAGCGTATAATTCGCCTGCTTACCATCAATCTCCAGCGTTGCCTGCTGAGAATCAACCGCTATCAGCTTTACGCCTTCAGGACTGGTTTCACCAACAGCAATAATACGACGCTGGCCATCGATTGAGACCACTGCCTTGCCGCCAAATAGCCCCTGTAGCTGGATATCCTGATTCGCCCAGACTGGACTGGCACACAGTAGAAGTATAAAAAGTAGTGCGCGGTTCATCATTGAACAAATCCATACCAGTAAGCCTGTAATAGAGCCAGAGAGACTAGCCCCGCCGCCACATCGTCTATCATGATACCAAAACCTCCTGCTATATTTTTATCCATCCATGAGATCGGCCATGGCTTGAGTGCATCAAAGAACCTGAATAGAACAAAGCCAGCCAGCATCCATTGCCAACCACTCGGTACGGCAAACATGGTGATCAAAAAACCAGCTATTTCATCAATGACAATACCGGGGTGGTCGTGCACGCCCAGTTTCTTTGACGAGTATGAGCATATCCAGATTCCGACAACCGTGATTAGTAAGGTAATGGCAGCATAGATCATCAATGGCAAATTCTGTATTGCCAGCACCAGCGGTACTGCTACCAGAGTACCTGCCGTTCCCGGTGCTTTAGGTGACAGCCCACTACCCAGTCCAAACGCGATAAAGACAACGGGATTTTTCAGTTCTGAAAATGCAATTCTACGCATTTTCTGTTTCTGGTTTGTTTCTGGTTCATTCATCTGCAAAGTGCTCATAACCCGAAGCATTTAATTCAACTGCTTCACCACTGGCATTTATAACATTTAACTCAGCAGATGTGTCTATTTCACCGATGTGAGTTAACAAAACGTCCATGGATTCAGCGAGCGACATTAAAGCATCTTCATTTTCAGCCGAAGTCACCAGACACAGTTCATAATCATCGCCGCCTGCGAGTAGCAATTTTTTGTAATCAAGAGCATTAAGATAAACAGGGCTTGCACGAAATTCTTTGGATGCTGGCAATTGATCATAGTAAATTTTAGCACCACAGGAACTGGCTTTGAGGATATGCCCCAGATCAGCCACCAGACCATCCGAGATATCAATGGCACATGAGCAATGTTCAATCGCCTGTTGTGCAAATTCAACTCTAGGGATAGGACGATTTAATTTATCAACGCATATTTGCCTGATTTTCATGTCAGGCAAATCAAGAACCTTTAACAGCTTTAAACCCAACGCCGCATCGCCCAGATAACCGGTGACATAAATTTTATCACCAGGCTTGGCGGCATCTCGGCGCATGGTTTTTTCTGCATCAATAAAGCCCGTTAATTGCACTGTAATCGATAAAGGTCCTTGTGTGGTGTCGCCACCAACCAACTGCACGCCATACGTCTTCAGGGTTTCTTTAAAACTCGTTGAGAACGCCTGCAACCATTCTTCGCGGCTATCTGGAAGAGTTATCGCTAGTGTTGCCCATGCAGGTTCAGCGCCCATGGCGGCGAGATCACTCAAACTAACAGCCAGTGATTTATAGGCAATGTCTTCAGGGGAAGTAGTTTCAGGAAAATGCACACCCGATACCAGTGTATCAACGGTGACGACTAATTGTTTTCCTTGTGGAGGGCTTAGCAGTGCACAATCATCGCCGACACCAAGCGCAACATCTTCGCGCTCGAAATCATAACTAAAGTATTTTTTTATAAGATTAAATTCAGTAGTCGCTGCCATCACACTACCTGATTAACAGCTTAAGCCTTCGATATTTCTGTGGCACGAAGCTCATGCGCCACCTTATCCAGAACGGCATTCACAAAAGTATGGCTTTGCGCCGCACAAAATTTCTTGGTCAAAGTCACCGCTTCATTTATCACGACGCGATATGGCACATCCAAACGTTTCAGAAATTCATAACAGGCCAGACGCAAAATTGCTCTTTCAACAGGATCAACTGAAACAATTGCTCGGCTTGTATATTGAATCAGAGTTTTATCAATTAACTCTAGATTTTCTTCAACGCCAAAAAACAACTCTCTGAAATAATCAAAATCTGCTGTATCAAATTTATTATCTTCAGAATACTGTTTCTCAATGCCTTTTGTATCATCACTGGTCATTTGCCATTGATAGATCGCCTGCATGGCAAAGCGCCTCGCTTTTCCTCTCGCTTTAGCAATGCTTGTTTTGTCTGACATGGTCGTGATTAACCTATATGAAAATAATCAAAGTGACTCAGATAGTGAGCCAACAATATTAATCTAATTTCTGAAACAGGCTAACCATTTCAATCGCTGAAGCCGCAGCTTCCGAACCCTTATTACCTGCCTTGGTACCGGCACGTTCAATAGTTTGTTCGATTGAATCAGTTGTCAGAATACCATTAATGATTGGTAACCCGTGATCAAGTGCAATCGCAGATAAGCCTTTAGCAGACTCATTAGCAACAATATCAAAATGAGGCGTTGCACCGCGTATTACTGCACCCAGCGCGATAACAGCATTGTACTTGCCGCTCTGCGCTAAATTCTGCACAGCAACAGGTACTTCAAATGCACCGGGAACCTTGACCACGGTAATATCACTGTCAGCAACACCGCTGCGTTTCAGTGTATCCAATGCACCGGCTAACAGGCTTTCAACGATGAAGCCATTAAAACGTGCACAGACAATTGCAAACGCGCCCTTGCTGTACTGCAAACTACCTTCTATATTATTTTCACTCATATCTTTTCTCTAATATTTTTTAACTTAAAATTATTCAGTAATTATAAAATTTTTCTACTCTTCACCGGTGACATACTCAACCACTTCAAGACCAAAACCAGCTAGACCATGAATCACCTTCGGTGCAGACATTAAACGCATTTTCTTGACACCAACATCCATTAGAATTTGCGCACCCACACCATCGGTGCGGATGTCAGTGCGTTCTTTTTTCTTAGAATCATCAACAGCAAGATGACTCATCATCCACTGCAACATTGCTTTTTCTTCGTCATTTTTTCTAAGAATAACAACTACGCCCTGATCAACTTCAGCAATACGTTTAATCGCATCATTCAAAGGCCAGCCTTTAGTGTGTACAGAACCCATAACATCAACTAGCGTATTAACCATATGGACACGTACTAGTACTGGCTCATCGCCATTAATTTCGCCTTTTACCAGTGCGAAATGCGTACCTTCATCAATGCTATTCTGAAAAGCCAGTAATCTAAACTTGCCATGTTCTGTTGTTAAATCTGTTTCAGCGACGCGTTCAATGGTTTTTTCATTTTTAATACGGTAGCTAATCAAATCTTCAATCGTACCGATTTTTAAATCGTGCTCTTCTGCAAATTTTTCAAGATCAGGACGACGCGCCATGGTGCCATCATCATTCAAAATCTCAACAATCATCGCACTTGGATCCATGCCCGCTAAACGAGCTAAATCACAGCCCGCTTCAGTATGACCTGCACGACTCAGCACACCACCAGGCTGAGCCATCAACGGGAAAATATGACCAGGTTGCTCAATATCTTCAGGTTTGGCATCAGGATTCACAGCAGCTAATACTGTCACTGCGCGGTCTGCTGCAGAAATACCTGTAGTCACGCCTTCTGCTGCTTCTATAGAAACAGTGAAGTTAGTGCTTTGCATGACATCGGTGCCGCCGACCATTAGTGGTAAACGCAATTGTTTGCAACGTTGCTCTGTCAAAGTCAGACATATCAGGCCTCGACCAAAACGCGCCATATAATTAACCGCATCTGGTGTCACAGCACTCGCTGCCATTAATAGATCGCCTTCGTTTTCACGATCTTCGTCGTCCATGATAATCACCATCTTACCCTGGCGAATATCTTCAATTATTTCTTCTGTAGTATTTAGTTTCATATAACTAACCAATGAATCCCGCTTTTGACAGCAAATCCAGACTCAGACCTTCCTTGCCTTCATCTGATGTGTGTAATAATAAACTTTCCAGATACCGTGCAACCAGATCAACTTCCAGATTGACTTCGGTACCTGCTTTATAATTTTGAATAATCGTTCTTTCCTGCGTGTGCGGCACGATATTAATGTCAAAGCAATCATTGTTCACCGCATTAACAGTCAGGCTTGTGCCATCGATACAAATTGAACCCTTAACTGCAATATATCTTTTTAACTCCGCTGGCACCTGAATGGTATAACGAATTGATCTTCCGTCATCCGCAATAT
Source organism: uncultured Gammaproteobacteria bacterium (assembly GCA_965602855.1). Taxonomy (GTDB): domain Bacteria; phylum Pseudomonadota; class Gammaproteobacteria; order SZUA-229; family SZUA-229; genus LH-M37. The sequence continues at coordinate 26,696 of CBFCZV010000003.1, read as the reverse complement.
TGGTCACTTTACCCAGACCATCAACGTGACCACTGACAAGATGACCACCCAGTCGCGTGGTAGGCAATAAGGCTTTTTCAAGATTAACCGGACTGCCTGACTTTAAAAGTTTCAATGAAGTCAGTGAAATTGATTCATTTGAAACATCAGCTACAAAAGAATGTGCATCAAATTCAACCGCTGTTAAACAAACACCGTTCACTGCAATACTGTCACCAAGATTAACGTCTCTCATATCCAGAGAGCCGACATCAACAGTCAAACGCATATCACCACCTACGGGTTCAATTCGCTTAACCTTACCAACAGCTTCAATAATTCCAGTAAACATTAATATCTTCTATTCTTTTCCGAGTTTAATAACATAACTACTCATGGGCATGGCAGAAGCAGTATTAAATTCTGCACCCGCCTTAACGCCAGCAGCGGCAATCTCTTCTGCTGTTTCATAAACATCATAAACAGCAAACATCGCACCCAATGCATATTCTGAGCCTGAACCTATCGACCAGAAGCGCGTATACTCAGAAACTTCACGCAATGAATGCACACCAAAGATGCCGTGCTTCGATGCAATCAGTGCATCGATCTGTGTTGACTCATAAGGATCATCATCTTCATCTTTGGCATTTAAAAAATATTTCTCTTTTAGAATTGGATGCAAACTTCTAAAGGTCTCAAAAATAGCCAGCTTCGATGAAAAGTCAGTTTTAACTTTTTTATCAGCCAGAATGCTTTCCATCACCAGTTGATGCGCCGCACTGCCAACGATACCAATATGCGCATTCTTATTTTTGATAATTTTATCGTGGTCTGCATCGTATTCAGAACCCAATCGCAAATCACCAAAACTGGTTAGGCTGTCCGCAGCGATACAAACCTGATCGCCTTTTTTTACAACAACAATGGTGGACATCTAATTTTTTCCTCTACTCAATCTTTATAAATATTCAGGTTTTGCGGTAATGCGTATATCTTTACCCAGCATACGCACATCCTGAATATCCAGTGAAATTCTATCTTTCATCTCGGATAATCCCGGCAGTGCAAACAAGCCTCTGGCTTCATCACCCATAATATGCGGCGCCATATAAACCACTATTTCATCAACCAAACGCTGCTGTAAAAATGCACCGCTCAATATGGCACCTGCTTCAACGTGTACTTCATTAATTTCTTTTTCGGCCAGATATTTTAAAGCGGCTTTTAAATCTACGTGACCGTCTTTTTCTTCCACCTGAACCGCATTAGCAGCATCATTTTTCGCTGCTGTCATGACTAATACATTGCCATCCACTTTCGTAATCTTTGCATCAGATGGAAAACGCAACGCACTATCTAATACAACTCGAAGCGGCTGCCTGACTTCATCAACATCTAATTCTTCAGCCGATAACCGTACATTCATCGACGGGTCATCGGATAAAACCGTACCAATACCTGTCAGCACCGCCGAACTTCTAGCTCTTAATAACTGCACATCCTGTCTTGCCGCATCACCAGTGATCCACTGGCTTTCACCTGATGCCATCGCCGTGCGACCATCTAGACTCATCGCCAGCTTGACTCGCACATAAGGCAGTCCCGTTTCCATACGTTTGATAAAACCCGGATTCAAAGCTCGCGCCTGAGCTTCCATTAAACCACTTTCAACTTCGATGCCATTATCCTGCAAGCGTTTCAGACCATCGCCTGCAACCTGCGGATTCGGATCCTGCATTGCAGCAATCACTTTAGTGATACCTGCCTGAACTAATGCATCTGCACACGGCGGCGTTTTACCCGTATGACAGCAAGGCTCCAACGTTACATATGCCGTTGCATCCTTAGCATTATCACCGGCTTGTCTTAGTGCCAGCACTTCAGCGTGAGGCTCACCCGCTTTCTGGTGCCAGCCTTCACCAACAATATTTCCATTCTTGACCAGCACACAACCGACTCTGGGATTTGGATTAGTGCTATACAAACCTTTTTGCGCTAAACGCAAAGCTCGTTGCATGTAACTGTGATCCTGATAATTCATATCAGTAAGCATTTAGCTACGTTGTTTTCGTGGCTTTTTCTGCTGATCCAGTCGTTCAATCGCTTCACGAAATGCATTGATGTCACTGAAGTCTAAATACACTGAAGCGAAACGAATATAAGCAACGTGATCCATTGCCAGCAATTCCTCCATCAGCCAGTTACCCAACTTACTGCTGGCCACTTCTCGTTCACCTGATGACATCAATTTATGTTTAATACGATTAAGTGCATCTTCAACTTGCTCAGTATCAACCGGACGTTTTTCCAGTGCCCGCATAACACCAGCACGCATTTTTTCATCCACATATGGAACACGACTGCCATCGCTTTTAACAATGCGCGGCATATTGAGCTCAGCCGTTTCATAAGTGGTGAAACGTTCAGAACAGGCAACGCACTCGCGTCGTCTGCGCACCTGAGCACCGTCATTAGACAAACGTGAGTCAATGACGCGGGTATCAGGCTCTGAACAAAAAGGACAATGCATACTATCGCTCGATTACAAAAGTTTATTTATAAACCGGTAAACGCTGACAAATTTCACTTACTTTTTTGACAACGTCATCGATTACTTTTTCGTCGGCCTTGCTGTCTTTGATGCTATCAATAATGTCGCACATCCAGCCTGCGAGATTCGTTGAATCTTCTTCATTAAAACCACGCGTGGTCATCGCAGGCGTACCAACACGAATACCACTGGTGACAAACGGAGACTGAGGATCATTAGGTACCGCATTTTTATTAACTGTTATGTGGGCGAGACCTAAAGCTGCTTCGACTTCTTTACCGGTCAAACCTTTACCGGTTAGATCCCAAAGGAATAAATGGTTATCAGTGCCGCCAGAGACAACTTTAAAACCACGTTCTATAACAACCTTTGCCATCGCCTGTGCATTGACAATAACTTGTTTCTGATAAGTCGTAAACTCTGGTTCCATCGCTTCTTTAAAGGCGACGGCTTTAGCAGCAATAACGTGCATCAAAGGTCCACCTTGTGAACCTGGGAAAATAGCGGAGTTTAATTTCTTAGCGATGTCTTCATTTTTCATCACTGAGTTTGCACCCGCTAAAATAATACCGCCTCGAGGTCCACGCAAAGTTTTGTGCGTGGTTGATGTCACTACATCAGCAACATCGATTGGATTTGGATATAAGCCCGCTGCCACTAAACCGGCAACATGCGCCATATCAACAAATAAATAAGCACCCACAGAATCTGCAATTTTACGGAAACGATTCCAGTCCATGATGCGTGAATAAGCAGAGAAACCAGCAACAATCATTTTTGGCTTATGCTCATCAGCTAAACGCTGAACCTGATCATAATCAACTTCGCCCTTTCCATTAAGCCCGTACTGAACCGCATTGTAGATTTTTCCAGAGAAACTAACCTTTGAACCGTGTGTAAGATGACCGCCATCGGCCAGTGACATGCCCAAAACAGTATCACCCGGCTGACATAACGCCATATAAACCGCAGCATTCGCCTGCGATCCAGAATGAGGCTGAACATTGGCGTACTCGGCACCAAAAATCTGCTTAACACGATCAATCGCCAGCTGCTCGGCAACATCCACATTTTCACAACCACCGTAATAACGACGCGCTGGATAGCCTTCGGCGTACTTATTAGTCAACACTGAACCCTGCGCCTGCATAACTCGAGGGCTGGCATAATTCTCAGATGCAATCAGCTCAATATGCTCTTCCTGACGACTAACTTCGTGCTCCATGGCTGCCCACAATGCTTCGTCATAGCTCTCAATGTTCATTTCTTTGGAAAACATCTGTACTCCCGATTTATCTATATTCTGAAAAACGACTTCGAACGACTTCGCAAGCCGCCGCTGAAAGGCGGGCAATATTAACAAAAAGCGGCTCTGGCTGCATGTTTTTTGCTGGAAATCCACCGATAAACCAGTGATTTAGCATCATTTAGCCACTTTTATTCGGGGCAGCCATATTAGACACTGCTTATTTGTCTTTTTCAGTGCAAATTGACGCTTCAATATCTGCGTATTCCCGATATAATTCGACCATCATTAATCAAGTGGCAAACTGAAACATGGCTCAATATATCTACACCATGAACGGCGTCGGCAAGGTAGTACCGCCGAAAAAGGAAATCCTCAAAGACATCAGCCTGAATTTTTTCCCCGGTGCAAAAATCGGCGTACTCGGCTACAACGGCGCCGGTAAATCCACGCTGCTACGCATCATGGCGGGCGTTGATACCGATTATATTGGCGAAGCACGCCCTGCCAAAGATATTCGTATCGGCTATTTATCTCAGGAACCACAGCTGGATGACAGCAAGGACGTACGTGGCAACGTGGAAGAAGGCCTGAGTGAAATCAAAAATGCTCACGAGCAGCTTGAAGCCGTTTATGCGGCTTATGCCGAACCCGATGCCGATTTTGATGCCCTCGCCACTGAACAGGCGCGACTGGAAAATATTCTACAGGCTGCCGATGCCCACAATCTGGATCGCATTATGGAAGTCGCTGCTGATGCGCTACGCCTGCCGCCATGGGAAGCCGATGTCAGCAAGCTATCCGGTGGTGAACGTCGCCGCGTAGCTTTGTGCAAACTGTTACTATCTTCACCCGATATGCTAATTCTGGATGAGCCGACCAACCATCTGGACGCTGAATCCGTCGCCTGGCTGGAACGCTTTCTCAAGGACTTTCAAGGCACTGTGGTCGCCGTCACCCATGATCGATACTTCCTCGATAATGTCGCTGGCTGGATTCTTGAACTGGATCGCGGTCACGGTATTCCATGGGAAGGCAATTACTCCTCATGGCTGGAACAGAAGGAGCAACGACTATCCATCGAAGAAAACAAGGAAGCTGGACGTCAGAAAGCCATTAAAGCTGAGCTGGAATGGGTACACTCCAACCCCAAGGCCCGTCAGGCGAAAAGCAAAGCACGTATGCAACGTTTTGAAGAGCTGTCCTCCAGCGATTATCAGAAACGTAGCGAGACCAAATCCCTTTATATTCCACCTGGTGACCGTCTCGGTGAAAAAGTTATTGTGGCTGATCACATCAGCAAAAAGTACGACGATAAACTGCTCTACGAAGATCTGAGTTTCAACCTGCCTCGTGGCGGCATTGTCGGCATTATTGGCGCTAATGGCGCGGGTAAAACCACCCTGTTCCGCATGCTAACCGGTGAAGAAACACCTGACAGCGGCACCTTTGAAGTCGGTGAATCAGTAAAAATTGGCTACGTCGATCAATCCAGGGATAGCCTAGATGACAGCAAAACTGTTTGGGGAGAAATCTCAGATGAACTCGATAACATCACCATCGGCAATTACACCGTACCTTCGCGTGGTTACGTCAGTAGGTTTAATTTCAAAGGCGAAGCTCAACAGAAATTTATCAAAAATTTATCAGGCGGTGAACGCAATCGTGTGCACCTGGCTAAATTACTTAAGAGTGGCGGAAATTTATTATTACTCGATGAACCGACTAATGATCTTGATATTGAAACCCTGCGCGCTCTCGAAGAAGCCATTCTCGACTTCCCCGGTTGCGTGGTTGTGATCTCGCATGATCGCTGGTTCCTCGACCGTATCGCGACACATATTCTGGCCTTCGAAGGTGACAGCAAAGCAGTTTGGTTTGAAGGTAACTATGCTGATTATGAAGCAGATAGAAAACTGAGACTGGGCGATGAAGCGATTAATCCTCACCGCATTAAGTTTAAAAAGCTAGCTTAAACTAGCTGTAATAAAAAAGCTGAGATTTATATTTTTTTATTCTTTTTAGCGAAGTCAATATATGACTGCATGTGTTTCACTAAAGCCGCCGCATGCTTGTCATCGACAAGATGGAAATCACCATCAATGACGTGAGTTAAATCCGGCCACAGATCTGCTTCTTCATTTACAACCTTCTTGACCTCTGGTTTACCTGGTTCACTATAACCGGCCACCTGATTGCCCAGCCTGATGGTTTTAGCCTGCTTCAAAGCAATATCGGCTTGTTTACACAAATCGACAAAAGTAGTTTTTTTATCAAAACAATCTACAGATGAGTAGCCGTAGATTAATTCCTTTCTTAATGTTTTACCATTGAGTTCAAAAACCAGCTTCTTCAAACACTCACACAAACGCTCTACTGCAAGTTTTACATTTTGGCTGTCCGCATATAACAATACTGCAAACTTACTCTCACCAATACGTGTCGCAACATCACCTTCACGTAAGACACTACTAATGCGCTTCACCAGTGAAACAATAATCTGTCGCACCGATTTACTATCAATTTCTTTCTTGATCTCATCGATATTACCAATTTCGATCTGCACTACAGAAAATTCCTGCTTTGTTTGCTGTGAGCTAACCAAAGCCTCACGCCCAACGTTCTGAAAACCACTGGGCGTTACAAAAACCTGCTGAGAACGGTCAGCCTGATCATCTAATCTTCTATGAGGGTTTGAATTGGAGCGGGCACGACTCAGCAGATCCATCGCGTCAAAAGGCTTACCGATAAAGTCAGTAGCGCCAATGTCAAAAACAGCACGCTTACCAGCAGGGGAATCAGACTGCCCTGTCACCATAATTACAGGCAGAGTAGAAATTCGTTTTTCATCTGATTCACGAATTTTTAATAACAATTGCATGCCATTCATCACTGGCATCTGTAAATCAGAAAAAAGAACTTTTATATTTTCATTTTCAGCGATGACATTCCAGGCTTCACCACCATCCTTTGCAGTGTGAACGACAAATTCTTCCTGCAACATTTTTTTTGCCGTTGCCAGAATGGTTGCTGAATCATCAACAACTAAAATCTCGTTTTTATTATCTCCCTGCCCGCTCATAAACTACTCATAAAATGGTTCTTATAATACAAAACACAGCCCGTCATTTTCACGGGCCATATAAGTTTTCAGCATACTATGACAATGTTAGTTTTGCTGAATTTCCTCAAGCACACCAACATTAATCAGCTCATCAACATCTAACAAAATAATCATTTCATTATTGATAGTTGCCAGCCCTTTAATGAACTCCATATTAACACTTCCACCTACTTCTGGTGCGGAATTAATATTCTCAGTGGTAATATTATAAACATCCGAAACGGCATCAACGACCATACCAATAGTTCGGTCGCCTTTATCATGTTGCACCTTTACCACAACAATAACGGTTTCTGAATTAAATTCAGCCTTCTCCAGATTAAACCGTTTTCTTAAATCAAAAATGGGCACAACAACACCACGAAGATTGACCACACCCAATACATAATCGGGCGCATTAGGAATAGCGGTAGCCTTATCCCAGCCACGAATTTCCTGTACACGTAAAATATCAACCCCATATTCCTCATCGGCCAACATAAACGTTAAATACTGATCAGTACCTTCTTCCATCTCCATGGAAGTCCCATTCACATCTATTGCTGCACTCATAATTTTTCTCCAATCACCACTATCTTACGATGAACTCGATTATATCAATAAGAAGTTCTTTAAATTAAAAATCCTGCCACTCACCATCATCTTTTCCTTTATGAGGTAAGTTCATACTTTTAGCAGGTTCACTTGCCTTCGGTTTTGAAAGTTTTGGTGTCGAAGCATGTGATACTGTTTGCTTTGCAGCATGTGTAACATTTCTATGCTGAGCATAATCCCTCTCATTCAATTTGAAGAATGATACCAATGCATCCAGTTCCTGTGCCTGCGCCCCCATGGCTTCACTGGCTGCAGCCGCTTCTTCAACTAGCGATGCATTTTGCTGCGTCATTTCATCCATTTGTAACAAAGCAGTATTAACCTGGCCAATACCATCAGACTGCTCTTTACTCGCTGCCGCAATTTCAGCAACAATGTCACTGACTTTCTTCACTGAATCGACGATTTCAGACAAAGCACCACCTGATTCACTGACCAGTTTTGAACCATTATCTACCTTAACTACACTGTTCTGAATCAAGCCTTTAATTTCTTTCGCTGCAGTCGCACTACGACCTGCCAGATTACGTACTTCACTCGCTACCACGGCAAAACCACGACCCTGCTCACCGGCACGCGCCGCCTCAACTGCTGCATTCAAAGCCAGCAAATTAGTCTGGAAAGCAATTTCATCGATTACACCAATAATATCTGCAATCTGCTTACTGGCAGCATTAATTTCACTCATAGCCGTTATCGCTTCATTGACTACTTTACCACCCGTATCTGCCTGCTCACGAGCCGCGATGGCCAGTTGGTTAGCATGCTGAGCATTTTCGGAGTTCTGGTTCACGGTACCGGTCATCTCTTCCATGCTGGAAGCCACTTCCTCAAGACTGGATGCCTGCTCCTGAGTACGTTGACTCAAGTTAGCGTTACCCTGTGATACCTGTTCAGAAGCCACGCTAACCTCACTGGCTCCTGATTTAATACCAGAAATAATCTCCAGCAATTTCTGAATGGTCTGGCCGATCGAACCGTAAACACCAATAGCATTGTTATCAATCTTGATATCCAGATCACCATTAGCCATCGACTCAGAAATCATCATTAGCTCAGCAGGGTCACGACCCAGTTGTGCATTTACGCCACGCAGAATTATCACACCCATGAATATTGAGATAAATACCGCAACAAGGCTTACGATGATAATCATGCTGTTAGATAAATCGATGACTGAACCAATAGCATCCATCTCTGACTCAACAGTTGCATCGCCCACTTTTTCATTTTCTTCAAGTATTTCCAGCATTTCAATCGAGGTCTTTTCATAGACCTCACGTGTCGCGCCATAAACCTTGAAGACTTCGATTGCTTCCGCAAAATCTGTCTTATGCTTCTCTACCGCCTGATTTAGAGCATCGGTATAAGTCTGCCCTCTGTATTTACCATCAGGTACGCGCTGCTTCTTAAAGCTGGAAAACTCCGTCATTCCCCGGTAGGCACCTTCGAGCATCTCAGTGCCTTGCTTAATGCCAGCGACTGATTCCTGTGGGTCTTTAAAGGCCAGTAGACGACGGTAGTAATACATGGCTTTCAACATACCAATCTGCGTCTCCATAGAGCCATCCGCAGCACCCCATCTTGCCTCAAGACCTGAATTCCAGCTGGTCGTTTTATCCGGGTTTTTCTCATAGGTCTCGACTGCACCATCACCCAGAATTTCAGCATGCGTCATCAGAATTTCAAAATCAAAGAAATTCGTTGCCAGACGCTTATCAACTGCAGCAAATCTCTCAAATTTGTCCATAACTTCTTCAGCTGCAGCTGTGTAATTATGTTCAGCGTCAACCACTGCTCTAACCGCTGAATCAGATATCAGACCTGCCGCTTTCATCCTTTCCAGAGCTTCTTCAGCGCTATCTGCATGAGCTTTCAATTCCTCATGAACGGTAGCCATATTCGCATTGCCCGCAAAGACTTCTTCGATGACCAGCATTTCACCCTGTGTACTTATCGATGCTTCCATTGCGCCATCGGCTGAATCCCAGGCAGGACCCGTGACATATGCCAGTGATGCACTCAGCTTATTAACACCGTAATAACCGGTAATTCCACAAACCACCACCAGTGTCGTTAGCACCAGAAAGGCGGCACCAATTTTTGATGACATTTTCATATTCATATCCATTGTTATATCTCCTCTATCAGACGTTAGTTACACTTAAGATGAACCAGCACACAAAACGTGCATTAGCTCACCCTGCTTTAGCAAGGATGTTGTTTAATATTTATTTTAGAATTTAATTTGCTTACATTTTTTAATGACAATGTAGGAGCTTTCGCGACCAATTATCACTTAGATTACAATACGATAGAACAATTTGCACACCTTTAAGGAAAAATAAAATCCCGTTCATCAAAAAAGTTCTATGCTGCCAGCTCCCATAGATGTCTGTTTTACCGGGTTTTCTTTTTTCAAATCATCACTAACTTTGGCTATGTCTGCCCTCATTGTCGATAAAATTTGACCCGACCCACCTTGTGCCGAACTCTTTAAATCATCAACATTTTGATTTATTCGATCAAATAGTCGCTCGAGATTGTCTGATCGAGTACCACAGTGAGTAACCAGCTGCTGTACGATATCCTCAAACTGGAAGGAACGAACCACAGTAGTAATGTTCTGATTCACCATTTTGCTAATGGCATGGTAGGCCAGCTGCTGCTTTTCACTTTCGGCATCATCAGCTGCTGAGGCAATTAATTGCACCAGCTCATTCTGTTCTTTTAACTGCCCACTCAGACTATTCAGGCTCTGAACCAGTGTTTTGATCGCATCACTGACTACTGATCCCATTTGTGTCAATTCATCACTAATCTCAGCATGCTCACGTTTGATCAAACCATAAAGCTCGCCTTCCAGATCATATAGTAATGACTGGATCTCAGAGGATTCGTCTTGTTTTGTACTCACTTTATTCCTCTTTGCATATAATTTTCACTCATCAAATCGAATTCTCGTTATTTTGCTTCACTAAGTAATGACTCAATTTTTTGAGCTATTTTATTTAAAGGTAGCACATAGTCAGTGGCTTCGAGTTTAACTGCCTCACCAGGCATACCCCAAACTACACTACTATTTTCATCCTGTGCAATGGTTTTTGAACCAGAATCATGCATTTGCTTTAAGCCTTTAGCACCATCAGCTCCCATGCCCGTTAATATAACACCAAGCGCATTATCACCCGCAGCCTCTTCCACAGAACGAAACATCACATCCACTGATGGTTTATGCCTATTACAGGGCTCACCATCATCCAGCCTTATGTAATATCGTGCACCTTCACGGGTCAATACCAAATGCATGTCTCCGGGTGCTATGTAAGCATGCCCAGGTAAAACATGCTGACCATCCTGCGCTTCACACACAGCCATCGGTGAAAGACTGTTCATACGCGCAGAGAAAGCCGTACTGAACGCCTTAGGTATATGCTGGGCAATCACTATTGCGGGTGAATCCGGGCGCATATTAATCAAAATTTCTTTAATTGCTTCAGTACCACCTGTTGAGGCACCAATAGCAATGATTTTTTCGGTAGTTCTTAATCTTCCCTGCGGTTTATTTTTACGCAACTTATTAAGCGCTTCAACTTTCTTATTCTGCACCAACTTTGTGACTGGTGTTTCTGAATCATTAGGCAAAACCCTTGCCTGCGCCGCAGTTTTTACTTTTTCAATAATCTCTTCTGCATATTCGCTGAGCTCATGCGCAACATCAAGCTTAGGCTTACTAATGTAATCCACTGCGCCAATACTCAATGCTTCTAAAGCGATATCTGCACCCTTCTGTGTCAGCGATGAAATCATCACCACGGGCATTGGCCTAAGCCGCATTACATTACGCAGAAAACTGATGCCATCCATTTTTGGCATTTCGACATCCAGAGTTAATACATCAGGATGCAGTTTCTTAATTTTATCTCTAGCAATATAAGGATCCATTGCCGTACCAACAACTTCAATCCCCTTATCCGAAGACAGAATTTCTTTTAAAATTCGCCGCACTACGGCTGAATCATCAACAATGAGGACAGTGATTTTTTTCATAAAATATTAATAAAGTTCAGCTTTTATAACAAAGTTAAAAAAGATCAACTTTACCTTCAACTTTCTTCTCTTTAAGTGTTTTAATGTAATCTTCTTCTCTTCTTTTCAGCGTATCGTTATGCAATGCATTGAGTCGCTTTACGCGCACTCGCCCCGTTAGAGGGAAATATTGAACCTTACGTGGCCAGGGCCCCCTGGTATCTTCAGATTCAACTTTCAAACCTTCTGCCTGCAAATAGAGTTTGACGAAATCAACATTTTTACCACCAATATCCGTATTAATACTAAGAACCTTGCCACCGCCAAACAATTTAACTTCAAGATTTTCTCGTTTTCCACCGCCTGCAAGAATGACATTAATCAAACGTTCCATTGCGACATTGCCATAACGGGTTTCAGCACTAACTGGGGTGTTTTCCCATGCAGAGGAAGAAGTGTGCTGACGACTATCCGGTAACATAAAATGATTCATGCCACCTATTCCCGTCACTTTGTCACGTATACAGGCTGAAACACAAGAACCTAAAACTGTAGTTATTAGTTCACCATGCAAGGAAACGTAAAATTCACCCGGCAATATTTTTGCAGCAAAAATATCATGCTTGGTATCCCAGTAACGATTGATGTGCTTAAAACCCTGAAGCATTGGAGGCGCATTAGCCATATCAACTGAAGTATGTCTGTATCTGGGTTTATTCATCGGATTTTCCTATGAATAGTACGACCAATAGTGCTAAATCGCTGCGTTAGACCAAACAAACTCTCTGAATGCCCAACAAATAAACAACCATCATTATCCAGAAGTTCTGCATAACGATCGAGTAAATCTACTCGCGTATCACGATCGAAATAAATCGTTACATTACGGCAAAATATAATGTCAAAAGGCCCTTTCATCGGCCACTTCTCAGTTAAATTCAACTGCCGGTAAGTTACCATCTGCTGAATTTCATTTATTATCTTAATCGATTTTTCATTACTACCTCGTCCCATCTGGAACCAGCGCTTACGACGATCAAGCGAAATATCTTTCAGGCGCTCTTTAGGGTAAACACCCGCTTTAGCCACGTCTAAAATATTGGAATCAAGGTCTGATGCCAGAATTTTTATATCCCAACGTTCAATATCCGGAATATTCTCCTTAAGAACCATTGCTATAGAATATGGCTCTTTACCTGATGAACAACCTGCAGACCAAATTCTTAAACGTGGTTGCGAATCTGCACTTTTTTTATGAATTAACTCTGGCAACAACGTTTCAGCCATAAATTCAAAATGATGGTTCTCACGAAAAAAGGCCGTTACGTTGGTCGTAATGGAATTAATGAAATGCGTACGTTCTTCTATCGCTGCATCATCATCTTCTTTAAGAAGAGAGCAATATTGCTTAAAATTATCCAAACCAAGCGTACGAAGACGTTTGGATAAACGGCCATAAATTAACTCTCGCTTACCTGAAGACAAACTAATGCCGGCCAGGTCACCTGCTAATTTGCTCAGGTAGGAAAAATCCTTGTCCGTAAACACGAATTCTTTTTTGTACCCTACCCTGTTATTCTCGGTTTCAGCCATGAACTCTACACCTTACAAGCCAAGAGATTCTGTTAAACCAAGTATTGTAGCTTTCTCCTTCAATCCTTCTGTCGGTTCATGCCAGGACAATTTTATATCGTTCTTTTTAAGATCCAGGGAAAAAGCAACAAGTAACTGCAATATTGCGCTGTCAATGTTTTCAACTTTAGAGGCATCAATTTCAACCGATTGTTTATTTTCTGAGAACTTTTTTAAAGTCTCATAGACATCACTGGCCTTATTGATAACCAGCGATGATTCAAGCACAAATTGATCAGATACATTATCCAGATCCGCCTTCAACTTTTTTGCCTTAGTTTCCTTTTTAGGCGCATCCTTTTTAGAACTGGCTTTTCCAGGCTTAGCCTTCTTTGCTACTTTCTTTTTAGATGCCTTTTTTTTATCAGTTTTTTTATCCGTGGACGATCCGGCATTCAGCCACGCCAAAGGATCATCACCTAATACTTGAGATTTATTATCACTCTTGCCCACGATAGCATTCTCCGTTCATAAGATCTCTAGCTAAAGATGCATAATCATACGCACCGAAATTTGCACCCTTATACTCAAAAGCTGTTTTACCAAAACTGGGGCACTCTGCCAGAACGGTAGCTTCTCTAATACTGGTTGCTAACATATTGTCAGGAAAATATTCCAGCAATTTCTCCCGCACTTCCCATGACAGTTTTCGCCGGCTATGAAAGCGCGTTACTACAACCCAAAATTTAATTTTTTTATCTAATTCTTGTTCAAATTTTCTGACTGTCTCCATAATGTCAGACAAACCACGTAATGCTAAATAATCAGCCGCCACAGGAATAACCATTTCATCTGCCGCTGACAGCGCATAATCAATTAGCAACCCTGACGCTGGTGGACAATCAATAAAAACAAAATCCTGCGTATTTGCCACTGCAGAAAGCGCCTCTTTTAATTTATTGGCCGAGAGTTCACCACCCTCTCCACGCTCAATGTCTTTCAGACTTCCGCCTGCAGGCACTAGATGCAATTTATCTCGAGCTGAAACTGCAACCTCGGGAATTGTTTTTTCACCTAACAACACCTGATCAACACCATGAGCATCTTTTCGGTAACACCCCCAATGCGCTGCCAGGTGTCCCTGAGGGTCCATATCAATACCTGTAACAGAATGCCCTTTTATAGCAAACGCATGCGCAAGATTAGCAGTCGTCGTGGTCTTGCCAACGCCACCTTTCTGATTGATAACCGCTATAGTTCGCATTTTTTACCTTCTACCACCTCAATACTACAAACCAGACAACCTGAAAAATGATTGCCTAAAATCAAACTATGACCGGGATGATTGCACCAAACCTAAAACATCAATGATTAGAGCCACTGCACCGTCACCTAACACAGTCGCTCCCGCAATACCTGGTACCTGTTGATAATTCTGATCAAGACTCTTAATTACTACCTGTTGCTGACCTACTACATCGTCAACATATAAACCAATACGCCGACCACCGATATCAATCACCACTAGTAAACCAACTGTTTTTTCATCCTCGTCATCCGAACGTATATTAAATACTTCACGCAATCGAATAACTGAAATATATTCATCACGGTAAGGATACAGCTCTGACTCATTGGCAACGGCGTTAATTTCTGTCTCTCTAACTTGCAATGATTCAACAATGGATAGCAGCGGCACAATAAACACCTGATCAGCAACACTGATCATCTGCCCTTCAAGAATAGCCACTGTCAGTGGTAGCCTTATAGTGAAGGTACTACCTTTTCCGACTTTCGATGCCACCTCTACAGTACCACCCAAATCCGTCATATTGCGCCTCACTACATCCATGCCAACGCCACGACCGGAAACATCACTAATTTCAACCGCAGTCGAAAAACCAGGACGAAAAATTAAATGCTGAATTTGGGTATCAGTTAACTCTTCATTTTTATCAACCAGTCCTTTTTCACGCGCTTTCTTAAGCAATTTCTCTGGATCTAATCCTGCACCATCATCAGAAATTTCAATAATAATATTGCCACCCTGATGATAGGCATTAATGCTGATTTGTCCTTTTTCACGCTTACCCGCAGCAACACGTACGTCAGGAGACTCAATACCATGATCTAATGCATTACGTACCAGATGCATCAATGGATCACCAATTTTTTCCAGTACTGTTTTATCCAGCTCTGTAGTTTCACCAGAAAACTTAAGATCAACCTTTTTATTTAGCGAAAGACTCAAATCGTGCACAATACGTGGCAAACGCTGGAACGCAAAATCAATAGGTAACATACGTATCCCCATTGTTTGTTCCTGTAAATCACGTGTATTACGTTCCAATTGATCCAGACATTCACTCAATTTTTCATTCTTTTCTATGCCAAGATCATTAAATACTCTGCTCAAAATAGATTGCGTAATGACCAGCTCACCAACGAGATTAACCAGTCCATCGACCTTATTGATACCTACTCTAATTGAAGTTGATTCCTGATTTGAGAAACCAGACTTATCTGATCGACGACGCCCAATTTTTGGCTCATCAGTTTTTCGCGCCCGTATTTCTACCGGTTCAGACTCAGGTTTTTCATCTGTTTCAACTATCTCATTTTGCTGCGTAATTTCCAGAGCACAATCATCTTCTACCCATTCAAAAATCTCGGTGATTTGACCCAGTGAAACATCACCCTTGAGCACCATGTCCCAGCCGAGGTAACAATTTTGCGCATCCATTTTAGAAAATTCTGGCAAGCGATCATGATTAACACTGACCTCCAGTTCACCCAGACTCTGGAGCTCACGGATCAAACGAAAAGGATCATTGCCCGTATAAAACATGTTTTCGTGTGGGTAGAAAGAGATATTCCAGACAGCCACTGCATCTTGTTCTTCATCATCAGCAACCGCGCTTTCTACAACTTGCTCAGATGCAGGCTCAGATGCAGGCTCAGGTGCAGGTTCAGCGTCAGAACTATCGCCGGTAAATGCTTCAAGCTGTTGATGCAAGTCTGAAACCAGCGCCTGGTCAATAGGCTTTTTATCTTTGCTACATTGCACCATGTCACGCAGACAATCGAGCGCAGCCAACAGTAGCTCCACAGCCCTGGGTGTAACCGCCAGCTTCCCATTACGCATTTCATCCAGTATGGTTTCCATGCCATGGGTAAAATCTGAAATCTCAGAAAACCCAAATGTGCCACCACCACCCTTGATAGAGTGTGCCGCACGGAATATGGTGTTGATAACCTCAGGGTCTGAGTCACTCGTCAGATTGAGCAGCCCTGATTCCAGGATTTCCATTCCTTCTGAGCATTCTTCAAAGAACACTTCATGAAACTGGGTTAAATCTATATTTACTTCTGATTCCATCTGGCTTTTTCTTTTATCCGGATAAATTAAAAAAAATCAATTAAATATCAACAACATAAAAACATACAAGACTATACGCCAATTGTTTTTATAGCACTCTATTAATTGTGCCTAGCAAATTATCAGGATCAAAAGGCTTTTCAATCCAGCCAGTCGCTCCAGCAACCTTGCCTTGTTCCTTTCTCACTGAACCAGTTTCTGTTGTCAAAATCAGTATCGGGATAAACTTATAGCTATCCAGCTTGCGTAATTCTGCCGTTAGCGTAATACCATCCATATTAGGCATATTGACGTCAGTCACAACCAGATCAACAGCCGTTTTTTTAGCAAATTCAAGCGCTTCCACACCATCCTCTGCTTCACTTACCTCATGTCCCACACCTTTCAGAGTAAATGAAACCATTTCACGCATGGACGCCGAATCATCCACCAATAATATACTTGTCATAATCTGTTCTGCCTCTTCATATTTTTTATGAATATTACTCACTATATTTTTTATGAATATTACTCACTGGATGCCGATTGTACTCAGATACGGCAATATCGCATGAAATAGTCCATACGCGATAGTATTATTTTTTATTATTTATTAAACGTGTGAATTTACCGATAAACAGCAATTCAGCTATTCTTATACACTCAAAAACAAGAGAGATTAAACCCCCTCAATTTGAAGTCAAAATTATAGCTTCAATACAATTAAGAATCATTATATATATTTTACGTTATCATATATACTGAGTCTTGAATTAAAATTTATACTGGAAAGCACGTAAACAGTACTATAGAATCGCTCCAGTTTATATGCAAATGTTAGTCAATCGAGGGATTACATGGCGAAAACCATTTTAATTGTTGATGACACCAGGTCTATTCTGGCTGTCATGAAGACCGTTTTAAAAGTAGCTGGTTACAATACCTTAACCGCTGGTGACGGCGTTGAAGGCATGGCTGTTCTCAATAGCGGGCAACAGATCGATCTGGTTATTACTGACCTGAACATGCCCAATATGGATGGCATCGAATTTATCTGGGAAATCAGAAAACACGATGATCACGCTTATACTCCCATATGTATGCTCACTACTGAGAATGAGCAGTAAAGACTGGAAGAAGGTGAGTCTGTTTCAACCGATGCATGGATCACCAAACCAATCCAGCCTAATCGTGTACTGAATATCGTTAACAAGATACTGCAACCTTAGTCAGAACTAAAAAAACACACAAACAAAAACAGAGGCCTGGCCTCTGTTTTTGTTTGTGTGTTCTTATTTATATCGTCAATTCTTTAACTGGCTATTTTTTTCTCAGGCGATCCAGCTTCTCTTTAATTTTAAGCTCCAGCCCTCTTTCCACCGGCTGATAATAAACCCGCTCTCCCATCTCCTCAGGAAAATAGGTTTCACCTGCCGCAAAAGCCTCTTCCTCATTATGAGCGTATCGATAATCTTTGCCATAACCCAACTCTTTCATCAGTCCAGTTGGTGCATTACGAATATGCATCGGCACTTCCATGCTTCCCGATTGGCTCGCATCCGCCATCGCGTCATTCCACGCCATGTACACGGCATTACTTTTGGCCGTGCTGGCAAGATAAACAATCGCCTGAGCAATGGCCAGCTCACCTTCGGGGCTGCCCAGACGCTCATAGGTGTTCCAGGCATCCAGCGCAATCTGCAAACCACGTGGATCAGCATTACCAATATCCTCTGAAGCGATGCGTACCACACGTCGCGCAACATACAGAGGGTCACAGCCGCCATCAATCATTCGAGCAAACCAGTATAAAGCCGCATCTGGATTACTGCCGCGCACTGATTTGTGCAAAGCTGAAATCTGCTCATAGAAAGCATCACCACCTTTATCAAACCGACGCAGGCTGTGTGAACTCACATCTTCAACCACCGAACGGGTGATGATTCGCTTACCACCAGAAGGTTCTGCCAGATCAGCCGCAATCTCAAGAAAATTTAGTGAACGGCGAGCATCTCCATCAGCAATAGCCGCCAAAGCCTCAAGTTCTGCATCCTCGATAACGATATTCTCATTTGCCAAACCAGCTTCATGCTGTAAAGCACGAACCAACAACTGCTTGATTTCATCAACCGGCAAACTTTTTAAAACATAAGTCTTTACGCGTGACAACAGCGCGTTATTCAATTCAAAGGAAGGATTTTCTGTAGTCGCACCGACAAAATAGATCGTGCCATCTTCAACGTAAGGCAAAAAGGCATCCTGTTGAGATTTATTAAAACGATGCACCTCATCGACAAACAGAATGGTCGAGCGGCCTTCAGCACGGTACTGTTTCGCCTGCTCTATCGCCGAACGAATATCCTTAACCCCGGACAGCACCGCAGAAATACTAATGAACGCCGCATTAGAACAATGCGCGATTATTTTGGCCAGCGTGGTTTTACCCGTACCGGGCGGCCCCCAGAACACCATGGAATGCAGATTGCCAACCTCAATTGCCTGCCTTAGTGCACCACCTTTAGCCAGCACGTGCTGCTGACCAAAAAACTCATCCAGCGTGGTTGGCCGCATGCGATCAGCCAGCGGACGATAAGGCACGTTGTTCCCTGCATCGGACAAAAGATCATCCATTAAGAACCACCGTAAACGTCAACACCCTCCGGCGGCGTGAATTTAAACAGATCATCAGCCAGTTTTTTATTTAACTCCAGCTCACCAAACACAATATCCGTGGTCTGCTCAAACTGATCCCTGAGCTGCATAAATTTCAAACCCTGCCCATCAACGCCAACAGTCAACTGAGAAAAATCCACATCATCTGATTTACTGGAAAGCCTGAGCCGATATATGCCATCACGATGATCCAGCTCACTGACGTTGTAAGCCTCTTCAAGTTTTAGCTTACCTTCCATCAAAGCCATTGGTGTATTTTTTAGTGATGCCGACCGCTTCTGCACTGTGACCTGCTGCAAGTCCACATCATAAATCCAGACCTGTTCGCCATCAGAAACAATTTCCTGCTGATAAGGCTCGGTATAATTCCAGCGAAACTTGCCCGGCCTGTTTAGATAAAAATGCCCCTTCGATTCCTGCAAAACCTCATTATCATCAGTTCGCAAAGTTTGCACAAAACCGGCTGACATGGTTTTTGATTGGGTCAGAAAACGTTCGAGCAAACGCTCACCTTCTCCTGCCCATACCGTCGCAGGAAAAACAAAAATAAATAGAAAAATTAAATTCGAAAAACGCATAATTAAAGCTCAGGTGGTGGTGGCGCAAGCACTTCTCGCTGGCCATTAGATTGAACGGCACTAAGCACACCCGCCGCTTCCATCTCTTCAACCATACGTGCTGCACGGTTGTAACCAATTTTTAAACGGCGCTGCACGTAAGAAATCGAACCTTTGCGGGTCTCGGTAACAATACGCACGGCTTCATCGTACAAAGCATCCACATCATCACCACCCGATGCGGGTTTCTCACCCGGCAACACGCCCTGATTTTCCTGAAGAATTTCTTCAATGTATTCAGCTTCTCCCTGCTGCTTGAGATGGTTTACGACATTGTGCACTTCGTGATCATCGACAAAGGCGCCGTGAATACGCGTTGGCAGGCTCTTGCCGCCTTCCAGATACAACATATCACCATGGCCCAGTAATTGCTCAGCGCCCATTTGATCAAGAATGGTGCGTGAGTCAACACGCGATGAAACCTGAAAGGCAATTCGTGTAGGAATATTCGCCTTGATCAAACCAGTAATCACATCTACCGAAGGTCGCTGCGTTGCCAGAATAAGGTGGATACCCGAAGCACGCGCCTTTTGTGTAATACGTGCAATTAGTTCTTCAATTTTTTTACCGACGACCATAAACAAATCAGCAAACTCATCGACCACAATGACGATATAAGGCAGTGGTTGTAATTTCATTGGCTGCACACCCGGAGCGGCGTGGTCAACATCAAATAAGGGATCATCAATTGCTTCACCCTTAGCAATAGCCTCTTTCACTTTCTTGTTGTAACCGGCGATATTTCTCACACCCAAAGCCGACATCAAAGCATAACGATTTTCCATTTCACCCACACACCAGCGCAAGGCATTGGCGGCTTCTTTCATGTCAACGACGACTGGTGCCAGCAAATGTGGAATACCATCGTAAACATTCAGTTCGAGCATTTTGGGGTCAATCAAGATCATGCGCACATCAGCAGGTTTGCTCTTGTACAACAAACTCATCAGCAAGGCATTCAAACACACTGACTTACCTGCACCTGTGGTACCTGCTACCAGCAAGTGGGGCATTTTAGCCAGGTCGGCCACCACGGGGTGTCCACCAATATCTTTACCCAAACCAACCGTCAGAGGCGAAGCTGATTTATCGAAGGCCCTGGACATGAGTATTTCACTCAAAGAAACAATCTCTTTACTCTCGTTTGGAATTTCCAGACCGACCAGTGACTTACCAGGGATCACTTCTACCACCAGTACACTCACTACCGACAAGGAACGCGCGAGATCTTTAGACAAAGCAGTAATTTTGCTGGCCTTGACGCCCGCTGCCAGTTCCATTTCAAAACGCGTAATCACCGGCCCGGGGTGAACCGCCACCACGTGCACTTCGATATTAAAATCAGCCAGTTTGATTTCGACTAAACGCGATAAAGCTTCCAGCGCTTCTGTCGAATAACTTTGCTCGTGCTCTTTGGGTGGATCGAGCAAACGCAAGGCTGGCAGTTCCGAATCTACTGGCCCGTCAAACAAAGCGATCTGTTTTTCCCTGTCCATGCGCTCAGAAATCTCGACCTTCTTAAGCGTTGGTTCGATGTGTACCTTTTTCGTGCCCGTGGCTTCGCGTACCGCCGTTTTCTTTTTATCCGCCTCGAGTCCTTCCTGTCGATGCTGTTTGGCCACATCACCCGCTTTACGTTCCTGAATACGCTCGACCAGGGCATTCACTTTCTCACGGATGAAAATAACAATGGCCAGTCCAGTCGCACCAATAAAATCGATCACGGTAAACCACGAAATACCACTGAACAGCGTAATACCCGCGAGCAATACCGCCAGTAAAATCAGCGTGGAACCGAGCAGACCCAGTACACCCGCCATACCGTCGCCCAGCCAGCGCCCCAAAATGCCGCCACCATCTAAAGGCAGTGCGGTTTCAGGTATAGAAAAATGAATGCTGGCGAGCGCACAGCCCGCAGCCAGTGTTACAAAAAAGCCCGCCCAGCGTATCGCCAGTACGTGATAATCCACTTCTTTTTGTTCACCACCGCCACGCAGTACCAGCCAGCCGCTATAAGCGATGATGACAGGTAACAAATAGGACAGATAACCAAACAGACTGAAAAGAACATCGGCAAACCAGGCACCCACCACGCCAGCTGCATTGTGGACATCCTCGCGCATACCGGTATGCGACCAACCGGGGTCATCCACATGATAAGTAACGAAAGAGGCTAGTAAGAACAAAGCAATCGCACCCAGCACTAGCATCGCGCCTTCGCGCAACCCGTGTTGAATATGCGAGGTAAGTTCTGTGCCTGTTGTTGTTTTACGACGTGCTTGAGCCAATCCAATCTTCCCGATTAAGTAAATAATATAGTGGGGCTACAACCCCAAAATTCCGCTCATTATACCCAGTTTTATAGCCACATCGGGTTATTACTAACAATTTGGCAGATCGAATATAACTAAGGCATTTCTTCATTCAAAACGGGATCAGCTATTCTGCCACCTGCAACAGCCACCGCACTCTGTAAGTCCTTATCACCGGACAGAGCACCATCGGCTAATCGCTGTACATAAGGCGCCACCGCCGAAGATAACGACTGCGAAGCCGTACGCGGCACAGCCCCCGGCATATTGGGCACCGCCGAATGAATCACACCCTGCGAGGTATACGCCAGCTCTTCAGCATCCGTGACTCTGATATCTGCCACACAACCACCCTGATCAATGGCGATATCGACAATGACACTACCATTCGGCATACGCTCGATCATCTCGTGAGTTAGTACCACAGGCGCTCGACGACCCGCTACCATCACCGCACCAATCACCAGATCAGCCTGCTCACAGATTTCGCTGACCACTTCCGGTTCAGATAAATGCGTTATCAATTCAGGATGCTGCGCCTTCAGTCCAGCCAACCGATCTTCGACCAGATCAAAAACGTGCACCTCAGCCTCCAGCCCCAGAGCCGTGCTCACTGCATGACTTCCCGCCACGCCCGCACCCAGCACTACCACTCGGCCACGCTCGGCACCATCAACACCACCGAGCAGAACACCCCGGCCACCCGAAGTACCAAACAATAAACGCGCACCTCGAATGACCGACAAACGCCCGGCAACGGCACTCATGGGAGCCAATAAAGGATGGCTGCCTTCATCATTAGAAACCGCCTCGAACGGAATCGCCGTCAGTCCCAGTTCACACAACCGCTCAATCAGGGGGATATCCGCAGCAAGATGCAGATAACTGAAAAGCAGATGATCACTTCTCAAATATTGTAAATCATGAGCCAAAGGCTGCTTCACCTTCACCACCAGTTGCACTGCGGCATACAGCGCCTCAGCCGTTGCCAGCACCTCGACACCTGCCACACTGTAGTCCTCATCGAGATAACCGCTGTTCACACCTGCGTCCTGTTCAATGCAAACATGGCATCCAGCCTCAACCAGCATTTTGCAATCATCCGGCACCAGAGCGACACGCCCCTCGCCTCGCATGGTTTCTTTGGGTATTCCTATTTTCATCATAAGCGCATTCCTGTCACACAAATCAACATGTGCCTAGTCTATTAAAAAATGAGTGATAAAAAAGCCTATATCCGTACGATTTACCATGCTCATATGTTTTAAGATTTGCTAATATACAGCCCAATTCAAAGAACACAGATTTCAGGAGAACACCATGAGTGAAACTCGCCACGCACGACTACTTATCCTAGGTTCCGGCCCTGCTGGTTACACCGCCGCTGTTTATGGCGCACGTGCCAACCTTGAGCCTGTAATGATTACTGGTATGGAAATGGGCGGACAGCTCACCACTACCACTGAAGTAGACAACTGGCCAGGCGATGATAAAGGCGTACAGGGGCCTGAACTGATGGAACGCATGAAAGCCCACGCTGAACGTTTTGGTACTGAAATCATTTTCGATCAAATCAGCTCTGTCGATTTCAGCAAACGCCCACTCGAACTGACTGGTGATTCTGGCTCCTACACTTGCGATGCACTGATCATTTGTACCGGTGCCAGCGCCATGTATCTGGGTCTGGAATCGGAAGAAGCCTTCAAAGGCAAAGGCGTATCGGCCTGTGCCACCTGTGATGGTTTCTTCTATCGTGGTCAGAAAGTCGCGGTAATCGGTGGTGGTAATACCGCCGTCGAAGAAGCCCTGTATCTTTCCAATATCGCCGAAGAAGTCGTACTGGTTCATCGTCGCGATAGCCTGCGCTCAGAAAAAATCCTGCAGGATCAGATCAAGGAAAAAGCCAAAAATGGCAACGTCACCATCGAATGGAACAACAACCTTGATGAAGTTCTGGGCGATGATGCTGGCGTCACTGGCATGCGTTTGAAAAACACCCAGGATGGCAGCACCAAAGAAATTGATGTTCACGGTATTTTTGTTGCCATCGGTCACGCACCCAACACCGGCATCTTCGGTGACCAGCTTGAAATTAATAATGGTTACATCAAAGTACAAAGCGGCACATCAGGCAATGCCACCGCCACCAGCGTCGAAGGCGTATTTGCTGCGGGTGATGTTATGGATCACACCTACCGCCAGGCAATAACCTCAGCCGGCACCGGTTGTATGGCTGCGCTGGATGCCGAAAAATACCTGGATGCACTCGCACTCAACAAATAAAAACAGATGATAATCAGCACAGTAGATTCCCTATCTACTGTTGACGCCACGCAATGGAATGCATTGGCTGGCGACGACAATCCGTTTATTCAATACGACTTTCTGCACGCACTGGAACAGCACGACTGTCTGCAAAACTGGGGGTGGCAACCCCGGCATATACTCATACACGAAAACGATAAATTAATCGGCGCATGCCCTGCTTATCTCAAGCACAATTCCTACGGCGAATTTGTTTTTGACTGGGCCTGGGCTGACGCTTATCAACGTAACGACCTGGACTACTACCCAAAACTGGTCACCAGCATTCCCTACACACCCGCCAAAGGCCCGCGACTGCTTGCACGCAACAACGAAAAAGAAATTAAAATAAAGTTAATACAGGGTGCGCTGGAGATTGTCGAAGCTAAAAACTTATCCAGCATGCATTGGTTGTTTTGCGAAGAGAACGACATTGCTACACTAAAAGATAAAAATATGATGACACGTTTTGATTACCAGTTTCACTGGAAGAATCAAAACTACGAAAGCTTCGATCATTTTCTTGAGCAACTAAGTTCAAAGAAAAGAAAAAACATTAAACGAGAACGCCGCATAGTCGCCGATAAAAACATTCAGATAATCATAAAGTCTGGAAGTGACCTTTCCGAAGAAGAATGGAAAATTCTCTATAATTTTTACCAGATTACTTTTATGAAAAAATCCGGTACCGCCACGCTGACACTAGCATTTTTTCAAGCCATGGCACATAAACTCGTCACCATCTTTGCGCAGCATGAAAATAAAATAGTCGCTGGAGCCATCTGTTTTCAGGGGGGAAATACTCTATATGGTCGTCATTGGGGTTGCTACGAAGACTACGACAGCCTGCATTTTGAAGTCTGTTACTACACCGGTATTGAATATTGTATCCAACAGAAACTAAAATATTTTGAACCCGGCGCACAGGGTGAACATAAACTCGCACGCGGTTTCCTGCCTGTAAAAACTCAATCAGCACATCACATTACCCACACGGGCTTTAGAGATGCTATCGACGATTTCCTGCAACGCGAAAAACGAGCTATGCTAGATTATGGAAAAGAATTAAACGAAGCTTCACCTTTTAAAAAAAATGAATGACACCCCTATTTATTTATCTGAAGACTTTAGCG
Source organism: uncultured Gammaproteobacteria bacterium (assembly GCA_965602855.1). Classification (GTDB taxonomy): domain Bacteria; phylum Pseudomonadota; class Gammaproteobacteria; order SZUA-229; family SZUA-229; genus LH-M37. Next base: position 1,201 of record CBFCZV010000003.1, on the reverse strand, counting down.
GCTCGTTTCCGAGTGTTCAATTCGCCCTCGCCGAACCCGATGGCCTACTCGCTGTTGGCGGCAACCTGAAACCCGAAACCTTATTGCAAGCCTACAGCCAGGGAATATTCCCATGGTATAGCGAAGACCAACCCATCGTCTGGTGGTCTCCCAATCCTCGATGCGTACTGTATCCAGACAAATTAAAAATATCACGCAGCCTGAAAAAAATACTCAATAAAAGAATTTATGAAGTTAGAGTAGATACCAGCTTTCGTGAAGTAATGCAGGCCTGCGCTGCCCCCAGAAAAGATGATGCTGGCACCTGGATCGATAACAACATGCTGGAAGCCTACTGCCGACTCCACGAACTAGGTTATGCACATTCGGTTGAATGCTGGCATGATGGAAAACTAGTTGGCGGGCTTTATGGTGTAAAAATAGGCAATATGTTTTTTGGTGAATCCATGTTTAGCAAACAGGCCGATGCATCAAAAGTTGCGCTTGAATATTTATGCAACAGAATAAAACCCAAACTCATTGATGTTCAGGTTTATTCAAAACACATGGCATCAATGGGTGCCGAGACTATCGATAGAGATAAATTTATTGAACTGGTTAACAGTTATTGCAGAAAGACCTTAAGTCCGATAGTTTAATGAGGTTATATCAGCAGCTTGCCAACGACAAGCTGCTTTTCACCAACCATATCCGTTTCATTTTTGTCCCATTTAAAAGACTTATAAAATCACGATTTAGCTAAACTGATGATAGTTATAATTGTAACTACCGCAGCCGCTAGCAATGCATAAGTCAAGGCGTCAATAATCAACATATGACAATCCTCTTCTGGGTTAACACTAATGCATTAGTATACTCTTATATAATGAAATATGGAGTTATTTTTAATATAATTAGAACTAGAGCACACCACGCCTCTGGTCGTTCTCCAGCTCATCTTCTGGAAGGATTCTTTCCTGACTCACGCGCCACTGTCCGTCGTCTTCTTTCTGAATAATAAACTCAATACCGTTGCTATGCGTTTCACCATCACTACCTTCAACGGTCTCGATTGATTTAAACATAATTCGATCAGATGTCTCTGTCACTATGCTCAAGCCTTTATAAGAAACATTCTTCAGTAACTTATTTTCGAATTCATGTTGGCACTGATTAAACCAGTCCTGATATCCAATAACTTCAAAACCGGGGATACCGAACA
>CBFCZV010000002.1:0-104196 GCA_965602855.1 uncultured Gammaproteobacteria bacterium | reverse complement strand
TGTTCGCTCTGCTGTTTCCCTCAACGAGGTGCGCATTGTACATGAATAATCTCACTACGCAACACCTACATTAAGAAAAATTTAAGCGGCGATTAATTTCAAATAAAACTGAAATAAATCGGTATTCGCTCTGCCGTTTCCCTCAACGAGCTGCGCATTCTACATGAATGAATTCACATTGGAACAGCTATATTAAGAAATCTTAATATATTTTCACCTCCTCTCGCTAAGCTACTGTTTTACATTAATTTAACCAAATGAATTCTCTGAAAAAAAATTCCCAGTAACTGTAATCTGCCTTCATACATACCTTCATAGCCGCTCACAGAACCTGACCCTATCTAACACAGCATACTTTCAGCCCCATTTTTTTATTCTTTACCTTAAATATGATAAGCATCCCATTAAAAACTAGCAATACACATCTCAGAACACGCCACAAAAATTCAGCCGGCCACACTTTATCAATAAGCATAATTCCTGATCCTCCAGAACCAATAACACCTCACAATCAAATACTTTTATTAGGTGAACCTATAGTCACCCCAAATCAACGTATCTTAGGAATATTTAATATTGACTATATAGAGTGTCTTTAAAATATCGATTATTAACACGCCCTATAAAAAAACTTGCAACCATTATGGCTTTGAGGGTATGGTTAGGGTCTGTTGGAACTTGATAGTCAGAAGACTGTCTTAAAAATTAATCTAAAACGAATTCGAGGAAAACTACTATGTCAGACCATCGCAAACTGACCATCATTGCAACTAAAGGCACACTAGACTGGGCTTACCCTCCATACATCCTAGCTAGCACAGCTGCAGCGCTTGGCATGGAAGTTTCAGTATTCTTTACTTTCTACGGCCTGAATCTATTACTAAAAGACACCAGCAAACTGAAAATCACCCCAACAGCTGCACCTGATATGCCTATGAAAATGCCTTTTGGCCCTAAATGGCTACAGAGCATCGACTTTGGACCAAAAATCCCAAATGTTATGTGGAACATTCCTTTCATGGATCCAATCTGCACAACATTGATGAAGAAAACCATCAAAAACTGTGGAGTAGCCACTATTGCTGAGCTGCGTGAACTTTGTCAGGAAGCTGAAGTTAAATTCCTGGCCTGCCAGATGACTGTTGACCTGTTCGGTCACGATCACTCAGCATTCATCGATGGCGTTGATTATGTTGGTGCTGCAAGCTACTTTGAAGAATCATCTGACGCAACACAGTCATTGTTCATCTAAGTAAGCATTTCAGTTACACAAAAAGGCCGCACTTGTTGCGGCCTTTTTTTATGCGTTACTCATTAGTAGTGCTTTTCAAATATACCTTCGCCTTCCGCCAATACGCTTCCAGTTCATCCAGCGAACATTCATTAATTGATCGACCTTCCCCGGCGATAAACTGCTCCATCTGCTGAAATCGTCCAATAAATTTCTGATTGCCCTGACGCAAAGCCTGCTCCGCGCTCATACCAAGATGGCGAGATAAGTTCACACAGGAAAATAGCACATCACCTAATTCATCCATGATGCGCTCATGATTGTTTTCAATAGGCACTTCCTGCTTCAACTCATCGATTTCTTCATGCAGCTTTGCAAACACCGGTGCCAGCTCATCCCAGTCAAAACCGGTATGTGCCGCACGCTTCTGAATTTTCTCGGCCCATTTCAATGCAGGTAGCGTCGAAGCGATACCATCAAGCGCGCTACCCGCCTCATCTGATTTTTCTTTCGTCTCACGCTCGTTAACTTTTTGTTGCTCCCAGGCCTTTAGCAGCTCTTCATCGGTGCCCGCTTTATCATCTGCAAAAACATGGGGATGCCGCCGAATCAGCTTGTCATTGACCGTCTTGACCACATCATCAAAACAGAACTCACTCTGCTCATTGGCCATTTGCGCATAAAACACCACATGAAACAGCAAATCACCCAGCTCATCTTTGAGATCATGCATATCGCCCCGCTCAATCGCATCGGCAATTTCATAAACCTCTTCGATGGTATAAGGCATAATGCTCGCAAAGTCCTGCTTGATATCCCAGGGGCAGCCCGATTCAGGATCACGCAAGGCTCGCATAATTTCCTGCAGTCTTTTTATTTCCGGCATCTCACCCTCCGAATAAAATCATCTCAATAAAAAAGACGAGCCTGGCTCGTCTTTTTTAATTCACTTCTAAGCAAGCGAGTCTGAACTAGAAAGAAAACCGCACACCAACATGCGCTTTATCATCAACCTCATAATCATCATTACGAGGCATCAGACCATCACTCAACTCAACTTCAAGTTTGCGATAGCCAATATAAGCTCGCGCACTGGGTGTTATTTCCAGCTCCAATGCCAACCTGATTTCCTGAATACCCTTAAAATCTGAAAGGCTGGTCACATTAGGCGCAGCAAAACCTTCTAGTAAGATAGCCATTGGCATTTTACCCGGGGACACAAAACGCACCTGCGCACCAATCGCAAGTGATGCACCAGTCTGATTATCTATCGGCGAGGGGAAGTCCAGTATGCCCGCGAAAATTTTTGCACCCACACCAAAATGCAGCCCCTTAGTATCACCTTTATTACTGCCCGAAACCAGAATTGAGCCAGTCGCCAGCAAATCATCTTCATCATTCAACAAAACACCCAGACCAATATCTGCACCGCCATAACCAAAATTCGCATCCTGAGTTTTATAAATTATCTCAGCCATCTCGCTGCCTAAGCGAAAATCAATCGCCGCTGCTGATGCTGTTGAAAATGGCGCAATCGCCAGAATAAGTATTAATGCCTTGCGTAGCATGAGTATTTATCTCCTAATCTTTATAGTTATAGTTTTTATAATAATCTGGCGCAGATATTACCACGGCTGCGTCCGGCTGTTGCCAAGTTAATCACACTCCGCAGCCATGCCATATAACACCCAGTTAATGTATCATTCGCTACATACAAAACACCGATTCACAGCAGGTTCACACTCAATGCAAGCACCACGTCAAATCGTCACCCCGTTCCGCCCTATTCCACTGGACGTGCCCGAAGGCATGAAGCCGAACGAATTTTTCAACAGCACCGAAAACCTCAATGACCTTGAGCACAACAACGGGCTGCTGAGCAATCCAGAAAACCTGCTGATGTACCGCAAGGCGCTGGGCCACAGCAACGAATTTGATTGCTCCATCATCTACAACACCTCACAGACCATCCTCAATCCGCTGGGCAGACCGGTACGACGTACACAACTGCCGGAGAATGTGAAAAACGTCTGGAACCGCATGAACCAGGTCATCATCGGCTACATGCTGGAAAAATACCCCGACCCCGGCGAGCACCTGGTGCTGGCCGGCGAAGCCAGCCTCGATGCCACCTGGCCGCTGACCTCACCCGGCGTACCCAGCATCCGTATGCTACACAACCACTTCATCGTCTTCCCGCAGGAAACCCTGAAAAACGCCGAAGCCGCCGACCACGACAACCCCAACCTCACCGATGGCGGCCAGCACAGTTTATTTCAGGCCTACATGCACCAGGTTTATCGCGACTTCTTCGATAACGCGCTGGATTTAAAGATCCTCAAATCCGTCGAATCCACTGCCTCGCAGTTAAAACTCACCGGCTACCCGCAAGGTCTGCCCTGCTGGGAAATACAGGGCGGCGCCGATGCCCTGCAAAAACCGCAGTTCTGGAAAGAATACGATTTAATCCTGAAAGGCTTCATCGACTTCTATCGCGCCTTCTTCACCCAGGTCTCATCCAGAAACGCACCCATGGCGAAAGATGCCTACTTCCCTGAACACGTCGAATCCGAACTGCTGTTCAACAACTGCTTCCTCAAAGCCGTGAAAAAAGTCCGCGATCGCTGCGTCACCGACGCAAAATACGCCAACTCGATTCGCTGGCAACCCGCGTTCAAACAACTGATCTTCCGCAACGACGATGGAAAACTCATCGTCACCATCAGCCAGAACTCCGTTGGTAATGCTATTACTGAGTTATTGGGTGTGGTTGTAAACCGCAAACCCGATGCTGAAGCCTACGAGAAAGCAGAACCGGCTTTGATTGAGAGATTGCTGGAAGTAAGGGATAGATTGATTGAAGCGGATTTGGGTGAGGGGATTGCTACGGATTATTGGGGTAAGGGGTAAGAGCTAAGGCTTTACCGCAGAGGGCGCAGAGAAAAACTTAACTTTACTCTGACCCCAATTATTCACCCCCAATTTCAGTTATCTTCCCCCTCCCAACAACAAACCAACCAAAACGTGAAGACCAATACCCGAATCGATGCTCTGGTGCCATGGCGCCCCGATTTTAACAGAGACAAACCCCTGTTCGAACCACTGCGCCCACTACTCACCCCATTCCGCGATTTTGCCGAATGGCCGGGACTGGATGCCTACCAGCAACTACTCGATAAAGCAGAACCACCACTGCGTACCCAGCACGGCGCTGCCCTGAAAATCGTCGCGCAGGAAGGCAAACCCAACCACTTCGAGCAACATTACGCACCCCGCATCTATCTACATGGCGAGATTCAGACGCGCACAAAAAACTGGCACGACTTCTTTCAACTGCTGACCTGGTTCATCTTTCCCAGAACCAAGGCGGTGATCAACGCCATCCACATACCTCGGGCAAAACAACGTATCGAAGACGGTAATGTTGGACGGCGCACGCCGGTAGAGAACATGCTCTCACTGTTCGACGAAGGTGGCGTGGTGATCACCAGCTGCGACCCAAGCCTGCTGCAACTGATCAGGGACTTTAAATGGAAAGAACTGTTCTGGCAGCGTCGCGACGAGCTGGCGGGTAAATTTGAGTGCACCACCTTCGGCCACGCCATGTATGAAAAGGCACTCGCGCCCTACCTCGGCATGACCGCCAATGCAATTCTGTTAGAGGTGGATGAGAGCCACTTTGCCAAACCGATGAATGAGCGCCTCGCCCATATCGACGAGCAGTTAGCTGCAAGCTTTGCTGCTGGAGTGCAGTACAGCCAGCCACACGACCTTAACCCGTTTCCGATACTCGGTATGCCGGGCTGGCATGTGGATAATAGTGTTGAGGCCTATTACGATAACCGCAATTATTTTCGGTCAGGTAGACGGGTTAAAAATGAAAAGTGAGCATGGCGTAAGAACCAATTTCAAATCAGTCCAGGGGGAATTTACGTAAACAGGAATCCCGGCTAATAACACACCGGGATTACGCAATATGCACCAGTATATTCTTTACCACAAACCACCCACATTAAAAGTCACTGCTGACCAGTTGTCACCTTCAATATCCTTACTCGATATATTAATGCTCAACAGAACGCGTGAATCTTCAGAAACTGGAATCCCATAACCTACACCAAGCAAAAAACCCAACCCGGTATCACTGGTAGCGGTTAAAGTTCCCAAAGCGGTATCGGTGGTGATATCTGCTTCGGCAAAACCCAGGTCGCCTCGAACAAATAACCCATCACCCGTTTCTTTACCAAAAAACTTCATAATACTGGCTCCCAAAAGACGCTGGTTGATCTGCACATCACCGACGGGTGTATTAAAAACATCCGTACTACCGGAAATAACAAAACCAAGAATCATCTTTTCTTTTAGTGGCCAGTAAAAACCAAGCATATCTATCGCTATCTCAGCCCGGTCAACCCCGGGCTGCGCTTCCAGCGTATCTAGCAAGTAATCCAGATCCCCTGGATAGTTATTATTGGAAAAACCAAATGACCAGTAGGTGTACCAGTTTTCTTCCTCTGCAAATGTCTGCAATGGGCACAATAACAATACGATCAATAATAACTTTTTCATAGCATTCTCCTTTACCATTTGAAAAACGAAAGTAGCCTATATACCTGAAACATGATTTTTTAAATGTAGACTTGAAACTAGATGCCTATATTGACAAAAATCAATAAAAAATGAATAGGCAGGTATCACCCACTGCAGCAAAATACTAGGCGCGCCAGGGTGATGTAAAAACTGTGACCAGTTCCGATTATTTCCCGTCTGTTTCGAGTGCTCGTTTAATATGTTTCAGGCTTTTAAAACTTTTTGCCAGGCCTCGGTAAGGACATGGCTGACATTGTTTTCTATAAGTTCACCATGCGCCAGTATTATTCGCTCTGATGGCCAGCTTAGTATCTTTTCCAGGCCTTTTTTAACGGCTTCCTTTTTCCCCCAGCCCATTTGATATTCTGGCGCTGCTTTTGGGTTGTTCCACATTTTATAAACTACTTTCCACCAGAAACGTAATAACAGGCTGGCGGGATGCTGATAATCGTCACCAATATTTTCAAGCAAATCCACCAGAATTAATGTTTTCGATGCTTTATGAAAAAAAGCAACTTCCGATATGAGCTTTGTGCCTTGCACCAGAGCCTGATCTATTTCATTTTCCCATCTGTGGTCTGGTTTATTGCCCAGCATCCATTCAAATTGAATATCCGGTCTTTTCTTTTCAAGCCCCGGGCATAGGAAGGTTTCAGCATTCGGGTAGTGCTGCTGGAAATCAGTGACAAATAAATGATGATAAGTGCCGGGCGCAATAATATATTTAACTTCGCCTATTTTATCTATCTCGCTTTTTGTTAATTCATCCAGTTTGCATGGATCATGGATGATTAATTCTCCGTTACCTAATTTTATAATTGTCATGCGACCGAACAGGTCGATAGCGGCATAGCGAACCGGATATTCAAGAATCCAGATTTGGTCTTTGATGTATTCGCTGAGCTGATTCATTGTATTTTTTACCAGTAAGTAGCCCAGATAAAGCATAGCGGAATCCGAGATCGCCAACCACAGCCACTAAAATCATCACCTCAAAGAAGAAATATACACTGTCACCAATGCCTGATCTGCTTCACTCAAAGACTTAACCGCTTTCAACATGTCTACACCTGACCTTTTTTCCGGCTCTTCACGATAATTATCTAACTGTTTATTAAGATACCTGGCTGGTTGGCTGGCAAGTCTCGGTAGCAGTTCCTCACCATGACCATCTTTGCCGTGGCATTCTAAGCATTGGCTTATGTATATTTTTTTACCTTTGGCAATTTGATCGGGTAATATTTCAGCTCTGGGTATTGCTTTCAGAGATGAGAAGAATAGCGCAATATTGACCCTATCTTCACTAGTCAGTTTTGTTGCCTGCACTTCCATGAACAGATTGTCACGCTCTCCGCTCGCGAACATCTCAAACTGTTTGAATAAATATTTCGCATTCTGATCTGCCAGATTAGGGATATTATCCCGCCTGCTATTACCCGTTTTACCATGGCAAAACATACAGATGGTTGCTCTTTCTTTACCTAAAGCAATCGCTTCTTCCAGTAATGCAGGGCTTGCCAGTCTGGCATCCAGCATGGCATTCATTTTTGCCAGCTCATCTGCATACACAGTAGACGACAGGAATAGACCGATAACAAAAATATATCTCATTAATTTTTTACTTTTTTAATTCTGACTTTTTAATCATAGTACTAATCAACCAATTTGTAAGCTAAGACATTAAAAAACGCCCTTGCATTTTTCTTATATCTACATATAAATCAGTTATTTAGACTCATTCCTAATGAGTTTTTTGTCTCATAAATATAGCCTCACATACATTCAAAATGACAGCACGTCCTATTTCAGTTATCTTTCACCTCCCCATAACATAACAAGTAAAACGTGAAGACCAATACCCGTATCGATGCACTGGTGCCATGGCGCCCCGATTTTGACAGTGACAAACCCCTGTTCGAACCACTGCGCCCGCTACTCACCCCGTTCCGCGATTTCTCCGAATGGCCGGGGCTGGAGGCCTATCAACAACTACTCGATAATGCAGAATCACCACTGCGTACTCAGCACGGTGCTGCGCTGAAAATCGCAGCACAGGAAGGTAAACCCAACCACTTCGAGCAGCACTACGCACCGCGTATTTATCTACACGGCGAGATTCAGACACGCACTGAAAACTGGCACGACTTCTTTCAACTGCTGACCTGGTTCATCTTTCCCAAAACCAAGGCGGTGATCAACGCCATTCACATACCCAGAGCAAAACAACGTATCGAAAGCGGTGATGTCGGTCGACGCACACCGATAGAGAACATGCTGTCGCTGTTCGACGAAGGCGGTGTCGTGATCACCAGCTGCGAGCCAACACTGCTGCAACTGATCAGGGACTTCAAATGGAAGAAACTCTTCTGGCAGCATCGCGACGAACTGGCGGGTAAATTCGAGTGCACCACCTTTGGCCACGCCATGTTTGAGAAGGCACTCGCCCCCTACCTCGGCATGACCGCCAATGCGATTCTATTAGAAGTAGATGAGAGTCACTTTGCCAAACCGATGAATGAGCGACTCGCGTATATTGATGAGCAATTAGCCACCATCTTTACTGCCGGCGAGCAGTACAGCCAGCCGCACGACCTTAACCCGTTTCCGATACTCGGCATGCCGGGCTGGCATATGGAAACTGTTGTTGAGGAGTTTTACGATAACCACGACTATTTCCGACCGGGTAGACGATTGCGAAAATGATGTCTCATTCCCCTATCCTGAAAGCCTGCCTAATCTGCCTATGCATCACTGCCTGCGAGTCACAACAACCACCCTCGCCTGTTATAAAAACCACTGAACCCCAAACCGCTCCTGAAAAAACCCATCTACCACTGGATTTATCAATCGAAAACATTGCCATTGAATCTCTGAAAAATAACGATGCTGCTTTTCTTAACGACAAAATGCCCACAGAAGAAAATAGCAAACTGTTTGAAACGCTAAACAAGGAACAGACAGAACCCAACATTGATATCAGCGGAAAAATATTCACTGATGAAGAAAAACTCAAGGATAAGGAATATCTCGACTCAGTCGAGGGTGTGCAAATTAATGTTGAGGGTAAATTGGAATAGAATCACAAACTCCCACCCCGAACAACGTCCACCACATCCCCACATTGTCGATCTAGCTGCTGCCAGTCATCTGGCATATCCACAATGGCGACCGTGCCCGTGGTCATTAATTTTCTACCCTTATAAAAACGCTCACCTACATCTGCCAGATATATCAGCAGCTCTTCAAAGCCGGGGTTATGGCCAACGATCATCGGCCTTTTATATTCGGATGAAATATCCGCCAGCACCAGCAGTAACTGTGACAGGCTAGCATTGTAAATTCGAGCGTCCTGTTTGATATCCGAAATACCCACCGCCTCCGCCACCTGCTGGCTGGTGGCCAGTGCCCGACTGGCGGTGGATGAAATAATAATATCCGGGTGCAGAGTCTGATCGTTCAACCAGTGACCAATGTTTTTCGCTTCTTCAACACCACGCTCGGTTATGGGGCGTTGCAGATCATCGATCTCGATTTCCCAGTTGGCTTTGCCATGGCGCATGATTAGCAGCTGCCGATTTTCACTACTTTTACTCATAACCATCTCCTCAGATCTGTTTTACCGCTCTGATTTTGAAACCCAGAATATACCCTGTCCGGATTAAACCACATTATATACAGGTAGTATCTTTTACGATTATTGTTAATCTTTAATCGACACTACGACAAATACATCATCACACACCTTATACTAATGCGATAACCACTTAAATCATTTGAATGCTATGAAACAAACCATCTCTTACAGTGTGCTTATTCACAAAATAAGGAAACTCTATTTCAGGGTTTCACTGATCACCCTGCATAAACACATTAATCGTTATCACAAAATAGCCACGCATCAAAACCACGCTAATGATATTAAGTCACCATTACATGAATGCGTTGATATTATCATCGGATATGCTCTGGATAACCCCAAGATCATCTACACTATTGGCCACACCATGAATAACAGCAGCGCTAATCCACGTAGCCGTGAAAACACAGATGCTACCGGTCAGCACATCACGGTAAGTCAGGAACACATCAGTGATCTATCAAAATATTTCAAGGCAAGAAGTCGGGGCTCTGATTTATATCCCGACATCAAAGAAAAACTTGAACACAGCATATGGGATCATGTTCACGCCACCATAAGGTGTGCCAGAATTGGTGATAAGCGCTGCTCAAAAATGCACGCAGATATCGCAGACACTGCCTGCAAGGAATTATCACATTATACGGACGCTGAAGACTATCGTGCATTCACAGAGATAGTTGAAGAACACCTGAAGGTTCTGAAATCTGATTACCATAACGAAGACTCATAAAATAAATGGCCGACTACAGCAATATTATTTATCAACTGGTGGTGATCTTCGCGGGTGCGACGATCTTTGCCACGGTATTCCTGTATTTGAAGCAGCCGGTGATGCTGGCTTACATCGCATTTGGCATGGTCGCTGGCCCCTGGGGGCTGGGTATAATTAAAACTGCCGACCACATTGAGCAGCTCTCGCATCTTGGTATCATTCTTTTGCTGTTCCTCATTGGGATCAACCTGAAACCAGAACGGCTGCTCAAACTGTTCAGCCAGACGGCAATTCTCACACTGCTCACCAGCGCCCTGTTTATGCTGCTGGCTACCGCCATGGCAAAAATGTTCAGCTACGGTATGCGCGAAAGTCTGATCATCGGCGCAGCCATGATGTTTTCCAGCACCATCGTCGGCCTGAAACTGATACCGACTACGACACTGCATCACCAGCACCGCGGTGAAATGATGACCAGCGTACTACTAATGCAGGATGTCATCGCTATCGTGCTCATCCTCATGCTATCCAGTGGCACACAGGAAAACGTCCCGCTCACTGCCCTGTTTCTACTGATCAAATTCATCGCACTGGTGCTGGTCTCCTTCTTCACCGTTCGTTATGTGGTCAACGCCCTGTTCCAACGCTTTGACATCATCACCGAATACGTTTTTCTGTTATCGCTGGGCTGGGGACTGCTCGGCGCGGGCGTGGCCAGTTACATCGGGCTTTCTTATGAGATGGGCGCATTCATCGCTGGCGTCACCTTTGCCTCATCACCAGTAGCCATGGTCGTCGCTGAAAACCTGAAACCACTGCGCGACTTTTTCCTGATCCTGTTCTTCTTCGCCATCGGCGCTAACATCAACTTCCTCATGGCCGGTCACGTTCTGCTCGATGCCAGCATCATCGCCATCGTACTGGTGTTATTCAAACCCGTCATCTTCCGCTACGGCTTTCAGTGGATCGGTGAACCCACAAACACCTCAGCAGAACTTGGATCACGTCTGGGACAGGCCAGTGAATTCTCCATTCTTGTTGCCCTCACCGCTCTCGGTGGCGGATTCATCAGCGAGCAAGCCTCGTACCTGATACAGACCGTGGTAGTGATGACTTTCATACTTTCAACTTACTGGGTGGTTTATCGCTATCCAACACCGATTTCTGCCGATGCCTCTCATAGAAAGGATTAAGTCGGTCGCACCTGCGTAGCAACTGTGGCAACATGCCCACATGAAAACTTACCTGGTTGGCGGTGCAGTCCGCGATGAATTACTCGATTACCCATTCCATGAAAAAGACTGGGTGGTAGTCGGTGCAACAGTGGAAGAAATGCTGGCACAGGGCTTTCAGCAAGTCGGCAAGGACTTTCCCGTTTTCCTTCACCCCGAAACCAAGGACGAACACGCACTGGCGCGAACCGAGCGAAAAACTGCGCCCGGCTACAAGGGCTTTGCCGTTCATGCTTCACCGGATGTAACTCTGGAAGAAGATCTGGAACGTCGTGATTTAACCATCAATGCGATCGCCAAAGATGAAGATGGTCATATCGTTGACCCTTACAACGGCCAGCAGGATATTCACGATAAAATTTTACGCCACGTCTCACCCGCTTTTGCCGAAGATCCGGTGCGTATTTTACGGGTGGCTCGATTCGCCGCACGTTATCTACATTTAGGTTTTATCGTTGCCGATGAAACTATGCAGCTGATGAAAAACATGGTCGCCGCAGGTGAAGTCGATGCACTGGTGCCGGAACGTGTCTGGCAGGAAATGGAAAAAGCTCTAGGTGAGCGTTCACCTTCTCGCTTTATTGAAGTACTACGCGACTGCGGTGCACTCAAGGTGATTCTTCCGGAACTGGATTGTTTATTCGGCGTACCGCAACCCAAAGAACATCATCCCGAAATCGACACCGGCATTCACACCCTGATGGTATTGCAGCAGGCCTGTAAACTCAGTCATGCCACCGATGTACGTTTTGCAGCATTGATGCACGACCTCGGCAAAGGCACGACACCCAAAGAAGAATGGCCACGACACATCGGCCATGAAGCACGCAGTGCTGATCTGGTACTGGATGTGTGCAAGCGCTTGCGAATTCCCAACGATTACCGCGACCTCGCTGAGCGCACCGCACGTTTTCATATGCACTATCACCGTGCACTGGAACTGAAAGCTTCAACCATGGTGGAAACACTGATTAAACTCGACGCCTTCAGAAAGCCTGAACGCTTTGAAAAATTCCTGCTCGCGTCTGAAGCCGACGCCCATGGCCGCACCGGTTTTGAAAATAAATATTTTGAACAGAGTGATTTTTTTAGAAAAGCATTTAAAGCTGCGAGAAATGTGGATGTGGCCGCGTTGAGAGAACAGGGTTTTGAGAACCTTGAGCTGGCGAATAAAATTAAGGAAGAGCGGGTTAGATTGGTGAAGGAAGTTAAGGGTTGAGGCTAAAAGACCTTAAATATGCGACTCAACTTTTTTCAAAATCAACCTGAACGCTGACATTCTTGTAATTAATAAAGCAATCACCACGCCCGAAGTATTCGCCACCATGTCAGCAAACTCGGCCATACGTGCTGGATCAAAACTTTGCACAAATTCCAGTGCCACACCCAGTGCAATAAATGAAAGAGCATAAATGACACGTTGTTTCGTGACGTGGTAAATCTGTGCAAACCAGCCCATCATCAAAAAATAAGCCAGCGTGTGCCCTACCTTATCAAAGTTAGGAATTTCAATACCCGAATCAGGCGGGTTGCTGGTCACTGATAAATAGACCACCAACGTGACCAGGGCATAGCCAATAGCTAGCCAGAGTTTTTGGTAACGGTGAGTGGGATTTTCCTGCATAGCAAAAACCTTAAACAAACATAAACAAAAGAACAACGCCCAGTATCATTCTATAAACCACAAACGATAACATGCTGATGCGCTCTAGTAATTTAAGGAAGAAGTGAATACAGGCGTAGGCGCTGAGCGCGGAGATCATTGCGCCTATCAACAGGAAATTAATATCGGTGATGCTGGCGACCTGCACGTATTCCAGAGTTTCCAAACCACCTGCCAATACAATCACCGGAATAGATAACAGGAATGAAAAACGTGCTGCTGACTGGCGAGTCAAACCTAACATCAAGGCAGCGGTGATGGTGATACCAGAGCGCGAAGTGCCGGGGATTAATGCAATCGCCTGCGCGACACCAATGATCAATACATCTTTCCATTGCAGGCTATGCTCATCACGTGTGAGATTCTTATTTCGATCAGCCAGCCATAACAACAAACCAAAGAACAGCGTGGCAACGGCAATGACTACTGGCGTACGAAGGTGATCGCTAATAACATCTTTGAATAACAAACCCGCCAGACCAACCGGAATGGTGCCGAGTAAAACAGCCCAGGCCAGGCGACTATCCGGCGTATGCTTACCGCGCAGCGAACCCAGCCACTCGACGAACATTTTCACCAGCTCTTTACGAAAATATAAAACCACGGCGGTTAAGGTGCCTGCATGCACAGCAACATCAAAAGCCAGCCCCTGGTCTTTCCAGCCGGTAATCACCGGCACTAATATTAAATGAGCCGAACTGGAAATGGGCAGGAATTCGGTTAGGCCCTGAACCAGTGCAAGAAGAATAACTTGAAGAATATCCACGGTTTTACAATCTTCCCCTAAGGTCTTGCATGATAAAGCCTCTTAAAGGTTCATCATAATTTTTAGTTAAGGCCATGACTTTAAAACGCTCGCCCATTTCTGATGGCATGGTCAGTGTTTTTATTTGTTGCGATAACATAACCTGATTTTTTACATCATCGGTAAGCTGTAGTTGATGCAATTCATCCAGCCCAGAGCCCATCAAAAACATCGCCTGTGAAGTATAACCACTGACATCAAAACCGGCATCAACGGCGGAATAAGCAACATCAGTAAAATCAACGAAGGCGGTAATATCCTGCAAACCGGGATACCAGAGTGGTTCTGCGTGCGCACGATGCTGATAGTGACACATCATGGTGCCCATCTGACGTTCTTCATGATAATACTCAGCGGCGGCGTATCCATAATCAATTAAGAGCACCATGCCCTGCTCCAGCATGGCGGCGATGGATTGTAACCAGCCAGCAATCGCCGGGTTAAATTCAGAGCTGTAACCATCAGCCAGTTTATTTTCGATTCTTTCTTCAATGGTGCGAACAGCCGACTCGATGTTTTCATCAGCGACTTTGTATTTGGAAGTCAGTTCATTGTTTTTGCAATGAACCTGCAATGACTCGACTGCACCTTCATTAATTCGGAAACACTCCACCGGCATGGCATCGAGTACTTCGTTGGCAACAACCACACCGTTAAATTTTTCTTCGGGCAAAGCATCCAGCCAGACAACGCGGTCAAATAAATGCGAAGCCTTATTCTTTATGGTTTCCTGCTGGCGCTGCTCCAAACTGGCACTGAGTTCAAGAATGAGATATTGCTCGGGCAAGGCATTGAGCCGTTCAAGCTCCAGCAGCATATCCGCCGCCATGACTCCGGAACCGGCACCGAATTCCAGTACCCTGGGTTCATCCATGGCGGCCAGCACATTCATCATCTGCCGCGCAATACACTGGGCAAACAGCGGCGAGACTTCAGGTGCGGTGATGAAGTCGCCTTCAGCGCCAAACTTTCTCAGATCACCGCTGTAATAGCCCAGCCCCGGCGCATACAGCGCCATTTGCATGAACTCGCTGAATGGAAGCCAGCCCTTCGAGTGATCACACTGCTGCTCAATCTGCACACACAATGCCAGACTCACATTTTTGGCAGCAGCGTCCGGCTCGGGCAATACATCGACAGATTGCGTTCTGGAGTGTGGTTCATTCATGCGTTATATGCGATTATTAAGATCTAAATTCATGTTGGAGAAGCAGTGATGGATTCTACCCCAGATAGCACTATGAATGAAAAAGTTGCCCTGATCACCGGCGGCGCTAAGCGCATTGGTGCAGAAACGGCACGTACCCTGCACACAGCGGGCATGAACATCGCAATTCATTATCGATCCTCACAACAGGAAGCCGATGAGCTGAGTGCGGAACTCAACCTTATACGCGATAATTCAGCCTCGGTGGTGCAGGCTGACCTGGATGATGACCATACTTACGGCAGACTGATAGAAGATACCATTGAAATCTGGGGGCATCTGGATGTACTGGTGAACAACGCCTCCAGTTTTTTCCCGACACCGGTTGGCAGCATCACGCTCGGCCACTGGCATAATCTAATGAACAGCAACCTCAAGGCACCGCTTTTTTTGTCGCAGGCCGCCACGCCATTTTTGAAGGAAACCCGTGGCTGCATCATCAATATGGTAGATATCCACGCCTTCCGCCCAATGAAAGAACACCCTGTTTATTGCGCGGCCAAAGCTGGACTTGCCATGCTCACACAATCACTAGCCAAAGATCTGGGGCCGGAAATTCGCGTCAACGGTATCGGCCCCGGTGCCATTTTGTGGCCGGACAACGACATCAGCGAAACTACCAAACAGCACATCATCGAACGCACCGCACTGAAACGCCACGGTGAACCCAAAGACATCGCCAAAGCTATTTTATTTCTGGTACGTGATGCCGATTACATCACCGGACATATTGTCCCGGTAGACGGCGGCAGATCGCTCAATATATAAAAGTCATGCCCACGAAAATTGGCCTCATCAGTGACACCCATTCAACGCTAGCACCGCTTCAAGAGGCGCTGGAAATTTTCAAACGCGAACGGGTTGATACCATCATCTGTGCGGGCGATATTGCAGGCTATGGCGAAAAAAAAATACTGCACGATGTTGCGCCTTTAATCGATATTCTTGAAGAGCACGACTGCCTGACGATATCCGGCAACCATGATCACTGGTCAGCTGAATACGCCAGTGAAAACAAAGACCGGGTCATCTCTTTTTTTGATAGCCTACCGTCTCATCTTGAACTGGAGATAGAAGGCAAACGTATTTACGTGGTTCACGCCAGCCCTCCCGATCTGGAACACGGCGGCATTAAATTACTCGACCCTGAAGGCGAGGTTTATCAGGACAGGAAAGAGCTCTGGGCTAATGAATTAAAAGATTTAAATGCCGATATTTTAATCGCTGGACACACGCATCAAATTCTTTGCGAGCAACTAGGTGACATTCTATTGGTGAACCCCGGCAGCACGGTTTTCAACCACAACTGTTCAATACTCAGCCTGCCTGATATGCAGGTGACACACTATGCACTGTCCAACAAAGAACCGATAAAAGTCTGGAACTGGGGAATGCTTTTTCAAACACAATAAGAAAATTTAAAACAAAAAACCCCCATTAATGCGGCTTTTTTTTGTTTTATGAGGTTAACTATATATTTTCTACAAAAACATAATAACCAACATAATTCAAATCACCATAATCTGTAGTAGATATTATTGAATCAACTACTACAGTCGTTTGCATCCATTCATCAACTGTTACGCTCACAGAATTAATAACAATATCACCAACTACAGCATGATAAGTAATAAACATTTCTTCAATGACTTGCGTGTCTCCTCCAACAACAGGCACTGAATCAGCTGGCCAATTAACGGAAAGCACCAGTGCATTTAAATATTCACCATCTACCGTAACTTCTAAACTCAGTGAATAAGCACCTATTTCAACAACACTCTCTCCACCAATATCAAAACCAGCAACATCAACATTAGGATCAAATGCAGGTAGATCAGCAATACCCATTACAGAAATATCAATGACAGGCAATAGATCCACAGTCAATACATCTAATAGACCATCAAAACTAGTACCATCAGTGTAAAAAATAGATGCAAAAAAATCATACGTTAGCGGGTCTAAACTAAAAGCCGTGTACTGCAAGCTCAGATTCGCATTCACCACAGCCTGTGCATTTTTAATATCAGCATCATCTACATTAACGAAAGAGCTTGCCCAGCTATCGTACAAAACACTTGGGTTAGGCTCGCCGGTTGCCATATACAGAGTCAGGTTTGTTAGTGGTGTTATATTTGCTGTTAGGTTCGCTTCTAATGCATAAGAAAATAAATCAATATCAATCCCATTGCTATCCACAGATTTCAGCATAAAGGGTGCCGTCATTCCTCGAACATCAAATCGAAAATAACCATCAGCATTAAGAGGTTTACTAAGTTCGACACCCTCTGCATCAATAACATATACCGTTCCTTGCGTTGCCTCACCTGCTGCAGCCACACCAACAATATCCTCAGGATCACCATCAGCATCACTACACGAAATTAGTACAAAAGTAAGCAATAAGGCATTCAATCCTTTTAAATACGACCTGTTTGTGACCAAGCTAAATAAATCAATCACCCTTATATCTCCCAATAAATAATACAAACTATCTTCTACAAAATTCGAATGCGCAGATAATACACTAAGAATAGATTTTCAGGAATGAGCATCTACTCAGATCACTACAATTCAGTACGTTACAAGCCTCTGCACTCATAAAATCTCCTTAGTCCTCGTATGATTTTATCTGCTTTGCAGTTTAATAAGAATAATCTCGGCCGGATGCCACAACCTCATTCGAGGCCCCCACAGTCCCGCACCTCGGCTAATAATAAGGCTCATGCCATCAATCTCATGGCGACCAATCAAATATGGATAGACCTGCTCCACCAGATAGCCAAAAGGCCAGATCTGGCCACCGTGCGTATGCCCGGACAACATCAAATCGGCGCCTGCCCCTGCCGCCTGTGCAACCTGCAGGGGCGAATGAGAAAATAACACCGTAGCTCCTTCCGGACATCCAGCGAGTACAGGCGTTATAAAATCCTGCTGCTGCCCATTTCTTAGATGCATAGTCAGATCATCCACACCAACCAGAATCAGGCCGGGGTGTATCTGCAAGCAACGATCACGTAACCACTGAATGCCTGCACGTTCGGTCAGATCAATAGCAGAAAGCGTGTCGCTAAAATGCTCATGATTACCGGTCACGGCATAAACACCCAGCGGAGCTTTAAACTCTGATAACACGGGCAGCAAAGCGGAATCAGGCTCACCGTGGCCCTCAAAATTATCACCCAACAACACAATGATATCCGGCTGCAAAACCTGCACCTGTGCCACCCGCTCTGCCAGCCAGTCAGCCCCTAGCTGTGAACCGAGATGCAGATCAGACAGCGCCACGATGGTCATACCATCTAGCGCTTTCGGCAATTCAGGCAACATCACATCATGTCTCACCACCACTGGCGACCGCAGACCCTGCACCATGGCCAGCATAATTAAAACACCCGCAAGCAACAGGCCTGCACTTCGAAACCACATCAGATAATGTTTTACCAAAAAACCAAAACCCGTTAGCAAATCAACAGCCAGCATCACAGTAGCCGCAATAAACAACATGCCCAGCCAGTCCATCGCCAGTCGCTCCAGCACACTGACAAACACGGCCTGGCTTTCGTGACCCAGCACACTACCCACCAGAAACAGCACCCAGATAAACAAGGCCACAATCCAGAGTTGTTTACGTCGTAACGGAACAGCAAACCATGGCAGTGAAGCAATACGCCAGAACAGATAGCCGTGCATCAGACTGACAATAAGAAGGATGATAGTTATAAACACGCGGTTTCCCGAAATAAAAATCTTGCGGTGAATATACCGAGAACAGAAGAATGATGAAACAACAAACTTAGTGATTAACAGCTATTTATTGTGACAGCCAAGTAGGCTAGGCACGGTTTTTAATAGAACACAGCCAGCCATATCGTTTCAACTTCCGGATCAGTCCATGCAACCGTGTGTTTTTTGTGAGCTGGAATATTAATATGGTCACCTTCTTTGAGCCGAACCTGTTCATCTTTTTCAAAAGCAATGACCGCCTCTCCTTTAACAACAATCACCCACTCATTCTGATCCTGATCGTACCAGCCCGAATCGGGTGAAGCATGGCCCTTGGAGACTATACGCTCGATTCGCACATTTTTGCTTTCAATGATATTTTCAAAAAATTCTTTGTCGAGATTCTCTGGAATTGAATCAAATATATTATTCATAGAGTTTATTCTTTACTCCGACAATCAAAATCTCAATACGACGATTTTTCGACCGGCCTTTCTGGGTATTATTGGAAGCAATAGGCTTCAACGAACCAAGAGCACGTGATTCAAGATGAGACTCAAGCACATTATTGTCAGCCATATAATGCAACACCGTTAACGATCTCGCTGAGGACAGCTCCCAGTTTGTTTTATATTTTTTAGCCAGCTCACCTTTAATAGATACATTATCGGTATGACCTTCGATAACAATATTAATATCATCCTGCCTGGACAGCGCATCAGACAATCGACGTAGAATAACTGCGCCTCTATCACTAAGATCACTGCTACCAGATGAAAATAACACGGTTGCTGCCAGCGTTATTTTCACACCTCTGCTGTCCTGCTGCAGCTGAATCTGCTCCTTTTCCTGATCTTTTTCATCTATCGCTTCAAGCAATTCTTTATACATAGAATTAGTGCGCGGCTGGTATTTAATGGTAAAGACCAAATCGTTTACATTTTCACCATAATAAGTAACCGTGTTATTACGCTTAACCCATTTGCCTTTTCGGTTCGATTCGTAACTAATAATATTAAAGTTCTGTGGGAACACCCATGCATAGACCAACTGCGTGAACTCATCGGGTTTATTCCAGATGCCATAGTGATTATCAGCCATTCGGGTTTTCCCATCCCAATTGCTGTAGGTGTAGACGCCATCTTTGCCGATATTTATTTCCGTTTTATTTTGAAGTTCGCCCTGTATCAGCGTTGCATAACTACCAGAGTCGATTTTCATCAAATCGTAATCAGTCTGCGAAGAGATATCCCATTTATAATCATCGGGATAAATATATAAATAGTCTTTGAGGTATTGCTCAGGATTTAAGCTATTTTCTTTTTTAAACCAGATTTCATAGCTGGGGCTGCTGGTTCTTGTGGTGTCATAACGGACGTAAGCCTTACCATCATCATTGAGAAAAATAATTTTCTCACTAATGACCTGCACCGCATGTGCATAAGGCAAAAAACAGCAATAGAGGATTGCGGCCGATAAAGAAGATTTAGATAGTGATGTGTGTTTTTTCATAAAGACAATATATCAATTTATTCAGAGTGCCGGTGATTATCTAACAACAACTTCCATGCCTACTTCAATTTCCCCTTGCCCATCAGCAACCACGTTCTGCCCAAAAAATATTTCGTTATTGCATTTACGAAACGTAGCCAGCGTTTTCACTGGATCTTTACAACGCTCTGCGCTATCAACATCAATATTGGGAATGATACAGCGACTACAGGATTTTACAATTCGCAAAGTAATCTTGCCGACTGTTAGTTGCTGCCAGTCATCTTCGGCAAAGGCTTCACAGCCACTGACCACCACATTAGGGCGGAAACGCGCCATGGGGACATTTTCATCCATGCGGGAATTCAAATCGTCCAGTGAGGCTTGTGAGGTTAATAAAATTGGGAAGCCGTCGCTGAATGCGGTTTGATCATTAGGCATCGCATAATTCTGATCGACAACTCTGACTTCATTTTCAGGAAAATAAACCAGACGGCATTCCATATCAAGAAACTGGCTTAACCAACTAGCGATTTTATCGCCAGCATCGTAGGCATTACATTCATCTTCCCAGACTTTGGCTTTGCAAGTTTTCTCGCCGACGGGAATGCTAATATTTATATCCGGCATGTTTTCTGCTGTTAGCTTTAAACTGCAGTCGTGCTTCGGATTTAATAATTCAGGCTGGATTAAACACAGGCGGGATTTTTCTCGCTGGGTAATCATGACACCATCGGTGTCGATTACCATCCAGCGGCGATCATGTTTTAAACCACCGAATTGCAGCGATGATTTTTTTAGCTGAATCTGCCGCATGGATTTTACGGGGTAGATAGCGAGTTCGGATATTATTAGCTCATTCATGCTTACCGAGCTTACAACAGGCATCAAGCTGTCGCTTCATTTCTTCCAGACCAAGCTCTCTTGCATATTCAACATTACGCTTAGGGATTTTCTCTGACTCAGGATAACTTTCTAATGCCTGCGCCAGACTGGCTTCTCGAATTAAATGCAGCATGGGATAAGGTGAACGATTGGTGTAGTTGGCGGCATCATTCTGATCTGCGTCAGCGAAGCAATATTGCGGATGAAAACTGGCGAGCTGATAAGTACCTTCGTAATCCTGATCGGCTAATAATTCCTGAGCCAACTCGACCAGTTCCAGATAATCGTCAAAACTTTCAAAAGCTTCTGTAAAGATTAACAGCGTGGTTTCAGTTGCATCGTTATTATCGAGATGAACGCACTCATCGATGACCATCTGCAATGCCGATGCAAGATCTGTTGAACGGTCTACGCTGAAGCGAATGCTTTCACGTTCCAGTTCGCGTTTAGCGAAGGGGCAGAAGTTGTGGCCAATGATAACCGTCTTAACCCAGCACTGGGTTTGAGCGATTATGGCTTGATCATTTTTCATATCTATACTGCGTTAAAAACATCCTTTATCAGGAAGCTTTCGCACCCATTTGTTCAATACCCTGACTGCCCAGATATTCTTCATAAGTGCCAGCGAAGTTCACTATACCCGTCGGTGTCATTTCGATAACACGCGTTGCCAATGATGAGACAAACTCACGGTCGTGACTGACGAAGAATAATGTGCCTTCATAATTCTCCAGCGCCAGGTTGAGCGATTCAATCGATTCCATATCAAGGTGATTGGTTGGCTCGTCCATTAATAAAATGTTCGGTTTACTCATCATTAATTTGCCAAACAACATGCGCCCCTGTTCACCACCGGAAATAATTTTGACGGATTTTTTAATGTCATCCTGCGAGAACAGCAAACGACCAAGAACACTACGCACTGCCTGCTCGTCATCGCTGGGCTGTTTCCACTGGCTCATCCAGTCGAACAGGGTCAGGTCGGTTTCAAAATCGGCGGAGTGGTCCTGCGCGTAACTACCTAGTAATGAATTCTCTGACCATTTAACTTCACCGGCATCGGCTTCGATATCACCGAGCAAGGTACGCAACAAAGTGGTTTTACCGATACCGTTGGGACCGATGATAGCAACGCGTTCGCCGACTTCAACCATCATGTTAAGGTTTTCAAATAAAGGCAGTTCGTCATCGTAGTGTTTTTTAAGGCCTTCAACTTCCAGCGCCAGGCGGAACAGTTTTTTGTCCTGCTCGAAACGAATGAAAGGATTGACACGACTCGATGGCTTGATCACGGTCAGCTCAATCTTGTCTAGCTGTTTGGCACGGGAAGTCGCCTGCTTGGCTTTTGACGCATTCGCTGAGAAGCGACTGACAAAATTCTGTAGTTCAGCAATTTTGACTTTCTTCTTGGCATTTTCATTTTGCATTTTTTCGCGCGTCTGCGTGGCGGCGATCATATATTCATCATAATTACCGGGGAACAGACGCAGCTCGCCGTAATCCAGATCAGCCATGTGTGTACAGACACTGTTCAGGAAGTGACGGTCATGCGAGATGATGATCATGGTGCTCTTGCGCTGGTTGATAACATCTTCCAGCCAGCGAATGGTATTGATGTCGAGGTTATTGGTCGGCTCGTCGAGCAGCAGAATATCAGGATCGGAGAACAGGGCCTGCGCCAGCAATACGCGCAGTTTCCAGCCAGGGGCAACCGCGCTCATCGGGCCGTTGTGCTGCTCCAGTGGAATATCCAGACCCAGCAGCAATTCACCGGCGCGAGATTCGGCGGTGTAGCCATCCATCTCGGCAAAATGCACTTCAAGGTCGGCGACTTTCATGCCTTCCTCTTCGGTCATTTCAGGCAGACCGTAAATGCGATCGCGTTCCTGTTTCACTTCCCAGAGTTCTTCGTGACCCATGATCACGGTATCAATAACGCTGAAATCTTCGTAAGCGAATTGATCCTGACGCAATTTACCGACGCGTTGGTTTATGTCCACGGAAACGCTACCGGCGGTTGGCTCTAAATCGCCGCCGAGGATTTTTATGAAGGTGGATTTGCCGCAACCGTTGGCACCGATCAGGCCGTAGCGATTACCACCGCCAAATTTTACGGAAATGTTTTCGAACAGCGGCTTGGCGCCGAACTGCATGGTGATGTTTGCTGTAGTGATCAAGTGTCTGTACCGGTGATATTCTGAGAGCCGGCCATTATCTCATATTTTGAAGCACAACTGTGAACTGCCCTGTTATAGTATTCGACTATCCTTTGACACAATCTCAATAATTATGACCGATTCTCTAAGCCAGGCCTTTGCCGACCTGACACCCGACCACATTCTCGATGCTATCGAAGCCACCGGCATTCAATGTGACGGTCGTTTTCTGGCGTTGAACAGTTATGAAAATCGTGTTTATCAAATTGGCGTTGAGGATGACAAACCATTGGTCGCCAAGTTTTACCGCCCGCACCGCTGGAGCGATGAAGCCATTATAGAAGAGCACCAGTTCACCCTAGATTTAGCCGAGCAGGAAATTCCGGTGATTGCACCCATCGTCAACGCTCAGGGAAAAACCCTGCTCAAGCACGGCCATCACAGCTTTGCGCTTTACCCCCGCCGCGGTGGTCGCTCACCCGAACTCGATAATCCCGAACATCTCGAACAGCTCGGGCGTTTTATCGGTCGCATTCACGCCCTCGGTGCCACCAAAAAATTCGAACATAGAACCACGCTAAATATCGAAACTCTGGCAATTAAACCACGCGCTTTTTTATTGGACAACAATTTCATCCCCGAATATCTACTCGAAGCCTACACTTCAGTCACCACCGACCTCATCCGTCAGATCGAACGCAGTTTTGAACGAGCCGGTGATGTAAAAATCATTCGCCTGCACGGCGACTGCCACCCCAGCAATATTTTATGGACCGACGACGGCCCGCACATCGTCGATTTTGATGATGCACGAACCGGCCCCGCAATTCAGGATTTATGGATGTTTCTTTCTGGTGATAGAGCCTACATGACCGAAAGACTCGCCGACCTGCTCGAAGGTTATACGCAGTTTTATGATTTTAATCCCAGCGAATTACATCTGGCGGAAGCCCTGAGAACTCTACGCATTATTCATTACACATCGTGGATAGCCTCACGCTGGCATGACCCCGCATTTCCGAGAGCGTTTCCGTGGTTTGATACCACGCGCTATTGGGAAGATCATGTTTTGGCTTTGAGGGAACAGGCGGCTTTGTTGAATGAGCCTCCACTTGTTTGGGATTAACTCTTCCAATCCCTTGAGTGGGCATCAATCAGAAGCGCACATAAAAATAGTACAGCACTAAAATCACAACAATAAACATTAAAGCATTCTTTGCGACCTTTTTATGCTTTAAATCTTCTTGCTCAAATTCATCCAGTGTACCTCTAATTTTTCGCAATGCCTTAATTGCAAGCACACGTTCTATGTATGAATTGATAAAATTCTTTTTAGGATCTTTTTTGTCCATAACTAATCTCTAAAAAATAAAATGACAATTAATGTTCCTCAGTCACATCCGGCAAAACAAAATCTGTACTCTGCATTAACTTCTGCATATAAATCAAACCGCCGTGTGGGCGATTTATCTCAGCAAGATTATAGATATATTCAAAAATCTCATCGGCGCGTGATTCATCAACAACGACTGTAAAAACTTCTTTTTCACTTTGCTCACCAACACCACGATATTTTGCGGGCGTTAATTTGCCCATGCCACGTGCATAGTTAAAGTTAGCCGTGGTCAATGATTTTTCATGCTTTAGTTTATCGACCACATCTAGTGACGTGCCTTTTGGCAGTATTGCAGTAATTAATTTTGTTGTTTTAAGGGCGGTCATTCGCTCACCAGTTTCTCAAGCATTTCTTCGGGCACATAGGTCGCTGCTTTTTCCAGCTGAGCAACATACATAAATCCCTTGCCTGGAGTATCCATTTGTCCAGCCATATACATTTTTTCAAAGATACGATCCATCTGGTCATTGGCGACCATAATAGTGATAACTTCTTTTTCGGCTTCGATGGTTAAACCAAGAATGCCCAGACGTTCACGTACGCCGGTACCACGGCCGTAATAGATAGTCGCACCCTGTGCACCACCTTCCTGTGCGGCTTTTACTACTTCATCTGCCAGGCCTTTCTGCACCACGCAGGTAATCAATGAAGCATCAGTCAGAATAACCATTTCTCTTTGTGGCATTTTTATATCTCCGCTGCAACTGGCTGTAATTTTTTACGTTTAAGATTAACTTTCATATTGATCCATAGACCTGTCGCCTGCACCGCAATAATGGGGCCGATGGATGCCATGGATAAAATACCAAAACCTTCGATGGCATTGGCACTATTGGCAAAACCTAAGCCCATGGCTAATACCAGTGGCACGGTTACCGGACCGGTGGTGACGCCAGCGCTATCCCATGCGATATTGACAAATTCCTCAGATGATAAATAGGTTAATACTATGGCGACCGCATAAAAAGCGATTAACAGGTAGGCGATTTGTATATCGAAAACTATTTTCGCCACGCCTATCGCGATGCCAAAACCAACACCAAATGAAACCGCATACATCAGAGTCGATTTCTTAAAGGCACCATTGGTAAGTTGTTCAACGGTGATACCCAGCGCATTCAAAGCCGGTTCTGCCAGAGTTGCACCAAAGCCCAGTGCCCACGCAAAAAATAATGCGATTAAAATCCCCAGCGAATAGAAATACAGAGGCGAACCTTCAACACTGCTTACCTGAGAAAAGGCCGCAGGGATAAAACCACCGGATTGACCACCCAGTTTAGCCAGGCCGTAAGTTAAACCTAAACTAAAAATAATCATGCCAATCACCGCCAGTGCAATGCCATAGGTAATAATGCCGGAGTTACGAATTTTTTCCCGCAATACCACTTTCATCACGATAACCAGAAAAATAACCAGCGGCACAATTGCACGTATGCCACCAATGACTTCGGCATACGGTGTCATGGTGTACCAGGCTGCAATCTCTTCACTACTAACACTGGCTGCAGCAATAATGGCTTCCGGTGTGGTGGCATGGAACACATAAATGGCTAATAGCTCGACGCCCATAATGGGGAATAAGGAAGCCATGGTGACGATACCAAAACCTGATAAGGAGGAACTACCCTTACCCGCTGCCGATGCGATACCGATACCTAGCGCCAGCACCAGTGGCACAGTCACTGGACCGGTGGTGACGGCACCACAATCCCAGGCCAGCCCCAGCATTTTAGATAATTCATCATTCTGCTGAATATAAATCGTCAGCAATATCGTGGGCGATAAGATGGCATAGATAAATGGCTTCAGACTCCAGCCATATAACAGGCGCACCGTACCTAAAACAACCGCAAGCCCAACACCCATGCCAACCACCAGCACTAATTGTTCTGACCAGTCATTGAGCAAGGTATATAAATAAGGGGCGGTTTCGACTTTCACCACCTGCCCCGCTGCTTTCAGCGCACCTATCGCAGGTTCGGCAAAGGTCACACCAATACCCAGTATAAAAGCAATGGTGAGCACGACTGGCAGGGAGGATTTTGCTGGCAGCGTAGTACCGAGCGAGGAACCAAAGGGCATCAGACCCACTTTCAAACCTTCCATGAAAAACATCAGGCCGATGATGACGGCAAAAAGACCGCCAGTGATAATCATCACATCATTGACACCCTGACGCAGAATAATCATCTGGAACAACATAAGATACAGCGCCAGCGGCACTACGGCCTTAACCTGCTCCATGGTTCTGCTGGTGACATAGGGTTGCAACAGACGATAGACATCGATAGTACGAAGTTTGATATCGGTGACTTCGGCGGCCTTCTCACGCCCTTCTTCATCCAGCTCGACTTTTGGAATCAGATCATTATAAGAGACAGTGTCGTGATGAGCGGCAGCTTCTTTGAGGTATTTTCCGAAACGGATTTCTGTAGCCAACTAACAAATCTCCTCTCTACATTGTTCAACGCCATATTTACCCAAACATACGAAAACCATATTGATCCGTATCAGGTAAACCTACTGTAACACAAGAAATTATCTGTCACGCTATGAGCTGACTATAGACCATTAACCAATATGTAACTCTTCCATAAAATAGCAAACACAATCCTGCCTGATTGCTTTTTCACATCTGGTGAACATTGATAAGGTAATCGGTTTTTTAAACAACAGTCGGTTATTTTTCATTTCAATATATTCATCCGTTACATCCTCATCACTCTCACTGCTAACAATAACCAGTTTTTCTTTTTCCTGATTCGCTGTCGCAAATTCAGTGCCTGCCTGAATATGATGAAAATTCCTATCATCCAGTTGCTCACTTAAACATATATCATGGCAGCCACTACCAATGTCCTCACCCATTGTGACTGTTTTTGGAATCGTGACGCGCGCCACGGTGTGGTATAGCTTCAGGCTTTTGCTGTTATGTGACGACAAGTCATCCATAGCAAGAACAGTTTCGAGATAGGCCAGCGCATGATCAACACCTGAGCTGTCACTGGACTGACCACATTCGAGTACCGCTGATGGGCAAAAATCTGAAAATGCCGACGATTGCACGCCTTTGGGGCTAGTGAAGTAAACCGCTATATCACTGAACTTTGAAGCCAGCACCAGGCCGTGTGGGTTAAGTATATTAATGCAGGCATAATGTGGATTCTTGCCCGTGTTGTTGTGTATATCAATACTGGCAAACGGCTTTTTTTTACGCATGATATAAGTCACCGACTGCATCATATCTTTTTCTGACGAATCACCGTGGTGACTGCCCGGCCAGATACGATTGTAATCATCCTGATCATCCAAATGACGCTGATTTTCTTTTGCTGCTGCGATATTGCCGATGAATATAGATACTGCTCTTGGCAGAGGCTGCTCGGTGTGTTTTTTCAGCAATCGCTGAATGGCATAAAAACCCGTGGTTTCATTACCATGCAATAATGTTGAAACAAATAATGGCTGCGGATTAACACCCGACAAATGAATCAAGGTTGGCGTTTTTAATAAATCCTCAAGCTCTTCGACCGTTGCCGTTAAAAAACCTTCAGGTACAAAATTAATCTCATTTAACATATCGTCTCAAGATCCCACTCGTGCACAGGCTGACCAGAAGCCTGATTCTTCAAATAGTTTAACGTCAATAGTTTCCTGTCATCCTGATGTGCATTAAGAAAATCGAGTTGCCACTGACTCCCTGTTTTATTCTGCTCGACACGTTGTTGGATAACTGACAAATAACGCTGCACATCAGATTGTTCAATACCCAGTTTATACAAGCCCGTTTCAGCTTCATTGAGCAACCTGTTTAAAACAATATTCTGCAGCGAATCTGTGTGCTCACCCATCCAGCTAATTTTATGCTTCATACCAAGCTGTGCAGCACGATAAAAATTATCCCTGGCATCGGTAAACGGCATGACGTTTTCAGGCGGCACGTCCGCACTCGCATAGTAATGCACCAGACCATAGAAGAAAGCCGTATTGGCGATGTTGTCTAGCATCGAAGGATTAGTGGCACAAACACGGTGCTCGATACGCAGATGCGGTGTTCCATCATCATCAAAACCAATCAAAGGCCGGTTCCATCGCCAGATCGTACCATTCTGTAAACGCAGATGTTTTAACTCGGCAATATCCGACTCATAATGCACGGGCAACAATACGGGGAAATGCTCGAGGTTTTCCTGAAAGCATTCAGACAGAGACTCACGCGCATAGCCCGTTCCAAAACCAACTCGCTGCACCGGCCCACTAATCGCACCACCATAACCACCCGCTGGCACAGCCTGTTCAAAAACTGGAATACGCGTTTCCTGCCACAGTTTTTTTCCAAACAGACAGGGTGAATTGGTGCTCACTGCCACCATCGGTGCCGACAGCAATATCGACGCATTGTAATAACGTACCGCCTGCCCTAATGGCACCTGTATGTGAATCTGCAACGATGTCGCGGCAGCTTCCAGCATCACATCCTTATGCATGACCTGTAAGTGCTCAGTGCCATTAATATCAAGTTTAATACCCAGACCCTTACGCAATCGCAGTACCTGCTCATTGAGCGCCTTATAACGATCAAGCAAAGAAATATTTTCCAGAATAAGGTCATCATCCATCAGGGTCGGCAGAATACCAATACCCACGAACTGACTATCCAGCGACTGCGCAGTTTGCACACACTGTTGCCAGAGCGTATTCAGCTTATTCTCAAAACTGGACAGTACACTGCCACTCAACACTTCTGGCTCTACGTTCAGTTCGATATTAAATCTGGCCAGCTCAGGACTGAGCATGGCGTTATTAGCAAGATCAAGAAACTCCTTGTTAATCGGGGCAGGAGAGCCTTCATTATCAATCAACCAGGCTTCCAGCTCATAGCCCGCCATCAATGGCGCTGATGAAAAATGACCACTATCGAACCAGTCCCTTACCAACGCCGTTTCATCTTTAAGTCGAGAAACAAATTGCTGGTAATCTGATTTCTTAAAATGGCTATATTGTATTTCTTCGCCCATGTCACTAGTGTAATCTATAAATGATCACCCAGTAAAACTCATATACAGCTCATAAAAACTACAATCTATGACACGAATCAATATTTATTCAAAAGTTATTTATAGAATGTCACTTTGTTTTACCTGTACATATTACGCTCTGGCAATTAAGAATTGCTGTTATTTGGCATAAAACGAACATAGCGTCTTAAACACTATAAAAATAATAATCTTTGTTGAGGTATAAAATAAATGCTATTCAATATCAATAAAGTTGTTGATGAATATTCCTATGTCATTACAGGCACGGTGATAGATGAAAAGGAAAGCAATTACTCGAGCACTAGCGTATCGACTGATAATAATTATCACGTGCAATCCAGAGTAGACCACCATCAGGATCAGGTAATCTGGTACAAAACTGATAGCGGAAAAGAAGATTCTGTTCGACTATATAATCGTAATGTTGAGTTTCGACAGGGACACAGCATTGCACTGATATACAGTCGCAAAACCAATCAGCTCATGCGTGTAATCAACCCCTCAACAGAGTATTACTGGAAAATTAATTACAAAGACAAAATAAGGGGCATGAAGGACAGAATTGGAGCAATTGTAATTGGCTATCCCATATTGGCACTGCTAGCTGCTTTTCTTATTCTGCCTTTCATTAATATATTTACAGCACTTTTTTCAGGCCTGAAAAATGCACTGCTTCCTGCACACCATTATCCAGCGACACTAATCATAAGATTACTAGGCGTCATGGTCTTTGTATCGATACTCGCATTCTGGTTGCCGTACCTGATCCAGTCGTTTGGGTTTACCGAATACATAAGCTATACCAAAACAGTTGATCTTCCAGCTCTGCCATTTATTGGCAACCTCAAACCATATCATGATTTAATGGTTGTTCTAGGCGGGGTTAGCTGGTTATGTACGTTTCTTCTTCTGATAAGAGAGATGTCGGTAAACGCATCAATAACACTGGCACTGGACAGGAAAAGTATTGCATTGGCAAATACAAATAAAACCACTGAACCCTGATCAATAGGTAATCACATTTGGCTCTAAAGATAGGACTATCGCGCCGATTTTCTAGCCACTGAATTCATTACTCTACGCATTCCATACAACGCGTACTGGTTGGATCCGCCATAAGACGATGAACATCGATCTCTTCACCGCATACAAAACAACAGCCATAATCATCTGATTCTATACGATGTAATGCGCCTTCAATCTTTACTAGGTTTTCTTTACGTCGCCTGACCGTTTCCAGTGCCATTTGCTGTGATTGCATAGCATCCATGCGGGAAAGCCTGCCGACTCTGGTCTGATCCAGCTCAACGGGTTCGCTGGTTTCCTGAAGTGTTTCTTCTATTTCCTGCAACTCTGCCCTTAAGCGAAGAAGGTTTTCTTTTATTTTTTTAATATCCTCTTTATTCATTGGCTATCCATATTCTTATCCTTACAACTTGGTTATCACCTATTCTCTTACTCGCTGACAATAAGCTTTATCTTTAGGGTTTTCCACTGCATCAGCAATCGCAGCAACAATCTCTCCAAGCTCTTCTGGTGAAATCGCACTCATAACTCGCCCCAATAAATCCGGATCAACATCGGCATAGGAAATCGAACCATCTTTCAATGCCACAACAATCCCAGCCATGTGGTGGCCCTGCTGGCTTTCCTTTTCCTCATCGTTAACCATTTGTTGATTCATATCCATCAAAGCATCATATTTTTCATCTATCTCATCTAGCAAATCATCATCCAGATCTTCAGGGATTTTTATTACATAAGATTCATCTTCATTATCTGACCTTGTCTCAGTTGAAACACCTTTCGATTTCAACCAGTCAACGAAAGACTTAAATAACTCTTCATGGAACAGGACATATTCAAGCATTGTTTTTATCACTCTTTAAGAAATATTCAAACACGAGCACTTTCAAACCCTTACCAGGAACCGCTTCTCGAAACACATCAGGCGCAGCGATCCTTTCTTTAAAAACACAATCAGGGCATTCATCGGCAACTGTATCAAAAAGAAAGCTTTCGCTCAGATCTGGCGAATTGAGACAAAGCATTAATAGACTACCAGAATTCATAAACTCAGGAATACGGCGAATAATCTTTTTGTAATCGCGCTCAATATCAACACTACCTTTTTGCAAACTAGGTGGATCACAAATCAACAAATCATAAGGTCCACGTTTTTTTATCCGTGAGAATGATTTAAAAATATCGACACCTTCAAAAGCCACCCGCTTAGTATCCTGCACATTGAGCCGATGATTATCCCGCCCCCGACTCAGCGCCGCTTTGCTAATATCAATATTCAACACATGCTCAGCGCCGCCCGCTAGCGCCCCCACAGAAAAAGCACAGGTGTAAGCAAACAAATTAAGCACACGTTTACCCTGCGCATGTTGCCGCACCCAGTCATGTCCGTTGACCATATCAAGAAAAAAACCGGTATTTTGTGTCGCACCCAAACGGAGCTGGTATTTTAAACCCGATTCTTCTACCACCAGTTCAGTGATTTCATCACCCCATAATATTTCAAAAGGTGACATATGGCGGCAACGGTATTGAACTTGCACAGAACGGCAATCGGGTAGTTTTGATTTTAATAATTCAGCAATTGATTCTAAATTGCTTTTATCTTCTTCTTTGTAGAGAGTGATTAATGCAACGGGTGGTAGCCAGTCGATGCTAATGTGTTCGAGGCCTTTGTAGGCATGGCCACGACCATGGAAGAGTCGGCGGCATTGTTCGACACCATTGAGATTATTTGATTTGAAATCTATTAGTGATGAGATGGATGGCACGGCAAGTCAGTAAGCACTGTTAACCTATAGGTTCAAATTTATTCGAACATGGTTGCTGTTTTAAACTGCGCCGTGCGAATGAATTCGCACCTACAAGTTCAAAAAACTAGATCTCTCACATGCGTTCGAGATGACAAATAATGAGAAGAGTCTAATACTCTCTCATCAACAACGACTTCCCAGTCATCGTTGGCGCTTGTTGCAAACCCATTAACTGCAACACTGTGGGTGCAATCGAACTCAAAGAAGCACCTGGCCTCAAGTGCCAGTTCTTTTCATCAATAACCAAACAGGGAACAGGATACAAAGTATGTTGTGTGTGTGGCTCCTGTGTTACCGGATCAACCATCTCATCACAATTACCATGATCGGCGGTGAGTACGACTGAATATTCATGTTCAACCGCAGCATCGAGTACACGACCGACTTCTTTGTCCAACGCTTCTACTGCCATGATAACCGCATCACGTACGGCGGTGTGACCAACCATATCACCGTTAGCGAAGTTGACCATAATGAAACTGTGTTCGCGTTTTTCTATGGCATCGATAATCGTATCGGCGACTTCCGCTGCGCTCATTTCTGGCTGTTTATCGTAAGTGGGCACATCGGGTGAATTGATCATGATGTGATCTTCACCAGCGAAAGGTTTTTTCTTACCACCATTGAAGAAGTAAGTAACGTGCGCATACTTTTCAGTTTCAGCGCAGTGCAGTTGTTTGTAACCGGCACGACTCACTACCGAGGCCACTGTCGATTGTGGACGCTCTGGTGCATAACCAATCGGCAGCAAAAACTCGGGGTCGTATTCTGTTAAACAGGTAACGGTTGCGCCGACATAACCGCCTAATTTAAAGGAATCAAAATCAGCCTGACTTAATGCAGCTGCCAATTGACGTGGACGGTCATTGCGGAAGTTGAAGAAGATAACGCTATCACCCGACTCAATCTGCTCTGCATCTGCGAGTACAGTGGGCTTGATGAACTCATCTGTTTCATTGTGTGCATAGGCGGTTTCAATCGCATAGCGCGCATTTTCAGCGTGTATGCCTTCACCCTCTACCATCGCCTTCCATGCCATCTCGGTTCGATCCCATCGATTATCTCTATCCATGGCATAGTAGCGACCAGATACGGTAGCAATACATCCACCAGCATCTTCCAGTGCACATTCCAGATCATTCAAATAAACCATGGCGGACATTTGTGCAGTATCACGGCCATCGGTGATCATGTGTACCACGGGCTTCGCTTTACGATCCATGCACATTTTGATCAATGCTAATAAGTGTCCGATATGACTGTGTACACCACCATCGGAAACCAGACCGACCAGATGCACTGGACGTTCGCGAGCGCTGGCATCTTCGATTGCTGCAACCAGTGCCGCATTCTCAAAAAATTCACCACTTTCGATTTCGTCATTGATGCGAACTAGATCCTGACGCATCACCGCACCACAGCCCAGTGTCATATGACCTACTTCGGAGTTGCCCATTTGACCATCGGGCAAGCCCACGGCTTCGCCACAGGCATCCAGCGTGGTATGCGGATTTTTGGAAAAATATTCGTCCAGCCTTGGGGTATTGGCCTCCTGAACCGCATTATTGATGCGGCTGGGGTTAACACCAAAGCCGTCAAGGATGATCAGGACGGTCGGCCTGCGAGGTACAATTCTTGTTTCGGCCACTATGCTTTTTCCTGTCGTTTTGTGTCTTTTTTCATTGCGGCAAATTTTACACTATCGCGCTGTGCACATGAAGGTATCGGCGAGAATTAATCCTTATCGCTGTCATTTTCAGCTTCTATCTGATCCATCTCATCGAACATCTTGTCCACTTCATCCTGGCTTTGATAGCCAGATTCTTCTTCAACAATATCGTAATCTGCCTCTTCGGCATCTGCTTCTGTTTGGGCAATTCTTTCCTTGAGGAAAATACGCGCCATAATCAAACCGGCTTCAAATAGAAGCAGCATGGGGACAGCCAGCAGTGTTTGTGAAATCACATCGGGGGGTGTGATCATCATACCGACAACAAAAGCACCGACCACAATATACGGACGTTTTTCACCCAGTCGTGCGGGCGTAGTAGCGCCAGCGGCAATCAGTAAAAAAGTGGCTACTGGAATTTCAAAAGCCAAACCAAAAGCAAAAAATATGGCAATGACAAAATCCAGATACTGACCAATGTCAGTCATCACCTCAACACCAGCTGGTGTCACTCCGAGAAAAAATTTGAACAAAATAGGCAGGATAATAAAATGCGCAAAAGCAATGCCGCAATAAAACAGCAATACGCTGGAGGTTAACAAGGGCACCGCCAGGCGTTTTTCGTGTATGTATAAACCGGGGGCAATGAACCCCCACATCTGGTGCAGGGTGTGCGGGATAGTCAATAGAACCGACAATAACAGGGCTAATTTAAGTGGCACCAGAAACGGCGAAGTCACACCGGTGGCAATCATCGAAGTGCCTTCGGGCATTTGTGCCAGCAAAGGGCCCGCGGCAAAACTGAAAATATCTTCTGAAAAGACAAATAAAATCAGAAAAGCAACAAGAATGACCAGCACGATCCACATCAGGCGATCGCGCAACTCAGCCAGATGTTCCATCAGGCCCTGTTCGGGGGCATTATTTTCCTGGTTTTGATCTTCCACTTATTTCAATATCTTAAAGTTTGGAGTGGTCGGAGATGGCCATAATGTCATGATCAGAAATTGAGTATTGAAATTTAATAAGCTTGAAATATTTTATTCAGGAGATTTCGTCGGTTTAGCGCTTTCTTCAGCAGCAGGCGTTTCTTCCTCAATATCATGAACTTGCTCATTTGAATCCAGCAGGTCATCGGCGCTCACGTTGACTGACTGGTTAACTTTCTGCTGTAATTCATTGAGCTGGATCTCTTGATTGTGAATGACGCGCTTGAACTCGGAAATATCAAATTGCTGTTCGACTTCACTTTTTACGCCTTCGACGTATCGACGCCCCTTACCTATCCATAAACCCAGAGTACGCGCTGCACCGGGTAGGCGTTCCGGGCCGATCACAACCAGCGCCAAAATCATGATTAAAAATATTTCCCAAAAACCAACGTCAAACATAATATTTTTTGCCTGCGTACAGACCCTGAATAATTAAATCAGGAGAATTAAACTTTATCCTTGTCTTTGGTTTCTACTTCAGAATCAACGACTTTGCTTTCATTTTCTTCAATCTGCTCGTTTGCGCTATCGGTGCCTTCTTTAACGGCCGATTTAAAACCCTTTACCGCAGAGCCAATATCACCGCCCAGATTACGCAATTTTTTTGTACCGAATAATAAAACGACGATACCCAGAACAATCAATAACTGCCAAATACTAATACCCATTTCTTTTCTCTCTCGACTTAAATTAAAATTTAGCGTGAAGCTTTCTCATCCAGCCCAGAAACACCAAAGCGTCTGGCCAGTTCCTGCAAAACATCATCGGGCTTCAAACCTTCGTTCGCCAACAGCACCATCGTGTGAAACCAGAGATCGGCAACTTCATAAACCAGCTTGTCTTTATCACCATCCTTTGCCGCCATCACCGTCTCGGTGGCTTCTTCGCCTACCTTTTTGAGTATAGCATCCAAACCCTTATGATAGAGACTGGCCACGTAGGACGAATCAGCCTCTGCCGTTTTACGCTGCTCAAGGATTTCTGCCAGCTGTTGAAGGGTTTGATCACTCATTATCATTTACCATATATATCTTTCGGGTCTTTGATTACATTCTCAACTTCGACCCACTCATCGCCCTGTAACTGGCGATAAAAGCAGCTTTCACGGCCAGTATGGCATGCAATACCACCGGCCTGCCTCACTTTTAGCAGGATCACGTCCTCATCACAGTCGAAATACATCTGCTCAACCCGCTGAACGTGACCGGATTCTTCACCCTTGTGCCAGAGCTTCTGGCGCGAACGCGACCAGTAAACCGCTTCTTTTTTCTCGGCGGTCAGCTTCAGTGACTCGCGACTCATCCAGGCGAACATCAGCACTTTGCCCGATTCAGCATCCTGTGCGATGACAGGGATCAAGCCATCATCATTAAATCGAATTTCATCCAGCCATACTTCTGACATAGTTCACCGCCTTTTACAGGCGCACCTCGATACCGCGATCAGCCATTTTCTGCTTGGCCTCGCCAACAGTGTATTCTGCAAAATGAAAAATACTGGCGGCCAGTACGGCATCGGCCTTGCCTTCCAGCACGCCTTCGGCCAGATGGTCGAGGTTGCCGACACCGCCGGATGCAATCACCGGCACGGGTACAGCCTCGGCAATGGCACGAGTTAGTTCCAGATCAAAACCAATCTTAGTACCGTCTCTATCCATGCTGGTC
Organism: uncultured Gammaproteobacteria bacterium; assembly: GCA_965602855.1. Lineage (GTDB taxonomy): Bacteria > Pseudomonadota > Gammaproteobacteria > SZUA-229 > SZUA-229 > LH-M37. Next base: position 67,261 of record CBFCZV010000002.1, on the reverse strand, counting down.
AATAAAATCTCACCGGCACCGAAGTCAGCCATTTTTACCGCCCATTCGATGGCATCCAGCCCGGTTTTCTTGCGACCACCGTGGGTAAATATTTCCCAGCGATTTGGCTCGCCCTCGCTACTGACCTTCTTGGCATCAATCGCAACGACGATGCATTGCGAGCCAACGCGATCTGAGGCTTCTTTGACAAATTCAGGATTAAAAACAGCGGCGGTGTTAATCGCTACTTTATCGGCACCGGCATTCAACATGCGCTGTACGTCTTCGACGTAGCGAATACCACCACCTACGGTCAACGGAATAAAAACTTCTTCGGCAACACGCTCGACCACATGCACAATGGTTTCGCGGTTGTCAGAGCTGGCGGTGATATCCAGAAAAGTGATTTCATCTGCGCCTTCCTTGTCGTAACGACGGGCGACTTCGACCGGATCACCAGCATCTCGAATATCGACAAACTGCACGCCTTTTACAACGCGACCGTCTCTAACGTCGAGGCAGGGAATAATTCTTTTAGCAAGTGGCATGATTAGTTCTGCGCATCCAGCCAAGCCTGGCATTCGGCTAAATCAATCGAACCATCATAGATCGCACGACCAGTAATCGCACCCATAATTCCTTCATCTTCAACCGCACTCAGTGCCTTGATGTCGTCCATATTGGTGATTCCACCGGAGGCAATCACGGGAATATTAACCGCCTGCGCGAGTTTCACTGTAGCTTCAACATTAACACCCTGCATCATGCCATCGCGTGAAATATCGGTATAAACAATGGCAGCAACACCATCATCTTCAAAACGCTGAGCCATATCGATAACATCGTGTTTGGATAATTTTGACCAGCCATCAACCGCGACTTTACCATCTTTGGCATCCAGGCCAACAATAATGTGGTTGGTAAACTCGGCACAAACCTCACCAATAAAATGGGGTTCATTTACGGCTTTAGTACCAATAATCACGTAACGCACACCAGCATCGAGATAAGCCGAAATAGTCTCATCATCACGAATACCACCACCAATCTGAATATCAATTTCAGGATAAGCACTGGCGATTTCGTTGATCACGCCGGCATTTTTTGGTTTGCCAGCAAAGGCACCATCGAGATCAACAATGTGCAAACGTTTGGTGCCTGCTTCTACCCAACGCCCAGCCATGGCAACGGGGTCATCAGAAAAAACCGTGCTGTCTTCCATTTTGCCCTGACGTAAACGTACGCATTGGCCATCTTTTAAATCAATCGCGGGGATTAGTAACATGAGTATTTAACCTTTCTTTGTTAACTTACGCTGCCATTCCAGCGAGTAAAATTCTCTAACAACTGCAAACCATCAGCCGCACTTTTTTCAGGATGAAACTGAGTGGCAAAAACATTGTCTCGCGCAACCGCCGAAACAAAGTTGATACCAAAATCAGTTTTTCCAGCGGCAATGGCTTCATCTTCTGGTGACACATAATAACTATGCACAAAATAGAAACGGCTATCCTGCTCAACACCATTCCATAAAGGGTGTGCCTGAGTCTGATGAACTTGATTCCAGCCCATGTGTGGAATTTTTAGCCCTTCTTTTTTTGCATCAATATTATTGTCATCAAAGGCGGTACCGAAAAAACGCACTTCGCCATCGTACAGCCCCATGCAATCAACACCTTCGTTTTCTTTACTGTGCGCCAGCAGGACCTGCATGCCCATACAAATACCAAAAAATGGCTTTTCTCTAGCGGCCTTAAGCACCGGCTCAATCAAACCACGTTGTTTTAATTCCAGCATACAATCACGCGCCGCACCCTGACCGGGAAAAACCACGTGGTCAGCAGCGGCAATATCTGCCGGATCAGAAGTCACTTTGACCTTCTGATCCGAACTCGCCACGTGCTCTAAAGCTTTTGATACGGAACGCAGGTTACCCATGCCGTAATCGACAACAGCTATCAACGACATTGGCTTTATAACGCTCCCTTGGTGCTCGGCATGATACCTGCCATACGAGGATCAGCCGACAGCGCCATGCGCACAGCACGACCAAAGGCCTTGAACACGGTCTCCGCAATGTGATGCGAGTTGTCACCACTGATATTATCAATGTGCAAACTGACATCGGCGTGGTTGACGAAGCCCTGGAAAAACTCGTGCAACAGATCGGTTTCAAAGTCGCCAATGCTGGCACGCGGATATTTCACCCTATGCTCTAGGCCGGGGCGACCGGAAAAGTCGATAACCACGCGTGATAGCGCCTCGTCCAGCGGCACATAAGCATGACCGTATCGAACGATACCTTTTTTATCGCCGACTGCCTTGGCAACCGCCTGCCCAAGGGTAATACCAATATCTTCAACCGTGTGATGCGCATCGATCTCCAGATCACCTTTGGCTTCAATTTCCAGATCAATCAAACCGTGGCGCGCAACCTGATCGAGCATGTGCTCAAGAAAAGGTACGCCTGTATTCAATTTGCATGTGCCGGTACCATCAAGATTCACCTGAACCTTGATCTGGGTTTCCAGCGTGTTTCGCTCAACACTTGCCTGACGATCTGTCATTACTATCTCCAATTGAGCCATCGCTCATTACTTAAACCTGCAACCAAAAGGTCACAGGACCATCATTAATTAGCTCAACCGCCATATCGGCACCAAACCGACCCATTTGCACCTGCGGTAATTGCCGGCTCATTATATCAACAACTGCCACAAATAAATCAGCTCCTTGTTCAGGTGGTGCTGCTGATGAAAAACTGGGGCGCTTACCCTTGCCGGTATCCACCGCCAGCGTGAACTGCGGCACCAACAACACTTCACCCTCAATATCTAGCACACTCAAGTTCATCTTGCCGTCATCATCGGCAAAAACACGATATTCCAGCAATTTTTTAACCAGACGCTCGGCCTGCTCTTGACTGTCATTTTTTTCCACACCCACCAGCACCATCAAGCCAGCACCTATTTGTGCGATACGTTCTCCATCAACCGTCACTGATGCACGGGTCACACGCTGAAGCAAACCAATCATAATGCCTTCTCCAGCTGAATATGCGGCAAGAATTCACCACGTAGGAATAGTCCTACGCAACGTAACCCAATCCACTGATAGCATGAAATCACTAACACGCAGATAATCCCCACAGGGACAAAGGGAAAGAGTCAACAAAGGACATAGGGAAATAACGTAGCATATGTTTAGATCAAGGATACGGATAAGGGACTGTTAGATATTAAAGGAAGAACCTTAAGGAAAAAGACGGACAAGCTACAGTGCGAGACTCAATCACCAATCAAGGAAGGCCCTAGACCCCGGTTTTTACCGGGGTCTTTTTATTTCTGCTATCGATTATCACAACCCCGCAAAATTAAACAACTCTGCATCTGCTAAATGCGAAGGCTTAACATCAGTCAGACTCCGCATAATAATATCACTTCTACCCGGGTATTCATCCTCCCAGTTTTTAATCATCGACTTGACCACTTTACGCTGCATATTTTCCTGCGATCCACATAAATTGCAAGGAATAATCGGAAACTGTCGCAAATCAGCATAACGCACGATATCACTTTCCTTACATAAAGCCATCGGTCGAATAACCATATGCTTTTTATCATCGCTCAACAACTTGGGCGGCATCGACTTAAGCTGCCCGTTAAAGAACATATTCAGAAACAGCGTTTCCACCATGTCATCACGATGATGTCCCAGTGCAATTTTAGTCGCACCAATTTCATCGGCAAAGTTATACAAAATACCGCGACGCAAACGTGAGCATAAACCACAGGTAGTTTTGCCCTCGGGTATTTTTTCTTTGACAATGCTGTATGTATCCTGTTCGATGATATGAAACTCGACACCCAGCTCACGTAAGTAATCAGGCAGGATGTGCTCGGGAAACCCCGGCTGCTTCTGATCAAGATTGACCGCGATCAACTCAAAATCAATCGGCGCTTTTTTCTGCAACTCAAGCAGAATATCGAGCATAGTGTAGCTATCCTTGCCCCCAGACATGCACACCATGACACGATCGCCGTGCTCAATCATTCCATACTGAACAATCGCTTCACCAACCTTATGTCGCAGGCGTTTTTTCAGGTGTTTTACATCTGCATTCATCAACGGCAGCTCTACATTAACAACACGATCATTCATACGGCGACTTTTCACCCGGTGGACGTGTTTGAAACAACCTGAAAGACCAGAAATATTGTGAAGGACATACCGCAATCGTTTTTTCTATCGCCTGATTCATCGCGAGCGCATCACCAGCATCATCACCCGTCATGTTTTCAACAGGAGGCAGCAAGGTAGTTTTATATTTTTTTAACTGTCCATCATAACAACAGATGCACGGCAGCACGGCAGCATCACAAGATTTAGCTAACCGACCCAATACAGGTATTGTTGCTTTTTGCACACCAAATAACGGCACAAAAATGGAACGATCGCTACCCAGATCTTCATCGGCCAGATACACAAGCGGATCACCCGTTCTAGTTGCGCGCACAATAGGACGCAAACCATCTTCCCGAGGAAAAATTATACCGCCATAACGCACTCGCCGATTTGCCAACAACCAATCAATCACAGGATTACGCATTGGCTTGTAAGGACCATTAGCACCATAGCGCATAGAAATTGATGCAATGGCAACATCAAGACCAACGCTGTGTGATAACAAAATAATAATATTGCGATCTTGCTTACGGAAACGTTCAATCTGCTCAAAACCTTCTACCAGTATCATTTGACGCAACATAAATTCAGGATAAAACCATAATCTTGCGTAATACAACATGGCGCGAACTTGCTCAATAAAGTGAACCTGTAACATTGCGTAGATTTCCTTTTCACTTTTACCCGGATAGCAAAGTTTCAGATTCACTTTGGCAATGTGGTAACGTTTTTTATTTTTAGCCGAAACATGCACGCCTAGAATACGACTCAAGAAAGAGGTTACAAATTCCGGCAACCAGGCGAGGACGAATAAAAAGATAACACCCAACCATGTGAGCCAATAACGTGGGCGCAGTAAAGATAGGCTAAACGCAGGTATATTACTGACAATAGAATGGCTTTTTGACATATTACTTCCGCCAGAAAGCAGGCATAAACAAAACTAGCAAGGTAAATACTTCAAGGCGACCCAGCAACATAGAAAAACATAACACCCACTTATCGAACACACCCAGACTTGCGTAATTCGCACTAACATCGCCCAGACCCGGACCAAGATTATTTATAGTCGCAGCCACCGCAGAAAAAGCCGTCACCTGATCATTGCCTGTTAACATAAGCAACAACATCATCACTGCAAAGATAGCCACATAAGCGGCAAAGAAACCCCAGACTGCATTAATAACGCGATCAGAAACGGGCTGCTGCCCCAGCTTCACAACTACCTGCGCATTAGGATGAATCAGGCGCATCATTTCCCGCTGCCCCTGCTTGATCAATAACAATACCCGGATCACTTTCATACCACCACCGGTTGAACCTGCGCAACCACCGACAAAGCTGGCGAATAAAAGCATTACCGGAACGAACACTGGCCAGAGTGAAAATTCACTCAGGGTAAAGCCTGAAGTGGTTGCAATCGAGACAGCGTGAAAAACACCTTGACGTATTGCCTGCGCAAATTCAGGCACCACGGAATTTATATACAGATAAGACACACTTGCTACTGAAACAATCAGCAGCCCTGATGCATACATTCTAAATTCTGCATCACGTAAATAATTCATCAAATTAAAATTACGCATGGCAGCAAAATGTAATCCGAAATTAATACCACCGAGAAACATGAAAAAGATAGCAACAGTTTCCACCATAGGATCATCGAAATACCCCATACTAGCATCGTGTGTTGAAAACCCACCGATTGAAACCGTGGAAAAACTATGACCAATGGCATCAAACGCTGACATACCCGCCAGCCAGTAACCAGCAAAACAGGCTAGCGTCAAACCCAGATAGATGTACCAGAGTGCTTTGGCTGTTTCGGCGATACGTGGCGTTAATTTATTATCCTTAACTGGCCCTGGTGTTTCTGCGCGATACAATTGCATACCACCAATACCCAGCATTGGCATCACCGCTACCGCCAGTACGATGATACCCATACCGCCGAGCCATTGCAGTTCCTGCCTGTAAAAAAGAACGCTATGCGGCAAGTTGTCCAGACCCGATAAAACTGTTGCACCGGTCGTGGTCAAACCTGACATCGATTCAAACACTGCATCACTGAAGCTAATAGCTAAGGATTCATAAAGCACTAAAGGCAAGGCGCCTGCAACACCCAGCACCAGCCAGAACAAAACCACCACCATAAAACCATCGCGCAACCTTAGATCACCGCGCTGATTTCTAACCGGAAGGAAAAGCAATAAACCAACAACAAATAATAAAATAAAACTAAAATAAAAAGCTCGGCCTGCATCTTCCTGATAGATTAAATCGATAACAACAGGCGGCAACAATGTTGTACTAAACAACATCAACAATAAACCAATCAGGCGTTGAATTACGGCAGTATGCATAATAACTATTTAGATAAAGGTCACAGCAACCTGGAAAAGTTTTTCAACTTCATGGATTTTTTTCTTGTCCAGCAAAAACATGATCAAATGATCTTCAGCCTGAATAACAACATCATGGTGTGCCATTATTACCTCATCACCACGAACGATTGCACCAATGGTTGCACCTTCGGGCAACTCAATTTGATCAACCTGACGACCAACCACTTTTGAAGTTTTACTGTCACCATGTGCAACCGCTTCAATCGCCTCTGCCGCACCACGACGCAAAGCATGAACAGCCACCACGTCACCACGACGCACGTGCGTCAGCAATGCACCAATAGTCACCTGCTGCGGAGAAATTGCTACATCGATTGATTCCTGGTTCTCGATTAAATCAACATAAGCAGGACGATTGATCAACGACATCACTTTTCTCGCGCCTAGTTCTTTTGCCAGCATGGAAGAAAGTATATTGGCTTCATCATCATTGGTTAGCGCACAGAACACATCCATCTGATCAATGTTTTCTTCCAGCAATAAGTCCTTATCCGCAGAATCGCCCAACAACACGATTGATGAGTTCAATTCCCGACTCAAAAATTGTGCACGATTTTTGCTGTGCTCCAGCAATTTAACCTGATACTGACCTTCCAGCGCCTGTGCCAGACGCATGCCAATATTGCCACCGCCAGCGAGCATGATTCTTTTGAAAGGATTCTCCATCCTGCGCAATTCAGACATGACCGTGCGAATGTCTTTACGCGCTGCAATGAAGAAAACCTCATCATCCGCTTCAATAACACGATCACCCTTGGGCACAATTCCCTTGCCACGCCGATAAATCGCTGCCACACGGGTATCAACATTCGGCACATGCTCACGCAATGTACTAATCGCATGACCAACAAGAGGGCCACCATAATAAGCCTTAATACCCACTAGCTGCACCTTGCCATCCGCAAAGTTCAGTACCTGCAAAGCACCAGGGTATTCAATTAAACGGTGTACGTAACTGGAAATGATTTGTTCAGGACTAATCAGCACATCCACCGGCACCGCCTCATTGCCGAACAACTCACGATGACTTAAATATGAGGCAGAACGAACTCGTGCGATTTTTGTGGGCGTATGGAATAAAGTATGAGCAACCTGACAGGCCATCATATTAGTTTCATCGCTATTGGTCACAGCGATCAACATATCAGCATCTTCAATGCCAGCCTGCACCAGCACCCGTGGATTAGAGGCATGGCCGGTAACGGTCTGGATATCCAGACGATCACGCAAGTCATCCAGCAACTCAGTTTTGGAATCAACCAGCGTAATATCGTTGGCTTCAGAAGCCAGATTAGCGGCTACCGATGAACCAACCTGCCCTGCTCCCAGTATCAGAATATTCATGATCTTATTTCACGCAAAAAAACCGAATTAAATGCTCAAACAAACTTCAAGCCCTGTATGGCGCGAAGTTTACGCCCTTCCATACAGAAATACAGCCTATTAAGATTCAGACTTGCTCAGAGCACAAAAATAGAAGCCATCGGTATCATGCTCACCCGGTAATAACTGGCGACCGTGTTTGCAGGCAACCCCCCATTCACTTGAACCTTCTTCGATTAGATCCAGCTCAACAACATTGTTTTGCGTTGCTAACAGGTTGGCAATCTGTGCTTCATTTTCCTGACGTAGCACCGAGCAAGTGACGTATAAAAGTCTGCCGCCAGGTGCCAGCATCTGCCAGGCCTGTTGAAGAATTTTCTGCTGAATCTCAGCTAATGATTTTATGTCTTCTTCCCAACGCAGCACTTTTATATCTGGATGACGACGAATTACACCAGTAGAAGAACAGGGCGCATCTACCATGATGCGATCAAATTGCTTTCCATCCCACCATGAGTCCTCACTGGCATCGGCGACGATTAACTCTGCTTCTAAATTTAAACGGCTCAGGTTTTCTTTAACCCGAGACATACGTTTTTCTTCGAGTTCAACCGCAATCATTTCAATTTCTTTTTCAAGCTCAAGCACATGGCAGGTTTTACCACCCGGTGCTGCGCATAAGTCCAGCACACGTTGACCTTTTTGAACATCAAGTAATGCTGCTGCAAACTGAGCACCGGCATCCTGCACCGAAACTGTGCCCTGAGCAAAGCCTGGCAAACAAGTTACATCTACACCCTGCTCCAGTTTTAAAGCCTGTAATGCAGAAGAATGCTGCGATGAAGGTAAGCCCTGTTCTTCTAGCAAGGATTTATAAGCTTCGGTTTTATTTTGTGCCGCATTTACTCGTAACCATAAAGGCGGGCGTTGATTATTGGCATCCAAAATTGCCTGCCAGCGATCTGGCCAGTCTTTCTTTAATAAAGCAATCAACCAGTAAGGATGTGAATAATACGCCTCCTGATTCGATTCCATTTTTTTCAGGACAGTTTCCTGGTCACGGATAAAGTTACGCAACACGCCGTTGATCATGGCTTTCGCCCATTGCTTTCCCAGCACCTTGCTCGCACTGACCGCTTCATTGACCACCGCATAATCCGGCGTGTTTAGCTCGACCAGCTCGTACAAAGCCATCAGCAGCAAAAGTTTTACATCGTGATCTTTATTGCGTAACGGTTTTTTTAAGAATTGATTGAGTAAAAAATTGAGTTTCCAGTGCCAACGCAAAACACCGTTAACCAATTCCATCGCCAATCCACGATCACGGCTTTCTAAAACGTCTGCTGCTGATTTAGCGACGACTAGAGAACGACCTTTTATTAAAACCTGCTGCAATATTTCTAGTGCAACCTGTCTGGCAGAAACGGGCTTCTGTTGTTTTTTATTTTGTCTGGCGATACGCCTTACTCCCTGCCCAGTACTTGGCCATCAAGATGATGCGCATTGGCAAAGTCCGAAGCAGCCATAGCTTTCTTACCTGATGGCTGTACCTGCAATAAACACAGCACACCTTCACCAGTCGCTACATCGACGCCTTCTTTACCACAGCTTAAAACCGTACCCGCCATTTTTGTCGAAGACTGATCCAGCACTTTAGACTGCCAGACGCGCAATACATCCTGTTTGTTCTTTTTCTGCCAGTGCGTAAACGCCACTGGCCAGGCATTGTAGGCAAGTACGCTACGGTGAATTTGTTCCGCCGATAATGACCAGTTGATTTCAGCTTCCTGTTTACTCAGCTTGCTGGCGTAGTTCGCCTGCGTATCATCCTGTTTCTGCGGCGTAATTTTACCTTCGATAAAATCGGGCAGCATTTCTAATAAAATGTCTGCTCCCATTGCCATTAGACGATCGTGCAGATTTGAACCAGTATCATCATGTCGGATATCACAGATCTGCTCTGCCAGCATGTCACCCGTATCCAGTCCTTCATCCATTTGCATAATGGTAATACCGGTCTGTTTATCACCCGCCAGAATTGCCCGTTGAATCGGCGCAGCACCACGCCATCGCGGCAACAGGGAAGCATGCACATTAATACAACCCAAACGCGGCATATCGAGCACGGCTTTGGGCAACAGTAGGCCATAGGCGGTAACGATCATCAGATCAGAATTTAAATCACTTAACGCTTTTTGGTCATCTTCAGATTTCAGCGTTTCGGGCTGAAATACAGGAATAGTGTGCTCAAGTGCTTTTTGTTTAATCGGTGAAGGCCTTGGCTCACGACCTCGCCCAGCGGGGCGGTCTGGCTGGGTGTAAACCGCAACTACGTTATAACCCGCATCAATTAGCGCGACTAACGGCGCAACGGCAAAGTCCGGTGTTCCTGCATAAATAATTCGAATAGAACCTGTCACAGTAATTAAACCGTCACATTGAGTCGGCGATTCTTCTCAAGTTTTTTTCTGTATCTTTGCTGCTTGAGCGGCGACAGATAATCAACGAACAACTTGCCCTGAAGATGATCCATTTCGTGCTGAATACAAACCGCCAGTAATTCAGCCGCCTGCAAGGTGAATTCTTTACCATGCTGGTCGAAGGCTTTAACGGTAACACGCTCGTCTCGCTGCACCTTATCGTAAATATCCGGCACCGAAAGGCAGCCTTCTTCAGCGGAGATCTCTTCACCACTGCTTTCTATAATCTCAGGATTAATCAAGCACAGCGGCTGATCTTTCTCTGGACTGATATCAATCACAATCACCTGCTGATGAACATTCACCTGCGTCGCGGCCAGACCAATACCCGGAGCCTCATACATGGTTTCAAACATATCATCGACCAGCTTTAGGATTTCACTATCAAATTTTTCAACCGGTTTCGCCTGCTTACGCAAACGGTCATCCGGGTAATGCAATATTTCGAGTTGTGCCATATTAATTTCTTCAGATAAGAGCTAGTTTCGGGATTTCTGCTAAAATCTTTGCAAACTTACTTAATAAATCGAAGTTTATCAGCTAAACTGTTGATAACAACGGATAATTTCAGGGAAAATACTGGGGCATAAAACAACAATGAACACACCCACCATCTTTACCAAATACCTGCGTCTAATTGTAACCTGTTTACTGGTTGCAGGCGTATCTGCCTGTTCATTCCCGGCTAAACGCAAACCTGATCACTCTCAGATCAGTACCGAACAAGATCTTACCCAGCAAGATCCTGATATTATTACAGAAAATCAGCAGGAACCCTTGTCAGAAGAAACCGAAAATAGCGATCAGAAGCACAGCACTATTCGCGTAAAACAAAGCCATCCACGCCAATACACAGTAAAAAAAGGCGATACTTTATGGGATATTTCCAGTCAATTCCTGAGAGACCCCTGGTTCTGGCCCGAAATCTGGCACAAAAACCGTCAGGTTGAAAATCCACATCTAATTTACCCTGGTGATGTATTGACACTTATCTACATCGATGGACAGCCACAAATTGTGGTTGAGGGAACCGCTCAGCAAAAAGTAACTCACACTGCACGCACCGTAGAAAGAGATGAAAAATATTTACGCATAGTAAAACTCAGCCCTACCATCCGTAAACAGGGCTTAGATGCTAGTGTTGTCACTATTCCAGGCGATGCCATACGTCAATTTCTGACCAAACCTCGTGTAGTCACCAAAGAGGAACTGGAAAATGCACCCTATATTATAGCTAGTGATGACAATCATTTAATTATGGGTCAGGACAATACCATTTATGTTCGTGGTGAACTGGACAAAGAACGCGTTCGCTTTACTGTCTTCCGCCCTGGCGATGAACTCGTTGATCCTGAAACTGACGAAATTTTTGGCTTTGAGGCTATTTATGCAGGCGAAGCTCATATTAAAAAATATGACGACCCAGCTACTGCACAACTCACTTTCACCGAGCGCGAAGTACTAATAGGCGACCGTTTATTGCCTGTTGATAAAAGTAAGATAAATAACCTGTATTATCCTCGAACACCTGATCATGATGTAAAAGGACAGATTATTTCTCTATCCGACGCTCTGTTCGGCATTGCTAAATACCAGATTGCTGTTATTAACCGCGGTAACCGCAATGGCCTTCAAGTCGGTCACTTACTTGAAACCCAATCATCAGGAGAAATGGTTAAAGATCACTTTGATCCTAGAAAGCGCGGTAAGGTTAAGCTACCAGAAAAACGCAGTGGTTTAATGATGATTTTCCGCACTTTTGACAAGGTAAGTTATGGCCTGATTTTAGAATCGACCCTCGTTATCAATAATCACGACACTGTTGTCACACCGCAATAGCCAGATATATAGCGGAACATTTTTTCAGGGATGAATAATGTCAAAAACTGGCTTATCTTACTTCACGCCACTGGACTCGGCGTTGCAGGCGTTCACAAACTGCTGAGCACATTCGGGCTACCTGAAAAAATTCTGGCCACCAACAGCTCAAAGCTGTCCGATCTGGGCTTCAATAAACAAACGATTACCGCCATTCAGCAACCCGACCTCGATGCTGTACAAACCGACATCGAATGGGCCGAATCTTCAGATAATCACCACATCATTACCCTGCTCGATCCACGATACCCACAGCAACTAAAATCCATCAGCCAGCCACCGCCCGTGCTGTTTGTGCGTGGCGACCCCGATTACCTGCGCCAGCCACAATTAGCCATGGTAGGTAGCCGTAACCCTACCGCCGCTGGAAAAAGAACCGCCAGCGATTTTGCCAAACACCTTTCCAACTCAGGCATCACCATTACCAGCGGGCTGGCACGCGGTATTGATGGCGCTAGTCATCAGGGTGCTTTACAGGGAATTGCCAGCACAGTCGCGCTGGTCGCCCATGGACTGGATATCGTCTACCCTGCCGTCCATCGCGCCCTGGCTGAAGAAATTGCCAACCACGGCGCAGTGGTCTCTGAAGTTCCTATTGGCACCGAACCTCATAAGGGCCTGTTCCCTAGACGGAATCGCATTATCAGCGGCCTGTCACTGGGCACACTGGTGGTTGAGGCCGCTCTCAAAAGCGGCTCCCTGATTACCGCCAAACACGCACTGGAACAAAACCGAGAAGTCTTTGCCATCCCCGGCTCCATCCACAACCCCTTATCCCGTGGCTGCCACCAATTGATACGTCAGGGCGCCAAGCTGGTCGAGACCGCTGAAGACATCATTGAAGAGTTGCGACCCCACCTACCAACAGAGATTACACCCTCGGCAGAACCACTAAATAGTGAGAAAAATGAGCAGACACTTGACCCCGATCACCAAAAACTGCTCAAATGCCTGCAATATGAAGCCACTGCCATTGATGAACTCGTCGATTGCAGCGGTTTTTCGGCTGCCGAAGTCGCTTCCATGTTGTTAATTATGGAACTTGAGGGCAGCGTTGTGAATGAAGGCGGCAGGTATACGCGTGTACAATAGCACCTGCTGAATCACACTCTATAACAAGTGGATATATAGAAAATCATGTTGATTAAACAATCCGTCGTCGATGTACTGATGTTTCTCTTTGAAGAATATCTCGGTGAAGACAATGAGAATATAGACGAGCGCAACGACATACAAATCAGACTGGAAGAGGTTGGTTTTCAGCATCAGGAAATCGATCAGGCCTTTAACTGGCTGGAAGATCTGGCAACTCTTCGTGAGGGTCAGGATCACATACCCGCTAATACGAATAGCATTCGTATTTTTAGCGACTTTGAAAAAAACATTCTTGATGATGAATCTATTGGTTTTCTCATGTATCTTGAGCAGTCCGATATTCTCACACCAGTAACTCGTGAACTGGTGCTAGACCGTATCATGGCGCTTGAACACCCACTGGATATCGAACAACTTAAATGGATTGTTATGATCGTACTTCATACTCACCCCGGTGAAGAAAATGCCTTTGCCTGGATGGAAGGTTTAGTTTTCAATGAAGTTGTCGACTTTATTCAGTAATTCCTGCATCTCTAATCAACCAACTGTGTAGCCCCCCAAATGAGCAAAAATCTTGTTATTGTTGAGTCTCCCGCAAAAGCAAAAACCATAGAAAAATATTTAGGCAAGGATTTTAAAGTCCTCGCCTCCTATGGCCACGTCCGCGATCTCATCCCTAAAGAGGGCGCCGTTGATACTGAGCATGACTTCGAAATGAAGTATCAGCTCATTGAACGTAATGAAAAACACGTTGAAAAAATCATCAAGTTTTTAAAGAAAGCAGACAACCTCTATCTCGCAACTGATTTGGATCGCGAGGGAGAAGCGATTTCATGGCATTTATTTGAACTGCTCAAAGAAAAAGGTCTACTTGATGATATTAATGTATCTCGCGTTGCCTTTAACGAGGTAACTAAACGCGCGATTAAAGAAGCCATCGCTTCACCACGAGAATTATCAACAAATCTGGTTAATGCTTATCTGGCCAGACGTGCGCTTGATTATCTGGTGGGTTTCAACCTGTCACCTTTATTATGGAAAAAAGTACAACGTGGCTTATCAGCCGGGCGCGTACAAAGTCCCGCCTTGCGTCTGATTGTTGAACGTCAAATAGAAATAGAAGAATTTGATCCTCAGGAATACTGGACCATCGAAGCCGATGTCGCCAAAGGCAAACAACAATTTCTGGGCAAACTAAATCTACTTGAGAACGAAAAGATAAAGCAATTCAGTATCACTGATGAAGCAGGCGCAACCAAAGCACGCAATACATTATTGGCTGCAGCAAATGGTGAACTCTCGATCAATAAGATTGAGAAGAAACAACGTAAACGTAATCCTTCACCTCCATTTACCACTTCGACCATGCAGCAGGAAGCTGCGCGTAAACTTCGTTTTACTACACAACGCACCATGCGTACCGCGCAAAACTTATACGAAGGCATCAACATCGGCGGTGAAACCGTTGGTTTGATTACCTACATGCGTACTGACTCGTTGATGCTCGCTAGTGAAGCGCTGGATGAAATTCGTGGCTTGATTAACGACCGCTACGGCAAAGACAATCTGCCAGAAGAAGCTCGTTTTTTCAAAAACAAATCAAAAAATGCACAGGAAGCGCATGAGGCAATTCGCCCGACTTCGGTTAAACATACACCCGAGGACCTAAAACAATATTTAAAACCAGATCAGCTCGCACTCTACGAACTAATTTGGAAACGCACTATGGCCTGCCAGATGATTCATGCCACACTGGATACCGTGCGCGTTGATTTAGGCTGTGGCGATGGCAATATATTCCGCGCTAACGGTTCTACCATTCGTCACGCTGGATTCATGTCTGTATACATGGAAGGTGCTGATGACAGCAAAGCGGATGATGACGAAAAATTATTGCCCGAACTCACGGAAGGCGAAAAGGTTAAGCTACTGGAAATCAAAAATGGCCAGCACTTCACTGAGCCACCACCACGCTTCTCTGAAGCCAGTCTGGTTAAAACCCTGGAAGAGTTTGGTATCGGCCGCCCATCAACTTACGCCAATATTATTTCAACACTGGTCAACCGTGGTTACGTTGAACTCGAAAGCCGGCGCTTCACACCGACCGACATCGGCCGCATTGTTAACGGTTTTTTGACCGAACATTTCAGGCAGTATGTTGATTACGAATTCACCGCCAATCTCGAAGATGAACTCGATAACGTTTCTCGTGGTGAAAAAGACTGGATCCCGTTACTGAAAGATTTCTGGACGCCGTTCAAAGAACAGTGTGTCGACATAGACGAAAATGTCAGCCGTGCTGATGTTGCACAGTCTCGCCACATCGGCACCGATCCTAAAACACAGAAACCCATTAGCGTTCGCATGGGCCCTTATGGTCCGTTCGTGCAGATTGGTGATAAAGACGACGAAGAAAAACCGGCTTTTGCCAGTCTAAAACCCGGCATGAAAATGAACGAAATCACTATGGACAACTACGAATGCTTGTTCGTATTGCCACGTGAACTGGGTGATTCACCCGACGGCGAAAAGATCTCAACCAATTATGGTCGCTTCGGACCTTACGTTAAATACGATAGTAAATTCGTTTCCATCAACAAGGCGTATCAGGATCAGAACATCGACCCCTACAACATCACGCTTGAACAGGCGATGGAACTCGTCGCTGCGAAAAAAGAATTTGATGCCAACAAATACATCAAGAGCTTTGAAGGCACGGACATAGAAGTATTGAACGGACGTTATGGCCCGTACATTACCAACGGTGAGAAAAACGCAAAAATACCCAAGGACAAAGAACCAAAGGATCTAACCCAGGAAGAATGCGAAAAACTACTGGCAGAGGCGCCTGAACGCAAAGGTCGAAAAAAGAAAGCTGCAAAGAAAAAAACAGCTAAGAAAAAGCCCCCTAAAAAGAAAACGACCAAGAAAAAAATCAAAAAAAAGAAAACAGCAACAAAGAAAAAAGCGGTAACTAAAAAGAAAACCGTTAAGAAGAAATAAGCCATAACTATGGCGAGCCACTTTGCCATCCAGCATGCAGCACACCAGATACGTCATGGTGGGATCATTATCTATCCCACTGAAACCGTTTACGGTCTTGGCTGCGACCCGATGAATCCTGACGCTATCGCTGAGCTAAACCGGCTCAAACAAAGAGCACCAGATAAAGGGCTGATTTTACTTGGTCATTCGCTTGAACTTTTCAAGGATTACATTGAAGAGCTAGCGCCCAGTGAACAAAACAAATTGACTCAAACAGACACCCCTACCAGCTGGATTGTTTCAGCAAAAGATTCTTTACCCAACTGGCTCACTAATGAGCAAAGAACCATAGCAATACGTATCAGCCAGCATCCTGTAGTCACAGAACTCTGCCAGCAACTTGTCCACCCGATTGTTTCAACAAGCGCCAACCTGAGCGGCAAAAAAACGATTATCAACGCATTGCAGGCACACAAATATTTTCATGGTAAAGTGGATACCATATTAATTGATGACCGCCATCTCAGCGGGCAGCCCTCAGTCATCAAAAAACTAGATAATCTTCAAACTGTACGCCAATAAGAGCAACAACATGTCACAACCCGATATCAATGCCGTGAAGGATTTTTTACTCAGCCTGCAAAAAAACATTTGTGAAACTCTCGCCGAAGAAGATGGTCAGGGAAATTTCATTATCGATGAATGGCAACGAGAAAATAATGGCGGCGGTGGCATCACCCGTGTTCTTACCGATGGCGCTGTATTTGAACAGGCAGGCGTTAATTTTTCTCACGTTACTGGTGGAAAACTTCCCGTCTCAGCAACCTCACATCGCCCCGAACTGGCGGGTAGAGAATTTGAAGCCATGGGCGTGTCACTGGTTATTCACCCCAAAAATCCACATGTGCCAACTTCCCATGCCAATGTACGTTTTTTTATTGCCCGCAAAGAAGGCAGCTATCCCGTCTGGTGGTTCGGCGGTGGTTTTGATCTGACACCTTACTATGGCAACAAGGAAGACTGCATTCACTGGCATCAAGCCACACAACAAGTCTGCCAACCCTTTGGCGATGATGTTTATCCAAAATATAAAAAATGGTGCGATGAATATTTTTATCTCAAGCACCGTGACGAGCAGCGCGGTATCGGCGGTTTGTTTTTTGATGATTTAAACGAAGGCGGTTTTGATCTATGCTTTGATTTCACCCGTAGTGTTGGCGAACAATATCTTAAAGCCTATTTGCCAATAGTACAGCGAAGAAAGGATACCGAATACACCGAAGCTCAACGAGAATTCCAGCTCTATCGTCGTGGCCGCTACGTTGAGTTTAATCTGGTTTATGACCGCGGCACTTTGTTTGGTCTGCAAACAGGTGGCCGCACAGAATCCATCCTGATGTCACTGCCACCCGTGGTACATTTTAAATACGACTGGAAGCCTAAAGCGGGTAGCGCTGAAGCAGAACTCTACGACTACTATTTAAAACCTAAAGACTGGCTTAACGCTAACTAACCGGCTCTTTCATTCTTGATTTCTGCATAGCCAGCTTTGCTGTAATACCATGCGGCAAATGCTCAAGCGGGTAGGATATATAATTACCCTGAACACGATCAACACCGCACACTTTCAGCAAGCGCATCACTTCCGGGCTTTCAACATATTCCGCCACTGTTGAACGAGACAGCGAATGTGCCACATCATTCATCGCTGTAACAATGGCACGATCGATTGAACCTCTCGCCATATTCTTCACAAACTGGCCATCAATTTTCACATAATCCGATGGCAAACTTTTGAGTTGCGAGAACGAACAGAAACCAGAGCCAAAATCATCCAGAGAGAAACGACAACCAATTTCACTCATCGCAGACATAAATCGATTAGCCTGATTCATATTCGCAATAGCACTGGTCTCGGTAATTTCAAACACCAGATCACTAGGTAAAACATCATATTTTTTAATCAAAGATTTAATGACATTAACAGCCTCATCATCATCCAGTGTATGTCCCGAAAGATTTATCGACAGACAGATTTTTCCCGGTTCCTGACCTGCAGCCACCAGAGCAGTCAGGGCATGCTCGATCACCCACATATCAACATCAATCATCATATTGAAACGCTCGGCAGTGGGTATAAACGTGTCTGGCAGATACAACTCACCATCTTCCGTGCGCATTCTTATAAGCACTTCATAATTGTATCGGTCTTTTTTCAAATCCAGATACTGTTCCCACAACAATCCATTTTGAATCGGCAAATCGACGAAATCCATCTCATGCAAATCGAGAATAGGCTGGAAGTGCAATTCAAAATGATCGTTCTCCAGAGCTTGATGAAGCCTCGTTGACCAGCCCAATTCACTGCCCATGGCATTACGTTCATCATCATTTTTATCATACAGATGCGTCTGATTTCGACCCAGCCGTTTTGCAACATGACAGGCGATATCTGCATCAGCCATAACATCACCCGCTGTACTTATTTCACCATCTATCATGGCCACACCAACACTGGCATTCACATGATACGATTTGTCCTCATGCGGCACACGCAAGCCAGTCAGCGAGTCACGACATCCATCCGCAAGGCTCATTGCCAGATCAGCATCAACATTTTTTAGGATGATCGCAAACTCATCACCACCGATACGCGCAACTACATCATTTCTCCTCAGCTGTTTAACCAGCGTGGCACTGATGTCTTTCAGCAATTTATCACCCGCTGCATGCCCCACCGTATCATTCACATATTTAAAACGATCAAGATCCAGATAGACAACTGCACTGGCGATACCACTGCGTTGTACATGACTGATTTCTTCTTCCAGCTGGGTTTCCAGATAACGACGGTTATAAATTTCGGTCAAGTGATCGTGAGTCGCCTGCCAGCGTAAACGTTCTTCCAGCATTTTTTGATTTGAGATATCACGAAAGGCCACCACCGAGCCTTCCTGAGCACCATTAATATCCAACGGCTGCAAAGTGCATTCCACAGGAACCGCTTTTCCAGACTTATGCTGAAAACATGTTTCCCAACTTCGCAGCGCATCTTTTTTCTCATAAGCAGCACGAAGCTGATCATCTTCTCGGCGTTGCTTATCATCCTTATAATGAAAAACTTTACAGGCATCCTGGCCTATCAAACTCTCCGATTCCTCAAGCCCGAGAAGGCTATAGGTCATCGGGTTTGCAAAAGTCACTACACCCTCATTATCAACCCCATACACACCCTCACCCACCGATTCAAGAATCGCGGCCAGGCCTTCACGTTGCTTCTCAATAGAACGTTGAATCTCAATGAAACGGCTCATCGCAGCGACACGCGCCAGGAATAATTCTTCCGCCTCATTTTTAAAGAAACATTCAATCGCACCGGCCTTCAGGCAATCACGAATCACCGAGTCCAGATAAGTACCAGTAATAACCGCTGTTCTAATACTCTCTGTCGATGGATTATCCCGAAGCATCTGACACAACACCGTACCATTCTCATCGGGCATAAAATAATCGACGACAGCAATATCAAATTCCTGCTCCAATGCAATCTTGTAAGCCTGTTGCACCGAAGAAGCTGTTTCAACCTGATAACCATTTTTTTTCAATAAACGACTGTAATAAACAACGATACTTCTCGAATCATCCACAAACAGCACTCTTGTCGGCTCAGAAGTCTGTGAGAAGCAGTTCTGCTCTATTTCCTCATCATCAGTCTCCAGCATTGATTGCAGTGAAGAGGATGCTTCCTGATAATTCTCCCATGGCACCATAGCCGAGTTTGGTCGTGTGCTCGTCCAGTTGAGTACATTCAAATCAGGTGCATTAGAAAGCAAAACAACCGGGAGTTCGCTGTAAGGCTCGCGATTAAACATCACCAATAAGCGTGCAGATTCACTATTATGCTTATAATTAGTGAGACCAATAGCCGCGCCGTGCAGGCTTTGTTTAATGTGTGGCAACAACTCAATGGCTGAATGGAAGGAATCAGCGACGACTAACTCATACTCCTGCTTCTCAAAAAGCTTGGTCAACATATAACGCAGGGTAGCCGATTCCTCGACTATCAATATTCTCTGTACAGCATCATCACTCATCAACACTTCCTCTCTGGAACAATTACCCCTAAGCATGCGGTCAAATACCAGAAAACGCTTATATAGCAGCAGTCAGGGGGAATTAAAAAATTTATCATATCTGAAGCAACAAATACCATGATTTTTTATGGTATTTTTATAAATATGCAGCATTATGCGTCATATTATCTATTTATCGGAAAATTATGATGGATGCCAGATATAAATCAGACTGCTACAATACCCCGCTAACAGATCAAATTGTGGAGATAATCATGTCAACAGCCGATTTTTTTTCTAGCATCCGAATGCGTCGAATGCGTCGTGACGGCTTTTCTCGTCGATTAATGCGTGAAAATCACGTCCACACTGATGACCTGATCTACCCCATGTTCGTCATCGAAGGCACAAACCAGCGCGAAAAAGTGGCCTCCATGCCCGGCGTTGAGCGCGTCAGCATCGATCAGCTACTACTGGAAGCCGAGCAGTGCGTCGCACTGGGCATCCCCGCTATCGCTCTGTTCCCGGTCGTTGGTGCTGATAAAAAATCTGATGGCGCTGAAGAAGCCTTCAATCCAGATGGTCTGGCTCAACAGGCGGTGCGAGCACTGAAAGCAAAATTCCCCGATCTTGGTGTCATCACCGATGTGGCACTTGATCCGTTCACCAGCCACGGTCAGGATGGCCTGATTGACGATACAGGCTACGTACTCAATGATGAAACCATCGAAGTACTGGTCAAGCAGGCGCTGTCTCACGCCGAAGCAGGCGCTGATGTGGTCGCCCCTTCGGATATGATGGATGGCCGCGTGGGCTGCATACGCAACGCGCTGGAAAATGCCGGTTTTATCCACACCCGCATACTCGCCTACGCCGCCAAGTATGCCTCCAGTTTCTACGGCCCTTTCCGTGATGCTGTCGGCTCTTCCGCCAATCTGGGCGCAGGCAACAAATACAGCTACCAGATGGATCCAGCTAACTCAGACGAAGCCATTCGCGAAGTCGCCCTCGATCTGGATGAAGGTGCAGATATGGTCATGGTCAAACCCGGCATGCCTTATCTCGACATCGTTCGTCGCATCAAAGATGAATTTGGCGCACCCACTTACGTTTATCAGGTCAGTGGCGAATACGCCATGCTCAAGGCCGCTTCACAAAATGGCTGGCTGGAAGAAAAAGCCGTGGTCATGGAAAGCCTGCTGTCGATGAAACGCGCCGGTGCCGATGGCATTCTGACTTACTACGCCAAAGATGTGGCCAAGTGGCTGGCTGAATAGTGTCCGAAACAACCATTGATCGTTATGCCGTTTTCGGCAACCCGATCAGCCACAGTAAATCACCCCAGATTCACACCCTGTTCGCACAACAAACCGGACAGATACTGATTTACACCGCTGAACTTTCGGATGTGGATAATTTTGAAAAAGACGTTAACACCTTTGTTGCCAACAATGGCAAAGGCATTAACATCACCGTGCCATTCAAACAACAGGCCTGGCAACTGGCTGCCAAAAGAAGCTCACGCGCCGAAAGAGCCGGTGCGGTAAACACTATTATCAAAAAAGATGATGGCAGTTATTTTGGCGAAAACACTGATGGCATCGGACTGGTTCGCGATCTTAGCAACAACCATCAAATAGCATTAAAACAAAAAAAGATTTTAATTTTGGGCGCAGGCGGCGCGGTTCGTGGTGTCATTGAACCCATCATGGAAAAAAATCCTGTGCAGCTAGTGATTGCCAACCGCACAGTAGAAAAAGCCCTGCAACTGGCCGAAGATTTTTCTGATCTGGGCAATATTTCAGGCTGTGGTTTTGATGCACTCGAAGGCCAGTCATTTGATATTGTCATCAACGGCACCTCCGCTAGCCTTCAAGGCGACCTGCCACCTTTACCCGACGCATTATTTAAAGACAACGCCTGTGCTTACGACATGATGTACACAGCCAAACCGACGGTATTCATGGAATGGGCAAGTCAGCACGGTGCAGCAAAAGTGTTTGATGGTTTGGGAATGCTAGTTGAGCAGGCGGCGGAATCGTTTAATTTATGGCGGGGTGTTCAGCCAGAGACTAAATCTGTGATTGATGCGATAAGGGCTTCGCTACAATAAATCTGTGTTATTTTATTTTTCTGTATACATCTCTCAATAACGACTTTTCTTCTTCGTTCTTACTGACCGTTCCTTTCAGCACGATATAAGACAATTCTTTTACTTCCTCCAGGCTCATATTCCTGGCAGGAATGATGTCTCGAAATTCATGCCAGCGTATTCCTTTTTCTTTCAAAACAAGCTGGTAAGAATAGTTATTTTCTTCACCATATATTCTTATTGAATGATGCTTGTATTTACAGGTTAAATATTTCTTTCCTTTTTTAGTGAAACTATTTTCCCAGTCTGAACCATGAACAAATTTACTAATGTTTTTATACAGGGTAATAATATGACTGCTTAGCAATCTGTCTTTTTTGGTTAGATGTTGAACACAGGTACTACCAACGACTTTATAACCCCAGCCAGGGTGATAAGTTACATGCGCATATCTTATCTCATGCCCACAATTTTCCCGTTCACAAATACCATCTGCCCCACCCAGATCTTCAATCAAAATTAAAGTCCAGCCCCGATCAGGTGCAATTAGCTTATGCCCTCTTGCATGACAGCCCTTGCACAAAGTTCTGCAATCACTCAGCGAATACTCCCATGGCGGTTTATCTTTTACATATATTTCATGATGCACCTGGAGAACCACTTCAGACTCCCCTCTTTTGCAGCGCAGGCATTTATGGCCGTCTCTTTGTTTTACCTTGTCAGAAAAGTCATACCACTTTTTATTTGTGTATAGTTTTCTTGCTTTATCCATAGCTGGAACGATCCCTGGGTGCCTATCCTTTGATGAGGTACTGCCTTGTTTACATTTTTATAGTGTTTTACAGGAATAAATTACGGCGGGCAAATTAAAAACTACATACCAACCATGCTCGGACGGCCCAATAACCCTTATTGACAATATGTCACATATGACATATTATTTTCAACATGGACACAAAAGACAAGGTAGTTGTATGGCTTCATGGTGAAGTGAAAACACCACCATTTTCCTCCTCTGCCCGCATTGAAGCTGGTTTTTTACTAAGGAGATTGCAGATTGGTGAAAAATTAAGTATGCCGCAATCACGGCCAATGCCAACGATTGGAAGACGATGTCATGAACTTCGAATTACAGATAACAACGTGACCTAGCGAATTGTATACAGAACAGATGAAGATGCAGTCGTGATTCTTGAAGTGTTTGAAAAGAAAACAAGCAAAACGCCCAAAATTGTCATTGATATCTGCAAAGCTAGATTAAGAGATTACGATAATGAAACAGACTAAACGTAAACAACTGGAAACCAAAGGCTGGAAAATTGGAACAGCCGCTGACTTTCTTGAGCTAACACCAGAAGAAGAGGCATTTATAGAAATGAAAATGTCCCTGTCCCAAAGCCTGAAAGAAATGCGCCAGCGCAAACATTTAAGTCAAACCGCCTTTGCAAAATTAATTAAATCAAGCCAGTCAAGAGTCGCAAAAATGGAAACGGGATCAGCTTCGGTTTCTATTGATCTTCTTATTAAGTCATTGCTCGCGTTGGGGGCTTCGCAGAAGGATTTGGCTAAAGCGATTTCTACGAAGACTAAGGTGGCTTAAATTGTTGGGGTTTTGGCGCGGATTAGATTACGCGAGTGATGCGGTTCGTGCCTTACCACACCCTACGAGCTTGGCTTTATAAAAAAACGCCCGACCCATTAAAGAGTCGAGCGTCATAGTTATTTACCTATAGGTATTCGCCAAGCTTCATAACCATAGTCATGAGCATCTAGGTATCTATTACTATTTTTCACCCGCCTAAATCTACAGAAAATATATCCTTTAGATTTATTTGAGCTTTTTTTTGACACAGCATTGCTGCGGTTTACTTTTGACATAAAGTCACCTTTCTAAAAAATTGATTTTCAGGGAAGCACTGAAAATCATTTGCTTCAAAAAGGGGAATCCACTATGCTATTAAGTGTCAGCTACATAGGAGTGGACTTCCATTCCCCTAAACACCCGCTTATGCGGGTGTTTTTGTTTTAGCGTTACATACTAATGTCACCATCTTCATCATCTGTACCTATAATTTCGATTTGTGCTTTTAATTTGTTTTTATCAGCCTCATAAAAGGGCACTGGCACCTCGATCCAAGCTATTCGCCCACCAGCAAGTCTAATTGGGTATCTAAAATTATCAGTATTCGTTTGCGGTGGTGCTTTTTTAGTCCGCTCATGCACCACACCTGTAGCAGTTGTGCTGCTCTGTGCAGTCATTTGCTGCACTTCTATGCCTGCATCCGTTGCAAAATCATCCCCTTCAGGCACTTGTTCACTGCTTTCATTATCTAAACCATTTGTAGCTCTTTTAACAAAATCGATAGATTCACGAAAAACCTTTATAGCTTTTTCAGCAGCATCTTCATTAAAGCCATGCTCATCTACTAACTCGAATAACAACACAGCATCAGAAGGCAAGTCGTTTTCATACTTTCCCATGATCTTACTGTAGAGCAGAGGCGTTTTAAGCCATTGTTTTAAATAGCTTTTTCTATCGCTATCTGTAGGAGCTAACTTGTAACGCTGCACATCTTGGCTGACAGCTAATTTTCCAGAAGAAGCCTTCTCAATTACACCAAACGCTTTTAAATTCGCTAAAACTCGACCAGCCTTGCCATTACTAGCGTTTTTGTATCCTAAATTTCGCGCTACTATGTCTGGCGGCACAGCATGTAAGCCTTCTTTATCAAGGAGTTGAAGAGCATTGCTAACAGCCCACTCTAAGGGCTGTATTGGGTAATTCGGGCTTCGTGCTGCTCTTTTTTTAATTTGCACAGACATAATTCTTCCTCTGTCATTTACTACGTTTCGTAAACGATAGCAGTTATTATATTTTAGCGCAACCTTTTATCTCTATTTTTATCTCGATGCGCTTTATTGCGCGCTATTGAGGTTTCTTATATATACCAGCACGCAGGAGTCAATAAACGCAGAGCGTTGCACCATATAAAAAAGCGTTTTTAGTTTTTCCATCCCCTATCAGTTTGCCGAGGCTTTTGGCTTTGGTAGGGTTAATTTGCCATGGACGGCAAATCAAGGCCTGCGAGCGGGATTGCGAGTCAGGCCGACGCGTAGGCAAAGTTGGAATCTGAGGCAGGTTGTTTGGGGCGGCACTTTTTGGGTACTTTTTCTTACTGTAGATAAATCTGACTGGATCAGATTTAAACGTGTGTTTTATACACGGCCCGTAGGGTGGAGCACATGGATGTGCGGAATATAAAAAGTGCCTCGCCCGTGGGTGCGAATACCCACTCCACCAAAGTTATGAATTACTACAAATTCCCAAACATGGATCCCGGCTAAAAAACATACCGGGATGACGGAGGTTGTTTAGCGACAGAAACCTAATCCACCCAAAAATCCACTTCCTGCAACCCCAAAAACTCCCTCGCCTTCTCCCCCTGCAACATCGCCAATGTAGACATCATCCCCGCTTCAACACAGGTAGGTGCTGCCACACTCACCGTATGCGGTGCATCGGGTACCGACCAGCCTGTTTTAGGATTGAGCACATGACTGTAACGCACACCATCTTTCAATAAATAACGATGTGCATCACCACTGGTGGCGATGGCACCACGGGATAGTTTAAACAGAGCAACTGCATTTTCCTTGCCGGTGACCAACCGGCCGACTGACCAGCAGTTTTTGTTTCGGCGTTCGCCGGTGGTGGCCAGATCACCACCAAAATTAACCAGCACGCTTTCATCGGTTAAAGAACGTGCTATTTGTACACAGCAATCAACGGCGTATTCTTTACCGACACCGCCGAGATCAATTTCCATGCCTTCGGGCATGGTTACCGTTTGGTATTTCCATTGCACCTTTGACCAGCCAATCTTCTCCAGCATAGCGGCCACCGCTAAAAACTCCGGCACGTTATCACTGCCATCAAACTTCCAGACTTTTCTGAGTACACCGGAGGTGATATCAAACAGGCCTTCGGACATCTGGTGGAGCTGGCACGAAAAATCGATCAACCTTGCTGTTTCATCGTCGATTGAAACCGGCGAGCCTTTTGCATTATTTATTTTATGAATAATATTATCATCACGATAACGACTGAATTTTTTCTCTATGCGCTTTGCTTCATCAGCTACCGCCTCGAGGATACGGGCAGCCAGTGTCTTGTCTTTGACTTCCATGAGCACTTCACAGGGACTGGCCATGGCTGAGAATGAGCCCTGCCAGTAATCGGCTTCCCGTTTCAGCTTTAGATTTTTTGATTTTAAATTTTTCATAAAAAAAAGGGCTTCTTTATAGAAGCCCTAAACTTAATTGATCAGCATGTCAGAAACAATCCCTGTTTCGTCATAATCAATTATCACCACAAGAAAGAATAGTTAACCTGAAACATCAGTGCATCCAAATCAGGGGTTTCCTGACCAGCAGGCACACCACTGTCATTCACGGACTGGGAAATGATCTCACCGCGCACGGAGAACTCGCTATCATTGCCCATGAGCATGCCATATTTAAGACCCAGTGTGACTGTATCCAATTCGGCCAGTCGGTAATCATTGCTGGCATAATCAACCAGCGCATTACCGGCGGTATCAATATCAGTCCCTAGCACCAGACTGTGACTATAGAAATCAGCAGCGTCCTGTGTGTAGTAGCGCACGTGTGGCTGCAAATAACTGTTAGCCAGCTCATAACGATATTTCCAATCCAGTGTGTGCGATTTAATGCCCCAGTCATCTGAGTAATAACGGTACGAGAAGTTAATGACATCTTCTTCTAGATGATGCACGGCCTTGAAGAACATAACATTTTTCTGGCGTGAGTCAGGTCTTTTTTCATAAACATAAGATAAATCATTAGCTGTCAAAAATGAGGTTATAGGATCACCTGCAGCATTTGATACTGTCAAAATCTTATAGGGATCATTCTGGTAACCATCAACCATGCCTAACGATATATTCAATTGAATAAGTGTCTTGCGACTCACCACCTGAGTAACGCCAATCATAAAGTCAGTGATGGTTTTTGTTTCACTGTCACCATCTCTGTTAGTGCCCGTATTTGCGGCACGCATTGGCGCAAACTCAATGGGGGTGCCGCCCTGGGGATTAATCATATCGTTATTAAAACCAAAACTGGTCGTTAGCGTGGTGTTTCGATTATTAAAGTCCTGAGAATAAGCAGCAGTCACACCCATGGAAATATAATCGATCTCTCCAGAAAGATTCGCACCCCATACCACTCTGGACATACGATCCAGTGACATGGTCCAGTCGGCACCCAGAGAAACACGCGCATCTCTAAAGGTATCATCCAGTGGCGATTCTCCCGCAGGTGTGGTGTATGAACTGTCACCTGATGGCGTGGTAAAGGTTTGTGGTGCTGAAGTTGCGTAACCACCATTGGGCGTTGCACCTGTCAGGGCATCGAAAACAACTCGAAAATCTACTCGCTCATCATCACCCAGATCACGACCTGCATAGATGGCAGGTTCAAATGCGGACACCCGACCATCTGCTTCACTGTAATAAAGAAATGCGGTATCAACATCCCATTCAGTTTCGGCTTCCACTGCATTAACAGCGGGTGAGGCAACCTGTAACAGGGCACAGGTCGCTACGGCCATCTGGCCTTTTATCTTCTTTAATTGCATCCGCAACCTCCGCCGCCGACGCCCTGACCACCACTGGAGGCCTCTTTACTGAAATAAATGTGCTCATCGTAAAAATTATCGAAATAATCAGGCGATAATTGCATCGAATCTTTGGCTAGCAGATCGCGCTCCCATGGTTCTACGCCCATGCTGGAACAACCTGCAAGCGCCATTAATAAAATAATTGTTGCTGTGCGTTTCATAATACTCCTCATAATCAAAATCAATGGTTATTGCCGTGACTACTGCGCTAACAATTGCTTAATCGCTTTTTCCATTTTCGCTTTGTCTTTCTCACGAAAACCAATATGTGATGCATAGAGTTTGCCATCACGTCCAATCAGGTAACTGCTCGGCATACCGCGCAGTTTATATTCTTTGGCGGTATTCCCCGCATCATCAAAAGCAACCACAAAATTAATATCCATGCCTTTTAGAAATGCATCCGCCAGTTTTCTTTCCTTATCAAGGCTAATCGCCAGCACTTCGAAACCTTTATCCTGATAAGTCTTTTTCATCTTATGCATCCAGGGAAATGATTTCTTGCACGGCTCACACCAGGATGCCCAGAAATCAAGATAAACCACTTTGCCCTTCAGTGTAGCCAGATCTACCTGACCATCGGCCGTCGGCAGCTTGATCGAAGGCGCGTCCTGAACGGCCGCAAGGCTGATATGGCTAAAAGTTAGCATCAACAAAAGGAAGGTATACTGAGCTAGTCTCATATTCTTATACACACTATTAAATTTAGATGGACTAAGATTATGGACTGAGTCTTAAGACAACCTTAAATATCCAGATAAATACATTTAAGCCTGACTTAAGCTTAATCGTTGAAGATTCACCATATTAAACCAAACAGGAAAAAGACTTGCGTATTTTATTGGTCGAAGACGACTCACTGCTCGGCAGTGGCTTACAGACCGGATTACAAAATGATGGTTATTCCATCGACTGGGTCAAAGATGGTGAAGCCGCCTTATCTGCAATCACCAGCATTCCTTATGACGCCATCATTCTGGATATCGGCCTGCCAAAAATGAACGGCCTGGAAGTACTGGGCAATGCCCGTAAACAGGAGGTAACCACACCCGTTCTCATACTAACCGCACAGGATGCTGTATCTGATCGGGTTGGCGGACTGGATGCAGGTGCTGATGATTACCTGACAAAACCCTTCGAACTTGACGAGCTTTGCGCCAGACTCCGCGCCCTCACCCGGCGCTCACGCGGGCTATCCCAGCAAACCATTAAGTATAAAAATATCATTATCGATTCATCTGCCCACACGATCTCATACGACAATGAAAATATAGAAATTTCCAGACGTGAACTGGCTCTGTTAGAGGAACTTATCTCAAGTGCCGGGCGCGTTCTGTCTCGACCCTATCTTGAAGAAAAACTCTATAGCTGGGGTAACGAAATTGAAAGCAACACCATCGAAGTCTACATCCATCACCTTCGAAAAAAATTCGGCGCTGACCTGATAAAAACAGTACGCGGCGTCGGTTACACCGTAGCTAAAGAATAATGTCTATTAGATACCACCTCATGCTGCGCCTGTTTATAGTTTCACTACTCATAGTGGGCGGTGGCACCTGGTTTGGTTACGAAGACACACAGCACGAAACCAGAGAACTATTCGATGCCCAGCTATCACGTTCTGCTCGCTTGATGCTGAGCATGGTTCAGGCAGATCAAGGACGCAGTGACTTCTCAAGCATTCAGAAATATCTCGATGAAAATGCCATGATGTCAGACGAACAGGAACACGATGATGAAGCCGCTCACGAACTAATCTCTGGCCATGTCTATGAAAATAAACTTGCCTTTCAGGTGTGGGACGACCTCGGCAATCTAATCCTGAAATCGAAAAATGCCCCGATCAAACCCATGTCCGATAAAGAAGAGGGTTTTGATAACCAGTCTTTCCTTGGTCAGGAATGGCGGGTATTTAGTTTGCACAGTTACAAACCTCACTATCAATGTATAACCGCGGAGCGCATCGATGTACGCAATGATTTAATAAAAAAATTAAGTTCAGATCTTTTTCTATTATTTATCGTTCTAACACCTGTGCTATCGATTGTTATGTGGTTTGCCATCAGTCAGGGATTATCACCTTTGCAAAACCTTGCTTCACAAATTGGACGACGCGACGCCTCTAAGCTTGATGCTGTTTCAGAAACCCATGTGCCCACCGAAATAAAAACCATTGCCGGCGCATTAAACAGTTTATTGTCACGCTTAAAACACGCCCTGGACAGAGAGAAAAGAATTACTTCCGATGCTGCCCATGAACTTAGAACACCTCTGGCAGCGGTTAGACTGCACACCGAATTAGCCCAAAAAGCCAGCAATGATGATGATAGAGAAATCGCACTGGAAAATATTCTTCACGGCATAGATCGAACGACTCATCTGGTCGATCAACTACTGGCACTGGCAAAGCTGGAACCAGAATCCTTCTCAAAAAACCTTGAGACACTCAATCTCAAAAATGCCGTCATTGACGAGGTTGCACTACTCACGCCCATCGCAGATAAAAAAAATATCGAGCTTTCTGTCGATGAATGTGAAGACGTTGATATAAAAGCAGACAACACATCTCTAAGTTTGTTAATACGAAACCTTATAAATAATGCTATATGCTACACGCAGGAAGGCGGCAAAGTTAAAGCTGCAATAATTCCTGGCAAAGAATCTATCGACTTAATCATTGAGGATAACGGTCCGGGTATTCCTGCCGAGCAGCGTGAACGTGTATTCGAGCGATTTTTCAGAATGGAAAATCATGACAACCCGGGATGCGGCATAGGCCTGTCTATTGTTATGCGTGTTGTTGAATTACATAACGCAACGCTGCAAATGGGAGAACCAGAAACCGGTTCAGGGCTGGTAGTAACTATCAACTTCCCCAGGATTTGATAAAACTCAATATTCCTTTAAAAACTTGTCAAACTCATCAAGCGGTAGCGGCTTGCTGATCAAAAAACCCTGAGCAATATCACAATTGTATTTTTTCAGGAAGCACATAACTTCTTCATCTTCTATGCCTTCAGCCACTACCGTTAAACCAAGATTGTGAGCCAGCTCGATCGTGGATCGCACCACTATCTCATCATCTTTATTAGTATTCACATTTTTAACAAATGATTTATCAATCTTTAACTCATTAACCGGTAGCTTGATTAAGCGACTTAATGATGAATAGCCGGTACCATAATCATCAATAGATAAATGAACACCTAACTTACATACATATTCAAGCACTTCACTCAATAATTTATATTCTGACAAAAACAGGTTCTCAGTAATTTCAAAAATGAGATGTTTACCACTTTCTTTATCACCAATAATTTCATCCATTTTTTTTATAAAATTAGGATCTATCAAAGTATGCGGTGACAAATTTACTGCGACACGTAACGAATACTCACTAGCCCAGGCTTTTGCCTGCTTTAACGCAGTTTCAATAGCCCAATAAGTATAATCATCAAGCAGACCATTTTGCTCAAGCACTTTTATAAAGCTATCAGGTAAAACAACACCCCGTTCTTCTGTTACCCAACGACCCAATGCTTCTGCTGAAGTTAACTTACCATCCTTAATAGAAATCTTTGGCTGGTAATATAGCTCAAATTGTTTTTCTTCCAGCGCACGACGTATGCCAGCTTCCATCACCAGACGACCTCTAGTCATATAATCACGCTCAGGGTCATACATGCATAGTTTTACAGAGTTGGTCTTTGCCTCATACATAGCCGAATCCGCATGACTCAACAAACTACCAGCATCATCACCCTGGGTCGGAAATATGGACAAGCCAAAACTGGCGCTGACGGGTATTTTCATATTGACGATATTAAACTCCTCATCAAACATCGCTATAAATTCTTTTGCCCTCTGCATCGATTTTTCTTCATTGCAATCCGGCATCACAATAATAAATTCATCACCACCTAAACGTGCCAGTGTTTCACTGGACTTCATATTCCGCTCAAAACGCTGTGCAATTTTCTTCAGCAGTAAATCTCCCCGCTCATGGCCCAATGCCTCATTGATTTCCTTAAATCGATCAAGATCAACTATCAGGAGACCAATATGTTCGTCTGATAAGATTGCCTGAGAAATATTGCGTGATAGGCGATCATGAAATAACGAGCGATTGGGCAGGCCGGTTACCGTATCGTACAACGACAGGTACTCCAGTTCCTTGGTGCTCTCTAGCAACTGCTTGTTGAGAACTTCCAGACGCATCCGATAATCATCGTTAACCTTTCTGGCTTTCTCCATGCTGTCCACAGACATGGCATTTTCGATGGCAATCGATACGATACTGGCAAACATCTGCAATAAATTTAAATCCCTGCGGGTAAATTCACCACCACCGACTTTATTGATACCAGCAATGCCACCCAGAAAATGCCGCCGTCCCTGCAAGGGCACCAGAATCATCGTGCCTGCTTCTTCTTCCCAACGGTTTCTTTCATCATCATCCAGCTCATCAAGCATACCTCGCCACCAGGGGCGTTTGTGCTTCCAGACCCAGCCGCAAATACCAAATTCCAGTGGCAGCGACTCACCAACGATTTCATCCGTATTTTCACCCGAACCACCACGATAGGTGTAGGTTTCACAGTTATCATCAAGAAGGGGGATCAATATTGTTTCTGCACGCACTAAAGAGCGAGCACGCTCAGAAACGATCTGAAAAACCTTATCAAGATCGAGCTCACCACCGATCTCAGCAAAGGTTTTCTGTAAAAGATCTATCTCTACCTCTCTATCTTTGAGGCTTTGATTCAAATTTACTACATTCGATTTTTTATGTTGCTCTTCAATCACTTAGACTCATTCTCACATGATGCTAACAACATCCATGTAAACAATTTAGCCAGTCTAGTACAAATTGACTTTAAAAAAAGTACGGTTTATCTGAAAAATATAAAAAAAGCTCCGTTTATAACTTATGCCTCTCTTTAAGCGCCACATAATGCTGCGCAGAATATTTAAAGAAGGCTTTTTCTTTCTCACTAAGCTCACGTGCTCGTTTGACGGGCGAACCCAACCAGAGATAGCCGCCTTCCAGCACCTTACCCGGTGGCACCAGACTACCTGCACCCACCATGGCACCGGCCTGAACAACGACACCATCCAGCACCACAGCACCCATGCCGATCAGACATTCATTTTCAACCGTACAGGCATGCAAAACCACATTGTGCCCCACCGTCACATCATCCCCCACATCCAGCGCTGCCCCACCTGGCGCATATTCACTGTCATGCGTGACGTGCAGAACACAGCCATCCTGAATATTGGTGCGCTCACCAATGCCGATCGAATTAATATCGCCACGCACCGAGCACATTGGCCAAATCGAGCTATCTGCCCCCATTTTCACATCACCAGTCACCACCGCAGCCTCATCAACATAGGCGGTTTCAGCGATCTCCGGTGTATAATTCTCAAATTTTCGTATAGTCATAGCACTACAATATTACAAATTCCTGTTCACGTACACGTCCGCCCGTCGCTCAGGTATCATTAGCACCCTATGTCATCGAAAACTGTAATTAAAAGCCGAACCAAACCTCAATATCAGGTTTACACAAAGAAATGACTTCTTTTTTCAGCAAATTTTTACAGGCTATAAAGCGGCTGATTAGTGGCACCACATTAATCGCCAATGTTCTTTTTGACCTTGTCTGGCTGAATCTCTCCCTGCTGTTCACAACAATAATTCCACCCCGACTGACCAACGGAATTATATTAATCATCAAAGTTATTTTTGCCATCGGCGAGATGACTCTCTTCATACTGCTCTTAAGTCTGAAGCCACTGCCCGGCAAAATTAAAGCCGGTATTAAGGCCTTTTTTGCCTTTAGCAAAGCCGCGCTCTACTCCCTGACTGCCGGCATTATATTAACGACCAGAGTTATTTTTGCCCTAATCAGGTTTGGTCTCTTCTTATTATTCTTAATAGCAAGAGCGATATTCGCCAAAGTTAGTGCCGCCACAAAAGTCTTTTATGCTCTCATCAGAACAGCTCTCCGCGTACTCGGCAGAGGCATTAAGGCAATACTGGCTGGAATAAAATCGGCTGCGAAAGCCATTTACCAGTTCATCAAGACAGTTCTCCACGTACTTGGCAAAGGCATTAATGCACTACTTGCTGAAATAAAAACAGTAGCTAAGTCTTTTTACGAACTCATTAAGGCAGCTCTCCGCGCACTCAGCAGAGGCATTAAAACACTAGTCGCCAGAATTAAAGCCGCTTCGAAAATTTTTTACGCATTCATCAAGACAGTACTTCGATCTATTTATAAAGGCTTAATAGTACTAGTTGCCGAAATTAAAGCTGCTGCCAGAGCCTTTTTCACTTTCATCAAGGTAGTACTTCAATCTATCTATGAAGGCATCAAGGCAATATTTGCTGGCCTTATAAGCACGGCAAAAGCCTTTTTCACTTTCATCAAGATAGCGCTTCAATCCATCTATGAAGGCTTCAGAGCAATATTTACCGGAATTAAAGCCGTCATCAAAAACGCCTTATCCGGCACTAATAAATTCATAAGTGGTATCAGGAAGCAACTCGCATTGCGGGTAAAGATATTTTATTTTAAACAAAAATTAAGCCTGCACAAGGTTAACAAACGAGTAAAAAAATCACAGCTAGTTAACAAACCTAAACAGTACGCGCTGCTCATTCGATTAGACAAACCCATTGGAATATTATTACTGCTCTGGCCAACACTCATGGCCTTATGGATTGCCGCTGGTGGCTGGCCCGACACCGATGTATTGCTGGTTTTTGTCGCCGGAGTTTTCCTGATGCGCTCAGCAGGTTGCGCCATCAACGATTACGCCGACAGAGACATCGACTGCAAGGTCGCTCGCACCAAAGACCGCCCGCTGACCTCGGGCAAAATCTCCGAGAAAGAAGCGCTAATCGTATTTGCTGTACTTTGTCTCGCTGCCTTTGGTCTGGTGCTACTGATGAACCCGCTCACTATAGTATTATCCGTAGTTGGACTCATACTCGCTGCCAGCTACCCATTCATGAAGCGCCACCACTATTTACCACAAGTGCATCTGGGTGCAGCTTTCGGCTGGGCCGTACCCATGGCTTACGCCGCACAGAGCAATGAACTCAACCCGGTCGCCTGGTTGTTATTTATCGCCACCGTTTTATGGGCAACGGCTTATGACACCATGTACGCTATGGTCGATCGTGAAGATGATTTAAAAATCGGCGTAAAATCCACGGCTATTCTTTTCGAAGATGCAGATAAACTCATCATCGGCATCATTCAGGGTACACTCATACTCTGCCTGATCATGATCGGCCTAAACGCAGGACTCGGTATTTTTTACTACACTGGCGTACTACTAGCCACAGGATTCGCTATCTGGCAACAGCACTTAATTCGCCACAGAGATCCTGCGCAATGTTTTAAAGCATTTTTAAACAACAACTGGTTTGGGCTGGTTTTATTTGCCGGCGTTTTCCTCGAATATCAAATAGCAGGCACAACTTCATGAAATCCATCTCAACCATCATTACCCTCATCGCATTCAGCTTCACACTAAACGTGAACGCCTCTGACCTCACTAAAGAAAAACGCTGGGCCGAAGCCATTGAAGACAATTTAATGGACGGTGAAATAGTCATGCTCGACGAGGGCAAAAATGAATTCCTCAGCATCTTCACTGAAGCCACCGAAGACCAGCAACGCGCCGCCATCATCATGCACGGCACCGGCATCCACCCCGACATGGAACAGGTCATCAGGCCCCTGCGCATCGGCCTCACCGAACATGGCTGGCACACACTATCAATTCAAATGCCCGTTCTGCATAACGGTGCAGAATACACCGAGTACGCCCCACTCTACGAAGAAGTCAGCCCTCGCATCAACGCCGCTATTAATTACTTAAAAGAAGAAGAGTATAAAAAAATTATTTTAATTGGCCACAGTCAGGGCAGCACCATGGGCACCTACCACCTGTCAAAAAACAAAACAGATGTAATGGGATTTGTCGGCATAGGTATGCCCGATCTCTTTGCTGATACCCGCATGATGAACACCGAAAGCCTGAAAAAAATCACCACCCCCGTACTCGACATCTACGGCAGCGACGACCTGAAAAGCGTACTCGACAACAACGACAAACGCATGGCAGCAGGAAAAGAAGCCGGCAACCAACGCTACAGCCAGCTAGCCATAAAAAATGCCGATCATTTTTTTGAAGGCAAAGAAGATGAGTTGATTAGATGGGTAGCTGACTGGATGGGACGATTGGATCAATAAATATAAAAGCATTATTATTAGCGCATTAACTATCCAAAATAGCGTAGAAGTTTAGAATATTAAGGAGCTCATTATGAAATGCATTAACACAACAATCCCCATACTGATAATGACACTTTCAGCCTGCGGCGCTTTAGAACCAAAATTTTTTCCAGAGAAACAAACCATTACGTCTACGCTTTTTCCTTCAGACAGGGAAAAAAAGAGTGATCCAGAATTTGAAAAAAAACTAGAAGAACTACTTGCTGGACAAGTCACTGGAACTTCTCCCGTCACCCTTACAAAAAAGGCACTTATTCCAGAGAATGGAAAACTATTAATCATCAATAATTTAACAGGGGTAGATACCCATTTTTTCGACAACTTTAAAGAAGAAATTTTAGAAAAGACTTCTAATATCACTGACGTGGAAATCATTGCTGTCTCATCATTACCTAATTTATCTACTCTTCGTTTGATGGGCGCCCGGCAGCGAGCCAATTATGTATTGATTCTTAACTCATTCTCGAATGTGTACCGATATCATAATGGTTGGACGGTGCCAACAGTTTTAGGACTGGGCATCCCCTATTTTTTCCTGGAAACCCAAACTATTAGGGTTTTTGCCAAGATTGAATATTCTCTAATCGATATAAAAGATAATATTATTTTATCAAATGAATCTGTTACCGCAGAAGCAGAAAGTAAAGCCATTTTGCCTGAAAGTGGTATTGTTCAGTTTAAAACAACCAATGGCGCGATTGCAGAAGGCATAAAAAGATTAGGGCAGAAATTTCTTGAGAGAATATAACGCTAACGAATTGCAGAGTTACCGTAACCAATAAGGGTAAAGCCTTGTCTTTTACATGCCAGTAAGAAGATTTGGTTGAGACATAAAGTCCAACTTACAACTTTCCCGACATTATAATTTTTTACCCAAAGGCGCACGCGCCAGACTCAGCACGGTTATTTTCTTAACACCTGTTTTTTTTAATACCCGTGCTAATTCATTCACCGTCGAACCTGTGGTAACAACATCATCAACAATCACCACATGCTTCTGCAGCAACGGTTCAACCACTGCAAACGCACCACGAATATTTTTTCTGCGCGCTTTGGCATCCAGTCCAGTCTGTGCACTAGTCTCGCGCACTCGCTGAATTCGCTGCAACTCCATCGGCCAGCCGGTTTTTTTAGATAGCGCCCTGACCAGTTCGATTGACTGATTGAAGCCGCGCTGGCCTAATCTTTTTTTGAACAGAGGTACGGGCAGGATACAGACATTCTCATCAACCTCGATTCTTTCAATGCCGCCTGAAACCGCCAGCAACTCACCCAACAAACGTGCCTGTGCCAGCTTTTCGTTAAATTTGAGTTGCTGAATCAGCCAGACTACCGGTTGCTGGTAACTGAACACGCTAAAGGCTTCATCGTAATAAGGAGGTTTTTTCTGGCAACGACCACAGACAGCACCTTCGGAGGTATTAGGCGGCAGCGGCAATGCACAGGCAATACAGGCGGTTTGATTGAAGGGTAGAAGCTGGTAGCAATGCTCACACAAATCCATGCCATCGCGACCTTCGCTTCCGCACATCAGGCATCGGGGTGGATACAATAATTTCACGCCTGAATGAATGACTGATTTTAATAACCTTTCAATATCCATTTTCTTAAATCCTTATCTAGCTAACACCAACCACATACATTTCTTGTCAAACTGCCCGCTTATAACTAAACTACAGTATAACCACA
This sequence comes from uncultured Gammaproteobacteria bacterium, assembly GCA_965602855.1. Taxonomy (GTDB): domain Bacteria; phylum Pseudomonadota; class Gammaproteobacteria; order SZUA-229; family SZUA-229; genus LH-M37. Next base: position 29,058 of record CBFCZV010000002.1, on the reverse strand, counting down.
AACAATAAAGGGATGTCGCATGTTCAGATCAACATCAGCTAAAGTCGTCTTCGTATTACTCATCATTTTAGGCTTCATGCAATTCACCGCAAAAACAACCGTTGAAAAACAGACTCAACAAAATGAAGCAGCAAAAGTACAGCAACAATATAATGAACGAGTACAACAACTCAGGTTAGCAAAACGGAAAGAATCAAATGACCTTCGCGCACAACGGGAACGCCATCATCTAATAACACGATTAGAGAGACCTTTATCACGAATCAGGAATTCTGTCCTTCAATATGAGAGAAAACACGATACCTGGCCAGAAGACATGACCGATCTGGGCCTGAACTCTGAAAAGGCGGCTGATGGCAAATACATACAAAGCATAAAAATAGATAACGGTGAAATCTATGCCTTTCTAACAGAAAAGTATGGAGCCAATAAAATCGTGCGTCTGTACGATGACCCTGGTGGCTTCACATGGAAATGCGATACCAATTTACTACTAAGCAAAAAAATAACAATCGCTTCTGCACCATGCACTGAAGAGTCCAATATTTCTTTTAATGGTCGTTATATTCAATAATCCGTTTAAATATCCCTGAATATCTGTTTTATCGAAGACTCCCTGTCGTGGCATAATAGCGCCCTTGATATTACACCTATTATAGATAGCAGATAAACACATGAGTAACTTACGACACGACTGGACGATGCAGGAAATTACCGCATTATTCGATTTACCCTTCAATGACCTGCTGTTTCAGGCGCATAGCCTGCATCGCAAGAACTTTGACCCTAACCACGTTCAGGTCAGCACCCTGCTCAGTATCAAAACTGGTGCCTGCCCTGAGGATTGTTCTTACTGTTCACAAAGCGCTCGTAACAAGGCAAAAATTGAACGCGAACGCCTGCTGCCGCTGAACGAGGTGCTGGAAAAAGCGCAGGAAGCCAAGGACAACGGCGCGACGCGTTTCTGCATGGGCGCGGCCTGGCGCAACCCGACTGACACCAATCTGGATCGTGTTATCGACATGATTTCGGGCGTTAAATCACTGGGCATGGAAACCTGTGTCACTCTGGGCATGCTCAGCGATAAACAGACCGAGCAGCTAAAAGACGCAGGGCTGGATTATTACAACCACAATCTGGATACCTCGCCCGAGTTCTACGGCGACGTCATCACTACACGCACTTATCAGGATCGCCTCGATACGCTGGAGCGCGTACGTGATGCAGGCATCAATACCTGTAGCGGCGGCATTCTGGGCATGGGCGAGTCGCGCAATGATCGCGCTTCTTTATTACAGCAACTGGCCAATTTGCCCAAGCACCCCGACAGTGTACCGATCAATATGCTGGTCGCCATCGAAGGCACACCGCTGGAAGGCACGGAAAAACTCGAACCACTGGAATTTGTCCGCACCGTGGCGGTGGCTCGCATCATGATGCCCGAATCTTACGTGCGCCTGTCTGCGGGTCGTGCTGAAATGAATGATGAAACTCAGGCACTGTGCTTTTTTGCCGGTGCCAATTCGATGTTCTACGGTGAAAAATTACTGACCACCGACAACCCCGACGAGAATCACGATCAGCAATTATTCAAAAAACTCGGCATTGAGTTTCTAAAAACTGAAGTTGCTAGCGATGCACCCGTGACTGTTTAGCAGTCACGCATTCAAGTTTTGAAAGATCTGCAAAAGGAACTCGACGAACGCAAGGCGCAGCATCTTTATCGCAGCCGTCGAATTAGCGAGGGCGCACAACAACCTGAAATGGTGATCGATGGAAAATCGGTCACCAATTTTTGCAGCAATGATTATCTCGGCCTCGCCAATCACGAAGCCGTTAAACAGGCTTTTATCGAGGGTATAAAAACTTACGGCGCTGGCAGCGGTGCGGCTCATCTGGTCAACGGCCATGCAAAAGCGCACCACGCACTCGAAGAAGAGCTCGCTGAATTCACTGGCTATCCACGTGCCTTATTATTTTCTACCGGTTACATGGCCAACCTTGGTCTGGCACAGGCATTAATCGGCAAAGGAGATACCGTGCTGGGAGATCGTCTCAACCACGCCTCACTGATTGATGGCGGTTTATTGAGTGGCGCACGTTTCCAGCGTTACGCACACAACAATGTTGCGCAACTCGAACAAAAATTGGCAAACGCGAAAGGTGAAACATTGGTACTCACCGATGGCGTGTTCAGCATGGATGGCGACATCGCCAACATTCCAAATATTGCACGCTCGTGCAAAAAACATGAAGCGTGGTTGATGGTGGACGACGCTCACGGTTTTGGCGTGCTCGGCGAACACGGCAAAGGCAGTCTCGAACATTTTCAGCTTTCACAAAAAGAAGTGCCTATTTATATGGCGACGCTCGGAAAAGCACTTGGTACTTCCGGTGCGTTCATCGCTGGCAGTGAAGCGCTAATTGAAACCCTGATACAAAAAGCGCGACCTTACATCTACACCACAGCCACACCACCAGCGGTTGCCGAAGCTACACGTGCCAGTTTAAAGCTGATACAAACACAGCCAGAATTGCGTGAGCAATTAAATAGTAATATAAATTATTTTAGAAACTGCGCAAAACACAGCGATATAAAATTGAGCGAAAGCCAGACTGCAATCCAGCCCATTATCATCGGTGATGAAGAGCAAGTGGTATCGATGAGTGAGCAGCTACTTGAAAAAGGTTTGCTGGTAACTGCTATACGGCCACCAACAGTGCCAAAAGGAACAGCACGATTGAGAGTGACGTTGTCGGCGGCACACACAAAACAACAAATTGATCAGCTAATTGAAGCACTGACAAAACTATAATTAAGCTCTACAATTCACCACAAATAATTTATTCGGAATACACACATGAAAAGATACGATGTTTACGGTTTGGGCAACGCACTGGTCGATATGGAATTTGAGGTTGAGGACAACTTTCTTGAACTCATGAAAGTTGATAAAGGCGTCATGACACTGGTTGATGAGGAAGAACAACATCGTCTTATGTCACATCTCGATGCTTTTGAAGGCAACAAGGCCAGCGGTGGTTCTGCTGCAAACACTTTGATTGCTGTGGCTGCCATGGGTGGTTCATCGTATTACACCTGTAAAGTAGCCGATGATGACCTCGGCCAGTTTTATCTCAACGATTTAAAAGATGCCGGTGTTGATACCAATATGAACGGCACACACCCCGATGGCATCACTGGCAAGTGTCTGGTTATGGTAACACCCGATGCGGAACGTACCATGCATTCCTTCCTCGGTATATCTTCAGAGTTGTCTGTGGCTGAATTGCACAAAGAGCACATCGCCTCATCTGAATACTGTTATATGGAAGGCTACCTGGTGACCTCACCCTGCGCCAAAGAAGCCAACATCGAAGCACGTAAAATTGCAGAAGCCAATGGCGTAAAAACTGCCTTCACTTTCTCTGATCCCGGCATCGTTGAATACTTCGGCAGCCAGCTCACCGAAACCATCGGCGACGGCATCGACCTGCTTTTCTGCAATGAACACGAAGCTTTGCAGTACACAGAAAAAGGCAACATTACCGATGCGATTGAAGTGATCAAAACTTTCTCAAAGAATTTTGCGATTACATTAGGTGCAGAAGGTGCCGCCGTTTATGACGGCAAAACTCTGTATGAAATTGCACCGCACAAAGTGGCGGCTGTTGATACCAACGGTGCAGGCGACAATTTTGCTGGTGCCTTCCTCTATGGCATTACTCATGGTTACAATTTTCAGGAAGCTGGAGATCTTGCCAGTAAAACTGCGGCGCAAGTAGTAACCGATTTTGGACCACGATTGAAGCCGGAAGAGTATCGTAGGTTGGTGCGGGGTTAAAACACTCGTTATTTAATGAATTATTGCTGGTCGAAGCTCTGTGTTTTTTCGGCCAGCAACTGATCAAAGCGCAAACGATCACGCACATCAAACAGGCGCTTTGAAATTAAGTGCAACACGGCGATCACGCCAAAACCTGTTCCCGCTGTGACCATAAACATAATTAGAATTTGATACTTCACCGCTTCGACAGGTTCGGTACCTGACAGTATCTGACCAGTCATCATACCGGGTAGACTAACAATACCCGCTGCCGCCATGGCATTGATAATCGGAATCATACCGGCGCGCATGCTCTCATGACGAATTTCACGAATGGCTTCCATCGCGGTTTGCCCCAGCATTAAACGCTGCTCAATGATGGCGCGTTGTTGCCATGCAGTTTGAATTAAACGATCCATCCCTAGCGCAATGCCATTCATGGTGTTTCCCAGCAACATGCCCAACAATGGAATGGCATATTGTGGCGTGTACCAGGGGTCAGTTTTGATGATAACGAGCAGCGCGATTATGGTAATCAAAAAAGAAGACACAAACAGCGATAGCGCACTGACTCCAAATCCCCACCATCCTTTTATTTTTCTTTTCTGACGTGAAAGTATTTCCCAGGCCGCAACCGTTAGCATCACCGTCATCATCAAAACAATCAGCGGCAACTGCGCGGTTTCGAACACCTGCTTTAGCACCAGACCGATCAACAATAACTGCACCGTGGTTCTGATTGCCGCAATAATCAGTTGCTGCGTAATACCCAAATGCATACGAGCGCTCAGGCCAACCAGTGCCAGCACCAGTAGTGCTGCTAACATCAAGTCATAGGCCGATAATGAAATCAGGGTATTCATGTCGATACCATCAGCTGTTGCGAGAAATCAAAATAACGTTCTGTTGCCACACGCTCAAGCTGGACGTGATTGTGACTAACCCAGATAGCAGCCGCATTATTTTCTTTGAGGTAGCCGGTTATAAGTGCTTCTACTTTTTGCGTGTTTTCTGCATCAAGGTTAGCCGTGGGCTCATCCAGCAATAACACCTGTGGTTTATTAGCCAGCAAGCGCAAAATGGAAAGTCTTTGTTTTTCACCACTGGAACAACGAGAGATAGACCACTGGCTCACTTCATTGGCAAAACCCAGAGAGGAAAAATCTACATCTTGTTTGCTGGAGAAATGGGGTGCCACTATATCAAACCACCATTGGCTTTCAGCAGGCAGCAAGGCCACCTGCTTACGCCAGTCTGCACCGGAGACATCCAGCTGGCACAAATCATCGATACATACCGAACCTTCGATATCGTCCATGTCCGCAATGGCACGCAACAACCGGGTTTTTCCACAGCCCGATTCGCCGCTCATACCCAGGCACTCACCCGCAGCCAGCTCAAAGCTGATCGGCAACAGACCCGGAATTTTAATATCACTCACTTTCAACATGATGGCATTGTATCAGCACAGCTCTGATTCTTGTTGCTATACTAAGAAAATGAAAAACTACTTAATAGTCTTGCTACTCAGCGCAATGAGCTTTGCGCCATCAGCTTTCGCGGATTCAAAACGCATCGAAGTATATTCACTGAGCCAGAATTACTGGGATACACAAAGCGGTGAAACCCTGAGTGGAATTGCTGCACAACTGTTGCCCAATAATCCAGCCATGCAACAAAAGCTGATGGCCGATATTATTAGCCAGAACCCCGATGCCTTTCAGGATAATGACCCTGATTACATGCTGGCCAATACAAGGCTGTGGTTGCCTAATCGTGCAGCACAGACAGATAGCAAAGCTGATCCCCAGCGAACTCAGGTTGAGTCGTTTTCTTGGGGAAATATTAAGCGGCCGAAGCGATAAAATGATTCACAGAAGTCCCCGCTCCGCAAAAGAAACAACCTCATCCCCAATCACCATATGATCAAGCACTCTTATATCCACCACTTCCAAGGCCTGTTTTAAACGCTGGGTAATCTGTTCATCAGAACGACTCGGCTCTGCAACACCAGAAGGATGATTGTGCGCAAAAATAACAGCAGCGGCATTTTTCTTTAAAGCCAGCTTGACCACTTCGCGTGGATACACTGATGCACCATCAATGGTACCGTAAAACATTTTATCGAATGAGATTATACGATTGCGGTTATCGAGAAACAGACAGGCAAAAACTTCGTGGGGATAAGCCTGTAATTCAGTTTGTAGATAACGCCGGGTTTCTTCGGGGCTGCACAAAGCATCACCACGCTGAATATTTTCGAACAGATGCCGCCCTGCCATTTCCAGCACGGCCTGCAACTGAACATATTTTGCAGGCCCCAGTCCGTGCCGCTGGCAAAATTCAGCTTCACTGGCTTCAAGCATGGGCTTCAAGCCACCAAAGTCATCCAGTAATGAACGTGCAAGATCCACCGCAGTTTGCCCACGCACGCCAGTACGCAAAAATATTGCCAATAGCTCGGCATCGGAGAGTGCATCTGCACCTTTCTGGAGGAGTTTTTCCCGCGGCCTTTCCTGCGCGGGCCAGTCTGATATAGCCATAATCGTCCCTGATTGTTGTGATGCCTGATATTAGCCTGCTTTGAAAATCATCGCAAACCAGCGTTTAAGCATTTGATAATCGTAAGCTGTGCTTACGAAAACTGTTAAACTAACCTGATGAAACGCTTGCACGGCAAAAACATTCTACTCGGCATTACTGGCGGCATTGCGGCCTATAAAAGCGCCGACCTCACCCGTCGACTGAAAGACGCGGGCGCTGATGTGCGTGTTGCCATGACCCGTGCTGCCACTGAGTTTGTCACGCCGCTCACTTTCCAGGCATTATCAGGCAATCCCGTTCACACTGAATTACTGGATGAAAACGCCGAAGCTGGTATGGGGCATATTGAGTTAGCACGCTGGGCGGATGCTATTTTGATCGCTCCCACCAGCGCCAACTTTATCGCCAAACTGGCACAAGGCCGTGCTGATGATTTGCTCAGCACACTCTGTCTCGCCAGCGAAGCACCGCTGGCTTTTGCACCGGCGATGAATCAGGCAATGTGGAATGATCTGGCGACTCAGGAAAACTGCAAAACTTTGCGTCAACGCGGCCTGTTTCAATTTGGCCCTGCCTCCGGCGAGCAGGCCTGCGGTGAAGTAGGTGAAGGTCGCATGATGGAAGTGCCCGAGCTGATTGAGCATCTTGCCAATTGCTTTGAACACGGCGAGTTACAGGCAGTGAATGTAATGATTACCGCTGGCCCCACTTACGAACCCATCGACCCGGTTCGTTTTATCGGTAATCGAAGCTCGGGCAAAATGGGTTACGCACTGGCCGAAGCTGCGCGTGAAGCTGGTGCTTCAGTGACATTGATCAGCGGCCCCTGCCATTTAGCCACACCCGACAGGGTTCAACGTATTGATGTTGAAACCGCTGAACAAATGCACAGGGCTGTTTTCAACAATATTAAACAGTGTGATATTTTTATTGCAGCCGCTGCAGTCGCTGACTACAAACCTCTCGAAGCACACAAACAGAAACTTAAAAAAGACGACGCTTCATTATCGCTAACACTGGAACGTAACCCTGACATTTTGAGTGATGTTGCACACTCGCCCAACCGACCTTTTATTGTCGGCTTTGCTGCGGAAACTGAGAATCTTAAAAAAAATGCGCTAGGCAAACTACAACGAAAAAATTTAGATATGATCGCGGCCAATTTTGTTGGACAGAGCAAAGATACAAAACAGGACATCGGCTTCAACAGCGAATACAATGCCCTGCATGTTTTCTGGACAGACGGCAGCACCCAACTAGAAACCGCACGCAAGAACGTGCTTGCACGTCAGTTAATTCAACTTATTACAAGTCATTATCAGGACAATAAAAAGAATGAAAAAAATACAGCTTAAAATTCTGGATGATCGTATTGGTAAAGACATTCCTTTACCCGCACACGCAACCGAAGGCTCTGCCGGCATGGATTTACGTGCCTGTATGGATACAACAATCACACTTGAACCAGGGCAAACCGAACTCATTCCTACCGGTGTCGCAATTCATATCGCCGACCCCAGTTTAGCTGCAACCATTTTACCGCGCTCGGGTCTGGGGCATAAACACGGCATCGTGCTAGGTAATCTAGTTGGTCTGATCGACTCCGATTATCAGGGACAGTTATTCGTTTCCTGCTGGAACCGTGGTGATAAAACTTTCAACATCGAAGTCGGTGATCGCATCGCACAATTAGTTTTTGTGCCTGTTGTACAGTGCGACTTTGACGTGGTCGATGAATTCGATGAATCTGACCGCGGTGAAGGCGGCTTTGGCCACTCTGGCTCCAAATAACATTTAACTGATAAAAACTTATGGCTATTACCGAAGATATTTTCCGCGCCTACGATATTCGTGGCATTGTTGAAACTGCACTGACACCCGATGCCGTGCGTCAAATTGGACAGGCTTTTGCCACCGAGGCACGCAATCAAAATCAAGGCACCGTTGTCATCGCTCGTGATGGTCGTTTATCCAGCCCCATGCTTTCACAGGCACTGAGTGACGGTTTACGCGCTGGCGGTTGTGATGTAATTGATGTCGGCATGGTCCCGACACCGGTTTTATATTACGCCACCCACAAACTGAAAACTGGTACTGGCATCATGATTACCGGTAGTCACAATCCACCACAATACAACGGTATAAAAATGATGCTAGATGGTCACACTTTATACGGTGATGGCATCAAGGCTTTATATCAGTTAATTGTTGATAACAAATTATCAACTGGCGAAGGTGGTTATAGCAAACAAGACGTGCTCGCTGATTATATTGAACGTATTGCTTCTGATATCAAACTGGCTAAACCCATGCGCGTTGCTATTGATTGCGGCAATGGTGTCGCTGGTGTTTGCGCCACTGAGTTATTCACCAAACTGGGCTGTGAAGTTACTGAGTTATTCTGCGACGTAGACGGCACTTTCCCCAACCATCACCCCGATCCTTCCCGACCTGAAAACCTCAAAGACATCATGCAAGTTGTCGGTGATAAAAAACTGGATCTCGGTCTGGCTTTCGACGGCGATGGCGATCGTGTTGGCGTGATTGATGACAAACAAAAAGTCATCTGGGCTGATCGTCAAATGATGCTCTACGCTGCTGACGTACTGGAAAGAAAACCGGGCGCACAAATTATTTTTGATATTAAATCCAGCACTAATCTTGCAACCGTAATTAAAAAACTTGGTGGCGAACCGCTGATGTGGAAAACCGGCCATTCATTCATCAAAGCTAAAATGAAAGAAACCGGCGCCGAACTGGCTGGTGAAATGAGCGGCCACATTTTCTTCAAGGAACGCTGGTATGGTTTTGATGATGGCCTTTATAGTGCTGCACGTATGCTGGAAATTCTCAGCAAGCGTGATGAAATTGCTTCTGATGTGTTCGCTGCACTGCCCGATAGCTGCAACACACCCGAACTTCAAATTCAGTTTGAAGAAGGTGAGCATTACAAGTTCATGGACAGGTTCAAACAGGAAGCCGATTTTGCCGGTGCAGACATTTCTACCATCGACGGTATGCGTGTGAATTACGCCGAAGGCTGGGGACTGATTCGCCCCTCCAACACTACGCCCTGCCTGGTACTGCGTTTTGAAGCAAACACTGAAGCAATGTTAGAAGAAATTCAAAATACATTTAGACAGCAATTACAAAAAATGGATAGTTCTCTAAATCTACCTTTTTAGAATAACTAATTAGTGATTGGGGCTTCCATCCCCAATCACAAACAGGCAGAATAAAAATCAACTTATTTATCAGGAACTGTTGTGAATAAATCCAGCGCCAACAATGTTGCCCACGTTCTATCTCAAGCATTACCTTATCTTCAGAATCTGAACAACAAAACCATTGTCATCAAATTTGGTGGTAATGCCATGACTGATGAAAACCTGAAAAACAGCTTTGCGAGAGATATTGTCCTGCTAAAGCAGGTAGGCGTTAACCCTGTCATCGTTCACGGCGGCGGCCCACAGATTGGGAGCTTGCTGGAAAAAATTGGCAAAGAATCCAAATTTATTGATGGCATGCGTGTCACTGATAGCGAAACCATGGACGTGGTTGAAATGGTACTTGGTGGCCTGGTCAACAAGAGCATCGTCAGTCTTATTAATAAAAATGGTGGTCACGCTGTTGGCCTTACTGGTAAAGACGGCTGCTTAATTCGCGCCAAAAAGATGCAAATCAAAAAAAACGCACCTGAGTTAGATGCGCCAGAGATAATCGATTTAGGACACGTAGGTGAAATCACAGACATTGACCCATCCCTGGTAAACACGCTGGACCAAGGCAACTTTATCCCGGTCATTGCACCGATTGGTGTCGGTGATGACGCTATGTCCTATAACATTAATGCGGATCTAGTCGCTGGAAAAATGGCGAGTGTACTAGGCGCAGAAAAATTACTACTACTCACCAACACGGCTGGCATTTTAGACAAGGAAGGAAATATTCTGACTGGGCTCAGCGTAGAAGATATCGATCAACTAAAAGCCGATGGCACCATTCACGGCGGCATGCTACCCAAAGTTGACTGCGCACTCGACGCAGTCAACTCAGGCGTAAAAACTTCCCACATTATCGATGGTCGAGTCGAACACGCCGTGTTACTGGAACTGCTCACCGATGAAGGTGTCGGCACGCTAATAAAGAACTAACTCAACTACAAACCCAATGCTTCCTTACGTCGCGCTTCACGCTCTTCTTTAATTCTTTTCTGATTGGCTTTTAGTTCACGGAAACGCTTAATATAAGCTCCAAACTGATCATTAATTTCCTGCTTTCTTTTTTGATGACCTGCTGCAACTTTTTCATGTGTCTTCAGCTGCTTTTCTTCTCGCCTCATCTTATCTAAAATATTTTGCGGTACTTCCCTACCACCGGCCTTAATACTTGTAATCTGTTTTTCTGTTAAATCCAGCTTACGTTTAGCATCTGCAATAATGGATTCTGAAAGCTGCAACTGAGAACCCACCGCATTCAGACGAGCATCAAGAGCTGCTGTCAAATCATCTTCTGTTGTATAGGTGTCCAGTAACACCCTGTCCTGCTTGGCTTGCTCCTGAACAATCTTTTTCTTCTCCTTCTCTTCTTGCTCAAGCCTGAATCTTTCTTTTCTTTGTTCTACAGTCTCAGCAGCTGGGTGTATCTTTACTGTCGCACCTTGTGAATTCAATTCCTTACGCTCTTTATTCAAATATTTTGCTGGTATGCTATCGCCAAAATGCACAACGCCCTCTTCATCTACCCATTTATACATTTTTGCCTGCACAGGCACAGAGCAAGCAAACATCAAAATAAATAATGACGACAATTTGTAATTCATAATAAAACCCTCATAACAACGATCCCTAGAGTATAGACACAGTATTCTACTGTGGCACAATGATTGGCAATCATCTTAGCGAAATCCAGCATAAATGTTCGAACAAATACTGATTTTTATTATTTCATTAATCGCTAATGTCTTTTCAGCACTTTCAGGCGGAGGAGCCGGGCTAATACAACTACCCGTACTGATTTTTCTTGGGTTGCCGTTCGGCATTGCTGTAGCCACACACAAGGTAGCCACCGTCGCACTTGGCGTTGGAGCCACTATCAGGCATCTGAAAGAAAGCCATCTTGAACGTCGTTTTGCCCTGTTTATAGTTGCAACTGGTCTGCCTGGTGTTATTCTGGGTGCAAGTTTTATCCTACAGGTTCCTGATCGCATAGCAGAATTCGCGCTTGGCATCCTGACTCTTGGGCTGGGAATATATTCATTTTTCTCACCCCAACTAGGACAAACCCACCAACCCATGCACCGGAACACTAATGGTTATCTACTTGGTGGCATCACACTCTTCTTCATCGGCATACTCAATGGTTCACTCACCTCAGGTACGGGGCTATTCGTTACGCTATGGCTGGTGCAATGGTTTGGCCTGGATTACAAACGTGCCGTCGCTTACACGCTGATACTGGTCGGCCTGTTCTGGAATGGTGCTGGTGCCATTACACTAGGCATACTCGGTGAGATTCACTGGTTGTGGATTCCTGCTTTATTGCTGGGTTCAGTAATAGGCGGTTATCTGGGTGCTCATCTTGCCATTGTTAAAGGCAATACACTGATTAAGCGTAGTTTTGAGGTGGTGACTTTGCTGGTGGGGATAAAACTGGTTATTGGTTAAACCCCATAATCATCCCGATAAGCCTTCATCGCAACCAGATGATCTTTAAGCTGCTCATCGGTTTCTAGATAATTGATCAAGTCGGTCATGGTGATAATACTACTCACGGGAATACCGTAATCGTCCTGCACTTCCTGAATAGCGGATTTCTCAGCCTTGCCTTTTTCCTGTCGATCCAGCGCGATGAGCACTGCTGAAGCTTCACCACCTTCAGCTTTGATAATATCCACCGCTTCTCGAATCGCGGTGCCTGCAGTAATCACATCATCAACGATCAAGACTTTACCTTCCAGAGCAGCACCAACGATGCTGCCACCCTCACCGTGATCTTTGGCTTCTTTACGATTGAAGGCATAGGGCTTATCGATGTCATAATCTACTGACAATGCCACCACTAGTGTTGAAACCAGTGGGATACCTTTGTAGGCGGGGCCAAACAATATATCGTATTCCTGCTTCTGATCGACCAGTGCGGCCGCATAGCTCTTACCCAACTCTGCCAGTGCATGCCCAGTATTGAATAATCCAGCATTGAAAAAATATGGGCTGACTCGGCCAGATTTGAGAGTAAATTCACCAAAACGTAATACCTGATATTTGATGGCGAGCTGGATAAACTGTTTTTTGTAGGCTTGCATGGCTGTTCAATCTTGATGGTTAAAACGAGATGTAAGTATAAATGATTTAGCGGCTCAAAGCGGTACAAGCTGGTATCATACGCCCCATCATGAGAATCATATCTGCAAACACCAATGGCATCCGTGCTGCGGCCAGAAAAGGCTTTTTTGAGTGGCTGAAAAAAATCGATGCTGACGTTATCTGTATTCAGGAAACCAAAGCACAAGTTCATCAGCTGACTGACGAGATTTTTAACCCCAAAGGTTATTACTGCCATTATCAGGATGCGGTAAAAAAGGGTTATAGCGGTGTCGCTATCTACAGCAAAGTTAAACCTAAAAAAATTACCGAAGGCATCGGCTGGCACGACATTGATGTCGAAGGACGTTATCTGGAATTCCAGTTTGAAAAGCTGAGCGTCATATCACTTTACATGCACTCGGGCTCTGCCAGCGAAGAAAGACAGGCAGTGAAATTCGATTTCATGGAACGCTTTATGACTTATCTTCAAAGCCTGCGTCGCAAGCGTCGCGAGTTTATTATCTGTGGTGACTGGAATATCGCGCATAAAAATATCGACATCAAAAACTGGCGTGGCAATCAGAAAAATTCCGGTTTCTTGCCCGAAGAACGTGCATGGCTTGATACATTGTTTGATGGAGTTGGCTACGTTGACGCCTTTCGTGTGGTTAATCAGGAAGAACATCAGTACACATGGTGGTCAAATCGTGGCCAGGCCTGGGCGAATAATACCGGATGGCGTATTGATTATCAGATCATTACACCAAAATTAAAAGACTGCGTTAAAGGCGCGAGCATTTATAAAGATGAACGCTTCTCTGACCATTCGCCACTTATCATTGATTACGACTACGAATTAAAATGACCGACTCAGGCATGCAACACAAAAGCTGGAAGGATGCAGTCAGCGTCTACCTTCAGCTGCGTGTATTGGCCATGCTATTTCTGGGTTTCTCTGCGGGATTACCACTACTGTTAGTTTTTGGCACGCTCTCTGGCTGGCTAGCACGAGTTGGCATCGACAAAAGCACCATCGGCCATATTAGCTGGGTGGCTTTGCTTTATGGTTTTAAGTTCGTCTGGTCACCTCTGGTTGACCGTGGTCAAATTCCTGTACTTCAGCCTCTATTAGGCCAAAGACGAAGCTGGATGCTGGTCGCTCAAGTCGGCATCATCTGTGGCTTGCTGTTGATGGCAACCAGCGACCCTCTGAAAAGTTTAGAACCATTGGTCTATGCCGCCATACTGGTCGCCTTTGCTTCCGCAACTCAGGACATCGCCATCGATGCCTGGCGCATTGAAGCTATGCCCACCGAATTTCAGGGTGCCATGTCAGGCACTTATCAGATGGGCTATCGCCTCGGCATGTTGCTAGCGGGTGGCGGCGCTTTTACTCTGGCTCATTTTTATTCATGGTCATTTGCTTACACAACGCTAGCAATATGCATGACACTAGGCATCATCACCACCTTGCTCATTCCTGAACCTGAACACAATATTTCCAAGGATACCTGGCAACAGGAAGAAAAAGTTATCGCCTTTATGGAAAATTCCACACATTTACCCGATGGCATCCGCCATGCTTATGCATGGTTTATCGGCGCAGTCATTTGCCCCTTTACCGATTTTTTTATACGCAACGGCAAGTTCGCTTTTTTAATTTTATTGTTTATCGGTCTATTCCGTATCAGCGACATCACCATGGGTATCATGGCCAACCCACTTTATGTTGACGTTGGCTATAGCGATCTTGAAATTGGTCTAATTACAAAAACCATTGGCCCCTTCATTACCATCACCGGCGCATTACTGGGCGGTACAATGGTTGTACGTTATGGCGTAATGTCGATCTTATTACTGGGTGCAATTCTGGTGGTAATAACCAATCTGACATTTGTAGCATTGGCATTATTACCACCAGACGTGATCTACCTTTCTGTTGTTATTGGTGCCGATAACCTGAGCGCAGGCATCGCAGGCTCCGCCTTTATTGCTTATTTATCTGGCTTAACCAATCGTGCCTACACGGCTACACAATATGCACTATTCAGCTCATTAATGTTACTGCCTGCCAAATTCATTGGTGGCTTCTCAGGTGAAGTAGTTGACGCTCATGGCTATGTTTCTTTCTTTATTTACACCGCTGCACTAGGCTTACCCGCCATTGCACTCATTCTGTATTTAAGAAACAAACCTTTCAACGGTGTTTCTCAGTAAGAGCCAATGCCTGTCGATAATGCACCACCATTATCTTTATACGTGCACATCCCATGGTGCATAAAAAAATGCCCCTACTGTGATTTCAATTCACACACCAGCAACAGTATTGATGAAAAAAAATATTTCAATGCACTTATGGCTGATCTTGATAATGATTTGAAAATTATCGACTCACGCCCAATAAAAAGTATTTTTTTCGGTGGTGGTACACCCAGTATTTTTTCGCCCGATACAATTCATCAGATTATTCAGGGCGCACAACAACGCTTGTCTTTTGATGAAAATATTGAAATTACCATGGAAGCCAACCCCGGTACTTTTGAGCAGAAAAATTTTTCTGAATTTAAAGCCGCTGGCATCAATCGTTTATCAATTGGTATTCAGAGCTTCAATGATCAGCATTTAAAAAGTATCGGCCGAATTCACGATGCACAGCAAGCACTTGCTGCAATCAATACTGCTCACGAAGCTGGCTTTGAGAATATCAATCTGGATTTAATGTTTGGTTTGCCTGAACAAACTGTTGAGCAGGCAATCAATGATATTGAAACAGCCTGTGCTCAAAATGTGCAGCACATTTCACACTACCAACTCACCATCGAAGCCAATACCTTCTTTCACAAACATCCACCTGTTACCCCCAATATGGAAATACTTTGGGACATGCAAAACCAATGTCATGACATTTTAGATAATCATGGATTTCAGCAATATGAAGTCTCTGCTTTTTCAAAATCAGATAAACAATGCAGGCACAATCTTAACTACTGGAACTTTGGTGATTACATCGGTATTGGCGCAGGTGCACATGGCAAACTCACCGATACAGCAACGGGCAAAATTGTACGAAGATGGAAACATAGGCAGCCAGAAGGCTATATGCAGAATGCAGCAATCAATCCTGTTTCTGGCGAGACCACAATCAAACAAGATGAATTAATCTTCGAATTTTTGCTCAATGCACTACGCCTAAAAAACGGCTTTAGCTACGATACTTTTGAAACCAACACCGGTCTCAAAAGAAGCGATTTAACCAAAGCTTGCCAGAAAACAGACTCCAAACTACTCATACAGAGTCAATCAGGCATCCGTACCAGCAAGCAAGGCTACTATTTTTTAAATAATGTTCTTGAGCAGTTCCTTTGACTACTTACTCTGTTCAAGCAAATCCTGTAATATTTTCTCCTGCTCAGCCTGCCGTTGATTAAGTTTATCCTGCACATTCTGGGAATCATCAACTATTTCTTTCATACCGCCAGGGGAATAAGGACTACCCACATTAAACACCTCTGGGTTAGACGCTTCCTTCTGCTCTTTTTTGGGAGCTTCAAATGCATCTATCACATTAGTAGTAGGTGATAGTTCCATCATTTCAAAATCACCACCTTCGAATGGAGGCGTGCTACTGAACTGCGTCACACCATGCTCATCTACCCATTTATAAACATCTATTTTTTTATCAGTTACTACGGATTTTATATTTTTTGGAATTTTTTCTCTATCTCCTGCTGAATTACCGGCGCTGCCAAAACCAAATTTTTTAGCTAGATCATCGTTATAATACAAGAGCACTGGCACAGTTATCAGCACAATCAGCACGATGAACATTGAAATTATGGTTGCCTTCATTTATTCATCCTTTTTTTTCTTATTTCAGCCAGTTCGGCTCTGTCGAGGCATTATCTCGCAAAATCATGATAATTTCACACCTAATTATCTACTGACAGCTTGCCTGTTTAGATCGATACGAGTACAATTCAACGCCTTTTACAGATGGCATCCAAGAGGAAGCTAAGATGAAACCTGAAATACACCCAGCCTACCAGGCCGTTGACGTTACATGTAGCTGCGGAAACACTTTTACAACCGGTTCTACCTACGGTAAAGACAAGATGTTGATTGACGTCTGTTCTGAGTGCCACCCTTTCTATACTGGCAAACAGAAAGTTCTTGATTCCGCAGGTCAGATCGAGAAATTCAACAAGCGTTTTGGTGGCAAGAAATAATCTTCCATTGATCGTGTTGAATACGAATAAAAGCGCCATAGGGCGCTTTTTTTTGCTGTGCCTATTTTTCCTGCCTTCACTGTCGACAGCTCAAAACTGCCCGAGCAAGCATTACGATGAATCTGTCACCATCAAATACATTCACGATGGCGATACCGTCAAACTGGTCGATGGCCGCAAAATTCGCCTCATTGGCATCAACGCACCTGAAGTCGCCAGAAAGGATCAGCCCGCCGAAGCCTATGCCTTACAGGCTCGTGACCATTTGCGAGCACTACTGCACAAGCACAATAACCAGGTCAAACTGGTTCACGGCATAGAAAAACGGGATCACTACCAACGCTCACTGTCTCATCTTTTCCTGCCCGATGGCACCAATATACAGGCACAGCTGCTCTCAGAAGGTCTATCCAGCTCGATCACTATTCCACCCAATGACCGCTTTTCCAGCTGCTACCAACAGGCTGAAAAGCAGGCTTTATGCTCACAAAAAGCTATCTGGTCTGACAAAATACAGGCTGTAGCCGATCTTGCCGATTCAACCAATGGCTTTCGCGTCTTACGCGGCAAACTCAAACATATCAAATCCTCAAGCAAAGGACTCTGGCTGGAGCTGGAACACGGTCTCAGCCTCAGAATTGCCTTCAAACATAAGCCACTATTCGATATGAATCAGCTAAAAGATCTCATTGATCAAACCATCATCATTCGCGGCTGGCTGCAAACCAAAAAACAGCCCAGGCCAGGTGAACGTTTTTATATGCAGATCAAACACCCCTCAGCCATTGAGGAGGAAAAAAAAGCGCTAAAATGTTAGAATTTGTGGTCTGATATCCTATGCACTCCAAATAAGACAAGCTAAAGACCTATGCCAAACCGATATAAACAACAAGCTCTCGACTATCACTCACAGCCCAAACCGGGAAAAATTGGCACTGCAATCACCAAGCCCTGCGAGACACAGCATGATCTATCACTGGCTTACACCCCCGGTGTTGCCGATCCTTGCCGCGCCATCGCTAGAGATGAAGCTGACGTTTATAAGTACACCTCAAAGGGCAATCTGGTCGCTGTTATCAGTGATGGCACCGCCGTTTTGGGTCTCGGCAATATTGGCCCCGCTGCCAGCAAACCAGTCATGGAAGGCAAAGGCGTATTATTCAAAGCCTTTGCAGACATCGATGTTTTTGATATCGAAGTACAACACGAGTCATCGGAAGATTTCATCAAAACCGTACGTAATATTGCGCCCACATTTGGCGGCATCAATCTTGAAGATATAGCTGCACCAGCCTGTTTTGAAATTGAAGAAGCACTCATCGAACAACTAGATATTCCCGTCTTTCACGATGACCAGCACGGTACTGCCATCATCATCGCCGCTTCCATGATCAATGCACTGGAATTGCAGCACAAGACAATTGAAGATGCCCGTATCGTCTGCCTGGGTGCTGGTGCAGCGGGTATTGCATCCATGAAGCTACTCCAGGCTCTGGGCGCAAAGCAGGAAAATTTGTACATGATTGACCGCAAGGGCATCATCCACACAGGACGTGACGATCTCAATAAATACAAACAAGCATTTGCTGTTGAAACGGAACTACGCACACTGGCCGATGCCATGAACGGCGCTGATGTGTTTATTGGTGTTTCCGGTCCTGACCTGCTGAGTTCTGATGTGTTAGCCACTATGGCTAAAAACCCAATCGTATTCGCACTCTCCAATCCCGACCCTGAAATTCTGCCCGAACTGGCGCACATGACCCGCGATGATTTAATCATGGCGACTGGACGTAGCGACTACCCCAATCAGGTCAACAACGTACTCGGCTTCCCTTATATTTTCCGCGGCGCTCTTGATGCTTGCGCCACAAGCATCAATCAGGAAATGCAGCTCGCCGCTGTCCATGCTCTTGCCAAACTAGCGCGTGAACCAGTGCCTGCCGAAGTGCTGGAAGCCTACAAACAGGATGCCATGGTCTTCGGTAAGGATTACATTATCCCCAAACCTTTTGACCCACGCCTGATCGACACCATTCCACAGGCCGTAGCCAAAGCAGCTGTTGCTAGCGGTGTTGCACGTAAACTACCTGCCCAAAAGACTCCCGCTGAAGCCAGCTAGTAGTACAACACACTTATAACATCTAAAAACCACTCCAATACGGGTGGTTTTTTTATGCCCTATTGAGCGACAATGAGACTAAGCTCAAAGCATGAGTTTCCAACTATCAAACAAAGGAGCTTCTAATGAATAAAATAAGTATCGTGGGTGCCGGGCGCGTTGGTGAAGCCACTGCCCAATTTATAGCCTATAAAAATTTATGTCATGAAATTGCTCTGCTGGATATTAATCAGGGTGCAGCCGAGGGCGCTGCGCTGGATATTCAGGAAGTCTCTCCCTTGTTTCAGTATGACACCCGGCTTTACGGCGGCAGAGATTATGCACTACTAAAAGACTCTGACCTGATCATCATCACCGCCGGTCTGCCACGTAAACCCGGCATGTCACGTTCTGACCTGTTGGCCAGCAATATTGAGATCAGCAATGGCATTCTCGAAGGCATCATGAAACATGCACCCAACAGCATGCTGCTATTTGTCAGTAACCCGGTGGACGTCATTACCTATAATGCCTTTCTAAAAACCGGCTGGCCTCGCAATCGAATCTTTGGTCAGGCTGGCGTACTGGATTCCAGCCGCATGGCTAGCTTCATCGCCATGGAAACCGGTTTTTCAAGCCTCGATATTGATGCCATGGTTCTCGGCGGTCACGGTGACACCATGGTGCCCATGTTGCGCTACACCACTATTTCCGGTATTCCTGTTTCACAATTTATCGAAGAAGATAAGCTAAACGAAATTGTTGAGCGCACTCGCAATGGCGGTGCAGAGATATTGGCTCTCAGGCAAAATAGCAGCGCTTATGATGCGCCCGCAGCCTCAGTGGCAGAAATGGTCGATGCTATTGTTTATGATCGAAAGCGTATTTTACCAACCGTGAGCATTCTTGAAGGTGAGTATGGCTACAGCGATATCGCTATCGGCGTGCCCGCAGTACTCGGTAAGGATGGTGTGGAAAAAATCATCACTCTGGAAATGAATGATGATGAAACTGCCATGTTCAAAAACTCTGCTGAGTTAGTTCAGAAGGATCTTGAGCTACTCAAACAAATATAAACCTTAACACTGCCTCATAACGCACAAAGCCCGGTCAGATGACCGGGCTTTGTGTTAAACATGAACTATGTTGGTCTTAATTAGATACCAACAACATTCTCAGCTTGAGGACCTTTCTGGCCTTGAGTTACTGTGAACTCAACTTTCTGACCTTCAGTCAATGTTTTGAAACCTTCAGACTGGATAGCGCTGAAGTGAACAAAAACGTCTGGACCGCTTTCCTGCTCAATGAAGCCGAAGCCTTTAGAATCGTTGAAGAATTTAACTGTTCCTGTAGTAGTAGACATTATTTCTAACCTATATATTAATTTTTACAAATCCCATTACTGGGGGTTTAGCTCTGAAATGCTGGTATAACGTATGAATATCAGGAAGAGGACTACTAAAGGGACTTCTTATTACTGAACATAAATACTGCCTTGTCTTTCAAGCAAAGCCGATTATACACTGATAATGAGCAAGGTCAACGAAAACGAAAAAGCCGCATCTGGGCTTTTTCGTTTTCAAATCAAACAATTAACCCCTTGAAGATCTTTTACGCTCGCTCTCTGTCAGCTGCTTTTTACGAATACGAATGCTTGACGGCGTTACTTCGACCAGCTCATCATCATCGATAAACTCAAGCGCCTGCTCCAATGTGTATATGATATGCGGTGACAAGGTCAACGCTTCATCAGTACCCGATGCACGTACATTGGTCAGAGGCTTTGGTTTAATCGGGTTTACCACCAGGTCATTATCACGTGCGTGAATGCCGACAATCTGACCTTCGTAAATTTCTTCACCATTGCCTACCAGCAATTTGCCACGCTCCTGCAATGGACACAGCGAATAAGCCACGGCCTTGCCTCGTGCATTAGAAATCAGCACGCCGTTAGGACGCTGACCGATATTATCGGTCACCGCTGGCCCGTAATGATCAAATACGCTATACAACAAACCTGTACCACGCGTCATGGAAAGGTATTCAGTTCTAAAGCCAATCAAACCGCGTGCAGGAATAATGAAATCAAGTCTAACTCGACCCTTACCATCCTGAACCATGTCTTTCAGATCTGCCTTACGAATACCTAGCGCTTCCATGACCGCACCCTGATGCTCAACTTCAACATCAGCAGTAAGCTCTTCATAAGGCTCCTGTTTTACGCCATCGACTTCACGAACAATCACTTCAGGGCGACCCACAGCCAGTTCGAAATTTTCACGTCGCATAGTTTCAATCAATACTGAAAGATGTAATTCACCACGACCAGATACTTTATATTTATCGCCTTCGACCTGCTCTACACGAAGCGCAACATTATGTTTCAACTCCTGCTGCAAACGATCCCAGATATTACGACTGGTGACATACTTGCCTTCCTGACCAGAAAATGGTGATGAGTTTGCCTGAAACATCATACTGATGGTTGGCTCATCCACGGTCATCGGCGGCAACGCTTCAACTTCATTAGGATCACAGATAGTATCGGAGATAGACAGCGGATCAATACCAGTGATTGCAACGATATCACCCGCCTGCGCTTCAGGAGCCTCAACGCGTTCCAGGCCATGGAAACCTAATACCTGACCGATACGTCCACTAGTTACTTTGCCGTCATCACCAATAATTTTTACCGCCATATTGGTGGCTACTTTACCGCGACGAATACGACCAATGCCTACAATACCGGTGTAACTGTTGTAATCCAGGGTTGAAATCTGGAGCTGGAAAGGGCCATCGAGATCCACATCTGGCGGTGGAACTTTATCAACAATCTCTTCAAACAGATGTGTCATGTCACCGCTGGTGATATCTGCTTCAGGACCGGCAAAACCATTAATCGCTGAGGCATAAACCACAGGAAAATCTAATTGCTCATCGGTTGCACCTAACTTATCAAACAGATCGAAGGTCAAATCCAGTGCGCGATGAGGGTCTGCACCTTCACGGTCAATCTTGTTGATGACAACGATAGGTTTGAAACCCATGGCAAAAGCTTTCTGAGTCACGAAGCGAGTTTGTGGCATCGGACCATCAACCGCATCAACCAGTAACAGAACCGAGTCAACCATGGAAAGTACACGTTCAACTTCACCACCAAAATCTGCATGTCCCGGTGTGTCTACAATATTGATGTGGTAATCATTCCACTCAATCGCAGTATTTTTTGATGTAATGGTAATGCCGCGCTCTTTCTCCTGGTCATTGGAATCCATGATGCGCTCGCCTGGCGCTTTACGTTCATCCAGGGTGCCAGACTGCTCAAGCAGTTTATCAACCAGCGTTGTTTTGCCATGATCAACATGGGCGATAATAGCGATATTACGTATTTTAATACTCACGGCATTTCTCGGTAGGGTAAAAATAAAGGCGCGTATTATAGTGTTTTATGCACCATAACGTTGAACAATTAGGGGATAGACGTGCAATAAACGTCAGAAGTTAGCCAGTAATCAGCTCTCGAGTGGATTTAGCGGCCTCGAAATCACCTGCTGCTTCGTGCAAAGAGGCTAGATCGCTCAATACACGATGGTGATTTTTATCAATCTTCAGCGCTTTCTCACAAAAAGCGATCGCTGCAGATATGTCGCCTTTTTTCTGCTCAACACGCGCCAGACCCAGATAAGCAAAAATATCATCGCCCGTTTTTAGACAGGCTTCATAACTTTCAACGGCATCATCCATACGCCCCAGATTAATCTGAGCATCACCAACACGAGTCCACAAAGCCTGATTTTTAGGCTCGTGATCCAAAATTTTCTCCCACCAGAAAACAGCCTGCTCAACATCATGATGACCACGAAAGCAGTCACCCATGCCAAATAATGCAAAACTATTATGAGGCTCAAGCTCCAGCGCACTTTTGTAACTCTCAATGGCACGATCATATTGATGACGTCGGCGGTACAAATTCCCCGCCATGGTCATTACCACCACATTCTGACTATTGCCTTTTAACAAGCGCTCAAAACACATCAAGGCTCTATCATCTTCATGATCGGCATAATATAAATTGCCCAGACCCAATAGTGCAAAAGGATCCTCACCACTGATGGCCAGCGCCTCTTCGTACATTGAAATAGCTTCTTTATGCTGGCCTATTTTATTAAAAGCATCAGCAATACGTACCATGACGTGACTATCACGTGAATTAATTTCGAGATAACGCAACCAGAAAGGAATAGCATGCTCGGGCAATTGCAGGCCTCGCCGTGCATCACCCGCACCACGCAGAGCAAACACATTATTTTGATCGATATTCAGTACTGCATCGTAATATTTGGCTGATTCTTCAAAACGACTAAGTTTGCGGTAAACATCACCCAGACCTGACAACACATAAGGATTGCTTTCATCAATCTCATGCGCCTTAAGATAGGTTTCTTTGGCTTCTTCATACTGCCCGCTGCGAAAAAGACGACTGCCTTTTTTAGATAGCTCAATTACTGCTTTTTTATCGATGTCTGACATGTATATCTGATGCTTCCATATAACTTCACCCGATAATACATACATAACCCGTGCATTAAAAGACTAGAACTAAAACATGTTTTTTACATGGTCTTTTCAATGACTGTAAATTGCATATTTCACACCCATACATCCTCACCATCGTTAACTACACATGTGTTTGTTACATTAAAAAGGTAAAATGCCAGCAATGACTAACAGCAACCAAAAACGCGCTTATCTCATCGATGCCAGCATCTACATCTTCCGCGGCTGGCACGGTTATTCTGATGAGATTGTCGATGCCAATGGTGCACCGTCTAATGCCGTCTACGGCTTCACCGAATTCCTACAGCAACTCATCGAGCTGGAGCACCCCGAATACATCGCCTGTGCTTTTGATGCCAAACAGACCAATTCTTACCGCCGTGAAATCTTTCCGGAATACAAAGGCAACCGTCCACAGCAACCTACTGAACTAAAAAACCAGTTCAAACCCTGTCGAGATTTCTGCCGTGCCGCCGGTATCGCTGATTATTCTAGCAACCGCTTCGAAGGCGACGACATCATCGGCACCCTCGCCACACGTTTACGCAACGACGGTTATGCCATCACCATACTCAGCGCCGACAAAGACCTCGCGCAACTGGTCAGGCCCGGTGATATCTGGTGGGATTATGCGCGTGATAAAATCATGCACTACCGTGATGTCGAAAAAAGCTTCGGTGTACAACCCGAACTCATCGCCGATCTGCTCGCTCTCACCGGAGATAAAATCGACAACATCCCCGGCATCCCCGGCGTGGGTTACAAGATGGGTTCCAACCTGCTGAAAAAATTCCCCAGCATTGAAGACATCCTCGACAACATCGACAATATTTCAAAAATGAAATTCCGCGGCTCGAAACGCATTCAGGACCTGGTTGAACAACACCAGGATATGCTGCCAAGAAATAAACTACTCACCACCATCGTCACCGACGCTGATTTCAAAGGCCCGAAAGATAGCCTACGCTGGGAAGGCATCAATGAAGCGGCAATGCACGACATGTTCGACTTATTAAACGCCGCGCAAAGTCGTCGCAATCGCTGGTTAAATCTACAGCCCGTTTATCACTGCGCATGTCAAAAATAATTCTGTTCAACAAGCCTTTTAATGTCCTGTGCCAGTTCACCGACAATGAAGGCAGAGCCACCCTCGCTGATTACATAAAGGAAAGAAACGTCTACGCCGCCGGAAGACTCGACCGCGACAGCGAAGGCCTGCTCATCCTCACCGACGATGGCAAACTACAAAATAAAATTACCGAACCAAAACACAAGTTAGAAAAAACCTACCTTGCTCAGGTTGAAGGTGAAGTCACACAGGAAGCTATCAATCAATTACAGAAAGGCGTAAAACTTAAAGATGGCATGACCCGTCCTGCCAAAGCCAGAATCATTGATGAGCCAGAATGGTTATGGCCACGCACTCCTCCGATTCGTGAACGTAAAAACATCCCCACTTCGTGGATTGAATTAAAAATATCCGAAGGTAAAAATCGACAGGTTAGGCGGATGACAGCGGCGGCTGGGTTTCCAACTTTGAGATTGATTAGGGAGAGAGTTGGTGAATGGGAATTGGGGGGCTTACCGTCAGGGGGATTTAAGCTAATGGATAATTAACCGATACCATCAACAGACAGACTCCTCAAGTCTGAATGTAATAATTCAGCCGTTAAACTCTTTGCATACTTAATACTAGCCACATTAAACACCCCGCATTCTTCAATCCAGCCTGCACCCTGTACGCGTTCTGCTACCTGCTCACTGCCCTGCATCTGCCGGGGCAAAACATAACAACAACCTTGTCGATATAACAAATTATACGGTTGATTATTTTCATGATACTTTTCAACAACCTCCCAACACTCATCCATAGAGGTGGTTTTCAAACAAGTCATTGGGTAAGCATGACGACCGCCATTATGCTGCCACAATGATTTTTCTATCGGTAATTTATCTTGCTGAATAAACGACTGGAAATGAAAATGATTAACCGAAGCGCAGGCTCCCGAACTGTTATAACCAACACCAAAACCAGTAAAAATTTCTGCCTGCTCTGCAACTAACTGCCAGATTAATTCGTGATGCCGCTTAACGAGATACTGTGGCAATTCAAGATCTGGCTCGGGAGCTATAATCAAATGATACGGTGCAAACGGGAATTTGTTGTAGAGCACGCGCAACGGCACATTTACCCATTCGCCTTCCCATAATATTTCTGGACGCAGAAAGGATTTATTAAAATGAAACTTGCCGTTATCAAATTCTCGAAAAATACTTTCTACTCTTTCTGATGAAGCTCGCGCTGGTCGCAAACTTCGCGTTGGGTTGCACAGCAATTCCCATTCACCCTGCGGAATGCTCTGCCATGCGGACAGTTTGCCAATACCTTTCTCTCTTATTTTTTCAAACACGGAAAGGTCATCGTCGGTACCTGTCAACGTTCCTTGTTTTAACTTATCGTTCAACTCTACAAACATCGCCAGCACATCCTTTTTCAAATCGGCCTGCGCTTGTTTATCCTGCATACTGTTAGCCAGCACGAGAATGAATGCACCAAGCTCATCGGGCGATAACATGGCACGGAGTTTTTCAGCGAACAGGGTTTTGAATTCGGTTAGATTAGGTGCAACAAACATAGAGATAACAATAGAAATTGGTTTCTTGTAGACGCGAAAAAATTGTTTGGAACAATTTTACACGTTAGCCCCGAAGGGGTGAAGCATATGGATATGCTGAATAATTTATTCGCACCTACATGATATGAGGGTTTTTACTTATCAGGCATGCTGCGCTTGCTTCGTAGCCACTTGGTCAGCGGCTCCCAGCTTTCCAGATCCTGATAAACCTGTGATGGTGCCATTTCAAAAATACCAACGCCCCGTTCTTCAGCACGGATATAATTCTGGGTATCACGCAGTGTGGCAACGTAAGGCACTTTGAGTTTTTTGATGAAGTCATATAACTCGGAGAAGATGATTGTATTTTCACGCACGCGGTTGGCAATCACACCAATCTTCACTTCCTTACGCTCAATCTTACCAATCGCTTTTACTTCCTGCATGTAATCAGTCGCAGCACGCATATCAATGGGTGAAGGTAAAACCGGGAATAAAATAGTATCTGCTTTTCGAACCATAGCGGTGAGTTCTTTGCCATGTACACGGGCGGGAGCATCAATAATCAGGATATCGGTATCTTTGGCAGGACGTACGTTGTCCTTGAATGCGGCAATGCCTTCTATTTCAGGCCATTCCTCATTACGAGCTTCCAGCCAGGCCAGACTCGAACCCTGTGGATCATAATCAGCCAGCACAACTTTCTTTTCTTCCTCGAAAGCATAGTAACTGGCCAGATTGGTTGAAATTGTGCTCTTTCCACAACCGCCTTTGGCGTTGAGAACCATGATTGTACGCATGCCGCTCTCCTGCTTGTTTTATTGTTTACCGATTCTATTGTAGTCCGTTCAAATACACACGCATCTTATAACATTAATAATTCACATGTAAAAAACGCACCAAAATCGCGCATAAAACCCTCTTTGGAGCACGTCCCCATAAAAGATATCTAAAAAAAAGGCTAAATATCAACAACTTATTGTTATTTTCTTAATACAAACGCAAAAAGTAGTAATAATCGTTCTCAATTAGATAGTATAATGCTTGCCAACAGTATATTATTCGCGCCCCGTTGCTAATTTGATCATCGGGAAACGGATATTAAGAACGGCCTGTTTGGCCAAATGCAACGAAATACAGGAGAATAACCATGACAGGCTATCAAGACAAAATCATGTCTTCAGCATTAATTACTTCAGCAGTGGTAGTTACACTGAATGTTATTGCCATAACATCAGGCGCGGCAGACGGCTTCTATGCAGAGATACATAACTGGGTTACAGCAAGCCTGTAGCACCAGAGATGGCCAGTTAAAATCTGGCTAATCATGACCACAAAAAAGCCGATGCTGTCACCAGCATCGGCTTTTTTATTTATTCCACACTTCTCTCTAGAGCTGCTTGATACCCGCAATCAGCTCAGCTACAGCCTTCTGACCATCACCGTAGAGCATACGAGTGTTATCCGCATAGAACAGGTGATTCTCGATTCCTGAGAAACCCGCGCCACGACCACGTTTGATGACAATGGTATTCTGCGCTTTATCCGCATCCAGAATCGGCATGCCGTAAATTGGACTGTCTGGATTTGAGCGTGCGACGGGGTTAACCACGTCATTCGCACCGATCACCAACGCCACTTCAGCAGTTGGGAATTCAGGATTGATCTCGTCCAGATCCATGATTTTATCGTAATCGACACCGGCTTCCGCCAGCAAGACATTCATGTGACCCGGCATACGTCCGGCCACGGGATGGATCGCATATTTCACGGTCACGCCGCGCTCTTCCAGCAATGCTTCCATTTCTTTCAGCTTGTGCTGCGCCTGTGCTACCGCCATACCATAACCCGGTACGATGATCACTTTAGTCGCATAGGCCATCATGATGGCGGCATCATTCGCCTGGATTTCTTTCATACTGCCTTCTACTTCTTCATCGGCAGTTTCACCCGTTGCGCTACCAAAACTGGAGAACAGGATATTGGAAATCGGGCGGTTCATGGCTTTTGACATTAACTGTGTGAGCAAAGTACCCGATGCACCAACCACCATACCAGCTATCATCATGGCTGCGTTTTGTAATACAAAACCTTCAAAGGCGACAGCTAAACCAGTTAATGCATTGAATAGTGAGATCACCACAGGCATATCTGCACCGCCGATAGGCAGGGTAAACATAACACCGAAGACCAATGTCAGCGTAAAGAAGATCAATAGCACTGTCGGATCAATTTCACCACTGAACGCCATCATGCCACCGAGGACTAACATGGCAATGAATAAGGCCAGATTGATCACCATGTGCAGAGGTAAGCGCAGGGTTTTGTTGATCAGCCCCTGTAACTTGGCAAAAGCAATGGCTGAACCCGAGAATGAAACCGCACCAATAATGGCGCCTAATGTTGCCAATACTAAGACTGTTGTACTGGGTGCTTCACCACCGGCGGCTACCTTGACTAATTCGACAGCTGCAATCGCAGCGGCTGCACCACCACCCATGCCATTATAGATAGCAATCATCTGCGGCATGTCGGTCATTTCAACACGCTTGGCAGTAATGTAGGCAATAATAGAACCGCCAGCAATTGCCAGCACAATCAAAATAACATTGGTACTGCCGTGGCTATAAACCGCATCATCACCAAAGGTAACCAGTGTGGCGATAACCATCGCCACACCTGCCCAAACAATGCCTTGTCTGGCTGTCACCGGTGAACTCATTTGTTTCAGGCCGATAATAAAAACCGCCGCCGCGATGAAGTAAACTATTTCAATCATCATTTCCATGAATTAGGACTCCTTCTTCGGCTGGAACATTTCAAGCATGCGCACGGTAGCAATATAACCACCCACCGCATTACCCGCTGCCAGGAACACCGCCA
>CBFCZV010000001.1:0-148552 GCA_965602855.1 uncultured Gammaproteobacteria bacterium | reverse complement strand
AGAAGAAATTTGCCGGTAATTAAATCGTCCGTTTTATTGGGGGAAGCTCAGACTCGATCGATTTATCGAATGGAATAAATTTAGATATATCCACTACGCACCCTCCCCAATCACTCCAAATGCTCCACCCACCCCTCAGCCGAAACACTAATCACATCCAGCACAACAGCAGGGTAAAAACCCCCAACAATAATCAACGCGGCAAACACGCCAATAATAAAAAATTCCCTTCCTTGCAGGTCAACCGATTGCTGGACAGCAGGATTCGTTGCAGGCCCCAGAAAAGCTTTTCGATAAAGTGAAACAAAGTAGCTTGCGCCAATTATTACTACCGCTAGTGCAGCAATACCTGCGCCTGTTTGTGTGGTGATGGTTGAGTACAGGATTAAGAATTCTGCAGGGAAACCGCTGGTGCCCGGTATGCCTATGGAGGCGAGACCAAAAAGCAGGAAGAACGCGGTTAGTTTGGGCATGGACTTCGCCACGCCACCGAGACTGATGATGTCGGTGGAGCCGATGCGATGATGGAGCAGGCCGGTAATCAGGAACAGGCCGCTGGCGACAATAACAAAGTTGAGTAGCTGGAATATGGCACCCTCAATTCCCTGTTGGGTAAATGAGGCGATACCCAGTACAACCAGGCCTACATGACTAATACTGGCGAAAGCCAGCATGCGTCTGAGATTGGTTTGTGCCATGGCAACAACCGCGCCATAGAGTATGCCGATTGCACCTATGGTTGTTAGCATCCAGGCGAATTCCTGTGCGGCCTGAGGTGCCAGTGGGATGACATAGCGTATTACGCCGTAGGCGCTCAGCTTTAGGCCGACGATGGTGGCGGTGACGGATACCGGCCCCTGCATCGCCATTAAGGGTAGCCAGGTGTGTAGTGGTATCGCGGGTAGTTTGAAGGCAAAGCCTAACAGTAGTAGCAGGAATATCTGTTTCTGTAAATCCAGTGGTAACGGTGTCTCCAGCCACTCGATATAGTCAAAAGTGAGCCCGGCCGGGAAGCCACCCGCCATTTCTGCGTGAGCGAATGCGAGTGTGATGAATCCAAAAATAATGGGGATACCACCGGCGAGCATAAACAGGGTGTATTTTACGGCGGCAAAGCGTCGGTTGGGTCCCACGCCCCAGAAGCTGACCAGGAAGTAAATGGGGATCAGGGTCATTTCCCAGAACAGCATAAACAGGATGCCATCGAGTGAGCAGAAAATACCCAGAGTGGCGCTTTCCAGCAACAGCATCAGCGAGTAGTACAGACGCTGCATATGCGTGACCGAGCGCCACGAGCTGAGAATAACGCCGATAAAGAGTATCACCGTTAACGGCAGGAACAGCACCGAAAGGCCGTCGATGCCAACCTGATATTGTGCATTGATGGAAGGTATCCACTCAGCGCGTTCAACCATTTGAAAGCCTGAGAGACTGGTATCGAACCTGAATAGTACGGTCAGCGAAAGTATCAGGTCGGCAATGGCGGTTGCCAGTGCAATCCAGCGTGCGTGTGCGGCGTTAGGCCACAACCAGATCAATGCGCCACCGATGGGTAGCGTGATGATTAACAGGCTGAGTAATGGAAAATTGGCTTCTGTCATGATGTCATTGACTAATTAATGTTCCGCGGCGGTTGCATAAAGCTCGTTAAGAGGCTGTAGTGATTTGTCGATCAGATCAAGCCAGAGCTCGGTATAAAATCCCAGCCCTAGCAGGGCTGCAATGATGATACCCGCGAGCAGTATTTCAGTTTTCTTGGTAGTCGTTGACCTGATGCGTACGTTGACGTTTTCTGGCTGAGACAGAAAAACCCGCTGGAACGACCAGAGCAGGAAACCCGCTGCCATGACGTTGCCCAGTGCTGCGCCAATAGTCACCAGCGTACCAAATCTATCGATTGAACCTTCCATGACCAGATGCGCGGCATCAAACCCCGGAGTGCCCGGCATACCGACGATGGCCAGACCCGCGATCAGGAACGCCATTCCGACTACGGGCATATGGTCAAAAAGACCACCCAGCTGTGGTATGCGAGTCGTGCCCGTGCGCTGGTAAATTAGGCCGGTCATGAAGAACAGACCGGCGATGGCGAGTCCAAAATTGATGGTGAGCAGGGTGCTGCCCTGAAAGGCCAGTGGATGCAGGCTCAGCAAACCGATCATGACGATGCCGGTGTGGCTGATGACTGCATAAGCTAAAAGTCGGCGAAGGTTTTCCTGCATCATCGCCAGCAGCGCGGCGTAGAGAATGCCGGCAATGGCCAGCACCAGCAATAACATTTGCCATTGCAATACGGCCTCGGGCAGCAGTGGGTAGACAAATCTAATGATGCCGTAAATACCGGTTTTCAGACCCAGCAACAGGATCGGTGCTACCGCGATGGTGCCGTGTTCAATTGCCAGTGGCAGCCAGCCATGCAGTGGGAACAGGGGAATACGTACCGCCAGTCCGTAGAACAGCAGGAAGAAAATCCAGCTCTGATAGACGGGCAGGATCGGGCTGCTCTGTAGATCGATCAAATCGAATGACCAGACGTGATGGATTTCAGCGTATTGCCAGCCCATCAACACGGTGCCGAGTATCATTAGTAACAGGCCGCTGCCCATGAACTGCAGGTAACGGGTGAAAGCGGTGTCCTTGTTAGGTGATGTCGCCCAGCGCCATAACAGATAACCGAGCAGTATGAACTGGATGAATGAGACAAGAACGAACCACATTAGATTCATGGTCACAAACATGGTCACCAAACAGGCCTGAATACCCAGCACGGTGGTCTGGAACCTGTTTTGTGGAGACAGTCCGCGAATAGGTCCATAAAGCGAAACGATCAGGATCAGGAAATTGGTTAGCAACAGGAACAGCACCGAGATGCCATCGACGGCGGCGTGGTAGTCCAGTGGCCCATAGAAGTTGAAAGATTCACTGAACTGGAATGCGGTGATGTTCTGGTTGTATTGCAGATACAGGTAGACGGCCAGAACCATCTCAATGCTGGTGATCACGAGTGCAGAAAACGTGGCCAGGCGGTTGCCCACAAAACGTGCAATCAACAATCCTGCTAACGGCAGTAATTGCATGATGGCCAGAATCGGGAAAGATATTTGTGTGTGCCAGTCGATTACTTGCATCAGAACACTACCAACATAGTCAAAAGAATGAACAGCCACAGATAACGGGGGCGGCTGAATAGGTAATCGATACGAACCAGATAAGCGCCCAGTATATTCAGCACCTTGATCAAACCGTCACCGCTACCCTTGAGTACCAGTGACTCTTCGAACCAGTACAGACCGTTGGCGATTTTTTCCATCAAGCCGCCCATCACGCCGCGCCCGGTAATCATGGAAGTCTCCGGATTGACCAGACCACGTTTACGTTCTTCGTAATCAGTCAGCGATGAAATGGCATCTATCTGTCCCGGCATGCCGACCATGCGGTTGACTATGCGTTCGTCGAAATGATTCAGATCCTGCGCCATTAATTCGGTTGGTTTTACTGCGATCCAGTCGATGATATTGTCGAGCCACATTCTGTGTAAGGCGGCATTGAATAGAGTGGGGCGTTTCTGTAACCATGCTGAAATCGGACGTGCATTGCGATTGGTCAGAGTCAGGTAAGCGGGTGAGCTCAGCATCTGATAGGCGCGCCAGATGGCATGAGCCGCCAGATGGATTGCGCCCAGCGTATACCAGCCAAATCCGATGCATAGCAGCATCAGACCAGTTTGTGTCAGTACCGAAAAGATCAGTGCAGTTTTTACATCTGTTTGTACCAGACCACCAAGCCAGCCGTAGGCAATGGTCAAAATGCCCAGCGTGATCAGAATCACCTGTATGGCAGTACTTGTGTCGATCACCGGTGCGAGACGAAGCAACAGGAAGATACCTGCGTGAACCATCAATGAGCCATAGAAAATAGCGCTGGAAGGCGTTGGCCCTTCGAGTGCGCGTGTGATCCATGAGCAGAATGGAAACAGCGCAGACTTCACCAGCGCCGCCAGAACAAAACCACTGAGCACAATAAAACGTTGTGAGGCATCGAGTGCAATCAGTTCGTTGTTCATGCTGTTCCAGTCATTACCGTTCGCCCAGTAGAACGCGAGCACCAGAGCAAGAATGAAACCGGCATCACCGAGACGGTTGGTGATGAAAACACGGGTTGCATTTTCTGTCGCTGTCGGTCTGTCGTAGGCATAAGCAATCAGCAGATAAGAACTCAAACCTGCCAGCTCCCAACCGAGGAACGCGGTGACCGCATTACCCGACATGACGATCATCAGCATGGCGGTAGTGAACATGTTGAGAATCATGAAGTAGCGGAAGTAGCCCTTTTCGCGATGCAGGTAGTTCACGGAAAAACGTTGCGTGATGAACAGCAAAAAGGCAAACAAACTCCCCATTGCCAATGACAGCATATCGAGTTGCAGGGCGATGTTGATACTCAGCTCACCACTGCTAAACCAGTTCAACAGCTCTAGTGAAGCGGGTAGCTGGTCGGGATTTAATACGCTGAAAATTAGCAGTCCGATAATCGAGAACAAACTGATCAATACTGCCAGTGTGGACAGTCTGCCAACCAGCCGCTCTGAAGTTTCATGCTGAAAATGACCGGACAGTATGCCGAGTATGATGATGATTGTCGCTGCCAGTGGTGCGGCGAAGATTAAGGAAGCAATAAACTCAAGCACGGCTCGTCTCCTTTATCTCTATGAGCGCAGGTGGCAAATGATCTCGTTGCCCCTGATAGTGATCGATAGAATGTTTTACGGTTGCCAGATCCTGCTCGGTTCCCTGCCATGGAACGAAGCCCTTGCCGGCAACGAAGAAACTGATGGCACCGTCATCTGGGTCAATGGCTGCCAGTTGTAACCAGCGTTTGCCGACCAGTTCTTCTATCACAGGTTGACGTCCATAAATCGCACCCAGGATTTCTGTTTTTGCTTCAACGATAACCAGCAGACGCATGGCTTCGTGGATCTCTATCATCTGTACCGGTAAGCCAGTGCGCAGATCTGAACTGGCACCTTCCATCACCCCGAACAGACCAGTGAGGTTGTGCATGACTTTGGTGCCACAGCCATATTTTTCATTGTTGACCGTGGAGAAATAATATTCCAGATTGATACCGGCACCGACAGGGCCTGCATTCAGCAGGATATTCTCAATAATTTTGCCTTCGGGATCTGTCGATGGATCGTAGGAAATCAGGAAAGCGCGGCGATCAAAGAAGGCGCCCTGACTCAATGAGCGTCGTCCGATAAAAGCGGTGGCGTTGGTGGCATGACCCAGCTCAGGTCTTGCCTGACTGAAATCGTAGGAGCGTCCAACGACGTGCGCTAGTGCAGAGTCATTGTTCATCTTGGTCGAGGCCGACATGAAGCGACGACTGCGTTCATGCGCCGAGAGTTTGCATGCCTGATCAAGTTTTGTATTGAGTGTTTGCCAGGCCTGTGACTGTTCTTCGCTCAACTGATCCATGTCGTACCACTCGATCACCTCATCACAGGTGTTGTGTTCCGAGCCGAGGAAAACTGTATCTTTGGGAATATCAAGACCGCGTTGTTTTAATAAATTGCGTATCTCTGGACGATTAGCCATGGCTGCAAAAATGCGCGCATTCGGGCCACCATGACGACCACTGCAGGCACCACAGTCATAAGCGCCCATGTGTGGATTGTTCTGACTCGATGAGCCGTGCCCCATCATAATAACTAAGGGAGCATAACCGGAAACAAGCCCGATGTTACGCAGGAAATTCTCGACACGGTCAGCTTGTTCGTCATCGGTAAAACCATGGCGTGGATTTTCGATGCTGGCAGGCTCATCACTTTGTGCGTCGATCTGCACCGTAGTGTCCACCGACATGTCGATAACATCACGGTTGCTTTGAATCCACTTGCCAAAGCGATGAGGTAACAGAGTTTTGGCGAGCAATGTTAGCAGGGTAAACGGTGCGCTCAGACCGATAATCAAACCGGTGCTCAATATATTACGACGTGTCTCAAGGTGCAGTAAATCTTTGATCCATAATCTTAATTTTTGGCGTTGTGCGTGTTGTTGTTCAACAGCCTTTTGATCCTGTTTTGCGTATTCGTGCACGGCATGAGCTGGTGTGACCACGATGGGGCAAAGCGGTGTCTCGCTGGTATCATCAATGCCTTGATAGTTGACGGCGACACCAAAGAAACCGGCCGCGCCGAGTGTTTCGATGCTGGGTTCAATATCTTCCAGATGACGACGGATACCTTCTTCACGATCATCCATGCAGAAAGTGATCTGTGCGCTGGGTCTTGAGTCGCGTGTACGCCAGCGGCCGCGTCCCTTGTTCTGCTCAACCGCGTTAAAAATCTTTTCACGGTAGTTGCCTTCGTAGGCCTGTAGCCAGAGGAAGCTACCGTCATCACCCTGAGTCAGATCCAGACAGGCGAAGATTTGTTCCAGTTGCTGCGCATCGAGTTCGCTGATAAATGAAGCGGGTAGCGACAGTTGTTGTGACAGACAGAACAGGTTCCAGGCATGACCGTGAACACTGTAACCGGCGGGCTGGTCAGCGGCGGGACTGTGTTGCCAGGTCCAGACCATGTCGGCCAGATCAATCCAGTCATGGTAAACATTGGTGTTGGAAAACTGCCGCTGCACCAGCTTGTGAGCTCGGGTGATTAAGTATTCTGGTAGATGCGAGTTGAACAGGGCATGACGTACCAGATACTCGGAACGGTGTTTGCGGAAGTACCAGCGGAACATATCCTGAGAGGCTTCAAGCTGCCAAACTCTGCCGCACAGACGTTGCGCGAACAGTCTTTCCAGTACCAGACAGACGGCAAGATAATCGACCATGCTGATGTTTGGTGCATCTGAATTGTTCGCATGCCATAAAAACATGCCTGCCCAGCCCGGCAGTTCCAGTGCGATACGTTCGATGTATTGCGCCCATTTTTCCTGGGGAACGCCGGAACGCCGTAGCTCGAATATCATGGTATCCAGAGGGTCATCGGACAGGCCATCGATGGTGTCGTGCCAGTCGCGTAAGTCTTCGAATACTGAACTCAAATCGTGTTTGGCAATGACGCGCCAGGTATTATAAAAACCCTTGCTGCGGTCGATGTACGGCCATGCAGCCATGCCACCATCGAGGAAGAGGCCCACATGACGGATTATGACGGGGCGCAAATCGTTGAGTATGTCTTCACCGGTGATTGATTTCAGGAACTCACCCAGAGTATGTTCGGAGCCGATGCTGTCGAGTTGCTGTGCGAGTAAATCTTCACCTTTTTTGCGCACCAGATGATGCATCAACACCTGATAGTCATCGTCACCCTGTTCTGCCTTTGCCAGCTCATTGAGCATCGATTCTGCTTTGCTCGCGGATAGATCGGTCATATCCTCCGGGTGGACGATAAAATGCTGAAGATCCAGTTTTTGTAGACAGGCATTCCATAGCTCATTGATAGCTTCAGTTTCGCAGTCAAAACCCCGGTTGCCTGCGGCTTTGACCAACTGTTCACGCTGCTGATTGTTTATATTCTGCTGGAAACAGGATAGAACACTTTTTTCCTCGATTAACCAGTGCAGCTGGCTACGGGTAATTGGCCTGAAATCATTTAACAGGCCGGTGCGGTAAATTTCTTTTTTAGTGAGTTCACGACCATCAATACTGGCGATGACTTCGGCACTGGACAGGCTTTCATCTTCATCGAGCACTGCATCAATATCGTTATCATTGATACGTTTAGCTTTATAATATTCGCGATATTTTTCATGGGGCAGAAAGCCTTTTGCCCCCGTGATTTTGCAGGATTCAGCAATCGCATCGGTAAAGTCCAGATGCTGTAAGCCATGAAGTGTGTTGTGGTGTACAAAATCACGGATCGGTGCCTGGCCTGGCAAAATATGCTCCAGATGCGCAATAGCCTCGAGTAACTCCTCGCGGATATCCTGTTTCTGATTGCCTGTCTTATCCGTGCTCATATCTAGTTAAATAACTGGCTTAGGTTAGTGACCGACGGTGTGATGTACTGCAAAATAGAAGCAGGAAATACGCCCAGAAAAATTATTCCCGCTGTTAACACACCTGCGGCCAGCATTTCTGAGCCGTGCAGATCAGCAATATTGCTCATATTTTCACGGCTTGGGCCGGTAAACATGCGGCCTACCGTGCGGAGCGCATAAGCTGCGCTAATCATGATGCCAATACTCAGAGCCACGATCAGCCATCCCCATTGATGGAAACCACCGATAAGTACGTGTAGTTCAGCCATAAAACCGGCGGTGCCGGGCAGGCCAACCGCGGCGATGAAAGCAAAGATAGTGAAAAAAGCAAACCGTGGTGTTGTTTTGATTAGTGAGCTGAAGTCGCGGATGTCACGGGTATGGGTGCGCTCATAAAGCAGGCCGATAAGCAGGAACATAGCGCCGGCAACCAGACCATGTGCAACCATCTGCATGACCGCGCCGGAAAGGCCAGTAATGTTCAGGGTTGCGATTCCCAGTAGCACTACACCCATGTGGCTGACCGATGAATAGGCGATCATTTTTTTCATGTCGGTCTGTCGCCAGGCGAGCAGGCCACCATAGACAAGACTGATCAGGGCAAACACCATCAAGGTGGTTTGCATTTGCATGACCGCATTGGGCAGCATTTCGGTCGCCCGCAGTAAACCATAAGCACCCATTTTTAACAGGATGCCCGATAGCAGGATACTGACCGGACTCGGTGCTTCGACGTGAGCCACCGGCAACCAGCCATGAATAGGGAAGATCGGCATCTTCACGCCAAAGCCGATCAGGAAACCAAGAAAAATCAGCAGCTGTGTCTGGTCTGGCAAAGAGGCTGCGGCTTCGGCCATATAGCGCATGGAGAAACTGTGGGCAGGTAAGTTATCGAAAAGAACCAGCATGGCGACCAGTAGAAAAACCGAACCACCGAAGGTGTACAGTACAAAGTTGAGCGCCGCACCGTGACGTTGTTTGCCACCCCAGCGATCGATCAGGAAGAACAGCGGAATCAGCGTTAGCTCCCAGAACACGTAAAACAACACCCAGTCCTGAGCCATGAAAACACCAAACATGGCAGTTTCCAGTAGCAGTAATAACAGGTAGTAGCCCTTTGGCTTGTCGGTAATGTTGCTCGACGCCAGTATTGCGATGAAGCTCAATATGGCTGCGAGTATAACCATGGGCAATGAAATGCCATCAATGCCGATATCGTAGGCGATGCCCAGACGGGGATTCCATTTCATGTGCTCAGTGAACTGCAAACCAGCGATCTGAGTATCGAACAGGCTGAGCACATAGAACGATAAAGCTATAGCGATGAGCGATGTAATCAGGGCGACATTACGGTACAGGCGATCACGACCAGCCGGTAAAACGGCGATCAAAATGGCTCCGCAAAGAGGCGTAAGCAATAGTCCTGTTAACAGTTGCATGAGGTCCCAGTGTATGAACAATTGGTTTTATCGTACAAGCGATGGATAAAGCAGTAGAAAACGTCTGTGTGACGTCAGTACGGTTCAACGGTCGCTGACATTAAGATGACGATTGTACTATAAATAATGCAGTTCTTAAATTTGAATTGGTTTGTGATTGGGTGATGCAAGGAAGAAAGGAAAAAGATGGTGGTCCTGGAAGGATTACAGTCTACATCCATGTAGGCTACCAAAGGCTCGCTTCACTCATGACTAAAATTGACTGAATCAATTTTGAGCATCACGGTTTTTGTGATGACCCGTAGGGTGAGCTACAGGGATGTAGCGAATAATATCGTTTCATACGATTTTTTCGAACCTTCGGCCGATCGATTATGAGACCCGGCTAGGGAGTCATTTTGGGTCAAAGCCCGAATACTCAACACCAGACAATAAAGCCATTTCACGATGCCATGTTGCTAGATCATTTTTATTAAATTTACTTAAATCATCATGTCCACAGGCACGGGCCATCACTTGCATTAACTCGACGGAGGCTTGAAAGAAGTTATTTAATTGAGTCGATGATTTTTCTATATTTAACCTTTGTCGTAATTCTTCTTTTTGTGTGGCGATTCCGGCAGGACAGTTATTGGTGTTGCACATTCTTGCGGCAACACAGCCGATTGCCTGCATCGCGCTATTAGAAATAGCGATGCCATCTGCGCCCAGTGCCAGTGCTTTCACAAAATCAGTCGGTACGCGTAAACCACCGGTAATAATAAGCGTGACACGACCGCTTGCGCCTTGTTCATCCAGGTAGCGACGTGCACGCGCAAGCGCGGGAATGGTGGGTACGCTGATATGATCTCTAAACATTTCAGGGGCTGCGCCTGTGCCGCCGCCGCGACCATCTAAGATGATGTAATCCGCACTGGCATCCAATGCGAATTGAATATCTTTTTCAATATGGTTTGCACTGAGTTTAAAACCAACAGGAATTCCGCCAGTAATTTCTCTGACACGATCTGCAAATTTCTTAAAGTCAGATACTGATGAAAGCTCTTTAAATGTGGGTGGAGAGATTGCTGGCTGGCCTTCGGCTATGCCCCTGACCTGAGATATTTTGCCAATGTTTTTCGTGCCGGGTAGATGGCCACCCGTACCCGTTTTTGCACCCTGACCACCTTTAAAGTGAAAGGCCTGTACCTTTTTCAACAGTTCTTCTTTGTAACCAAAGCCTGCGCTGGCAAGTTCATAAAAATACCGGGAGTTTGCTTGCTGTTCTTCAGGCAACATGCCGCCTTCACCTGAACAGATGCCGGTGCCCGCAAGTTCTGCACCTGTGGCTAATGCTATTTTTGCTTCCTCGGAGAGCGCACCAAAACTCATGTCAGAAACAAACAAAGGCATTTTTAATTTCAAAGGTTTTTTCGCTTCTGGGCCAATAATCAACTCAGAAGAGACATCGATATCTTCCATCAGCGGTTTGCTTGCCATTTGAGCGACCATTATCTGTAGGTCGTCCCAGTGGGGCAGTTCGTGGCGTGGAACACCCATCGATGTCATTGGGCCATGATGACCTAATTTGGACAAGCCTTCCTTTGCAAGCTGATGGATAAATTCGACGGTGGGTTCCTCTTTTGTGGAAACTGCAACTGGTAACTCAGAAGCTTGATTTTTTACACCAGGACCTTCTTTGCCAACATCGTCATCACTAAACTGCTTATGAGAGCCATCACAAAACGGCGTATTCCCCGTATGTTTGCATGCGCATAAATAGGCATCACCGTCTCCATCTGAAACAATGACTCTGGGAGTAAAAGACGTGCCGACATGCGAGCCATCACAAAACGGCTGGCTTTTGGATTTTCCGCAGGTGCAGAAATGATATTCCTGACCTTTTGAAAGCGTGACCTTGACCGGTTTGTTGTCAGCGATAGTGGGATTGGACATAACGATTACTCCATCAGGATTATTCTATTTATGTTTATGCGGTCTTGTAGGGTGGGCGCAGTTTTGTGCCCACGCGGTTATTAATTTGGTGGTATAGGCGTGGGCAAAAAAACTTGCCCACCCTACCTAGCTACTTGCTAACTGTTACTTTCTGATTCCTTCTATCGATAGAATCATTTCAACATCTTTAGACTTCGGCCCAAGATTTTTCAAAATACCAAAGTCCGACATGGCAAATGTTGTTGTACCTTCAAAGCCCATGCGGTAACCACCCCAGGGATCTTTGCCCGCACCAATAGACTGCACGGCTATTTCTACAGGTTTGGTCACACCGTGCAGCGTCAGGTTTCCTTTCAGCACGCCCTTGTCACCTTTGCCCGGTGTATAACTGGTGCTAACGAATTTGGCTTCTGGAAATTTTTCGACGTCCAGGAAGTCATCACTGCGCAAATGTTTATCACGTTCTGCATGATTAGAATCGACGCTAGCGGTTTTGATGTTGACCTCAACGGAGGCTTTTTCTGGCGCAGCTTCATCGTAACTGAATTTGCCACCAAATTCGTTGAAGCGACCATAAAGCCAGCTGTAGCCTAAATGCTGAACACGAAACTGGATAAAGGCATGTGCGCCTTTGGTATCAATTTCATAATCGGCTGCAAAAAGGGATGAGCTGGTAAAAACTGAACCAGCGATTAGTAGTGAAGCGGTTAAAGTGCGTAGTGTCATGATTTTTCTCCTGTTTTTTTAAAAAATTTTAGCGTCCGAAAATACGTTTAAGCGTACCATCCCGGTCGATAAAGTGGTGTTTCAATGCGGCTGCTGCGTGTAGCAGCACTAACCCAATTAAAGATGATGCAAGTACGAAATGCAGCCAACCCGCAGCATCTTCCTGGTTAGGAATCGAGGTAATGGTTGCCGGAATAGAAAACCAGCCGAATACTTCTATTGCACGGTTATCCGCCGTCGAGATGAGATAGCCGCTTAGCATGATCAGCAATAGCAATAAATAGAGCAGCAGATGAACCGTGTGCGCGGCTTTTATTTCCCATGGCTGGTGGCTAGCTAGCGGCTGCGGCAGTGGTGTAAAAAATCGCCAGCACAGACGAAATATGACCGCCATAAAAAGTAATATGCCGATGCTTTTATGCCACCATGGGCCTAGCTTGTACCAGCTATCGTAGTAGTCCAGTTCGGTCATCCACCAGCCCAATGCAAACAGGGAAAAAACGGTTAAAGCCACCAACCAGTGCAAAGCAATGGCAATGAGACCAAATCGGCTTGTGTTGTTTTTCAATTGCATGGTTAACCCTCTACCTTTTTTTTGCGATTAACCCATGCACGATCACGAATGAAATTATTGGATTGATAGTCACTCATTGCCTGATCAATTTCTTGCTTTGAATTCATTACAAACGGACCATACTGAGCAACGGATTCATTGATTGGCTTACCACTAATCAGCAGAAACCGCGCACCTTGTTTTCCTGCAGTATAGTCAGAAATATTATCTTCTGTACACAGTACTACGAGTGTATTCAACGGTGTGTTTTTGCCATTGAGCTTACCGTTGCCTTCAAAAACATACAGAAAACTGTTGTTCTCTACAGGCAGTTTATGCTGAAATCTTTTCCCCGCATTTACCTGCACGTCGAAATACGACACATTGGTGACGTCATCCACGATAGGCGACAAAACCTCAGCAAGACGACCAATAACCACTTTGACTTTGTAGTCAGATGTTTCAATGACTGGAAAGGCATCCGACTCATATTCCTGATATTCAGGCGTATCCATCTTGTTTGCCGCTGGCAGATTGACCCACAACTGGAAGCCGCGCATCAAACCGTTTTCCTGTTTGGGCATTTCTGAATGAATAACCCCGCTGGCAGCCTTCATCCATTGAGCGCTACCGGGGCTTAGGTCGCCGGTGTTTCCCATGCTATCTTTATGCTCCATGTGCCCATCGATCATATAGGTGAAGGTATTGAAACCGCGGTGTGGATGAGAAGGGAAGCCCGCAATATACTCATCCGGGTTATCGCTACTGAAATAATCCAGCATCACGAACGGGTCGTAATTGCGCAAAGCCGGTGTGCCGATTGTACGGTGCACGGTAACACCGGCGCCTTCAGAGGTTGCCATCGCTGGTATGAATCGAGTTGTATCTGCCTGTGTATTCATGATGTCACCCTCGCTATGCATTTAATGTCTTGTCGTTGGCGATATTATTGTCATTGTGGAAAAAAGAATAAACAGTGATAATGAGAAATTATTGTTCTTGTAATCGCAACAATAGAGGGCGAAATGAATCGTTTTGAAAATATGGGTACTTTTATTCGCGTCGTCGAAGCCGGTAGTATCAGTGGCGCTGCGGATAGACTCGGCGTGGCAAAGTCCGCAGTTAGCCGACGTTTAAAAGAGCTGGAAGCGCATCTGGGCGTAGAGCTTTTTCATCGAACCACCCGGAGTATGAACCTGACCGATAGCGGGCGTGCTTTTTACCATCAATCGGTGCGCATACTGGACGATGTTCTTGAGGCTGAACTTGCCACATCGCAGGCTCATGGCACATTAAAAGGCAGTTTGAAAATAGCCTTACCATCAACTTTTGGTCTCATGCATATGGGGCCTGCCATTAATAAATTTTCAAAAGCGCACCCGCAGATTGAATTTGATCTGGATTTTAATGACCGTGAAGTGGATTTAATTCAGGAAGGATTTGATCTGGCGATTCGCATTGCAAAGCTACCGGATTCAAGTTTAATTGCACGCCGTCTTGCGCCAATCCAGTTCGTTATGTGTGCCAGTCCAGCTTATCTAGAGCAGATGGGTACACTCCAAATGCCAGATGAATTGCGAGAACATCAATGTCTCGTCTACAGCTTACGTGATTTTGAATACTGGCATTTTACAGATGGTAATGGCAAAAAAATCAGGACAAAAGTACATCCCTATTTAAAAGCTAGTGCGGGCGAATTTCTTAAAGATGCAGCCGTAGAAGGTCAGGGAATTATTCGTGTTCCAGCATTTGTCGTCTACAAAGAAATCGAAAGTGGTGCTCTGGTTCCAGTGCTTGAAGATTACAAAACACAGCAGATTGACGCCTACGCAATTTATCCACAAACCCGCCATCTTTCACAACGCGTCAGAGCGTTTGTTGATTTTCTGGTGAAGCGATTTGAGGGCACACCTTATTGGGATTACTGTCTTAATAAGCCTGAATCTTGATGAGTAAAAGGTGGTGAGCCTGGAAGGATTACAGCCTAAATCCCTGTAGGCTGTCAAAGGTTTACTTCACTCATGACTAGAAGTGAATGAAACACTCAGCTTTCTAATACGATAATTAGTCCGGCCGTTAAAGCGC
This sequence comes from uncultured Gammaproteobacteria bacterium, assembly GCA_965602855.1. Classification (GTDB taxonomy): domain Bacteria; phylum Pseudomonadota; class Gammaproteobacteria; order SZUA-229; family SZUA-229; genus LH-M37. Next base: position 133,826 of record CBFCZV010000001.1, on the reverse strand, counting down.
CCGAAAATGCGGTCAAGAGCCATTTCACTCTGGCAAAAGCTCGGTGGTTCATTTTGTCTATCATTTTAAATAACATAAGCAGTGCTCCTCTTGATAAATATAAGTTATGAATATTGTTCGTAGCTATGCGGTTTCCATGATTAGATGGTTCTCTTCGTTTTCATCAGGATCATCGGTCGCAAAGGTTTCGAGTTTTTCAAAAAAAGTTTTGTGATCGATATAATGTGCGCCATCACAGGAAAAAGTCATGCCGATCAGGCCGTTTATCCGGTTGATAGAGCCATTGCGTATATAGATCGTCTGGTCTGTCGAACGTAATCGCTTGAACTCTTTTAAAATAGCTAACGTGTTCTCCATGTCTATTACCGGCTGCAGATGATCTATCTTGCAGTCACGAAATTGATCAAGAAAATCCTGGCTCAGTACTTCATCCATAACGAAGACGCGGTAGCGAAACGCATCGTCTGCAAACCAGCAGGTTAACAGGCTAGATGAGTAGTGAATCTTCACATGGAATGCGCCTTTAAATGTTAATAAGGCATAGACAATCTCATGGAGACGACCCAGATCAGTATCGAACAGGCTCTCAACCCGAGACTGCTGGAACAAAAAATTCCTTACCGAAGGATCACCTTTAATTTGTAACCATCTTTCTGGCATAACAATTTCCTCTATTGATCCGGTACGGCTTAATACCTGAGTGTTTTACTGTGGATTTAAGTATATCGATTAAATGTATAAATAATAATTGATATTTGTAATAATAATCATAGAATATTATCTATGGTCAATATAAAAGTAGGGCGGCTTGCCCGTCGTATTAGTCTTCGACAACTACAGGTTTTCGAGGCTGTTGCTCGCCTGTTAAGTTATACGCGTGCTGCCGAGGAGCTTTTTCTGTCGCAGCCAACAGTCTCAATGCAGATCAAAAAACTGGAATCAGATATTGGACTACCCCTGACAGAGCAAATCGGTAAAAAAATCTCGTTGACCGAAGCGGGAACGGCGTTGCAGCAGACGGCGCTTGATATCCTGAGTGCGCTGAATCGTTTCGAAATGCAGGTTGATGATCAGAAAGGTTTGCGAACCGGACAGTTACGTATGTCTGTAGTGACCACAGCAAATTACTTTGCGCCCCGTCTAATTGGTAAATTTACCAGTCAATATCCCGGTATTAATGTATCGCTCGATGTCGGCAACCGTGAGCATATTCTTGATCGTATGAGTCGAAACATGGATGATCTTTATCTGGTAGGCAAACCGCCTGAATCCAGTGAGCTGGAGTTTCAGCCCTACCTTGAAAACCCAATGGTGGTGGTGGCACCGATAGACCATGAACTGGCACAAAAGAAATCTTTGTCGTTTGCCGATATTGCAGAGGAGCCGTTTATTATTCGAGAGCCGGGCTCGGGTACACGAATTGCGCTGGAGCAGTTATTTGAAAAATATGGTCATGAGCTAAATGTACGGATGGAGCTCGGTAGTAATGAATCGATCAAGCAGGGGATATCGGGTGGATTAGGTATAGCAGTGATCTCTATGCATACAATCACCAGCGGTGACCTGAATGAACTCACAATTCTTGAAGTGGAAGGCTTTCCGATTTCATGGCAATGGTATGTGGGTCATCCGCGTGGTAAACGACTCTCTGTCGTCGCTCGAACATTTATCGACTTTATGTATAAAGAAGGTCCCTCGCTGTTACCAGATAATATGAAAAATGCTTTATTTGAAAAATAAGTGCATAAACCATTAATGTGAAAACCTGTGCGATTTTCTAGCATCATGAGGAAGAGGGGTTGATAAAGGAACTGCAACCTCAAGAAGGAAAAAATGGTGGGTCTGGAAGGGCTCGAGCCTTCGACCGATCGATTATGAGAAAGATTGACGTCTACGCAATTTATCCGTAAACCCGTCATCTTTCACGACGTGTTAGAGCGTTTGTGGACTTTCTGGTAAAGAGATTCGAGGGGACTCCCTATTGGGATTCCTGTCTCAAGAAACCAACATCTTGATAAGTAATTGCTATCTAACGTCAGCTAGCTTGTTTAGTTGATTAAACCAATCTAGGAACGAGTTCTAGCATGATTTTCTAATGCCTCTACTCTGGCTTCAATTGGTGGGTGTGATGAGAACAGCGCCATAAAGCCAGCTTTGTCGCTAATGCCAAAAGCGGCCATTTGTTCCGGTAAAGCTTCTGGTTCTACCTGCCCCAGCCGTTTAAGTGCATTAATCATATTTTGATGGCCAGCTAAATCTGCTCCGCCAGTATCGGCGATAAACTCACGCTTTCTTGAAAAGTACATAACGATGGTTGATGCAAGAATTGATAACACTACCTGTGAAATCATAACGGTAACAAAGTAACCAATACCGTGACCCCGGTTATTTTTTAAAATAATGCGGTCAACGATGTGCCCGATAATACGAGATAAAAATACAACAAAGGTATTAACGACACCTTGTATAAGCGCTAACGTCACCATGTCTCCATTAGCAATGTGGCTCATTTCATGGCCAACGACAGCTTCAATTTCACCTTGTGTCATAGTATCTAGCAGCCCTTGAGAGACGGCCATTAGTGACTTATTTTTACTTGCGCCAGTTGCAAAAGCATTCATTGCTGGGGATGGAAAAATTGCTACTTCCGGCATTTTTATGCCTACAATTTGTGCCTGTTTTTCAACGGTATTAACTAGCCATCTTTCAATATTATTAGATGGGTTGGTGATAACGACCGCACCCGTCATGCGTTTTGCCATCCACTTAGATATCAATAACGATATAAATGATCCGCCAAAACCAATAACGCCAGAGAGTATGACTAAAGCCTGAATATTAAGATCAGAACCATTTTCGGCTAATATGCTATCAACACCTAAAAGCCTTAATGTTATGCTCAATACAAGCATTATGGCGATATTGGTCATAATAAATAAGAATATTCGATTCATTGTTTTACCTGTGTTTTATCCTGATTGCTTTGTTAGGTATGGTATTTCTGTAAAGTTTCAAGATTTAGTTAATAACTTATTCTATCGTTCCCACGCTTCGCGTGGTAACGATGAAATGCCAGGAAGAGGGGTAATAAATGGTGGGCCCGGAAGGACTTGAACCTTCGACCTGCCGATTATGAGTCGGACGCTCTAACCAGCTGAGCTACGGGCCCTGAAAGGGTGTTAAATATGCGATGACACATTTAACTGGCAACGAAGTATATAGAAAACTTCGTGCCAGTTAAATGGTTTTTAATTATCGTCGGAGAGGAAACTGCGCAGATGTTCTGCACGGCTTGGGTGACGAAGTTTGCGTAGTGCTTTGGCTTCGATTTGACGAATACGCTCACGGGTGACATCAAACTGTTTGCCTACTTCTTCCAGTGTGTGATCGGTGTTCATGTCGATACCGAAGCGCATGCGCAATACTTTTGATTCGCGTGCAGTCAGTGTCGTCAGAATGTCCTTGGTTGATTCACACAATGATTCGCCAGTTGCTGAGTCCATAGGAGCCAGTATATTGGTGTCTTCGATAAAGTCACCCAAATGTGAGTCTTCATCATCACCAATCGGTGTTTCCATGGAAATAGGTTCTTTGGCGATCTTAAGAACTTTGCGCACTTTGTCTTCGGGCATTTCCATTTTTTCAGCCAGTTCTTCAGGTGTAGGTTCGCGTCCCATTTCCTGAAGCATTTGACGGAAAATACGGTTCAGCTTGTTGATGGTTTCAATCATGTGAACCGGAATACGGATGGTGCGTGCCTGATCCGCGATTGAGCGGGTAATGGCCTGGCGAATCCACCACGTGGCATAAGTTGAGAATTTGTAACCACGGCGATATTCAAATTTATCAACGGCTTTCATCAGGCCGATGTTGCCTTCCTGAATCAGGTCGAGGAATTGCAGGCCACGGTTGGTGTATTTTTTCGCGATCGAAATAACCAGTCGTAGATTAGCTTCCACCATTTCTTTTTTGGCACGACGTGCCTTGGCTTCACCAATTGAAATTTTACGATTGATCTCTTTGATATCAATAATGCTCAGGCCGTAATCTTTTTCAAGTAACCCAAGTTTTTGCTGGGCGATTCTGATATCAGGTGCCAGTTCGTTGAGTTTCTCTGAATATTCATGACCTTTACAGTATTTATCGATCCACTTGGTATTGGTTTCATTGTCAGGGAACGTGGTGATCATGACTTTGCGTGGCATGCGAGCCTGATTAACGGCCAGATCAAGAATGTGACGTTCCAGTTTGCGAACACGGTCAATAGTGGCGTGCAGATCCAGAGTTAGTCGAATAACGGCTGCAGGCTGATATTTAAAACCAAGGAAGGCGGTAGCTAATGAAGTGCGTGCCTTTTTAATTTCATCCCTATCGCCTTTTTCAACGGCGTTAACGGTGCGTGTATAAGCGCGTTTGATTTTGGTGAAAAACTTTTTAATTTTATCGGGATCAAGAGCGGTGTTGACTACTTCTTCCTTTTCGCTAGGTTTGCCGGCAGCAGCCAGTTCAGCTTCTCTGGCCGCATTTTCTAGTGCAAGCGCAGCCAGACGGTCGAGTTCTTCGTCGGTTTTGTGGAAGTCTGCGATTAAATCGGTCTGTCGTGCATCGCCGGCTTCGATTTTTTCCCAGGCCTGCAATGTAAGTTTTACAGTATGAGGGTTGGTTGCCAGGGCTGCTAAAATTTGTTTCAGGCCTTCTTCGATACGTTTGGCAATTTCAATTTCGCCTTCCCGTGTCAGCAGTTCAACGGTACCCATTTCACGCATGTACATGCGGACGGGGTCGGTGGTGCGGCCAAGCTCAGTTTCAATCGAGGTGAGTGCGGCAACGGCTTCTTCGGTGACTTCTTCGTCAGCCTCACTGACAGCTCCATCAGTCAGAACGCGAGATTCTCCTTCGGGTGCAATTTCGCAAACCTGAATACCCATGTCGTTGATAGTGTTAATGATGTCTTCGACCTGAGTAGGATCGACAATGCCTTCGGGCAGGTGATCATTAACCTCAGCATAAGTTAGGTAACCCTGTTCTTTACCCTTGGCAATCAACGTTTTAAGCTGTGATTGCTGTTCTTGTTTGTTGCCCTGTTCTTGCTCTGCCATTGCTGCGCCTGTAGAAATTCTTAGAAAATTAACCGAGCCGGGTATTTTACCATTTATTGTTGGTTTCGGCTAGGAAGATGTAAAGTATAGGAAAGCTTTTTTGGTATTGTGCTGTTTTGTATGTATTCTTCTGTTTTTTATTGTTCAGTGTTGAGGTGTGGCTATGGTGAGTCTGGAAACGCCAGTTTGTGATTTTGATAAAGACATTCTCGATTTTTCCCTGCCGGGAGTTGATGGCAAGACCTGGACGCCAGAGTTATGCCGAGGCGATAAGGGTCTGTTGGTCATGTTTATATGCAACCATTGTCCCTATGTGAAGTCTATTCGTGAACGTATTGTTCGAGATACTCGTGAGCTTATGGTGCTGGGTGTTAATAGTGTGGCGATTATGTCGAATGATCCCTCTGAGTACGAAGAGGATTCTTTTGAGAATATGAAGGCGGTAGCGGATCAATTTGATTTTCCCTTTCCTTACTTATTTGATGTAACGCAGGAAGCGGCCAAAGCTTATGGTGCAGTATGTACGCCCGATTTTTTTGGTTATAACGGCGATTTAAAATTGCAGTATCGCGGTCGTCTGGATGTCAGCAGAAAAGAGACGGTGGCTGAGGATGTAAAACGTGATTTGTTTGAAGCTATGAAACAGGTGGCGGAAACAGGTGGCGGTCCTGAATATCAAATTCCCAGCATGGGTTGTTCGATCAAATGGAAGAGTGGGTCGAATTGATAGTTTTTTCTGCATGGCGCCATAAAAAGCTCTAACTTGCCCATTGGGGTGATATAGGGGAAAATACGCGGCTTTCCTTGGCTGGAAGCGGATCTGAGCTGTAGCTCAATAATGCATTCAAGTCATTGATATAGTAAAGAATTTTCGTTGCTTCAAGAGGTTGATACAAGCCTGCTTGTGGTGACTCAACAGTTATTAAAACTTAACCGGAGAGCATTATGTCTTCACGTAAAGACCTTGCAAACGCCGTACGCGCACTAAGTATGGATGCAGTACAACAAGCTAATTCAGGACATCCTGGAGCCCCTATGGGTATGGCTGACATCGCTGAAGTATTGTGGAACAACAACATGAGCCACAATCCAGCTAATCCTAACTGGAGCAACCGCGACCGTTTCATCCTGTCTAACGGTCATGGCTCAATGCTGATCTATTCACTATTACATCTGACTGGTTACGATCTGTCTATCGACGATCTGAAAAATTTCCGTCAGCTGCATTCTAAAACTCCGGGTCATCCTGAGTACGGTTATGCACCAGGCGTTGAAACGACTACGGGTCCTTTAGGCCAGGGTATTACCAATGGTGTTGGTATGGCAATTGCTGAAAAAGCATTGGCTGGCCAGTTCAACCAGAAAGGTCATGACATCGTTGATCACAATACATTCGTTTTCTTAGGCGATGGTTGTTTGATGGAAGGCATCTCTCACGAAGCATGTTCGCTGGCTGGTACTTTAGGCCTGGGCAAACTGATCGCATTCTGGGATGACAACGGTATTTCTATCGATGGTCACGTTGAAGGCTGGTTCACTGACGACACACCAAAACGTTTCGAGTCTTACGGCTGGCATGTAATTGCTGACGTAGATGGTCACGATGCTGATGCGCTGCAAAAAGCCATCGACGATGCGAAAGCAGTGACAGGCAAACCCACCATGATTTGTTGTAAAACAACCATTGGTTTTGGTTCACCAAACAAGGCTGGTTCACACGCCTGTCACGGTGCACCATTAGGTGAAGAAGAAATTAACCTGACTAAAGCGGCTTTAGGTTGGGATCACGCTGCATTTGAAGTTCCTGCTGATGTATACGCTGGTTGGGATGGTAAAGATAAAGGCGCTAAAGCTGAAGCGGCATGGAATGATAAATTTGCAGCTTATAAAGCAGCGCATCCAGAACTGGCTGCTGAATATGAGCGTCGTATGGCTGGCGATCTGCCTGCTGACTGGGCGGCTAAATCTGCTGAATACATCGCATCTGTTAATGCTGATGCAAAAAGTCCTGCTACACGTCAGGCTTCACTAGCGGCTATCGAAGCATACTCACCAATGGTTCCTGAAATGTTTGGTGGTTCTGCTGATCTGGGTTGTTCAAATCTGACCGAATGGTCTGGTTACAAACCAATGATCAACAACGAAGAAGCTAACTACCTGAACTACGGTGTACGTGAATTCGGTATGTCTGCAATCATGAATGGTATGACTTTGCACGGCGGTCTATTGCCATTCGGTGCAACCTTCCTGATGTTCTCTGAGTACGCACGTAACGCATTGCGTATGGCTGCTCTGATGAAAATTCAAAGCATCTTTGTTTTCTCTCATGACTCAATCGGTCTGGGTGAAGATGGTCCTACTCATCAGCCTATCGAGCAGATTCCTACACTACGTATGATTCCTAACATGGCTGTATGGCGTCCATGTGATGCAGTTGAGTCTGCTGTATGTTGGCAGCAAGCTATTGAGCGTAAAACAGGTCCTTCTACATTGATCTTCTCACGTCAGGGTCTGCCACATAACGAGCGCACTGATGCACAGATTGCTGATATCGCTAAGGGCGGTTACATTCTTAAAGATTGTGACGGTACACCTGATGCAATCATCATTGGTACAGGTTCTGAAGTTGCACTGGCAACAGGCGCGGCTGAAGCACTATCTGGTAAGAAGGTTCGTGTTGTATCTATGCCTTCAACTAATTTGTTTGAAGCACAGGATGATGCATATAAAGCTTCAGTACTGATCAAAGGCGTTCCTACTGTTGCTGTTGAAGCTGCGGTAACTGATGCATGGTACAAGTACGCTGATGCTGTTGTTGGTATCGACCACTTCGGTGAGTCTGCGCCTGCTGATCAACTGTTCAAAGAATTTGGCTTCACCGTTGAAAACGTTGTGAAGACTGTTGAATCAGTACTGTAAGAATTCATTTTTAACTATTAATTATTAGAAAATATTGGAGAGTTTATTATGACTGTAAAAGTCGGTATTAACGGTTTTGGCCGTATTGGTCGCATGGTATTCCGTGCTGTTTATCAAGAATTCAACGACATCGAAATCGTAGGTATTAACGATTTGCTGGACGCTGACTACCTTGCTTACATGCTGAAGTATGATTCAGTTCACGGTCGTTTCGATGGTGAAGTTTCTTATGAAGAAGGCGCAATGATCGTTAACGGTAAGAAAATCCGTTTGACTGCTGAGCGTGATCCATCTGATCTTAAATGGGGCGACGTAAAAGCTGACATCGTTATCGATTGTACTGGTTTCTTCCTGACTGAAGAAAGCTGTCAGAAACACATCGATGCAGGCGCTGGTAAAGTTGTACAGTCTGCACCTTGTAAAGATGGTGGCCCAATGTTCGTATATGGCGTTAACCATAATGAATACAAAGGCGAAAAAATTGTTTCAGCAGCATCTTGTACTACTAACTGCCTAGCTCCAATAGCTAAAGTATTAAATGATAACTGGGGCATCAAGCGAGGTCTTATGACGACAGTTCATGCTGCAACTGCAACTCAAAAAACTGTAGATGGTCCTTCAATGAAAGACTGGCGCGGTGGTCGTGGTATTTTAGAAAATATCATTCCTTCATCAACTGGTGCTGCTAAAGCTGTAGGCGTTGTGCTTCCTGAGCTGAATGGCAAACTGACTGGTATGGCTTTCCGCGTACCTACTTCAGACGTATCTGTTGTTGATTTGACTGTTGAGTTAGATAAAGACGTTGCTTACGAAGATATCTGTAAAGCAATGAAGGCTGCTTCAGAGTCTGGCGACATGAGCCGTACACTGGGTTACACAGACGAAAAAGTTGTTTCAACTGATTTCCGTGGTGTTGGTTTCTCATCAATCTTTGATGCAGAAGCAGGTATTGCTCTTGACGGTACATTCGTGAAAGTTGTTTCATGGTATGACAACGAGTACGGTTACACATGTAACATGATGCGTTTTGTTGAGCACGTAGCTGCCAACTAAAATAAGCTAATCCTTTCCCGCTAGCGGGAAAGGATTTTGTTTATAAAGAGAATGTTTTAACCAGCCCGGATCACCGGGCTGGTTAATTTATAAGAAATCGGGTTTTGAGAGTTTTTTGTTAAGTTAAGAAATTTAACAAACAATTTTTAAATTTATAGAATTTTAGGAGTTAAACATGTCTTTCATTAAATTGACTGATCTTGATCTTGCGGGAAAACGCATATTGATTCGTGCTGACCTTAACGTGCCAGTTAAAGATGGCAAAGTGACATCGGATGCGCGTATTACTGCATCAATGCCAACCATTGCGCTGTGTGCAAATGCAGGCGCTAAAGTTATGGTGATGTCTCACCGCGGTCGTCCTGAAGAAGGTAAGGTTGACGAAGAAAATTCAATGGCTCCGATTGCTGATGTCATGGCTGACAAGCTGGGTAAAGATGTTCGTTTGATTAAGGATTATCTTGATAACGCGCCAGAAGTTGCGGGTGGCGAAGTTGTTCTTCTTGAAAACGTTCGTTTCAATGCGGGTGAGAAGAAAGACGACGAAGCTCTATCTAAAAAATATGCTTCACTGTGTGACATCTTTGTTATGGATGCATTTGGTACTGCGCATCGTGCACAGGCTTCGACTCATGGTGTTGGTGTTGAAGCACCAGTTGCATGTGCAGGTTTGTTGCTTTCCAGTGAGTTAGACAGCCTGGCTAAAGCACTGGCTGAGCCAGCTCGTCCTATGGTGGCGATTGTTGGTGGTTCTAAAGTTTCAACTAAGCTGACCGTACTTGAAGCTTTATCTGAAAAAGTAGATCAGATGGTTGTCGGTGGTGGTATCGCGAATACATTTTTGGCGGCTATGGGACACAATGTTGGCAAGTCGTTGTATGAGGCAGATCTGGTTGAAACAGCTAAAACCCTGATTACGAAAATGGAAGCTCGCGGTGCGAGTATTCCTATCGCAACTGATGTAGTTTGTGCCAAAGAATTTTCTGAAACAGCAGAAGCAACTTTAAAGGATGCGAGTGAAGTTTCAGATGACGATATGATTTTCGATGTTGGCCCTGATTCTGCAAAAGTACTGGCAGATATTATTGCTAAAGCTGGCACTATCATCTGGAACGGCCCTGTTGGCGTATTTGAGTTTGATCAGTTTGGTGAAGGCACCAAGACTGTTTCAATGGCGATTGCTAATTCACCTGGCTTCAGTCTTGCGGGTGGTGGTGACACTATCGCGGCAATTCAGAAGTACGATATTTATGACAAAGTGACATACATCTCAACTGCCGGCGGTGCCTTCCTGGAATATCTTGAAGGTAAAACTTTGCCAGCCGTTGCAATGCTAGAAGCGCAAGCAGCGAAAAAATAAAACGCAGAATACGGAGCACACAGTGTTCCGTATTTATTTTAAGAGGTAATAATGCGCAGAACAAAAATAGTTGCAACACTGGGCCCGGCTACAGATGATATTGATATCATCGATGATCTGGTACGCGCCGGTGTTGACGTTGTTCGATTAAATTTTTCTCATGGTTCACATGAGGAGCAGAAAAAGCGCGCAGAAATGGTGCGTGAAAGTGCGGAAAGGTTAGGACGAGTTATTGGTGTGTTGGCAGATATGCAGGGGCCAAAAATACGTACTGAACGTTTTACTGATAAAAAAGTAAATCTGGTTAAGGGTGATAAATTTACTCTTGATGCAGATATGGATCCTCTGGCAGGTACTAAAAATGCTGTGGGTATTACCTACAAGAGTCTTGTAGAAGACGTTAAGCCAGGTAACACATTGTTGCTAGATGATGGTCGTATGACTATGGATGTTGAGAGTGTAGAAGGCTCGAAGATTCATTGTGTGATAACACAGACTGGTCCACTATCAGACAAAAAGGGCATTAACCTGTTAGGCGGTGGTTTATCTGCACCGGCTTTAACTGACAAGGACAGAGAAGATATTAAAGCAGCTGCTGATATACAGGCTGACTATGTAGCAATCTCATTTGTTAGTAGTGCAACAGATGTCATTGAAGCGCGTAAGCTGTTACGCGATGCTGGTGGTTATGGCGGAATAGTTGCGAAAGTAGAAAGGGCGGAAGCGCTAGAAGTTATTGATGAAATTATTGAAGCTTCTGATGCGATTATGGTTGCGCGTGGTGATCTGGGTGTTGAAGTTGGTGATGCAGAATTGCCCGCTATTCAGAAAGATATGATTAGTCGTGCGCGAGCTATGGATACTGTTGTAATTACTGCAACACAGATGATGGAGTCGATGATTGAAAACCCAATTCCAACACGAGCAGAAGTTTTTGATGTTGCCAATGCAGTACATGATGGAACTGATGCGGTGATGCTTTCAGGTGAAACGGCAGCAGGCAATTATCCAGTTAAAGTCGTGCATGCAATGAGCCGAATTTGTGAATCTGCGGAGCAGCACCCAAGAGTGATGAAGTCAGATCATCGTTCGCACCTGATGTTTGATCGAGTAGATGAAGCTATTGCGATGGCGACGATGTACACGGCGAACCATCTGGATGTAGATGCGATTGGTGCATTGACCGAGTCTGGTTCAACCGTATTGTGGATGTCACGAATTAGTTCGGGTATTCCGATTTATGCATTGTCACCGTTAGAAAAGACCCGACGAAAGGTTAGTTTATATAGAGGCGTATATCCGCTTAGTATAGATTTTGAACGGATCGGCAAATACAATATTAGCTCCAAGGTAGCATCTCTATTGTGTGAAAAAGGTATTGTAGAAAAAGATGATCAAATCATTATCACTCGGGGTGATTTCCTGGGTGAAGAGGCGGGCGGTACCAATGCAATGAAAATTGTAACTATTGGTGACGTGCGTGTTTCAAAAAATTAATTTTTAATTTAGGAGGTTATAACCATGGCTTTAATTTCATTACGCCAATTACTCGACCATGCCGCAGAAAACGATTACGGCATGCCCGCTTTTAATGTGAATAATATGGAACAGGTGCAAGCTATCATGCAAGCTGCTGATGAAGCTAATAGTCCTGTTATCATGCAGGGTTCTGCAGGCGCACGTTCATATGCAGGCGAACCATTCCTGCGTCACCTGATTTCTGCTGCGATTGAAATGTACCCGCATATCCCAGTTGTAATGCATCAGGATCACGGTTCAGAGCCAGCAGTTTGCTTGCGTTCTATTCAGTCTGGTTTTTCATCAGTAATGATGGACGGTTCATTAGAAGCTGACATGAAAACCCCTTCAAGCTTTGAGTACAACGTTAATACAACAAAAGAAGTTGTGAAAATGGCTCATTCTGGTGGTGTTTCTGTTGAAGGCGAACTGGGTTGTCTGGGTTCTTTAGAAACTGGCGAAATGGGCGAAGAAGACGGTCACGGTGCTGAAGGTAAGCTGGATATGGAGCAGTTGCTAACAGGTGTTCAAGAGGCTGCTGATTTTGTAGACCAAACTAATGTAGACGCATTGGCCATTGCTATCGGTACTTCACACGGTGCTTACAAATTTACTCAAGAACCCACTGGCGAAGTTTTACGTATTGACCGCATTGAAGAAATTCATGCAAAACTACCTAACACTCATCTGGTAATGCACGGTTCATCTTCAGTGCCTCAGGAATGGTTGAAAATCATCAACGACTTCGGTGGTGAAATGAAACAGACTTACGGCGTACCTGTTGAAGAAATTGTTAAAGGTATTAAATCTGGTGTTCGTAAAGTTAACATCGATACTGATTTACGTATGGCATCTACTGGCTCAATTCGTCGTCATATGTCAGAAAACACATCTAACTTTGACCCACGTAAATTCTATAAAGAAGCTACGAATGCAATGAAAGAAATCTGTAAAGCACGTTTCGAAGCATTCGGTGCAGCGGGCAATGCATCAAAAATCAAACCTGTTTCTCTTGAAGCTATGATTGATTTTTACAAATAAGCTGAAATTATAAGCTTAAGCAAAAGGGGACGGAGTTCCCCTTTTTGCATTTTAAGAATTAGATAGGAGACAAACATGTCTGAAGAATTACAAATTGAAGATCAGGTTGTTGGTGAAGGTGATGAAGCCGTTGCAGGTATGAACGTAGAAGTTCATTACACAGGCTGGTTAACCGATGGTGCCAAGTTCGATTCAAGTCTTGATCGCGAACAAACCTTTAATTTTAAACTGGGTGGCGGTCAGGTAATTCAGGGCTGGGATCAGGGCGTTGCTGGCATGAAAGTTGGTGGTACACGTAAACTGACGATTCCACCCGGAATGGGTTATGGTGCTGCTGGTGCCGGTGGTGTTATTCCACCGAATGCGACACTGGTATTCAAAGTGGAGTTGATCTCTGTAAGTTAAGATTTTTAATCTTGCGAGATAAGAAAAGGCCATGAGCGATGCTCGTGGCCTTTTTGTTTATAGCGATTGTAAATAATTGCTCAAGTCTTTAATCGTTTTATCATTGTTCTGTTCGTGTGCAATCGTATAGACAGGCGCATCAATAAATTCACGCAAATCCTCTGCGTTATTCATATCCAAATTAGATTGCTGGTCTTTAGCGTTAAGAGCCACCGCCGCAAGCTTAAGCCCTCGATTTGAAATCGCTTCAGCCGTGAGCAAAATCTGATTGATACATCCAAGCCTGTCATTAGCAACCAGCAGTACCGGAAACTTAAGCGCTTCAGCCAAATCTGCATTAAGACCATCATCAGCCAGTGGTGAATAAAATCCACCAGCACCTTCTACCAGGACAAAGCCATCACCTGTGTATTTACAGGCCTGATCTAATTGTTCGATAGTGATTTTTTGGTGATCCATACGGGCTGCGCGTACCGGTGACAGTGCAGCCTCAAATCGGTAAGCACAGACATCAGATAAATCACCCTCATAAGCAGAAGCTTTTTTAAGTGATGAGGCATCAGCAGGAATGAGTTTGCCATCCTTATTTTGACAGCCAGACTCAATGGGTTTTTTGGGAATAACCTTGATGCTGTTTTTGACTAATTGCGCTGCCAGCAAGGTAGCAACATAAGTTTTGCCAACGTCCGTATCTGTGCCTGTGACAAAAACACCGCGCATGATTTTTACTGGGTGAGCAGTTGTTTGGCCTGCTGATATTTTTCAGAGGTCTTCTGAATCACGTTATCAGGCAACGTTGGCCCCGGTGCTGTCTTGTTCCAGTCCAGGGTTTCCAGGTAGTCACGTACGAATTGTTTGTCAAAACTTGGTGGGCTGATACCGGGCTGGTACTGCTCGGATGGCCAGAAGCGAGAAGAGTCGGGAGTTAATACTTCATCGATTAAAGTGAGGGTGCCGTTCTTATCCAGACCAAATTCAAATTTGGTATCAGCAATAATAATTCCACGTTCTAGTGCGTGAGAAGAAGCCTGTTTATAGAGTAACAGGCTAACGTCACGAATTTGTTCTGCTATATCTTTACCGACAAGTGCTTCGGTTTGAGAGAAGTTGATATTCTCATCGTGTTCCCCTACTGCAGCTTTGGAAGAGGGCGTGTAAATAGCTTTGGGTAATTTATCAGCGAGTTGTAGTCCAGTTGGTAGCTTGATACCACAGACAGAGCCAGTTGCCTGATAATCTTTCCAGCCGGAGCCAATAAGGTAGCCACGTACAATCGCCTCAATTGGCAAAGCTTTGAGCTTTTTCACAATCATGGCGTGGTTTTCAACTTGAGCTCGTTCTTTAGCATCAGTCAACACGTCTTCAAGTCTCATATTGCTAAGTTGATTGGGAATAATGTGAGCCAGTTTATTCATCCAGAAACAGGTGACATCGTTAAGAATGCCCCCTTTACCAGTAATCGCATTGGGCATGACCACATCAAAAGCAGAGATACGATCAGTAGTCACAATCAGCATGTGGTCGTCATCGATGTCGTAAATATCACGAACCTTGCCCTTGTGAAGAAGCGGCAGGCTTTTAATGTGGCTACTGTGAAGGCTTTGCATGTTGTTACCAGTAAAGAATTAGGATCTGTCTATTGTACTAGATGGGGGTAATAAGAAAAGTACCTGAAGTGTGATGTCGTCCTTCACTAGTCCCTTTGATCTTTTTAGGGGGTTATAACCCAATTCAGTAAATTTAAATTCTTACAAAATAGGGAAGTGCAATTAAAGCAGCGCCTACTGTAAGTAGTATGTATACGTCAGATATGAAATAGGGAAAAATAAATAGTGTGATACCGACAGCGAAAGGAACTACCGCCTTTTGCTTTTTGCCATATAAAAAGAACCCGAGACCGATTCCCCCGAATACCATTCCCCAGATAAGTAGTGAAGTATCTTGCATAATTGATATATTACAGCAGTCTTTGCGAGATGTTTATATTGGCTTGCGGTGCACTTGTAGGTTGAATCTGGCTGGTTTGTATTCATGCGTACAATTACGCTGGGCTAATCGTATCTACCACGCTTTCTACTCCCAGACCAGATTAAGTATTTCAATCTTACTGAGATTTTGATTTACCGGGCATGTTGGGCAGCCTTCACTGGATGGCTCGTTTATGCAGCCGCTGCATTTTTTAACCTGTTTTTTTGCGGCGGATAATTCTGATTTTAACGCCTTCAAATTATTAATTTTTTCGTCAATGTCCGTTATTGAGTTTTCAATAATGTTTGATATTTTTTCACTGCCTTCATCACCCGTGGAGCAGGTCTGTCTTGTATTAGCGATAATTCTAATAAGCTCAAGAGGAAAGCCATTTTCAGTAAGGTGAAGAATGGCCTTCAGGCGATCGATATGCTGCTCGGTGTACAGGCGCGTGCCGCCATCAGTTCTATGAGGATGTAGCAGCTCTTCTTCCTCATAGTACCTGATGGTTCGTACCGTGATTTTAAGTAATTCGGCAACTTCGCCTATTTTGAAATAATTTAATGACATCTATTTAATTTTAATCCAGAAATAAAAAAGGCCGTCCTTCTCTTCCTGCATAATTAACTCATGCTTGGTTGATGAACAGTATGCTGGTATATCGTTCAGCATCGATACCTTGTTTGACTCAGCCAGTACAATATAACCAGATCCCATCGACTTAAACTCTTTAGTTAAATGCAATACCGGGGCAGAGCAGCACATGCCTTTTATATCAACAAAGTGATTATATTCCATTTTACCCACCTTACAGGCCTACAAGCTGCGCTTTATAGCCTTTTCCCTTAACTTCATTGAGTAAGGATAAGGAGCTTATTGCATCAGAATTGTATGACACTAAAAGTAAATGCTGCTTGTCCTCGTTGAATCTTGGTGCAATAACACCATCCATATCACGGAGTTGCTCGACGAGGTTATCCCTTTCGTTTTCATCAATCTCATTATTTACATGAATCAGTACGTCTGTTAATTGCATGGCTATTCTCCAATATCTACCGTTAACGAGAGATTGTATCTTACGTTAACGGTAGATAGTCAAGTGGGATTTAAAAAGCCTTTGATTAATGGGGAAGGGCGGGCTCGGCATGGGTGTTTATGGCGAATTAAATGTTGTGGTGTGACAATTTGTCGTGCGACAAAGTGTCACTTTTAAAAATTGATCTTGATAGTTATTATTATGTATAACTCGTCTCCTTTGAGTGAACTTGCCGTGGGGAGTTGTGCTTTCTTTTTGGAAGTTGCTTCTCACGGATTTTTTTATGGGAAAGAAAAGTTAAATTTGATTTGATTTAGGGAGGGAGATCTTTAACGGTATTCATGCGTACGATCACGCTGGGCTAATCGTACTTACCGTGCTGGAATTGTCGCATAGTTAAGTGTCGTGTCCCCAAAACTCGTGTCCCCAGAACGCCCAGAGCTCCAACTCTGGTATTTAAACTTCCCAACTCCGCACCCTACCAAATAACCCTGTGCTATCTCTGATATGAAGATCTTTTTTACGTCATTACCGCATCAATAGCAAGGATGAATTATTGCCCCTTGCGGTGAATGTATTTTGCTTTCACCCTACCCACAATTTCCCCCAACACCTTCTTTGCTTTACCCCCATATTTAGCTAAAATACGCGGCCTTGCCTGCAATTTATGCAGGTATCGGATCAACAATGCACCGGTTGTCGGTTTCAGTATTAAAAAAGCCTGAAACAGCCTGTTTATAAGGGTTGTACGGGTCTTTCTGGATTAAATATGAGCTCTACATTAGAAGAACAAATCAAATTAGGCCTGCCTGAAAAACAGGGTTTGTATGACCCTGCGTTCGAAAAAGACAGCTGTGGTGTGGGTTTTGTTGCCCATATCAAGGGTGAGCCTAGCCATCAGATCGTTCTGGATGCCGACCATATGCTGCAACGCATGGAGCATCGTGGTGGTTGTGGTTGTGAGGCCAATACGGGTGATGGCGCGGGTATTCTTACTGGTATGCCGCTTGAGTTCATGATTAAGGTTGCGCGCGAAGATCTGGGTGAGGTGCTACCAGCGCCGGGTCGATATGCGGCGGGTAATGTGTTTTTCCCTCAGGATGAAAAACAGCGTGCGCATTGTAAGCAGAATATTGAAAAAATAATTGAAGAGCAGGGTCAGCGTTTGATCGGCTGGCGCGAGCTGCCGGTGGATACCGATGGTGCGGACGTTGGTCCGACGGCGCGTAATTCGCAGCCACACATGGAACAGTTGTTTATTGGCGCGGCTGAAGGTCTGGCTGATAGTGATTTTGAGCGTCAGCTTTATCTTATTCGTAAACGCAGCACCAATTTGCTGCGCACCGACGAGGCTCTGAGCCAGCGTACGCTGTTTTATATTTGCTCATTATCACCGCGCATTATTATTTACAAGGGCATGTTGAACGCGCTACAGGTGAAGGCGTTTTTCCCTGACCTAGTCGATGAAGATTACAAAACGCATCTGGCGATGGTGCATTCACGTTTCAGTACCAACACTTTCCCATCGTGGGATCGTGCTCAGCCGAATCGTTTCATGAGTCACAACGGTGAGATTAATACCCTGCTGGGTAACCGCAGCTGGATGACGGCGCGTCAGGGCATGGTCAGCAGTGAGCTGTTCGGTGATGATATCGACAAGCTGTTCCCGATTGCGGAAAACGATTGTTCTGATTCCGGTAACTTCGATAACGTACTCGAATTTTTGTTGATGTCTGGCCGTACTTTGCAGGAAGCGGTGATGATGATGGTGCCGGAAGCCTGGCAGTCGGATACCAATATGGACGAAGAGAAGAAAGCTTTCTATCGTTACAATTCCGCCCTGATGGAACCCTGGGATGGCCCGGCTTCAATCGCCTTTACCGATGGCCACTATATTGGTGCGACCCTCGACCGTAATGGTCTGCGCCCCAGTCGTTATTATCTGACTCACGATGATCGCGTAATCATGGCATCCGAAGTTGGTGTGGTGGAAATTGAGCCCAGCAATGTGAAGTTCAAAGGCCGCTTGCAGCCGGGCAAAATGTTCCTGATCGATTTTGAAAAAGGCTGTTTGATTCCCGACGGAGAATTGAAAGCCGATTTTGCTTCGCAGCGCCCTTATGGCGAGTGGCTGGATAAGCAGGAAATTAGATTAGCTGAACTATCGCCGAATGAAGAGCCGCACGGTTTTTACCCCGATACATTATTACCGCGCATGCAGGCTTTTGGTTATACCACCGAAACCATGCAGTTTATGCTGTTGCCGCTGGTGCGTGAATTAAGAGACCCGGTCGGTTCCATGGGTAATGATACGGCGCTGGCCTGTCTGTCAGACCGCCCGCGCATGATCTACGATTATTTCAAACAGTTGTTCGCGCAGGTGACCAATCCGCCGATTGATTCGATTCGTGAAGAAGTGGTGATGTCGCTGGAATGTTACATCGGCCCAGAAGCCAATCTGCTGGAAACCACCGAAAAGAACGCGCATCGTTTGCGTGTGCCGCACCCGATTCTGACCAACGAAGAACTGGCGGCGCTGAAACACATGAATCACCGTGGCTGGCGCACCATGACGATTGATATTACTTACGATCAATCTGAAGGTGCGGCTGGCCTGGAAAAATGTCTGGATTCCATTTGTGCGCAGGCATCGCAGGCGATTGAAGATAGTTACAGTTTAATTATTTTATCTGATCGCAATGTCGGCCCTGAGCGCGTACCCGTTAGTACTTTGCTGGCGAGCAGTGTCGTGCATCATCATCTGGTTCAGAATCAGCAACGCACTCGCATTGGTATTGTTTTGGAAACGGGTGAAGCGCGTGAAGTGCATCATCATTGCTTGTTGTTTGGCTACGGTGCCGATGCGATTAATCCTTATCTTGCATTTGAAGCTTTGTTCCAGTCTCAGCGTGATGGTTTACTGGAAGAAAAAGAATATCCGAATGATGAATCCATCGTTGCCGATTACCGCAAGGGCGTGGCCAAGGGTATGCTCAAGGTGATGGCGAAGATGGGTATTTCAACTTTGCAGTCGTATAAAGGTGCGCAAATTTTTGAAGCCGTTGGTTTGGGTGAAGAAGTAGTTGCACGTTGTTTCAAGGGTACCGCGAGTCGCATTAAAGGTGTTGGCTTTGATGTGCTGGCTGAAGAGTCTTTACGTCGTCACGAAATTGGTTACCCCAGTCGTGAAGTCGTTACTATTCCCGTGCTGCCGAATCCCGGTGATTACCACTGGCGTTCCGGTGGTGAAACGCATATGTGGAATCCGGATACGATTGCCAATATCCAGCTGGCTGCACGTACTAATGATAAAGACGCTTACACTAAATTTGCAAAATTCTCGAATGAAGAAGCCACGCGTAAATCAACCTTGCGTGGTTTGTTGACGTTCAATAAAAACGTTAACGGCGGTTCAATTTCTATCGATGAGGTGGAATCTGTAAAAGAAATTGTTAAACGTTTTGCTACTGGCGCGATGAGTTTTGGTTCGATTTCTGCAGAGAGTCACGAGGCCATGGCGATTGCCATGAATCGTCTCGGTGGTAAATCTAACACCGGTGAAGGTGGTGAAGACGCCGAGCGTTTCACACCGATGGAAAATGGTGATTCGAAACGTTCAGCGATTAAACAGATCGCTTCCGGTCGTTTTGGTGTGACCAACTGGTATCTCACTAACGCCGACGAATTACAGATTAAAGTCGCGCAGGGTGCTAAACCTGGTGAGGGTGGTGAGCTACCAGGTGCCAAGGTGGATGATCATATCGCCATGTTGCGTCACTCGACACCGGGCGTGGGTTTGATTAGTCCACCGCCGCATCACGATATTTATTCGATTGAAGATTTGTCGCAGTTGATTCACGATTTGAAAAACTCAAATCCATCAGCGCGCATCAGTGTAAAACTGGTGGCTGAAATTGGTGTTGGTACGATTGCTTCCGGTGTCGCCAAAGCTTTCTCTGACCACATCGTTATCGCCGGTCACGATGGTGGTACTGGTGCGTCACCTTTAACGTCAGTGAAACATGCAGGCCTGCCCTGGGAATTAGGTCTGGCTGAAACGCACCAGACTTTGGTGATGAACGATTTGCGTTCACGCGTTGTTGTGCAAACTGATGGTCAGTTAAAAACGGGCCGCGATGTTGCTATGGCTGCGTTGCTGGGTGCAGAAGAATATGGTTTTGCCACCGCACCGCTGATTACTCTGGGTTGTATGATGATGCGTAAATGTCATCTCAATACCTGCCCCGTAGGAATCGCCACGCAGGATAAAGAACTGCGTAAGAAATTTACAGGTAAGCCAGAACACGTAGTGAACTACCTGTTCATGGTCGCCGAAGAAATGCGCGAAATTATGGCCGAGCTTGGCTTTAAAACCGTCAACGATATGATCGGTCGTGTTGATGCGCTGCAAACGGATATTGCGGTTGATCACTGGAAGATGAAAGGTATCGATCTTTCCATGATTTTAGCGCCTGCGGTTAAACCGCACGATGCAGTAGAAGTGTATTGCACCATGAAACAGGATCATGGTCTTGACAAGGCGCTGGATAATCAGATTATCGAGCTGGCGCAGCCTGCGATTCAAAATGGTGAAAAGGTTGAAATGTTATTGCCCGTTGTCAACATTAACCGCGTTGTCGGTACCATGTTGTCACACGAGTTAGCGAAATCCCGCAAGGGTGAGCCGCTGCCTGATGACACTGTTCACATTAAATTGAATGGTTCAGCCGGTCAGAGTTTGGGTGCCTGGTTGTATGAAGGTGTCACCATCGAGCTCGAAGGTGATGCCAATGATTACGTCGGTAAAGGTTTATCGGGTGGGCGCATAATTGTTTATCCACCAGCTAACAGCAGTTTTATAGCCGAAGAAAATATCATCGCCGGTAACGTTGTGCTTTACGGTGCAACCAGTGGCGAGGCTTATTTCCGTGGTATTGCTGCCGAGCGTTTCTGCGTTCGTAACAGTGGTGCGACTACTGTAGTTGAAGGCGTCGGCGATCACGGTTGTGAATATATGACCGGTGGTCGTGTTGTCGTGCTCGGTGAAACCGGTCGTAACTTTGCCGCGGGCATGAGTGGTGGTGTGGCTTATATCTGGGATCGCAATGGAAAGTTTGCCAGCCAGTGTAATCCCGGCATGGTTGAGATGGAAGAGGTTGAAGCTGATGAAGATATTGAAGAGCTTAAAGCTTTGATCGAAAACCATCTGAGATATACCGGTTCAACAGTGGCACGTGGCGTACTGGAAAACTGGGATAAATCACTCGGGCAGTTTGTCAAAGTGATGCCAACCGATTACAAACGTGTGCTGGCGGAATTGAAAGCACAGGATGCGGCGGCGTAATTAATCGTCGTTAGTTAGCAGAAAAAAACAAAAATTTAGAGAGACGTAATGGGCAAGCATACTGGTTTTAAAGAATTTGAACGTAAAACTGAACCTTATCGTGATGTCACGGTGAGGCTGGCTGATTACGGTGAAATTTTTACCGAGTCACACGACGAAGCGCATCTACAGACTCAGGGTGCTCGTTGCATGGATTGTGGCGTACCGTTTTGTCAGTCGGGTACGGGTTGCCCGGTTAGCAATCTAATTCCAGAGTGGAATCATCTGGTTTATACCGGCGACTGGCAGAAAGCGTTAAATCGTTTACATAAAACTAATAACTTTCCTGAGTTCACCGGTCGTGTTTGTCCTGCTCCCTGTGAAGGTTCCTGCGTGCTGGGTATGAATAACCCCGCGGTGACGATTAAAAATATTGAACATGCGATTGTTGATCGTGGCTTTGAAGAAGGCTGGATTACAGCGCAAGTGCCTGAAACTCGCACCGGTAAAAAAGTGGCAGTTATTGGTTCTGGGCCAGCAGGATTGGCGGCGGCTGCACAATTAAATAAAGCAGGGCATTCGGTAACCGTTTACGAACGCGCAGATCGCATTGGAGGTTTGCTGATGTACGGCATTCCTAATATGAAACTGGGCAAAGATGTGATTCAACGTCGCGTAGATTTATTGCACGCTGAAGGTATCGAATTTGTCACCAATGCGAATGTTGGTGGTGAAGGCGACAATGCCATCGATGTTAATAATCTGGTTAAAGAAAACGATGCCGTGTTACTTGCAACTGGTGCAAGCAAAGCACGTGATATGGAAGTACCGGGTCGTGATTTAAATGGCATTCATCTGGCGATGGATTTCTTAACCGTTAATACAAAAAGCTTGCTCGATTCCAATCTGGAAGATGGTAATTACATTTCCGCCGAAGACAAAAAAGTAATCGTCATTGGTGGCGGTGATACCGGTACTGATTGTATTGGTACATCAATTCGTCACGGTTGTACTTCAATTGAAAATTTTGAATTGTTACCACAGCCACCCGAAGAACGTGCCGAAGATAATCCATGGCCGCTGTGGCCGCTGATCTATCGTGTTGATTATGGGCACGAAGAAGGCAAAGAACGTTTTGGTCGTGACCCTCGCGATTACTGCGTGCTGACCAAGGAGTTTGTTGGCGATGATGACGGTAATGTAAGCGGTGTTAAAACTGTCGAAGTGAAATGGAACAAGTCTGAAGACGGTCGCTGGAATATGGAAGAAGTAGCCGGTTCTGAAAAAGTCTGGGAAGCGGATATGGTGATGCTATCGATGGGCTTTACCGGTCCTGAGCAGTACGTGACCGATGCGCTTGGTGTTGATTACGATGAACGCTCAAACTACAAAGCAGAATACGGTCAATATAAAACCAGCGTAGAAGGCGTTTATACTGCAGGTGATTGTCGCCGTGGTCAGTCGCTTGTGGTCTGGGGTATTAATGAAGGCCGTGAAGCTGCTCGTGAAATCGATTGCTTCCTGATGGGGAGTAGTTCTTTACCTTAGGTCTGCTCATCCAGTTTGTTGATGTAGTCGCGCATGATTTTTTCGCTATTTTTTTCATAATCGAAAAATTCAAGACTGAGCAGATATTCTTCCTGTGACAGGCGCCGTGCAGTAATTACTTTGCACGAGGCATAGAATTTCTTGTTTTTATCGTCAACAGGTAGTCTGGCAACTACCTTCATTTTTAGGTGATCAAGAGGGTGACTTTGTATGCCTCTTGGCTCAATTTCATTTACGGTCAGGCCATCACATCTAAACTGTAGGCCATGCTGGCACAGGTTGAGTGTTTTTACGGGCAGGATGGTGCCATTTTCCAGAATAAGGTCAACGTCCAGTTCTATGCTGTATCTCTTTACTTGTCTGCGTTCGGGTATCATAGTTCTGCTTAATTTATGCGAAAATCATTACAAATTGTAGTACAAAATTTTAAAAAGTGGCTGAAGAAATAGAATGATTACAAAGCTAAAATTAATCCAGTTTATATGCTTGCTCATGCTAAGTGCTCAGGTAGTTGCAAAGGAAGCAGGGACTTCACCATGGAAAAGTGCCGCTGGTGTTTAGTTTCTAGCTGAGTTATTTGCCCATTCAGGAATAATTCCAGGATCAATAGAAAAAACATGCATACCCCAAAAGTAAGTTATCAGTGTGATCATGCTGATGGCTATCAGATTAATGATGATGCCGGTTTTGACCATATCACCAATTTTTAAATGACCCGATGCAAAAACAATCGCGTTGGGTGGTGTCGCCACTGGCATCATAAATGCCATCGAGGCGGATAAGGTCACAGGTAACATTAACAGTAAGGGGTTGAGTTCAATCGCTTGGGCAATGGATGCGACCAGTGGCAATAACATTTCTGCAGTAGCTGTGTTGGAGGTGACTTCAGTAAGAAACACAACCATGGCGGAGAGCGCGGCAATCATTGAAAAAACATCAGCATCTTGCAAACCAATAAACTGCTGACCGATAAATTCTGATAGCCCGCTGGCAGTAAAACCTTTGGCCAGAGCAAAACCGCCACCAAATAATAAAACAATTTTCCAGGGTAGTTCACTGATGGTATCGACGTCTGCGATTTTTTTAAATTGTGCTTTGTTTTTTGTCGGAATAGCGAACAGAAGCAGGGCAGATGCGATCGCAACCGTACCGTCGTTGATCAGGCTGGCGTGTTCAAGCAGGCGTGACCAGCCTGGAATGCTGAAATCACCAATGACAATGTCGTTCCTGAATATCCAGCAGAAAGCTGTTGCTGTGAAAACACTGGCGACCATTTTCTCTTCGAATGACATTGGTTTCCGTTTTGCCTCAATCACATCTCCCGTATTGGTCAATGAAGGGAAGTGTTTCCCTGTATAACGTGAAGTAACAACGTACCAGGTGGTGAACAACATGCAGACCGAAATAGGTAAGGCAAATATCAACCATTGTGCAAAGGTTATTTCTGGTGCCGACGGGAAGGTGATTTCAAAAATCCGTTGCATCGCCATATTGGGAGGTGTGCCAATCAGGGTGCCAGCACCGCCGATTGAGCACGCATAGGCAATGCCGAGCATCAGGGATGTTAACAAAGCCTGACGATCATTTTTATCAAGTTGATCTGAAGTGCGTGCATAAACAGCAAGGCCAATGGGTAATAGCATGGTGGCGGTTGCAGTATTAGAAATCCACATTGACAGACCCGCGCCCGTCAGCATAAAACCAAGCACCATTAAACGAGCGCTGCCCTGGAACCAGCTAATAATACGTAGTGCGATACGTGTGTGTAAATCCCAGCGCTGCATTGAGAGCGCCAGTACAAAGCCACCAATGAACAGGAAGATGGTGGAGTTCATGTAAACAGAAGCAACTTCTTTGCCTGAGGTAATACCTAATAGTGGAAATAAAACCAGTGGTAATAAGGCTGTGGCTGCTAGTGGTAGTGCTTCAGTAATCCACCAGATTATCATCAGCGCGGCAATGGCTGACATGTTTTGTATCGCTGTACTTTGAAATACTGGCAGCCATAGAAGAAGTAAAAATAAAACTATACCCAACCAGAAGCCAGTGTTTTTTGTTGTGAAATTAGGTTTTTTCATTGTTCTTAATAGTAACAGAGAAAAAAATTATTTTTGGCAGGTAGTGCAGTAAAAAGTTGACCGATTTTGCTGGCTGATTTGTTTGATCTTTTTTCCACACAGTGGGCAGGCTTGATCAGCACGGCCATAAACTTGTAATTTTTGTGCGAAATAACCTGGTTGACCATCTTCGCGTGTAAAATCACGCAAAGTAGTGCCGCCCTGTTTAATGGCGGCATTGAGTATTTTCTTAATGGCAATGACCAGTTTTTCACAACGGGGTTTAGATAAGCTTCCTGCCTTACGAATGGGATTGATGCCGGCCATAAATAAAGATTCACTGGCGTAGATATTGCCGACACCAACCACGATGTGGCTGTTCATAATGAATGTTTTGATTGAGCAATTACGCTTGCGTGATTGTGTGTATAAATAATCAGCGTTAAATTCATCCGTTAGTGGTTCAGGACCAAGTTTGCTGATTAGTTTGTGTTTCTCAATGGGTTGATTTGTCCATAACACGCAGCCGAATTTTCTTGGGTCGGTCAGGCGCAATGCTTTTCTATTGCTGAAGATAAAATCTATGTGGTCGTGCTTCTCTGCTGGTGTTGAGGGTGTGCAAATTCTTAAGCTGCCTGACATGCCGAGATGAATAATGACTGTGCCGGCGTGGTCAAAGTCGAGTAGTAAATATTTTCCACGACGATCCACCTGGGTAAGTTTGTGGCTAGTTATTTTGGCAGGTAGTGATTTAGGAATTGGCCATCGTAGTTTATGCTGTCTGATGATGACATCTTTTATTTTCTTGTTGAGAATGTGGGGTTCTATACCACGACGACTGGTTTCAACTTCAGGTAATTCAGGCATAGGGTTTTGAAATATCGCTACTGTGACTGAATAGCATTCATGAATTCATCGGGTGATACCTGAAGTGATTCTTCTGGGAGTGACGGCTTAGATACGCCCGGTCTCAACAAAGTATCATAATCTTCAATATTAAAGTGATATTCTAATTTGACTTCAGGGCGTGCGATTATCAGCCAGGGATCGACATCGGTGATATTGAAAGTGATGGGGGCTTTGCTGCTTTCAATATACACCTGAATCTCACCGAGTGATTCACGTTCCATATAATCATGTACTGCAAATGCCTGCTTGTGTGTCCATTGATAGACAGCTTCTGTAATGGCATCGCTGGAAATTTCATCGGTGCTTGTCCAGAGATTGTTTTCATCACGAGTCAGAATATGTTCAGGTAGAACAAGTTTCTTGATCTTTGTGTCGGCTGGCAATAATTCACGGGCGATTAGCGTGCCAATTTGTGAACTTACAAGAGGAAAATAATAATCGTCGGTTAAGTGAAGCTGGCTGTTAAGTATTACGTAACGCAAGTTATTGAGTGGGTTTATGATACCAAAGTTGATTTTAGTGTTATTGAATATGACATATGTTTCTGACTGTTCGAGGCCATATTTCTCAAGTTCAAGACTGCCCGTAGGGTATTGAGCATGGCTGCCTGTGCTGAGTAAATTGAGCAATGTTTTGATGCGGAACTGATTAGCAGCAATTGCAACAGGTTTTATCATCTGCCATTGCTGGTCTGATTTTTTCAGAATTATTTCACGTTGTTTGTGATGAATGGTGATTTGATCGATGCTCTCAGCAGAAATAGCGCTGAGTTTTTTTATGATATTTTGATCTTCTTCATTGATAAATAAAAATGTACCCAGACCAACGACGAGTATTAGCAAAAATAAATTGGTGATCAGGCGTGAGTGCATTATCTTGACTAACGCTTGCGGCGTCTGAACCAGATAAATAGCCCGATAAATAATAGACTGGCGGGTAAGGCAACAAAGAAGCCAACACCGATGATAAGTATTTGTGTGTCATCAAGTTGTAGTTTTGTATCGGGTGCGTTTTTGATTTCGATGGCAATTAGATCATCGTCACCACTGAGCCAATCGATAATATTTGTTCCGAGTGTCAGGTTAGCGCCAATACCGATATAACTGTTAGAAATGAAATCACTGTCACCAGTAATGATGATTCGTTGGGAGGCTTTGCTGGGCACGGCCTTGTCGCTGCTAAGTGTGCGTTCCAGTGCGACTACGATAGGTAAGGGGCCTTTGATATCACCTGAGGTAGAATTAAATACGAGATTACTAACAAGATCTTTTGATTCGGACCAGCTTTTTGCCAGTGATTGAGCAATGATCGTGCTCTGCCACTCGACACTGGCTTTAATTTCAATGCCACGGCTGATGGGGAACAAGGTGTTGTAGTTGAGGTTTTTTGTAATAGCGTGTGCATGATAATCCAGCACGGGGATCATCGCGGGGTGCTGAATGCCCAGTGTCTTGCGTAGGTTGGTATTGTTATCAACAACGATTCCGTCTATGAATTTTATATCCAGTAAGCTGGCGATCTCATTTAGACCGTTGAGTTTGCTGCTGCGAGATCCGGGGTCCATCATCCACAATAGATTGCCGCCTTGCTCAATATATTTTTTGATGTGTTCAAGCTCACCTTTTAAAAATGGTTTTTCTGGGGAGGCGACCACCAGTATGTCTGTGTCACTGGGTAAAGGTGCTTTTAATAAATGATGAACGCTACTGATAATGCCCTTGCTCGTAAGTTTGGTGGCAAATTGACTGTAATCAGTGTTTTCTGTGCCTGAAGGTTTGCGCTCGCCATGACCTTCGATGAATACCAGTGAGCGATCACCGCTATAACTTAATCGTTGCAGAGCGCTACTAATCGTGCCTTCGCCCAATGAAGAAATGATTTCACTGCGCCCCTGATATTTTATAGCGATCTGTCCGTATCTTGTTACCTTATCCAGTTGTGCTAACTCAATATCGATATCAGGATTAATGAGTTTGAAACTAAAATTATTTTTTTCTCGTTTATAGCGGTTGAGTATTTCCTCAATGGCTGTTCTCAAGGTGGGGTCATCCTGGATATAAACGTTAACCAGTACAGGTTCTTCCATGCTCTGTAATAAATCAATGCTGCTTTGTGAAATTGTATTACGTTGGCCTGCTGTTAAGTCGTACTGTACGCGGTATTTCTGGCTGACCCAGGCAAGCAGGCCGACAACACATAGCAGCAGGATAATGAAAACAATTTTTTGTATCTGTAACTGTCGTCGAATATTTTTTGAGGTTTTCATATGCGTTGCTGCCCCTTAACCCTGTAAACGTTCTGCATCCATCTGGCGGATGGTGAGTAGCAGAAAGGTGATAATAAAGAGGGCGAAATAGGCCAAGTCTACACTGCTTACGATGCCGCGTAGTAATGGTGCAAGGTGGTGAGTCAGTGAAAGGTAAGTGAAGACGGTATCTGTACTGCCAACATCACCAGTACGACCCAGCATCCACAGCAATAGTAATAAGCCAAAGGTGCTAATGGCTGCGACCACCGGGTTTTCAGTCAGTGATGATAAATATAAACCGGCTGCAGCAAAAGCGCATAATAATAATAGTAGCCCCATCAGTCCTGAAGCTAGCTTGCCAAGATCGAGCTCTGTGCCCATCATTAGCGATAATGGCATTAAGCTGATCATACCGATAAGGATAATATAAAACAGAGTGATGCCAAAAAATTTGCCAAGTACAATTTCAGTAATGCTGATGGGAGAAGAAAGCAAAAGTGTCAGTGTTCCGTTGCGACGTTCTTCGCTGATTAAACGCATGGTCAGTAACGGCGAAATCATCAGTAACATTACGCTGGCAACTTCCAGCATTGGTGCTGCTACTAAATCGATGACGCCGGGGGCATTGGGTAAAGAGGTGAGTTCCTTCTGAATGGAAAAGAACATATCGATCTGGGAAAAAAATATCCAGCATAAAATTAGTTGTGATACAGCCAGCACTGTCCACGCCAGTGGCGATAAAAACATGCTACGTAATTCGCGTCGGGCGATATTTAAAATCATAATTTTGCCCTCCTGTTTTTCTCTTCATCGCCTAGAGTAAATTTAACAAAAACATGTTCCAGTGTATTTTGATAAGGCACTAATTTGATCAGCCCCCAGTTATTTGCAACCGTTGCGTTAACAATATCTTCGGGAGTTCTATTTGTGGTGTGAACAATAAAAGTGTTTGGGCTTAGTTGCTCAACTTTGTTAATTTCTGCTACCTCATAGAGTTCATTAATAATGGGTGGGTGCAATAGAGTGATTTCGTGCAGGCCTTTTGAATTATCGAATGATAAGTCTTTCATATTAGATTCATAGACAAACTTTCCCTCGTTAATAATTTGCACACGATTACACACTGCTTCTACCTCGGGTAGTATGTGGGTGCATAAAATAATTCCATGGTCTGTGCCCAGGGTAATAATTAAATCACGAATTTCACGAATCTGGTTAGGATCAAGGCCAACAGTAGGTTCATCCAGAATGATAATTTTAGGTGAATGGATGATGGCCTGAGCAATGCCGACGCGTTGTTGATAGCCTTTGGACAGGTTTGCAATTAAACGCTGACCAGAGGCCATTAAACCGCAGCGTTCTTTTGCCTGCTCAATAGCACTCAGAACTTTGTATCTTTCTATACGATGTAATCGCGCGCAGTAAGCAAGGTATTCGTCCACCGTCATTTCTTTATAAAGTGGTGGTTGCTCTGGCAGATAACCGATATTGGTCTTGGCCTGTTTGGGGTGGTCAAGTAAGTCCACGCCGTTGATGTGGATTTCACCCTCACTGGGCGCAAGATTACCGCTCAGCATTTTCATGGTGGTGGATTTGCCCGCACCATTAGGGCCGAGAAAGCCAAGAATATCGCCTTTGTTCAGGGTGAAACTAATATCATCTACGGCACGATGGTTGCCGTAATAGCGAACAAGGTTGTTAACAGTAATGAGTGACATAGCGTTGCTATTATTCCCGATTTAAAGCGGCTTGCAAGTAAAATTTATTATGATGAGGGCACTTTATCATAGAGGTGATGAATGCGTGCTGGATTGCATCAATATCTACTGTAAAATGCCCGTATGACTATGTTTTTGGGTGTCGATACTGGTGGCACATTCACCGATTTTTTGCTTTACGATGATGATCTGTTATCTGTTCGATTGCATAAAGTGCTGTCGACCCCGGATGCGCCAGACCGGGCTATTCTTCAGGGTATAAAAGAACTGGTTATTGATACCAGCGATCTGGTGCTGGTGCATGGTTCTACCGTGGCCACCAATGCGGTGCTGGAAGGCAAGGGTGTGCGCACCGCTTATATCACCAATACCGGGCTGGCGGATGTGTTGAGTATTGGCCGGCAGGCGCGTGAAGAGCTTTATAATCTCACGCCGATCAAAAAGCCGCCGCTGATTCCAGCTGAATATTGTCTGGAAGTAAATTCACGATTGAATGCACAGGGTAAGCCACTGGCGCAGCTCGATGAGTCCGATTTGCAGGCGCTGCAAAAGCAGCTCGAAGTACTGGCGCCAGAGGCAGTGGCGATTAACCTGCTGTTTTCATTTCTCGATGATGCCGAAGAAAAAAGGATTGAGTCGATCATTCCTGAAAATATCTTCGTCAGTCGTTCTTCAGATGTTCTACCCGAATATAAAGAATATGAACGCGGCATAACAACCACACTCAATGCCAGCGTTGGGCCTTTGATGCAGGGTTATTTGCAACGGCTACAGCAACAGCTAAAGTCCTGTCGATTATCAATCATGCAAAGTTCGGCTGGCACCGCCAGTGTCGAACATGCAGGTCGTTACCCAGTGCATTTATTATTATCCGGGCCTGCGGGCGGCTTGAAGGGAGCGCAGTTTGTTGCGGCGCAGTCTGATTATCATCAGTTTAATTGCGATCGATTGCTGACCTTTGATATGGGCGGTACCTCTACTGATGTTTCGATCATCGATAAGGAGATTGGCCTCACCAGTGAATCAAAAATTGGTGGTTATCCGGTGTCTGTGCCCATGGTTGATATGCATACCATCGGTGCCGGTGGTGGCTCCATCGCTGCAGCTGATGCGGGTGGCATGTTATTGGTCGGGCCGAAATCCGCGGGTGCTGCACCGGGGCCTGCCTGCTATGGTAATGGTGGTGTGCTGCCAACGGTAACCGATGCCAATGTGGTACTCGGTCGATTATTGCCCGAGGCTTTTCTGGGTGGCGACATGCGTCTGGATAAAGCCGCTGCCAGTGCTGCGGTAAAAACACTGACCGATAAATTGGGCATGAGTATCGAGCAGGCAGCCAAAGGTATTATTGATGTGGTGAATGATCACATGGTGCGCGCCCTGCGGGTGATGTCGGTGCAGCGTGGCGAAGATCCCAAAGATTACACCCTGGTTTCTTTTGGTGGTGCCGGTGGTTTGCACGTTTGTGCACTGGCCGACGCGCTGGAAATGAAGCGTGCGCTGGTGCCGGTGAATGCAGGCGTGTTATCGGCCCTGGGTATGCTGGCGGCAGAGCCTTCGCGTGAACGTTCACGTACCATCAATCAATGTTTGCAAGATTGTGATGAACAAATGTTGCAGCTGGGCTTTGATCAAATAAAGCAGGTCGCTGAAAAGGAATTGCGTGAACTGGTGAGAGATCAAAAAATTAGCGCGCATTACAGCGTTGATTGCCGTTACAAAGGACAGAGCCACCCGCTCAATCTGTCATGGCAGAGTAATGATAGTTTGCTTAATCTTGAGCAGGCTTTTCATCAGGCGCATGAAAAAACTTATGGTCATCAACTGACAGTGCAGGTTGAGCTGGTTAATCTGCGTGTGCAATTAAATGGTGAAAAGCCAGATTTTAAATTACCCAAATGGCAGGCTGAACCACAGCACAAGATTGAGCAGGTAGAAGTAGTAGGTATTGAGCAAATGGTTTCAGTATATAAAAGACAGCAGTTACAAATTGGCCAGTGTATTCAGGGGCCAGCGTTGATTGTTGAAACGACTTCTACTACGTGGCTAGATGAAGGCTGGAGTGCAGAGGTTGATGGGGTTGGTAATTTTATGTTGATTAGAACTTAGATTTGTTTCGCCTGTCGTTTGTTAGCAATCCCAGATTTCGACCCTTGCACCTCCGGTGCCATAATTTTATCAAAACTCCCTTTCTCCCCCGAATTTTCATAATCCTTTTTCAAGGCAGTGATAATTTCTTCATCTGCAATGTTCATTTCTGCGGTCATAATTTTATATATCAGCGCAAACAATCGTTTCTGTGAAATCTTCCAGGTGCTGCCTTCGCGATGGTAGAGTGAGTTACTGAGTTGCAGGAAGTTATTAAAAGCAGTTTGTCCAAGAATAAGCGGTAAAGTATTCTTGAATCGTCCGGAGTTACCAATCATGTCCCAGTAGCGGGCGAAACGATTTATCGTTTGCATGGTGTGGAAATCAATATCACGCGTGCTGAGTATGTTGTAGGGTGCTTTTGGGTTGTAACGAAGCTGGTAAATTTCGGTGTGTCGGTTGATGGGGGCGCCGCGCAGGCGTTTGAGTATACCGAGCTGAATTTCGTGAGGTTTGAGTGTGACTAACTGGTCAAAGCTTTTGGCAAAATTTTCCAGTGTGTCGCCGGGCAGGCCAAAAATTAAATCAGCATGAATATAGGCCTGCGTTTCTTCTCTTAACCACAACAGGTTCTCACAGGATTTTCCATTGTCCTGTTTGCGGCTGATTAATTCCTGTATGGCAGGGTCAAAACTCTGAATGCCAACTTCAAACTGTAAGGAATGTTCGGGAAATTTTTTGATAGTGTCTTTAAGTTTATCAGGCAGGTTGTCGGGAACGACTTCAAAGTGCAAATACAGATCATCACTCATGCGCTCCAGGAAAAATTCCATGATGGCAACACTGGTGCTGACTTTTAAATTAAAGGTTCGATCAATGAATTTAAAATTTCTTGCGCCTCGTTGATGGAGCCTGTCCATTTCATCGAGGAATTTTCCCAGTTCAAATGGCTTTGAAGTTTTATCCAGTGCAGATAAACAGAACTCGCATTTAAAGGGGCAGCCCCTTGAGGCCTCGACAAAAATCATTCGATTACGAATGTCCTCATCTGTGTAGTATTGATAGGGTAGTTCGAGTTCATCAAGTGCAATCACTTCACCCTGAATAATTTTTTCAGGCGGCCTACTGCCAGAGAGAAGTTGCTGACAAAGTTTTCTAAAACTGATTTCGCCTGCACCTTCGACAACATAATCAACCAGTTCGACCATTCTGGGGTGATCGGGGTGATGACTGACTTCAGGACCGCCCAGTACAATGATGGTGTCGGGTGATACTTGTTTGATCAGGGTAACGGTTTCACTGACTTCTTCTACGTTCCAGATGTAAACACCGAAGCAAATAATCACTGGTTTTTTGTCTAATAATTGCTCAGCAATATCGACCGGGCGCTGGTGAATAGTGAATTCTTCTATGTTGGCTCGTGTCTGTAACTCGCCAAGGTTGGCGTACAAATAGCGTAGGCCAAAGGCTGTATGTATATAACGTGCGTTGAGAGCGGTGAGAAGAATTTCAGCCATGGTGGCACTATAGAACGCCTAGAGTTTTTGAGGGGCTTTTGTTGTGTATGAAGGGGTATTTTACACAGTAATGCTCTGTCTGAACCAGCATTTGAAAATCCCCTGCTTTTAGTTGCTTTTTTATTGAGTGCAAATCATTATCGTTTGCATTGAGCCTTTAATATTATTTGAGGAGATATGATAATGATGACAGCTTCAACAAGAGGGTTTCCCCATGCCCCCGGTGACTGGGATTCCAGTGCCGCAGAATCTATAGCCAGAGAGAATCATTTAATGCTTAAGGATGATCACTGGGAATTGATGAGATGCTTGCAGGAATACTACAGTAAGGCGGAATTTCCCAGGCTTCGACAGGTAACTGATGCGCTAGATGAAAATTTTCACAGCAAGGGTGGTATGAAATATCTGTATCAATTATTGCCCAACGGCCCGGTTTCTCAGGGATGCAAGCTGGCAGGTTTGAAAGTGCCAGCAGGCTCTGTAGATCTGTCTTTTGGTAGCAGCGCCTAAGGCATTGCTGATCGATACTAATTTAATCGGAGAGGACTCTGATTTTTGGTGATGGAGTTTTGTATAGGGAATAAAAAAACCCGGGTAACCGGGTTTTTTTTGAGCTTGAAAAAAATAAGTCAGCCTTATTTGATCTTCGACTCTTTGTACATGACGTGCTTACGAACAACTGGGTCGAATTTCTTCATTTCCAGTTTGCCAGGCATAGTACGTTTGTTTTTTGTTGTGGTGTAATAGTGACCAGTGTCAGCTGATGAAACCATTTTAATTTTATCGCGCATGAGTATCTCCTAGTTGAGCGGCTTAAACTTTCTCGCCACGTGCACGCATTTCTGCGAGTACAGTGTCGATGCCTTTTTTGTCGATAAGGCGCATGCCACTAGTGGTCAAGCGAAGCTTTACGTAACGTTTCTCGCTTTCTACCCAGAAACGGTGATTCTGCAAATTAGGCAAGAAACGGCGTCTTGTCCTGTTATGAGCATGGGATACGTTGTTGCCGGACATAGGACGTTTTCCGGTGACTTGGCATACTCTAGACATTTCTCTAACTCCAAATAAGGTATTAAATGTCGCTGCAAACGGCAGTCGACTAAAACAGCCGGCAATTCTAGCGGAGAAAGACGGCCGTGACAAGCTAGATTCCCCCTATATTATGTTGCGTTTAGCTGAGACAGATGGAGTGGTATAGTTGCGGCTCAATTAATTAGCGAATTTTAGTGAATATGGCTGCGGATACAGTATTTATCGAAGACCTGCGTATCGAAACCATCATCGGTATCTACGACTGGGAGCGGGAAATCCGCCAGATTGTCAGCATCGACCTGGAAATGGCCTCGGATAACACCAAAGCAGCGGCGACCGAGAGCATCGATGATGCCATCAACTACAAGGCGGTGGCCAAAAGGCTGATTCATTTCGTCGAAGAGTCGGAGTTTCAGCTGGTGGAAACTATGGCAGAGCGTATTGGCGAGATCGTGCTCAATGAGTTCAATGTGCCCTGGATGCGGTTGAAACTCAGTAAACCGGGCGCGGTGACTGGCTCCAAGGCGGTGGGTGTCATTATCGAGCGTGGTGATCGAGGCTGATATGGCCAGAATCTACATCAGTCTGGGCAGCAATATTGAACGTGAGCTAAACACTCGCGAAGGCGTCAGAGCCATGCGCGAACGCTTTGGTGAGCTGGAAATGTCAGCTGTCTACGAAAGTGAGGCTGTCGGCTTTGATGGTGATGCTTTCTATAATATGGTGATCGCCTGTGATGTGGATGAAGATGTACACAGCGCCAATCAGGGTCTGCGTGAGATCGAAGATGCCAATGGCCGTGATCGGGCAGGGCCGAAGTTCTCGTCAAGAACGCTGGATCTGGATCTTTTGCTCTACGATGATCTGGTTCTGAATGAGAATGGTTTAAAACTGCCGCGTGAAGAAATCCTGCACAATGCATTCGTGCTCTGGCCGCTGGCTGAAATTGCCCCTGATCTGGTTCACCCCGAAGCGGGTAAAAGCTATGCGGAGTTGTGGCAGGCTTTCGACAAGAGCAAAGAAAATCTACAGCCCATCAAATTTGAGTTTGAATAAGACAGAGACACCATAAGTATGATCATTACGCTTTCACCCTCAAAAGGCCAGGACTTCGAAGCACCGGCCAAAACTAAAAAACACACCACACCGATATCGCTGGATGATTCGCAACTGCTGATCAAGGAACTGCGCAAAGTCAAAACTGGCGAACTGCAGGAAATGATGAGCATTAGCGAGAATATCGCAAAGCTGAATGTTGCTCGTGTTAAAAATTTCAAAACGCCTTTTACCACCAGCAATGCCAAACAGGCCGTCTTTGCTTTTAAAGGTGATGTCTACAGCGGTATCGATATCGAGAAGTTCAGCGCCGCCGATCTCGACTATGCCCAGAAACATTTGCGTATACTTTCTGGCCTGTATGGTTATCTGCGTCCACTGGATTTGATCCAGCCCTATCGACTGGAAATGAAAACTAAATTAAAAAATCCACGTGGCGACAATCTTTACCAGTTCTGGGGCGAAAGCATCACCGAACGACTCAATAAAGAACTCGCCAAACAGCAGGAGCCGATACTGGTTAATCTGGCTTCCAACGAATACTTTAAATCAGTCAAGCTAAAATTGTTAAAAGGCCGCTTGCTCAATATTAATTTCAAAGAAACCAAAGACGGCAAGACTCGCATTGTCGCCATCTTCGCCAAACGTGCTCGCGGCATGATGACCAATTACATCCTGCGCAATCGCATTGAAAAACCGGAAGACCTGAAAAAGTTTAAAGAAGGTGGTTATAAGTTCTCTAAAACCGATTCTGACGACAAGCAATGGACTTTTGAGCGACCGCAACCGAGTAAATAAAATGGATATAGGCTCAATACCCTGTGACATGTACGTTGATATTTCAGGTCTGGATTGTGGTGTACCATTTTCAAAACTTGCCGAAGCGATCGAGGTATTAGAGTCAGGTCAGGTGCTAATGGCAGTAACACAAAAAGAAGCCATGCAATCTGATGTACCGTCCTATTGTTGTCAGATGAATCTTGAGCTGCTTGAACAGGGTGAAGATGGGGAGCAGTTTTATTTTTTAATTAAAAAATAAGTTGTTATCTTATAGTTAAAGGAGTGTTTTCAATGAACGATCAAAAAATAAAAGTACGCGTCACCGAAACAGACATGATGATGAATGTAGGTGTATTCAGTAAACGCGAAGATAAGATTGAAGTGGTTTTAGGCGAAGGTGTCCACAGTGTGAAGTGTGAACTTTTACCAACAGCCAATGGTAGTGCTTATGTGGGTACTGCTATGGGGCGTGAAATTGTCTATGAGCGCAGCTGTGAGCAGGTGAAAGAAGATGTTGAGGTGGAAACGCACGATTACCGTGATTCAAGAAGGCGTTAATATTTAGTCAGTCGGCCATTTGGTTTGTAGGTAAAGCGTTTCAACTGCTTGCCGTGCCCACGGCACCTTGCGTAGAAATTTAAGGCTGGAATTAATGCTTGGCTTGTTGCTGAAGCATTTGATGTTGATGCGTTTTGCCAGCTCTTCCCAGTCGTAGTGTTCCACCAGTCGGTTCATTATCATCTTTAGTGTAATGCCATGAAGCGGGTCTTGTTTGCGTACCTTGCTGTCATTGTCTGTGGTCACGATTCTGATTTATCTACTGCTTGTTTTACGCGGATTTTACTGCCAGCGACCTCTGTTCCGTTAAGTGTTTTCACTGCAACCCTGGCTTCGCCCTTTTTGGGCATACCAATAAAACCAAAGCCCTTAGATTGGCCTGTCTTTTCATCTATAACCAGATTGCAAAATTCTACTGTGCCATGGGCCTTGAATAAAGTTAGTAGCTCAGCTTCAGTGGTGGTGCGTGCAAGGTTGCGTATTAGTAGTTTCATAATGGTGTCGTGTTAGTATCGAGATCGTACATTATACCGTTGGTGGATAATAGTAGCTGCTGTTTTCACCTGCTTAATTAGGCGTATGGGAAGGGGAGTAAGAGAGCACACGAAGGCGGTTGCTTTTGTGGAAAAGCACATTTTGAGATAACAGGTGAAGTACAAATTAATCAGGTCTGAGCTAGAGCGCTTCGAGTTTTAACTTTTTTTGGTTTTTTTCAGCTTCGCCGTTTCCTCTTTAAGCTTTTTCTTCCTCAGCGAATCTTTTTCTTTTTCTTTTTTCAGCAGGGTTTTTTCTAGTTGTGAGGCTTTTTTTAATTCAGCCTGAGTTGCTTTGAGCTGTTTTTGAATTTCTTTTAGTTCTTTGGCGGTGTTGTCAACAGCGGCTTTTTCTACTACCTTTTTGATGGTTTTTTTAACGGCCTTCTTCTTCGGTGCTGGTTTTGCTTTTGCAGTGGCGGCTTTTTTCTTTACTACTTTGGTTATGGCGTGTTTTTTACGTGCGGGTAGTTTTGGTTTTTCTTCTTTGGCCTGGGTGCGGATAACTTCGGGCTGTTTTGTATTTTTCTTGTTGCGTTCTTCGCTGATGGCGTGTGCAATGGAAATAGATTGCAGGTTCACTTTTTTCGAGCGCATGCCGCGCAGGGCTGATTTGATGCGTTTGGTGACTTCTTCAACAGTGCCATGAGCATCGATAATGTGGAGTTTATTCTGTTTTTTAAACGATTCGCTGAGCGGCTCATTTTGTGCTTGATATATGCGTAGACGACGTTCGATGGTTTCTTCGTTATCATCTGCACGATGATGCAGGGGGCCACCACAGCTGTCGCAGCGGCTGTCGATCATCGGTGGATTGGTGAAGCTGTTGAATAATTCGCTACAGGATACGCAGGTGAGTCGTCCAACCATGCGTTGCATCAATATATCGAAATCAACATCGAATTGCAGTACTACATCAACGGGGCGTCCCAGATTGTTGAGCAGGAGATTTAGCTCCTCAGCCTGTAAAATATTTCGTGGGTAGCCGTCGAGGACGAAACCGTTTTCTGCATCTGGCCGGGTGACGCGTTCGCGTATCATGCCAATGACGAGATCGTTGGGCACCAGCTGTCCAGCATCCATGATGGCTTTGGCCTGACGACCTAGTGGCGTCTGGGCAGCTATGGCTGCACGTAACAGGTCGCCGGTAGCCACCTGTGGGATATTGTATTTCTCAATCAAATATCTGGCTTGTGTGCCTTTACCAGACCCCGGTGGCCCGACTAATACTATGCGCATTCGATTTCTCCATGTTGCCTGTTTGTCAGGCGATTGAGAGGATTCTATAGATTGCAGGATGATTGTCGAGCTTCTGGTGGCTTAAACCCTATATAATCGACGTAATTTTTGATTTAGATGGTGAAATTGGGTGTTCAGGCTGTTTTTGCTGATGTGTAATGTTCAGAAGGTGGAGTTGATCTAGTGGCCTATCGTGCGCCCGTGGGTGATTATTCGTCTGATTCACGCCGATTTAAACACCGCGCAAATGTGGCGGGGTTGATCTGTGTTTTGATGGTGTTGGGTTTGTTCTTGCGTCTGGCCAAGTTGCAAATCGTTGACTACGCCCATTTTTCTGATTTATCTGAGAATAATCGAGTTCGTCTGATGGCCTTGCCGCCGAACCGGGGGCTGATTTTTGACCGCAACGGGCTGATACTGGCTGAAAATCGTCCTACCTTCCATCTGGAATTAATCCCCGAGCAGATCGATGATCTGGATGCGACGCTTAAAGGTTTGAGTGAAATTGTCAGCCTGAGTGAGCGGGATGTTAGTGAATTTCGCAAAGCTTTGCGTACGCACAGATCATTTGAAAGTATTTCGTTAAGGACCCGCCTTGACGATGTGGAAGTGGCGCGTCTGGCGGTGAACCGGCATCGTTTTCCGGGGATGGATATTTCAGCGCGTTTAACCCGGCATTATCCACAGGGCAGCGCTGCCGTGCACGCGGTTGGTTATGTTGGTCGGATCAATGAGAAAGAGCTGGAAACAATCGATCAGGGTAATTATCGCGGTACATCCCATATTGGCAAAACCGGGCTGGAGAGGTTTTATGAGGATGAGCTGCACGGTACGGTTGGGCATCAAAATGTTGAGGTGAATGCAGAAGGGCGTGTTTTGAGTGTGGTAGACAAGGTCCCCCCCGTGCCCGGTAATGATCTGATTCTGAGTCTGGATATTGAATTGCAGAAGGTGGCTGAGGCTGCGCTGGGTGAACGTAATGGTTCGGTGGTGGCGATCAGTCCACAAACGGGTGAGGTGCTGGCTTTTGCTAGTACCCCGATGTACGACCCCAATTTATTCGTGCACGGCATCAGCTATGCCAAATATAAAGAATTGCAGACATCTGAGGGTAAACCTTTATTTAATCGACCCCTGTTTGGTCAATATCCACCCGGTTCCACGCTCAAGCCTTTTGTTGGTCTGGCTGGTCTGGAAGCACATTCGATAAGCACAGATGAAGAGATTAGATGCAAAGGCCATTTTTTGATACCAGATGATGAGACCGAGCGTAAATATCGTGACTGGAAAAAAGAAGGTCACGGCAAGACGGATATGGATAATGCAATTGAACAATCCTGTGATGTGTATTTTTATGAGCTGGCTTATCGCATGGGCATAGATCGTATGCAAAAGTTTTTAGCCAAGTTTGGTTTTGGGCAAAGAACGGGTATCGATTTATATGGTGAGCGCCGCGGTTTGCTGCCCTCCAGAGCCTGGAAGAAAAAAGTGCATAAGACCATCTGGTATCCCGGTGAAACTCTGATCGCCGGAATTGGTCAGGGGTATATGCTGGCAACGCCTCTGCAACTGGCGGCGGCAACGGCGACCTTGGCGAATAAGGGTGTGAACGTGCAACCGCATTTATTAAAAAGTATTCGATTAACCGAAACGGCAGAAACAGAAACTTATGAGCCGGAAGAAAGCCGATTTTCTTTGCGCTACCCGCGCCACTGGGATGATATGTTTCGTGCTATGAAAAAAGTGGTTCACGGTGTTTGGGGTACAGCGCGTAAAACGGGCTGGGGTCTGGAATATAAAATG
This sequence comes from uncultured Gammaproteobacteria bacterium, assembly GCA_965602855.1. GTDB lineage: Bacteria > Pseudomonadota > Gammaproteobacteria > SZUA-229 > SZUA-229 > LH-M37. Next base: position 93,018 of record CBFCZV010000001.1, on the reverse strand, counting down.
GCGGGTAAGACGGGGACGGCTCAGGTGTTTGGTATTGCTCAGGATGAGGAATACGACGAAGAAACAGTAGCGAGAAAATTGCGCGATCATGGTTTATTTGTCGCCTTTGCGCCTTATGAGTCACCTAAAATTGCCGTGGCCGTAGTGGTGGATAATGGTGAGCACGGTAGCTGGATGGCACCCATCGCACGTAAGGTAATGGATCACTATCTGTTGCGGGAAGATGGCAAGTTGAAAAAAACTGGAAAAAACAACGATGGATAAGTCACAGGTTTTTGAAGCAGGTTATAACAGTCGTGTGGCGCGTGCTTTACGCATGATTAATATCGACCCCATTTTATTTCTTGGGCTTTTGTTGCTGACCACCGCAGGTCTGGCTATTTTATACAGTGCCGGTGATGGTTCGATTGCACTGGTGAAAGCACAGCTACTTCGTCTGGGGATTGCTTTTATGGTGATGGTTATCGTGGCGCAGATTCCACAACACCAGTTGTATTTGTGGGCGCCCTGGTTTTTTGTGTTAGGCATAGTGTTGCTGGTTCTGGTAATAACGGCGGGTGATGTGGGTGGTGGCGCGCAACGCTGGCTGGATCTATATTTTGTTAAATTTCAGCCTTCTGAGATGATGAAGTTGATTACACCTATGATGCTGGCCTGGTACTTATCAGAAAAAACCTTACCACCGACGATTAAGCCGCTGATAATTTCAGCGATACTGGTGGCTGTGCCGACGGTACTGATTGCGGCTCAGCCCGATTTGGGAACCTCTATTTTGGTTGCCGCTGCCGGTTTCTTTGTGGTCTTCCTCGCTGGCATACGTTGGCGCATTTTGCTGGGTACCGGGCTGGCAGGATTGGCCTTTATTCCCGTGTTGTGGCAAATGATGCATGAATATCAAAAGCAGCGAGTTTTAACTTTATTGAACCCTGAGAGTGATCCTCTAGGTAGTGGTTATCATATTATTCAGTCAAAAATTGCGATTGGCTCGGGAGGACTTTACGGCAAAGGCTGGTTGAATGGCACGCAATCACAGCTGGACTTTTTGCCCGAGCGCCATACTGATTTTATCTTTGCCGTGTTTGCCGAGGAATTTGGTATGATGGGGGCTATAGTTCTGCTGGCTTTATATGTATTTATTATTTTGCGGAGCTTGTATATCGCGAGTAAGGCGCAGGATAGTTTTGGGCGCTTGCTGGCGGGTAGTTTAAGCCTGACCTTTTTTGTCTATTTGTTTGTTAATGTAGGCATGGTTACGGGTATTTTGCCGGTAGTGGGCGTGCCGCTGCCGCTGGTGAGTTTCGGCGGAACATCGATGGTCACCCTGATGGCAGGTTTTGGTATGTTGATGTCGATTAACTCGAATCGGCGATTATTATCGCGATGATTCGGTATTGAATATGGTGAGTGAAATGAAAAAAATATCAAAAATTGTAATGACATTAATTATGCTGTTGCCAATGGCTGCACAGGCTAATTATGCGCAAAGGAAAGATGTCCAGAAATTTATCGACAAGATGGTTAAGCAGCACGATTTTGATCGTGCTGTACTGAACCAATGGGTAGCAAAAGCCAATCGACTGGATGGTGTGCTGGAAGCAATTGCCAAACCGGCTGAGAAAACTTTAACCTGGAAGCAGTACCGTCCGATTTTTCTCAAACAAAAACGTATCAAACTCGGCAAAGAATTTATGCAGAAGAACGCAGCGCTGCTCGAACGTGCTGAAAAAGAAACCGGCGTTTCAAAAAGTATTATCACGGCCATTATTGGTGTGGAAACTTATTACGGCAGGCACAAAGGAAAAACTGCTGTTTTCGATTCTTTGATGACGCTGGGTTTTGATTACCCGCCACGCAGCAAATTTTTCAGGAGTGAGCTTGAGCACTTTTTATTGCTGGCACGAGAAGTTGATATTGATATCAGTTCGATAAAAGGTTCTTATGCGGGTGCGATGGGTATGCCGCAGTTTATTTCGAGTAGTTATCGAGCCTATGCAGTGGATTTTGATGGTGATGGCAAGCGGAATTTGTGGGATAACACGGCAGATGTAATTGGTAGTGTCGCGAATTATTTTAAAAAGCACGGCTGGCGTCGTGGTGGTGATGTTGTGCAGCGTGCCCGAGTCAAGCAAAAACCTGAAGATGCTACGCGTAACAAATTAAAGCCACACACCAGTATTGGTGATTTTCGTCATCAAGGTGTCTTTACCGACAAAGCTTTCGCTGATGATGTCATGGCAACGCTGGTGACGCTCGAAGGTGTTGATGGAACTGAGTACTGGTTTGGTCTGGAAAATTTTTATGTGATTACGCGTTATAATCATAGCGCCCTGTACGCAATGGCAGTTTATCAGGTGAGTCAGGAACTTGAAAAATAGCCTGTTGACCATCGTATGAGAAAACATCGTTATAATAATGTTTCCAGATTATCGCTGCTAATGCTGATAGCTATGCTGGCTTCGTGTGCAGTTAAAGATGGTGCACCAGAAAGTTATAATCGCGATTGGCGAACCATAGAAGATGCCGTGCCTCAGGATGAGCCGTTTAGTCGTTATGGCAATCCTGAAACTTACGAAGTGTTTGGTCAGAATTATCAGGTCATGGATAGTAATACAGGCTTTAGCGAAAAAGGTCTGGCTTCCTGGTATGGCACAAAATTCCATGGCCAACGAACTTCAAGTGGTGAAACTTATGACATGTTCGCTATGACAGCGGCGCATAAGTCATTACGTATTCCAACTTACGTTGAAGTAACGAATACAAACAATAATCGTAAAGTCATTGTTAAAGTCAATGATCGAGGGCCTTTCCACGAAGGCAGGGTTATCGATCTGTCGTATGCGGCGGCGACAAAGCTGGGTGTTGCAGAAACGGGCACAGCGCCGGTGGTGATTCGCGTTATCGAATCTGAAAAGCCAGAACCGGTGATAGTCGGCAAGGTGATTGAGGATGTTATTGTTGGTGAGGCCATTATTGATGAGCCGATTGAATCGACCGTCAAGAAACTGGTAGGTGAGCAATTTTATGTTCAGCTGGCCGCATTTTCCAGTGAAGAAAATGCGATAAGGATGCTGGATGATTTGAAGGCTAAAAAATTTAAAGATGTGCGTATTCACGTTGATAACGTGCAGGACACGATGTTATACCGTGTAAGAATTGGCCCAGTTGCGACAACTTTAATTGCAGAGAAACTGGTGTCTCAGTTAAAAGAAATTAATCATAACAATGTAAGAATTGTTGCTTATAAATAATCAGAGTATTTGAGTTTTTAAAAAATGATAAAAAATAAAGAAATGTTGAAAAGTTTTTGTGTGTTGCTGGTATCTTTTGTCTGTGTGACTTTTCAGGCTTCCGCATTGGCCTCTATGCCTGTACCAGCACCGCCACAGGTTGCTGCTAAAAATTATTTGTTGATTGATTTTAATAGCGGTCAGATTTTGGCTGAGAAAGGTGCTGACGCTAAAATTGAGCCTGCCAGCATTACCAAGCTGATGACGTCTTACGTTGTTTACAGCGAAATCGAATCGGGGCGTCTGAACCTGGATGAAAAAGTTGTCATTAGTGAAAAGGCATGGCGCATGGGTGGTTCGCGCATGTATCTGGATGTAAATTCAAAAGTGAGCGTTGAGCTTCTGCTCAAAGGCTTGATTATTCAATCGGGCAACGATGCCAGTGTTGCACTGGCCGAACATGTTGCCGGTGGCGAAGACGCGTTTGTTGATTTGATGAATCAGTACGCGGCTAATTTGGGAATGACCAATACTCACTATAAAAACAGTACGGGCTGGCCAGACGCTGAGCATTTAACGAGTGCGCGTGATATTGCGACTCTAGCTAAAGCGTTTATCAGAGATTTCCCTGAGCGCTACAAAGGTTATTCAGAAAAAGTCTTCACTTATAACAATATCAAACAATATAACCGTAACAAATTATTGTGGCGCGACAAAAGTGTTGATGGTCTAAAAACAGGTCATACCGAATCCGCTGGCTATTGTCTGGTGTCATCGGCCAAGCGTGTAGATATGCGTTTGATTTCTGTTGTGCTGGGAACAGATAGTGAGAAGGCGCGAGCTTCGGTGAGCCAGTCATTATTAAATTATGGCTTCCGTTTTTATGAAACGCATAAGCTCTATGCGGCGGGTGAGGCACTGAAACAATCACGCGTCTGGCAGGGTGATAAAGAAAAAGTAGCGCTAGGTCTGGCGAATGATCTGCACGTCACTATTCCCAGAGGCGCGTACAAACAGATGGATGCTCTGATGAATATTGATGCCAATATTACGGCACCATTAAAAAAAGGCAGTCAGCTGGGTGAGGTTCGTATTGTCCTTAACGATGACGAACTAGCCAGCGTCCCATTGATTGCCCTGCAGCGTGTGGAAAAAGGCAGCCTGTTTCAAATCGCCAAAGATTACATACTCAAGTTGTTCAATTAATGAGTGAGAGAATTGTATACCTGAATGGTGATTACCTGCCGATTGAGCAGGCGACGGTTTCAGTGCTGGATCGTGGTTTTCTGTTCGGCGATGGTATCTATGAAGTAATCCCCGTCTTTGGTCATAATCCTTTACGCGTTGAAGAACACCTGCAGCGATTGAAAAATAGTTTGTCACGCATCAGCATGGATAACCCTTTTGATAACGATGTCTGGAAACAGATGTTTGCTCGCCTGCTGGAACAAAATCCCGGTGATGATCGTGCTATTTATCTGCAAATAACTCGCGGTGCTTACCCTGTTCGAGATTTAAAAATTCAGCCTGAGGGTAGCCCGACTATTTTTATGATGGTGCTTCAGATCGGTGCGGTCGATGTCACAGTATTGGAAAAAGGTATCGAGACGGTCACCATTGAAGATTTTCGTTGGCATGCCTGTGATATCAAATCAGTTTCGCTGGTAGCCAACGTTATGATGCGTGAGCAGGCGACACAGTCTGGCATGGTCGATGCCATTCTTGTCAGAGAGGGGTACGTTACCGAGGGTACGGCGAGTAATTTTTTCATGGTCAAAGACGGTGCTTTATTTACGCCACCCACTAGCCAACATTTATTGCCGGGCATAACACGTGATCTGGTACTCGAACTGGCTAAGGAAAATGGTATTGACTGTGAGATCAGACAAATTGCCGAGAGTGAACTGGCTTCGGCCGATGAAATCTGGTTGACCAGCTCAACGCGTGAGATTGCACCCGTGATTAAGCTAAATGGTAAAAATGTAGGTGATGCAAAAGCAGGCCTTGTTTGGAAGAAAATGATCCATATATATCAGCAGTACAAACAGGAATTACGACAGGCGTGATCATGAGTGAAGAAAACCAGAATGACACTGAACAGGAAGAAACTTTATTCGAGTTTCCCTGTGAGTTTCCAGTCAAGGCCATGGGTAAAACCTGTCCCGAGTTAGAAATCTCTGTCATCGAAATTATGAGCCGACACGTGCCCGATCTGGGTGAAGGTGCGGTTAAAATGCGCCCCAGTAGCAAAGGCACGTACACCGCAATTACCGTTACCATTCAGGCACAAAGCAAAGACCAGCTCGATTCTATCTATATGGAGCTGACCGCCTGTGAGCATATTGCTTACGCTATTTAATCTTTAAAATGAAACTTCTGATTCGCCAGCTCGGATTGCGGGACTATGAATCCGTCTGGCAGTCTATGCAGCGCTTCACCGATGAGCGAGATGAACAAACCACAGATGAGGTTTGGCTGGTGCAGCACCCGCCTGTGTTTACTCTGGGTAAGGCGGGCAAGCAGGAGCATTTGCTGAATACAGGAGATATTCCTGTGGTACAGGTCGACCGTGGTGGACAGGTGACGTATCATGCGCCCGGCCAGTTGATCGCTTATCTTCTGCTCGATATCAATCGTCTTGGCGTTGGTGTGCGTGAGCTGGTAACGCGACTTGAGAATGCGCTTATCGACACTCTTTCTGAATACAGAATTTCGGCTGCATCTCGACGAGATGCGCCGGGTGTTTATGTGGCCGATAAAAAAATCGCGGCGCTGGGCTTACGGGTTCGTCGTGGCTATTGCTTTCATGGCATTGCGCTAAATGTGGACATGGATCTTGAGCCATTTGCTAGAATAAACCCCTGTGGTTATGAAGGTCTGGAAATTACCCAGATCAGCGATCTGGTTGATAGTGTTGATTTTGATGTGGTCAGCCAGCAGTTGTTATCTCACCTTAAGCAGCAATTAAAATATAGTGAACTTGTAGAATCTGAGTAATGACACCAGAGCAGCCAGAAAATAAAAAAACGCCGCGCCGTGCAGTTGTGGGTGAAAAACACAGGGGTGCTGAAAAAGTGGCGCGTATCCCGATTAAAGTTGAGCAACCGGCAGAGCGTTTACGCAAGCCGAGCTGGATTCGTGCTAAATCACCTTTTCATCCCAATGCAAAAAAACTCAAAACAATTTTGCATGATCAAAAATTAAATACCGTTTGTGAAGAAGCTGCCTGTCCAAATCTCGGTGAATGTTTTGGTAAGGGTACGGCGACCTTTATGATCATGGGTGACATTTGTACACGACGCTGTCCATTTTGCGATGTGGGTCATGGTCGACCTGCGCCACTGGATGAAGCGGAGCCTAAAAAGCTGGCGGAAACTATTAAAGCTATGGCTTTGCGTTATGTTGTTATTACCTCGGTGGATCGTGATGATTTAAGAGATGGTGGCGCGGCGCATTTTGTTTCCTGTATCGAAGAAATTCGTGCGGCTAATCCTGAAATTGAAATAGAAGTTTTAGTACCTGATTTTCGTGGTCGCCTTGAAATCGCGCTTGATATATTAAGCCAGTCACCACCAAATGTGTTTAATCATAATCTTGAAACCGTGCCGCGTTTGTATAAAAAATGTCGCCCTGGCGCGAATTATGAATGGTCATTGAATTTGCTGAAACAGTTCAAGGCCGGGCATGAAGAGGTGCTGACCAAGTCTGGTTTGATGCTGGGTCTGGGCGAGGAAATAGACGAAGTGATAGAGGTGATGCGCGACATGCGTGCGCACAATGTAGAAATGCTAACGCTGGGTCAGTATTTGCAGCCGAGCCAACACCATCTTGCTGTCGAGCGTTATGTTACGCCGGAAGAGTTTGATGAGTTATATAATGTAGGAATGGAAATGGGTTTTACTCACGTGGCGAGTGGGCCAATGGTGCGTTCTTCATATCATGCGGATTTACAGGCGCATGGTGAGTTTAAATAAATTTTTTAAGAGGTAATAATGGGTTACGTATTTAAATCAATTCGCTGGGTTCTGGGTCAAATCATTATTGCTATCGACTGGCTAACAAGACCGAGCATTCCAAACTACTCAGCAGAAAAAAGAGCCGAGCTGGATGCGGCGACGGCCAGCCTGGCTTTGTATCAGTTTGGACAGTGTCCCTTCTGTGTGAAAACGCGTCGGGGTATTCGACGTTTGGGCCTGAATATCGAACTGCGTGATGCGCGCAACGATCCGAAGTGGAATACAGAACTCATCGAGCAAGGTGGTAAATATCAGGTGCCCTGTTTGCGTATCACGGATGATAATGGTGGTGTGAACTGGCTTTATGAATCAACAGCCATTAATGACTATCTTGATCAGCGTTTTGGTTGATTAAAGATTTAGTAGTTTTATTTTTAGTAAGCCAGCAACACTGACAGCATCGGTAATCTCACCGCTCATGACTCGTTCAAAAGCTTCCTCTAAAGGAAGCTTTTCTGTTTTTAAATCCTCGGTTTCTTCGAATTCGGTTTCACCTTCAGTCAGTCCCTTTGCGATATAAATAATACCGCGTTCGTTGGTGACTGAGTTTGAGGTGTGTAGCTGCATCAGCTCCTGCCAGTGTTTCGCGCTTAATCCTGTCTCTTCTTTTAGTTCGCGTCTGGCAGAGTCAATTGGATCAATATGCAGTGGTCCACCACCCATGGGTATTTCCCAGGAATAACAGTCGGGCACGTAGCGATACTGTCCGACCAGCCAAGTGTTGTTGTCTTCGTCGATGGGGATGATGCCAATCGCCAGGTTTTTGAAATGTATTTTGCCGTAGTGCGAAATGCCGCCACCCGGATTAATCGCTTTGTCTTCGTGCAAACTCAGCCATGGGTTGTCGTAGATGGCTTTGCTGGATTGTGGTTGCCAGGGGTTTGGATAGGTTTTTAATTTGTTCATCGCATCATCCGTCGTCTGATATTTTTCTTTGTTGTTTCAATGCTGTTATTTTCTATAGGCGCTGCGCTAGCATTGAGTCGGTTTGTGTCCATATACAGAGGCTGGATCGTGCTGAGACCTATGCCCAATTTTTCACGTGTCAGTTCCAGATCGTATTCCGCTTGAAGGTGCATCCAGTAGCTGGCGCTGTTGCCGAAATAGCTGGCGAGTCGTAAGGCGGTGTCGGCGGAAATGGCGCGTTTGCCGAGTACGATTTCATTGATGCGGCGTGGTGGTACCTTAATCGCTCGTGCGATCTGGTTCTGGCTGAGATTTTGGGGTCTCAGGTGTTGTTCCAGTAGTGTTATTCCCGGGTGTAGGCGTGCCATACGAAAAATATAACGAATAACGTTATATAACGCAAGGCGTTATGATTTGGCGTTGCTTTAAATGGTTTTCCGGTGGCCTGTCGGTTTCCACGCGGGTGCGATCACATTCGGCATATCCGAACGATCCAGCAGCCGGGCGGGTGATAGTGTGAATTCACCGTAACGCTGGTTGATGTCGTCCATTGCTCTATTGAGTTGTTTTTCGTGCGCCAGTTGTTCAGGGTCGCTGGCAAACATGTCCATTTGCAGGGCGAGGGGCCGTGGGTCAAGCGCGGTGATCTGAATTTGCCAGATACCTTCGCCTTTCCAGATGTGGTTCAGTCTCTGTTTGCAGTGCTGATAAATCTGCTGGTGATCGCTGCAAAAAAACGGCAGGCGCACTTTTTCGCCAAGCCAGTCGTTCTCGGTACGCAGTCCAAACCAGATGGTGCGCGCTTCAAATTTATGGCGGCGTAGCCGTGCCGCTACCTTGCTACACATGTGCTGCAAATAAGTGAGTATGACCTGGCGACTGCGGGTGTTGGGTGCCATCACCTTGCCGTGGCCGATGGACTGAGGTGCGGCAACATCGAGATGTAATGCCTCGGGATCTTCACCCTGGCACATATACCAGATGCGTCGCCCCGGATTGCCAAAACGGCGAGCCAGTACGCTGATAGGCAGTTTTTCCATATCGCCACAATAATGCACGCCGTAGCTGGCGAGAAATTCGCCAGTCTTTTTGCCGATGCCGCATAACTCGGTCACGGGTACATGGCGTAAACGTTGTTTAGCTTCCCAGGGGAAGATCACGGTAAAGCCATCTGGCTTGTTGAGTTTGGCCGCGTATTTGGCAGTGGTTTTATCACCGCTGATGCCAATCGAGCACAGCAGTCCGGAAGCACGATACACCGCCTGTTTTAACAGTTCTCCCGTGGTGATGGGAGAGCCGTACAATTGCTGACAGGGCGTCATATCGATAAAAGCTTCATCGACTGAAAATACTTCCATGTCCGGGCATACGTCGCTAATGGCCTGCATGATTCGAGTGGAAATGCCGGCGTAAACTTCGGGTCGAGAAGGGCGTTGTATTATATTAGGGCATAGATGACGGGCTTCATTGAGATGCATGCCGGTACGCACGCCATGCGCACGTGCCTCATAAGAACTGGTGATCACACAGCTACCGCGTAGCCCATTAGTGACTGCAACAGGCTGGCCGAGCAGAGAAGGAAAATCACGCTGCTCGACCGAAGCGAAAAAAGCATTCATGTCGAGGAGTGCGATGGCGCGTGGCCAGTGAGTGGGGTGTTCGCCCACTAGTATTTTCTTAATTGCCCAACCAGCACTCCCTGAATCCTCACCCGACTGGTTTCATACACCATGGTATCCATATCCCTGTTTTCAGGAATAAGCTGAATAAATCGCCCATGAGGTGTGCTTTTGAAACGCTTTAGCGTGGCTTCCTCCTCGTCAATCAGTGCGACCACAATATCGCCATTGTTGGCGGTTTCGCGAAATTCAATGATGGCAACGTCACCATCGTAAATACCGGCATCGATCATGGAGTCTCCCTGTACGCGAACGGCAAAATTATTCTTGCCAAAAAAATCAGTCAGACTAATTTCATCTTCACCGGGGATGGCTTCAATAGGGCTACCCGCAGCGATCTTTCCCAACAGGGGTAGAGTATCTTTGTGCTGCTGAGTATGTGAGTGTTCTTTAAGCAGGTGAATGCCACGATGCTTGCCTTTGTCGATGCTGACAAAGCCTGCATCCACCAATGCCTGTACATAACGGTGCGCTACACCACGGGAGCTGATACCAATACCTTCAGCAATCTCCTGTAGTTTGGGTGAAACGCCGTTATTGCTGATGTATTGCTGAATAAAGCTCAAAACAGTGCGTTGATTATCGGTGAGTGTCATCTTGTTCTCAATATGTTCTCGTTAATGGGTATTATATGAGAACGTTGTGAGAATTTTCAAGTGTTAGTTTAGGTGATTGGTCTGGTTTAACGAAACAAGCCCGCTAAAGAGCGGGCTTGTTTGAGTTTTGCGAATAAGAGCTAAGGTCTAGCGCTTCGGAACGTATAGATCTGTACAGGTGCCTTCGGCCATTTCAGCGGCGAAGTTGAAGGTTTCAGATAATGTTGGGTGAGGATGTACGGTCAAGGCGATATCTTCAATATCTGCACCCATTTCCAGAGCCAGTACAGCTTCAGCAATCAGCTCACCAGCGTTAGTGCCGACCATGCCAGCGCCGATGATCTTGTGCGTGTTCTTATCGAACAGCACCTTGGTTAAGCCTTCGTTGCGACCAATACTCAGCGAACGACCACTGGCAGCCCAGGGGAATGCACCCTTGGTGTATTCGATGGCCTGAGCCTTGGCCTGTTCTTCGGTCACGCCCATCCATGAAATTTCTGGATCTGTGTAAGCCACTGAAGGAATGGTTTTTGCGTCGAAGAAAGACTTCATGCCACTGATAGTTTCAGCTGCCGTTTTGCCTTCGTGTGTGGCCTTGTGTGCCAGCATGGGCTGACCGACGATGTCGCCGATGGCATAAATATTGGGTACGGTTGTTTTCTGTTGTTTATCTACAGCAATGAAACCGCGTTCATCAACAACGACACCAGCTTTTTCTGCGTCGATCAATTTGCCATTTGGAATGCGTCCAACGGCGAGCAATACACGATCAAAAGTATCGGTCTCGGGTACGTTCTTGCCTTCGAAGGAAACTTTCAGGCCATTCTTTAACGCTTTGATGGCGGTGACCTTGGCGTTCAGCCAGATATTTTCGTAACGTTTCTTAACGCGTCTTTCCAGTGGGCGAACCAGATCACGATCACAACCGGGGATTAAACCGGGTGAGAGTTCGACGATGGAAACTTTGGAGCCGAGTGCATCATAAACCGTGGCCATTTCCAGGCCGATGATGCCGCCACCAATCACCAGCAGGCGTTTGGGTACTTCTTTTAATTCGAGTGCGCCGGTGGAATCCATCAGGCGTTCGTCGTCGTAAGGGAAACCCGGGATTTTCATTACCGAAGAACCGGCAGCGATAATCACGTCATCAAAAGAAATGGTTTTTGTGCCGTCTTCGCCTGCAACGTCGATGGTTTTAGGTGAGGTAAATTTACCGTAACCGTGAACGATTTTAACTTTGCGTTGTTTGGCTAAACCCGCGAGGCCACCGGTGAGCTGATTGATAATGCCGTCTTTGTATTCAACGATTTTTTTGATGTCGATTTTTGGTTTGCCGAAAACCACGCCGTGCTCGCTGATCTCTTCCGCTTCGTTGATGATCTGCGCAGTATGCAATAAAGCTTTTGAAGGAATACAGCCGACGTTTAAACAGACGCCACCAATGTTGTTAAATTTCTCGATAAGAATAACGCTCTTGCCCAGATCAGCTGCGCGGAAAGCGGCGGTGTAACCACCGGGGCCGGAACCGAGCACAACCACTTCGGCGTGCATGTCACTACCTTCGGGAATAGCGGCGGCAACAGGAGCAGAAACAGTTTCAGCTTTTGTAGGCGCTTCTTTAGCGGGAGCATCTGCTGCCGCTTCACCAGCAACTTCCATTTCAAGAATGATGTCGCCCTGTGAAACTTTATCGTCAATTTTAACCAGTACGTTTTTAATCGTGCCGGCATGAGGCGAAGGAATTTCGATACTGGCCTTGTCAGACTCCAGCGTAATTAAGGCATCTTCTTCGGCAACTACATCGCCTGCGCTAACCACCACTTCGATGATATCAACGCTAGAAAAATCGCCGATGTCAGGCACTTCAACTTTAACAATATTGGACATATGTAATTCCTAAAGAACCAGTCTGCGAGTGTCAGCCAGAATCTGACCGAGGAAGGTAGTGAAGCGTGCGCCGTCAGCGCCATCAATGACGCGATGATCGTACGATAATGACAAAGGCATCATCAAACGCGGTACAAATTCGCCGTCGATATAAACCGGTTTCATGGCTGCGCGTGAAACACCGAGAATGGCGACTTCAGGTGCATTCACAATCGGCGTGAAGGCGGTGCCGCCAATGCCGCCCAGGCTGGAGATGCTGATGCAACCACCAGTCATGTCAGCAGGTTTCAGTTTTTTATCTCTGGCCTTGACGCTGGTCTCAATCACTTCTTTGGCAATATCGATTAAGGATTTGCAGCCAACATCTTTAATCACAGGAACCACCAGGCCAGCTGGTGTATCCATGGCGACGCCAACGTTGATGTATTTTTTCAGAATTAAATTTTCACCCGCTGCATCCAGTGAAGAATTAAAGCGTGGATATTCTTTTAATGCAGAGGCAATCGCTTTCACCAGAAACGCCACCATGGTCACTTTAACACCGGCATCTTTGTGCTCGATGTTCAGTTCCTTGCGGAAAGCTTCCAGCTCGGTAATGTCGACATCATCGAACTGGGTTACATGAGGAATGTTGACCCAGTTGCGGTGCAGGAATTTGCCGGTGAGTTTATTAATTTTAGTTAGTGGTTGAGTTTCAATATCACCAAATTTACTGAAATCGATTTCCGGCATGGGCTCAACAGACAGGCCACCCGAAGGTGCGCCAATCGCGCCAGAAGTCAGTACCTGCTTAACGAAGGTTTTAATGTCTTCTTTTAGAATACGACCCTTCAAACCGGAGCCGTTAATTTGTCCGAGATTTGCACCTAACTCACGGGCAAATTTACGTACCGCCGGGCTGGCGTGTGCATTGCTAAAGCTGGCTTCATCAATCGCCGTTGCTACAGGTGCAGCTCTTTGTGGTGCAGGCGCAGGTTCGGCTGCAGGTGCTGGTGCCGCTTTCGGTGCTTTTTTCTCAGGTTCGATTTTTTTCTCAGCGGGTGTGGTTGCAGCGGCTTCCTCAGAAACCTCCATGGTCATCATCAGGTCGCCCTGTGAAACAGAATCGCCCATGCTGATTTTTATTTCTTTAATCGTGCCTGCGAACTCGGAGGGAATTTCCATCGCTGCTTTGTCAGATTCCAGAGAAACCAGCGGATCTTCAATGCTCACGGTATCGCCGGGAGAGACGATAATCTCGATAACTTCAACGCCCGAAAAATCACCAATGTCGGGAACAAGAATGTCTTTTAATTCTGCCATGTCTCGATCCTTCCTAAGCGTTTAGCGGGTTAGGTTTGTTAATGTCGATGCCGTATTTCTTGATGGCCTCGCTGATTTTTGAAGCAGGGATGGTGCCTTCGTCAGCCAGTGTTTTCAGTGTTGCGACTGTCACGTAATGGCTGTTGACTTCAAAGTGTTTGCGTAATTGTTTGCGCGTATCAGAGCGACCAAAACCATCGGTGCCGAGTACGGTGTAAGTCATCGGTACAAAGTTGCGAATCTGGTCGGCAACATTGCGAACATAATCTGATGATGAAATCACAGGGCCTTCACATTTGCTCAGTGTTTTTTCAACGTAGCTAACGCGAGCTTTTTTCTCAGGGTTCAGCATGTTCCAGCGTTCACAGTCGCGGGCTTCGCGGGACAGTTCGTTGTAGCTGGTGATGCTCCAGACATCGGCGCTCACGCCCCAGTCTTTGTTTAGCAATTCAGTGGCTGCAATAACTTCGCGCAGGATAGTACCGCTACCGAACAGCTGTGCTTTTGGCTGATCTTTTTTGGCTTTATGTTTGCTGAACTGGTATATGCCCTTGAGGATGCCATCTTCACAACCTTTAGGCATTGCAGGCATCACGTAGTTTTCATTCATTGCAGTGACGTAGTAGTAAACGCTTTCCTGTTCCTGAATCATGCGACGCATGCCGTCCTGAATAATCACGGCCATCTCATAAGCAAAGCAGGGGTCGTAAGCGATACAGTTTGGAATAGTCGAAGCCATCAATAAACCGTGGCCATCCTGATGTTGCAGACCTTCGCCTGCCAGCGTAGTACGACCGGCGGTGCCACCAATCAGGAAGCCGCGAGCCTGCATGTCGCCAGCGGCCCATGCCAGATCACCGATACGTTGGAAACCAAACATAGAGTAATAAATGTAGAACGGCATCATATTGACGCCGTGTGAAGCGTAAGCGGTGGCGGCGGCAATCCATGAGGACATCGCGCCAGCTTCGTTGATACCTTCTTCCAGTACCTGACCCGTTTTGTCTTCTTTATAGAACATCACCTGGCCTTCATCCTGAGGCACGTATAGCTGGCCAACGGATGAGTAAATGCCGAGCTGACGGAACATACCTTCCATACCGAAAGTGCGCGCTTCATCAGGCACGATAGGTACGATGTTTTTACCGATGCTCTTGTCGCGAATCAGCATGGTCAACATGCGAACAAAGGCCATGGTAGTCGACATTTCGCGTTCACCCGAACCTTCCAGCATGGCGTTGAAAATAGAAAGATCTGGTACTTGCTGTGCTTCAGCTAGATTAGTACGTGATGGCAAATAACCGCCCAGCTCTTTGCGACGAGTCTGCATGTATTGCATTTCTTCGCTGTCATCAGCAGGGCGATAGTATTCTGCTTTTTCAACTTGCTCATCGGTAACAGGAATATTGAAACGATCACGGAAGTTAAACAGGCTTTCAATATCCATCTTCTTCTGTGAATGCGTGGTGTTCTGGCCTTCACCAGCTTCACCCATGCCATAACCTTTAACCGTCTTGGCCAGAATGACGGTTGGCTGGCCTTCGTGTTTCACTGCAGATGAATAAGCAGCAAAGACTTTATGGGGATCGTGGCCGCCACGGTTCAAACGCCAGATGGCATCATCCGACATGGTTGCAACCATGGCTTTCAATTCGGGGTCTGAGCCGAAGAAGTGTTCGCGTACATAAGCACCGTCTTTGGCTTTGTAGTTCTGGTAATCACCATCGACTACTTCTTCCATGCGTTTGCGTAGCAGGCCATCTTTATCTTTGGCGAGCAGTTGATCCCAGTAGCTACCCCAGACAACTTTGATTACGTTCCAGCCAGCGCCGCGGAAGGTTGATTCCAGTTCCTGAATGATTTTACCGTTGCCATGAACCGGGCCATCCAGGCGCTGTAGATTACAGTTGATGACGAAAACCAGATTGTCGAGTTTTTCACGACCCGCCAGAGTTAATGAGCCTTTTGATTCTGGCTCATCCATCTCGCCATCGCCACAGAAAGCCCAGACCTTGCGCTTGCTGGTATCAGAAATGCCGCGATCATTCAGGTACTTCATGAAGCGAGCCTGATAAATTGCCATGATAGGACCCAGACCCATGGACACGGTTGGGAACTGCCAGAAGTCCGGCATCAACCACGGGTGAGGGTAGGAAGACAGGCCGCCGCCATCAACTTCCTGACGGAAATTATCAAGCTGGTCTTCGTTCAAGCGGCCTTCTAGATAAGCGCGCGAATAAATACCCGGTGCTGAATGGCCTTGCATAAAGACAAGATCGCCGCCCTGTTCGTGATCATTGCCGTGGAAGAAGTGATTGAAACCAACATCATAAAGTGTGGCTGCAGAAGAGAAACTGGCGATATGGCCGCCCAGTTCAGATGATTCTCTATTAGCGCGAACGACCATGACCATCGCATTCCAGCGAATCAGTGAACGAATACGACGTTCGATGGCTGAATCACCCGGTGTATGTTCTTCCAGATGGGGTGGAATGGTATTCAAATAAGCCGTGTTATTGGTGAATGGCAGGTTGCTGCCAGAGCGTCGTGCGTTATCAATTAATTGCTCGAGCAGGAAATGGGCGCGTTCAGGGCCTTCATTTTCGATCACAGCGGCGAGTGCATCCATCCATTCTCGCGTTTCCAGAGGGTCGATATCGTGTAAATTAGTCATACAAAGTCTCGCGTGTTCGAAGAAATTACCGTCAATATGGATAACTAAGGGTTTGTTTTCTGCGAAGTTATTCGTTGTGGCGTTTGTTAGTGCGGCTGGGATCAATGCAGCTGGCGACCCCGGCAATGCACGCCGAAAGGCGAATTATAGAAGTTAATCGACCTATAGTCGAATTTGCTAATACGATAAATGAATCTCATTTAGATATTAAGTCTGTGATTTATCAATAGATTATTTGCGGGTACTGTTTATTGATGGCCACTCTCCGGTATAATCGCCCCCCATTAATAGAACTAAATACACCTTCAAAGCGGAGCGACTCGATGTCTGCCAGCAAATCAAATATTAAAAAAGCGGTGCTTGCCTATTCCGGCGGCCTGGATACTTCCATCATCCTTAAATGGTTAGAAGACGAATACGGTTGTGAAGTGGTGACATTCACCGCGGACATTGGCCAGGGCGAAGAAGTTGAACCGGCTCGTGTTAAAGCCGAAGCCATGGGTATCAAGGAAATCTACATCGAAGATTTACGCGAAGAGTTTGTTCGTGACTTTGTGTTCCCTATGTTCCGTGCCAACACGATTTATGAAGGCGAATATTTGCTTGGCACATCGATTGCGCGACCACTGATTTCCAAGCGTTTGATTGAAATCGCCAACGAAACGGGTGCTGATGCCATTTCTCATGGCGCGACGGGTAAGGGTAATGATCAGGTGCGTTTCGAGCTGGGCGCTTATGCACTGAAACCGGATGTTCACATCATCGCACCATGGCGTGAATGGGATTTAAATTCACGCGAAAAGTTGATGGCTTACGCCGCCGAACACAATATTGACGTTGATTTCAACAAAGGCAAAAAATCACCTTATTCGATGGACGCCAATCTGCTGCACATTTCCTACGAAGGCGGTATTCTGGAAGATCCATGGGCAGAAGCCGAAGACGACATGTGGCGCTGGTCGGTTTCACCCGAGCAGGCTCCAGACAAAGCAACTTATCTTGAGCTGACTTACGAGAAAGGCGACATCGTTGCTATCGACGGCAATGCTATGACACCTGCCGAAGTGCTCACCGAACTGAATACTCTTGGTGGTGCGAATGGTGTCGGTCGTCTGGACATCGTAGAAAATCGTTACGTGGGCATGAAGTCACGTGGCTGTTACGAAACACCGGGCGGCACAATTATGATGAAAGCGCATCGTGCGATTGAATCGCTAACCCTGGATCGTGAAGTCGCCCATCTCAAAGATGAGCTGATGCCACGTTACGCCACCATGATTTATAACGGTTACTGGTGGAGCCCTGAACGTCTGATGATGCAGACCATGATCGACGAATCGCAGAAAACTGTGAACGGTGTGGTACGCGTTAAATTGTACAAAGGTAGCGTTACCGCTGTAGGTCGTAAATCAGAAACCGATTCATTGTTCGATGAAGACATCGCCACCTTTGAAGATGATGCCGGTGCTTACGATCAGAAAGATGCCGAAGGCTTTATTAAATTGAACGCACTGCGTTTGAAGATTCAGGCTTCTAGAAAGAAATAGTTTTTTATCATTAAAAAATAACTAGCTCCCACGGCCTCCGTGGGAGCTTTTTTATGTCACTGTTTTTTTGCTTCCATTTCACGCCATTTTTCGTAACACTCTAAACCACAAAAATTTGCTACGTAGTCGTCTACTTCGACAACCTTAGCTTCAGATTGTGGTATTTCCTTCAGACAAATTTCACAGGGTACATTTTCTATTTCTGTTGATTTGTTATGGTTGTTCATAACTCGCCTCCATTAATAGTTGTTTTCTTAATCTACTTGGAGGTTGGGATAGGGGATTGGTTCAGGGTTTTGGTGTTTTGCTTTTGATCTTAACCACCTTTAAAATAAACCTTCCCACCATTATACAAATCAACCATCAACTGAATTTCATCTTCACTCGCAATAGCGATCAACCCATCAAGATCAACCTCCCTTTGCTTACATAATGCTTTGGCGAAATCAGGATTGACTTCATAATCCTCACCATCAATAAATAACAAGGTGTTGTCTGGATTTTGTGCAAAAGCAAAACGACTGGCCGGGTGTCTGCTCAAAGCGCAGGTGCTGGTGAGTTCTTTTAATTCTTCTATAGAATTAACTTCGTCTTCAGGTTCTGTGGCTATACTGGTTTTGGTGTCGCTCATATAGCAACCAAACCAGCGTTGCAGTTCTGGGTGATCAGGTTTTAAATATTGTTTGAATATTTCTGTGACGCGTTCCAGAGCATCCTGTTTTATTTCGTTTGAATGTTCTTGAATTCGTTGATCAGGATCGCGATAGGTTAACTGGGGTGACAGGTTCTGTGTGATATGGCCGATGAATTCATTGACCAGATCAGCGTGGCTGGTAGCACGGAAGCCGATTGAATAACTCAGGCTTTCACCCAGTGATACGCCGTGGTGGGAAATTCCGGGGGGCATGTAGAGCATGTCACCGGGCTCGACGATCCATTCTTCTTCAGCCTGAAAATCTTTTTGAATTCTTAAAGGGGTTTCTTTTATCTGGTTTTCTTCGGTGACTTCCTGTGAGTTTATCTGCCAGCGTCGTTTGCCCTTGCCCTGCAATATAAATACGTCGTATAAATCGATGTGTGGGCCGACTGATCCCTGATCGGCGGCGTAGCTGATCATTAAATCATCGAGTCGCCATTCGGGGATAAAGCGAAAGCTGTCAATAATCCACGAAAGCTCGGGCAGATATTTTTCCAGATCATTAACCACCAGCGTCCAGTGAGTTTCTGGCATGCTGGAATATATTTCATCACTCATTGGGCCGAACATGGGGAACCATGGGTGCTCACCATCTTTTTCCATGACGATGCGTGAATTCACTTCTTCCTCACAGGCGAGACCAGCGAGTTCGTCCGGGGTGATGGGAGATTTAAAACCAGGAAAAGCCTGACGAATCAGCAATGGTTTTTTTTGCCAGTATTCTTCCATGAATGTTTTCTGGGAGATGTCGCCGAGTGGACTGATGCTGTCTTTCATGATGATTGGTCTCAGTGCTGTGGGGTATGTGAGAAATGAACGCTGTTAACTATTTTTTGGCTGTGCCTGTATAGATAATGTTTAAACTGGTTTTTATTTCCTGGCTAAAAAATCCGGCGCGTGCCATGGTCAGGGATAATTCAATGTCCTCATCTTTTGGCCATGTAGCAATTCTTGCAGTTGTGTCGTCCGATTGCATGGTGTGGGCACCAAATTTTATATCCAGTGTTTTTAGTAACTTGCCATAGTCTGCCTGTGGTATATCTATGGCTATGCTGTTGAGTTGTTGTTTTGTGTCGAAGCCAAAAATTATGAGAGAGTTTCTTTTGCGCTTGATGTTAAACAGGGGGTCACCGTTTCTTGCGATATACATAACGAGGTCTCTGTAATTTTCACGTCTGCCAGAAGTAAAAACCTTTTTGATGTTTTCTATAGAATCACCCCATTTTGTATCCAGAGCGCCATCTTTGTACGCATCGGAAATTTCACCAGCGAGTGCGGACTGAGATATAAATAAAATACCTAATAACAGGAGCTTACGCATAAAACCAACCTCATTTCTTATCTGTTTTAACTGAATACTATTTTTGGATGTAACCCTACACTCTGTAGCTATCTCTGGGCAAGGCCTAAGTTATATGAAGTGCTTTTTTATTGTATTAGATCGGTGATTTTAAGGTTGATGTATATAAGGTTCGATGATTTCAAATAAATCTGGAAACAGTCTATTAATATTCGGAGCCTCAGCCAGTTCCATATCCTCATATTCGAAGCTGGGTGTTACCGCCTCGCTGATCAGCCCATACTCACCATCGAGTAACTCACTGGCCTTCCAGCAACCGCCTTCAACGGTGAGTTGTGGTTGATGGCATTGCGATACATCATTGCCCAGTATTTGCTTTTCTAGTTGACCGTCGGGGTGGATAATCCAGTAGCAGATGGGTGAGCCGCTGTGAAAATAATGGATGATGTCGGATTTATTTTTGTGCAGATATCCGATGGGGTTGTCATCGCTGAGCATGTAATAAATTGAGGACAGAGTTTTACGCGTGCCTGCGGGGCAGGATGTTTCTATTTCAGAAGTGTAAGTGCGTTTGAAATAACCGCCTTCAGAAGGGTGTGGCTCCAGTGAGAGGATTTTTATTATTTGTTGCTTGTTCATTTTTATAAACGCTTTGATTTCCAGTTAGAAGAAGTGGGGATAATGTTTTGTTCAACATAGCTGTTCTCCCTATTCATTTTCATGGAATACCGTAACCGGGTCGGTAAATAACTTTGAATTTGGAATTAGTATATTGGCGTCTTCGATTGCCAACTTGGTGTAGCGTAAATCAATAGAAAGCACCTGACCATGATGTCCCAAAATTTTAATCTTGTCGCCAATTTTAAAGGGGCGGTAAAGCAAAATCAAAACGCCAGACAAGATATTGGAAATGGTATCTTTTAAAGCGAAGCCGAGCGCAAAACCAGTGAGACCGAGTCCAGCTACCAGTGCTGAGACATCGATACCAATCGTGCCAAGCGCAGTAATCATGCCGATAACGATAAGGGCAACGCGGCTGCTGCGGGCAAACAAATGGCTCAGGCTTGAATCTAGTTTGAGACGTGCTGATATTTTTAGGATGATTTTTTTGCTCATGCTAGATAGCAAAATAAATATGGCAATGACAATAAGCATGCCAATGATTTTGGGTGCCCACAGGGCGCTTTGTTCGAGTGTGAGCGTGACGATGTCGTTCATGATTTTGTTATCTGGCCTGATGGTCTAAAAGATGGCTATAACCCTACACTTAGTGTCACGGTATAAGCAAGTAGAGTGAGGTTTTTAGCTTGATCAATATCATGAATAATTTCGTGGCTGGCTGTTATGATTAAGGCAGTGAAGCTGGCCTGATTGATGTGTGCCACGAGGAAAATAAAGGTGTCGGTATCTGCGGGCAGGCACCTTCAGATTATCCAGAAATCACGCGATGGTTAGTCGAGAATGGTATATCTTCATTATCACTAAATCCTGATAGCGTGTATCGTATGATTGAAGAAGTGCTTAAAGTAGAGACAGAAACCCCATAGACTTAACGTAATAACAACGATCATTATTATAGCGATAAGCTTTAAAAATGCGCTATAAGTTATGTAGGCACTAAAAACAGAGGAAGGGATTGAGCTTGCAAGTCGGTACACGTGAACAATTGGTTGTTTTATTGAGTCTGCTGCTTTGTATTGTGGTGTTGTTCTTTGATGTTTTTTCACCACTGGGAATTGCTGCTGGCGTTCCCTATGTGGCTCTGGTATTGGTAGGTTTAATTGCCCAGAAGCCTCGATTTATTCTGATTTTGGCGGTAATCGGTAGTGTGCTTACGGTTGTTGGCTATTATCTTTCACCAGCAGGCATTACTGATAACGATGTGGTATTGATTAATCGTGCTTTGGCATGGTTCGCCATTTGGTCTACCGCCATTGTTTCATATATTCATTTAAAAATGCTGGCGCGGTTAGAGCCACTGGCAATATCTGATCAATTGACAGGCTTGTGTAATCGCCATTATTTCACTTCTGAACTGGTCAAACAGATTAATATCTGGCGACGTTATCAGCGACCGCTTTCCATTCTTATTCTTGATATCGATTTCTTTAAAAAAGTAAATGATACCTACGGGCACATAGCGGGGGATTATGTTTTGCAGATGCTGGCTAAAATTTGTCAGAATGCTGTGCGCGATATTGACACCGTGGCGAGGATCGGTGGTGAAGAGTTTGCAATATTGCTGCCATCGACAGCTGTTAATGGCGCCATGTTAATTGCAGAACGTATTCGCAGGGAAACCGAAGCTTTTTCTTTCAAATATGAAGATGCACGTTTCAGGGTGACAGTGAGTCTGGGCGTGACCGAGCTCACTGATGAATCCTGGAGTATTACTGAGTTTATGAAAGCTGCCGATGAGATGTTATACAAAGCAAAAAATTCTGGTCGTAACAGGTGTGTGGCTAAAAATATTGGTTAGCCTGTTCTAGAATATCTTTTTTATTGTTTGCTTAATTCAACTACCAACGGCGGCATAGGGCAATCTAAGGTATCAGCAATAGCACGGAATAATTCACTCTCGGCAATAGTGATCATCTGATCTGCGGTGATGCAGGCGGCGCAGGCTTTGAGTAGTGCTGGTTTTTCCAGTGGCTTAATGTGTGCAAGCTCGTCCAGCGCCTGATTTAACATCTTCAGATTTAGTGCTTTTTTATCTAGTAACTGAATATCAAAGCCATCAAGTTCTTTTTTTGCAATATCGAACGCGTGTTCTTTATCGATGCCGTGTTGTTTTCCTGTGAGGCAGAGCAGTGATAATAATGTGGCGCAGGATTTTTGATTTTTTTTCAGGCTTGAGTATTTAGTTCTCATACGCTGTTTTTTCTCAAAGACGCGGTCGAGATGATGAGTGACTATTTTTTGAATAATCCATTCAAACAGGCTGATTTTTGTATCCATTTCTATCAGGATATTCAGATTTTCTTTGAATAAATGATATTGTTTTTTTGATAGCTGGCGCAGGCTCGACAGTGCCATGTCGATGAGCGGCAGGCGATATTCATTTTCGACCGCATCAATTTTGAGATTGAATTTGACCGTTTCCTGATAAGCGCCGGGGTCGGCGTGAGCCATCAGATGATGTAGCTGTTGCTTGCGCATCTCTGGGTCTTTGTCGAGTACCATGAAATAAATAAGGGCGCGAGCACCACAGGGTTCGTGTGCGGCATTTTTTAAAACATCCGGGATGTTTGCGATCAGATTGTGTGAGTAATCCAGATGTTCAATGGAGGGCTGGCCAACGTGTTCGGTGACGTTTTCTGTCTCCATCGCAGTTGCAACGGTGGCCAGAATCGCGGCTGACTTTGCGGCCTGTTCATGGCCTGATGGCTCGCTTTCTTCTGCTTCAGCCTGCTTAAATTCAACCGGTGCATATTTATATTCACCATCCCAGTAGGGTTCAATTTTGTATATGCGTTCTTCCAGAGGCGGGTGTGTGGCAAACAGGCCTTCGAGATAGGTGCTGATGCCCTGACTAAAAAGTGCATGGCTGATTTCGCTGGTGTGGGAGTTTTCCATTAATGATCCAGAAGTATCACCACCAATGCGTTTGAGTGCGCCTGCAATGCCATCAGGATTGCGGGTGAATTGCACGGCGGATGCATCGGCGAGAAATTCCCGTTGCCGACTGACGGCGGATTTGATCAGGTTGCCAAAAAATGTACCGGCATAACCAATCACCATTAGCCCCAGGCCTAAAAATACAATGCCGCCACCGTTACTGCTTTTTGAGCGTCGATGGCCTGAACGGCTGCCTGAACGCAGCATGAAATAACCGATGGTGCCGATGATAGTGATGCCGTGCAGTATGCCGATGAGGCGAATATTGAGCCGCATATCACCGTTGAAAATATGACTAAATTCGTGAGCAACAACACCTTGCAGTTGATCGCGTGAAAGATTTTCGATGGCACCACGGGTGACGCCGATAATCGCATCGCTGGCTTTGTAACCGGCGGCAAAGGCATTGATGCCGTCTTCGTCCAAAAGATAAACGGGGGGCACTGGTGTACCGGAGGCGATGGCCATTTCTTCGACGACATTGAGAATTTTCTGTTTATTGGCATCGCCGCTGTCTTCGATGATGAGTTCAGCGTCCAGCATTTCGGCAACTCGGGCACCACCGCTCGATAGTGACAGCACTTTATAAAGGCTACCAAAAAGAATAATGCTGGTCACAGCCGCGCTCACCATGATGATGACTCTCCAGTCGAATCGGCTGTTGAGTATTTCAGTGCTGGCGACGTTAACGTTGAGGTGATTGAAAACTACAATGACTAAAAGATTAGTCAAAACAACCAGCGAAAGAATTGCCAGTAAAAACAGTACAACGAGATAGCGGGTATTCTTACGCGCTATATCCTGCGATTTGAAAAAATTCATTCAAGTCTAAATGCTATTTCTAAAAAGAGACTTTCGGTGCAGCCTGAATTTCTGCGCTATCTTCAAATTCCAGTAAAGTGGCATCGTGGTCGTGACCAAACGAAGCCGCGAGTACAACCGGTGGGAATGACTGTTTGTAAGTATTGTATTCCATCACCTGATCGTTGAATGCCTGACGTGAAAAGGCGACCTTGTTTTCAGTGCTGCTTAGTTCTTCGCTGAGCTGCATCATGTTCTGGTTGGCTTTTAGATCGGGGTAATCTTCCATGACGATATTGAGTTTTCCCATAGCGCCGCTGAGCACATTCTCTGCATCCATCAGCTCATGGATGGCGTGGGCACTACCGGGGTCTGATGCAGCCGTCGCCAAATTATTGACTGCACCATTACGGGCATTGATGACATTTTCCAGCGTTTTACTTTCATGCTGCATATAGCCTTTGGCAACTTCGATCAGGTTGGGGATGAGATCGTGGCGACGTTTTAGCTGCACTTCGATTTGTGCGAAGGCATTCTGGTAGCGGTTGCGTAAGCCGACCAACGTATTGAAAATGTTGATGATGTAAAAAATAATGACCGCAATAACAACGAGAATGACAATAGTTGAAGTTTCCATGATGATTCGCCTGCTTATTAATTATTCATATAAGGAATATAGTCGCTAGCCCCAAAAATGCAGCCAGACCGACAATATCAGTTATTGTAGTTAACACCACGCTGCCTGCAATAGCAGGGTCGATGTTAACTCTGCGCATGAACAGTGGGATTGCAACGCCGGAAAATGCAGCGACAAACAGGTTGATGATGATGGCGGCCGCAATCACCAGGCCAATTTTAATATCATCAAACCAGACGGCAGCGGTTACAGCGATGACCAGTGCCCAGCCGAAGCCATTTAATAAGCCAACCACAATTTCTTTGGTGAGCAGCCAGCGTTTGTTGCTTTTGCTGACCTGGCCCAGCGCCAGACCGCGGATGACCAGCGTTAGCGTTTGTGTGCCGGCGATACCACCCATGCTGGCGACCACATTCATGAGCACGGCAATGGCAACGACTTTTTCCAGCGTGCCTTCGAAGTTTGAGACCACCCACGAAGCCATAAAGGCGGTGATTAAATTAATGCCCAGCCAGACCGCACGCCGGCGGGCGCTGGGCACAACGGGGGCGAACAGGTCTTCATCCTCGTTCAGACCGGCCATGCTGAGTACGTTGTGATCGCCTTCATCACGAATCACGTCGACCACGTCATCAATGGTAATTCGACCCAGTAGCTTCATGTCTTTATCGACCACGGGGGCGGAGAGCAAATCGTGGGTCTCAAAAACCTTGGCGACATCATTGTCTTCCGTCGTGGCCTTGATGAACTCAGTCTCACGGGTCATGACATCGCCGACGGTGAGATCGGTATCATAGGTTAGTAGTGTGGCGAGTGGTAGCAGGCCGATATAAGTATTATTACGACTGGTGACGATCAGGCTATCCGTGTTTTTTGGGATCTCACCCAGAGCGCGTAAATAACGCAGCACCACATCCAGCGTAACTTCTGCTCGCACCGTCAGAGTGTCGGTGTTCATCAAACCACCGGCACTGTCCTCCGGATAGGAAAGCACGGTTTCAAGACGCTCACGATGTTGCGCATCTAGAGAGGTTAATACCAGACTGGTGACACGACCAGGTAGAGACTGAACAAAGTCAGCGAGGTCATCGATGTCCAGACCTTCAGTAGCATTGATCAAATCTTGCAAAGACATATCTTCGATCAGTGTTGCGCGTACCTCATCACCCAGATGAACCAGCACTGCACCTTCGCGTTCTGAATCAACCAGTTCCCAGATGAGATTACGTTCAGTGTGCGGAAGTGATTCGAGCAGATGAGCAATTTCAGCCGAGTGCAATTCATTCAGCATACGTGCCGCATGCTGAATCGTGCCCGCTTCAAGCGCTAAACTAAGTGCCTGAATCTGATTCTCGGTTTTTTCTGATTGATTGGCTTCTGTCATCACTATATCTACTTGAATTACGCCCTGAATTTGGTGTCAGGTGCGATGAAGAATTGCTACTGAGTGTAGCATGTCGTTAGCTTATTATCGGCTATTTGCCCATTTTCTCTAATTCTCGTTGGTTGAGTCGATTAAGTTGGGTCTCTATTTCAGATGTTGATTGATATTCGAGTATCTTTTTTATTTGCGAACGCAGGCGTGACAATTTGCTGTTGTTGATGATGTGTTTTACTTCCAGTAAGGCGTTGGCCTGAACACTGAAATATTCCAGTCCCATGCCCAGCAGCAATCTTGTGTATTGTGGGTTACTCGCCATTTCGCCGCAGAGGGAAACCGGGATACGTGCTTTTTTGCCCGCGTTGATGCTGAGCTGGATCAGTTGCAGTACCGCCGGGTTGAGTGGGTTGTATAAATAATTGACTTCATCGTCGATGCGATCCAGCGCCAGTGTGTACTGGATTAAATCATTGGTGCCGATGGAAAGGAAGTCGAGTTGTCTGGCGAAGGCGTCAGCAGAAAGTGCGGCGGCGGGCACTTCGATCATGGCGCCGACTTGCAGGTTTTTATCAAAGCGAATTTTTTGTATGCGTAATTGCTGTTTGGTTTTTTCTATCAGGCGCAGAACCTGTTGCAGTTCTTCGATGTTGGTGAGCATGGGAATCATCATGCGTACCGGCCCTAGTGCTGCAACGCGAAGAATGGCGCGTATTTGTGGTACAAATTTTTCTGGTTCTTTCATGCAGCGACGAATTGCGCGTAAGCCCATGGCAGGGTTGTGTGCCATCGGCCCCTGATCAATGGTGTCCTGTAATTCCTTATCTGCGCCCAGATCCATGGTGCGAATGGTCAGTGGTTTTCCCTTGAGACGGAACAGGGCGCGTTTGTAAATTTTGAATTGAGTTTCTTCATCGGGGAATCCATTTTTTTCGATGAACAACATTTCGGTGCGATAAAGACCAACGCCAGTGTCGTCAAATTTTCTCAATTTACGGATGTCTTCAGGTCGATCAATGTTGCCGTGCAGGGTAATGGCTTTACCGTCTGTTGTGGCAACGGGGACATTTTTTAATTCGTGCAGTAGTGCTTTGCGCGCCAGCTCTTCTTTTCGCAGTGCTCGGTAATGTTTGAGTGAACGCTTGTCTGGCGAATTGATGAGCATGCCCTGGCGGCCATCAATAATCAGAGTTTCACCCGTCTGAATTAACTGACGTGCGTGATGCGCACCAACAACAGCGGGGATGCCAATGTTTTTTGACAGGATGGCGGTGTGCGAAAGTGGCCCACCAAATTCAGTGACAAAGCCGGCGATTTTTTGATGCTGCAGCATCAGGGTGTCAGCGGGAGTCAGGTCATCAGCAATGATGATGCAGCCCTTTAGTTGTCCTGCATCAGGAATGTGGTCGGGTGTATCTGCAAGGCAGTTTTGAATGCGACGTACGACGTGCAAAACATCATCTTTACGTGTACGCAGATAGGGGTCATCCATTTCATCAAAAACTTTGACCAGTCGTTTACTCTGTATTTGTAAAGCCCATTCTGCATTACAGGAAAGTTTTTTGATGTTGGCAACTGTGCCATCGTTAAAGGTGGGATCTTCCAGCATTAACAGATGAGTGTCGATAAATGCCAGAATATCGGCTGGCGTATCTGTAGCAATTTTATTTTTTATTTCGTGCAGCTGTTCACTCGCGCTAGATAGTGCATTTTTAAATCGCTTAATTTCTTTTTTTTGTTGAGCGCTGGTGATTTTGTATTTACGCACCTCTTTTTGTTCGCGTGAATAGACATAGGCCTCGCCGATAGCGATGCCGCTTGATACCCCAATTCCATTAATCAGAATGCTCAAATAAATACTCCGTTTATTTTTTCTGGTTTATTCATCTTCATCAAATCGATTGTTAATCAATTCTTCGAGTTGATTGAGGCTTTGTTCGGCATCATCACCATCAGCATAGACGGTGACTTCTGAGCCTTTGCAGGCGGCTAACATCATTACACCCATGATGCTTTTGCCGTTGACACGCCGGCCTTTGCGCTCGATTTCTATGTTGCTTGCAAAGGATGAGGCCAGCTTAACGAATTTTGCTGCGGCGCGTGCATGCATGCCCAGTTTGTTGATGATTTCAATATTTCGACTTAATGACATGATGGGTGCTCGTCATTATGTTGTTCGATGCTCTGTCGACCACCCTGAATAATTTTTTCTATTAGTTCCGTCAATGGTAAATTCCGATAATTAATGGCTTTGACGATCATGGCTAAGTTTAAGCCGCTGACCAGCTGGGTGCTTTCATTTGATATAAAGCAGCTGGCAAGATTGCTGGGCGTGCCGCCATAGATGTCAGTGAGAATGAGTACTTCTTTATTTTGATCAAATTGATCCAGTTTGCACTGAATGTTTTTACGCATCACATCGACCGGTGCATCCATAGGGACTTCGACGTAAGCCATGTTGACTGGCGTATCGTTCACAATAGACGATGCAGTATCCAGCAGGCTACTGGCAATGCCTTTATGTGAAATTAATAATAGTGCGACGCTCATTGCATTTCTCTGTGACGAACTGAAACGTTGTCAATAATATCGTTAAAGTCATCGCATAATTGTTGTGCGATAAAAACAGAACGATGTTGACCGCCAGTGCAACCGATAGATACGGTCAGGTAATGGCGGTTTTGTTTTTCAAATTTAGGTATCCAGTTTCTCATAAATTGCCTGATGTGTTCGAGCATGTCCTGAACTTCATCCTGTAGCTGCAAAAACTCGGCAACTTCTTTATCGAGTCCGTTTAGTGGGCGCAGATTAGCTTCCCAGTGTGGATTGGGCAGGCAGCGCACATCAAAAACAAAATCTGAGTCAGTCGGCGTGCCGTGTTTGAAGCCGAATGATTGAAATAATAATGAAAGTTTGGCGCCGCTATTTTCAACAATTTGTTTTTTTATTTGATCGCGAAGCTGATGGATATTGGTGTAAGTGGTGTCGATAAAAAGATCGGCTTCAGATGAAACTGTGCTTAGTAAGACGCGCTCGACTTCAATGGCTTCTGATAGTGGCAGGCCTTTGGTGGTCAGCGGGTGTTTTCTGCGTGTGTCGCTAAAGCGTTTGATAAGGGTATTGAGTTCTGCCTGTAAATAAATAACTTCAAGCTGAATATCTTTTTCACGCAATGGTTGAATTATTTTATTAAAGTGACGCAAATCATTGGCTTCACTGCGTGCATCAATACCAACAGCGATGTTTTCATACGGCTGTAAGCTTCGATTGGAAACTCGTTCGACAAAATCAGGCAGCAGGCCTAGTGGAAGATTATCGACGCAGTAGTAGTCTTCATCTTCGAGGGTATGAAGCGCGACCGTTTTGCCTGAACCAGAAAGCCCGCTGACGATAACCAGTTTCATCGGCTTTACAGGGTCTGACCGGAGCTAATGGCTTTTTGTTGAATATCCATCAGTTCCTTGGTGGCATCATAGCCGCTGTGTCGTAAGATATAGTTGCGAACGGCGGCTTCAACCAGTACTGCCAGATTGCGACCAGGTGCAACTGGCAGTAATACTTCGGGTATATCAACACCCATTATATTGCGCATTTGTCTGGCGCCTTCGAGACGATCTATTTTTGATAGTTCTTCTTTTGACAGACGTACCATGTGAATGATCAGGCGTAAATATTTATTTATTTTTAATGCGTTATCGCCGTACATTTCGCGAATGTTAAGAACGCCGAGTCCACGTACTTCTATAAAATCTCTGAGTACACTGGGGCTTCTACCGTCGAGAATATCGGGGCCAATGCGGGTCAGTTCGGGGGCGTCATCGGCAATCAGTCGATGACCTCGTGAGATTAGTTCAAGTGCTAGTTCACTTTTACCAACACTACTTTCGCCGGTAATTAATACACCGATACCCAGCACGTCCATGTAAACACCGTGGACGATTTGCTTGTCGGAGAATAATTCGTGCAAATAATAGCGCGCAATATCGACGACTTCATTGCTCTGTGTTTTGCAACTTAACAGGGGTACGTGTCCCTTGTTGGCGAATTCGATTAGTTTGTCTGGAACGGGAATCCCATCTGCCATGATAATAGCGACAGTGTTATCAGAAAAAACCTGTTGCAAAATATTGTTGCGAAACTCTTCATCAAGATCCTGCAAATAGTCGCATTCAGTTTTGCCGATAACCTGAATAATGTTTTTGTGAATCAGGTTAAGGTGACCAATTAAAGTAGCGTGCTCGCTGACTTTGACTTCGTGAATGGGACGGTCTGGATCTTCCTGGCCAGCAACCCATTTCAATTCAATCTTGCTGGAAAGATTGATGATGATGGATTCGGCGGAGAAGAGTTGAGTCATGATGTTTTATGAGGCTTGTGAAGTGACATCCCAGCTGGTCAATCGACGATGAAGTTCTGCGTTATTGTCGGCTGAACGTAGATTCTGGCAAAAGTTTTCATCGTTAAACATTCCTGCCAGTTCAGCAAGAATGTTGAGATGTTCATCTGTGTAGTGTTCGGGCACCATCAGGGCGAACAGTAGATCAGTAGGTTGACGATCAGGACTGTCGAAATCAATGCCATTTTTAGTGCGAATAAAAACGCCAATGGCATGATCACATAAATTCGTTCTCGCATGGGGCAGGGCGATGCCATGCCCCAGCGAGGTTGAGCCCAGTTTCTCTCGTTCAGTTAAAAGCTGGAATATGTCAAATGACTTATTCGTTTCTGCCTGATTGGCGAGTAACCCAGCCAGTAATTCAAGCGCTCTTTTTTTGCTGACAACATCAGCGTTGCATACAACAGAATCAGGGCTGATAAGATCTTTCAAATTCATTAGTCTATAGGTGCTTCAACGGGTTTGTGGTGTAGATGATTCTTAATCTTTTCTTTGTGCTTTTTGACCTGTCTGTCGAGTTTGTCAACTAGTGAATCAATAGAAGCGTACATGTCTTCGCTATGTGCTTCGGCAAAAATATCATGACCACTCATGTGAACGGTGGCCTCAGCTTTTTGTGTGTTTTTTTCAACGCTCAGAATGACGTGAGTGTTGCTAACTTGATCAAAATGACGTTCGAGTTTTTCCATTTTCTCAGTGACGTAGTTACGTAGTGAATCTGTAACTTCAATGTGGTGTCCAGTCAGTTCTATTTTCATAGGAAGGCTCCGGTAAGTTTAAGCAAGACGTTTTCTCTCGTTTGAAGGGGGAATCATCATCGATTCCCTGTATTTTGCCACAGTTCGACGCGCAACATTAATACCTTCTTTAATCAGGAAGGTAGAAATCTTGTTGTCACTCATGGGCTTTTGTGGATTCTCGTTCTCAATGAGTTTTTTCATCATGGCGCGGATTGCTGTTGCCGAGCACTCGCCGCCATCGGATGTGCTAACGCTGCTTGAGAAAAAGAACTTAAATTCAAATACACCACGGGGTGTATGCATGTATTTTTGTGTGGTGACGCGTGAGATGGTTGATTCGTGCATCTCCAGCTCTTCGGCGATGTCGCGTAATATCATGGGTTTCATGCCTTCGTCGCCGTACTCCAGAAATAGACGCTGGCGCTCAACGATGGCTTTACCGACACGCATCAGCGTTTCATTGCGACTTTGCAGGCTTTTGATAAACCAGCGTGCTTCCTGAAGGCTGGTTTTGAGCTGTGAATTGTTATTGTCACGGCCAGCACCTTTCAGGTGGTCAGCATAGATCTGGTTGACCCTGATTTTTGGTGCGGTGTCCGGGTTGAGATCAACTCGCCAGTGGCCATTGATCTTGCGTACATAAATATCGGGAGCGATATAGTGGGTGGTACTGCTGCTGATGACAGAACCCGGTTTGGGGTTGAGTGTTTGTATGAAGCTGATTAGCGTATGCAGCTCCTCTTCGCTACGACGGGTTTTACGTTGTAGTCTTGCGTAATCGTGTGCACCAATCAGGTCGAGATAATTTTCGATCAACATTTTAACATCGGCCAGTTCGCGAGTTTCAGTATCGAATTGTTCCAGTTGTAATAACAGGCACTCGCGCAGATCGCGTGCGCCAACGCCCAGTGGGTCGAAACGTTGAATGCGATGCAGCACAGCTTCAACTTCATCGAGTTCGATATCGAGTTCATTGATCAGGCTCTGATGAATTTCTTCGATAGTTTCAGTGAGATAACCATCATCACTAATAGCATCGATAATGGCCGTGCCGATGAGTAAATCGGTTTCGCTGGTGGGGCTGTTTTGTAATTGCCAGAGCAGGTGATCCTGAAGATTTTCACCGCCAACAGACTGGTTTTCCAGGTAGTCGTTACCACCCTCACTGGTCGAGCTGCTGGTATTAGCGGGTGCGATGTCGTAGATATCGCCCCAGTCAGTATCAACGGGTAATTCATCAGGGATTTCCTGATTCTTTTCCATGTCTATCTGAGAATCACCGGCTGAAATTTCGGTCTCGGTTGTGGTATCAGATTCATTTGAATCGGTCGATGTATCGTTAGATGAGCTGTCTTCTTCCAGCTCCAGCATAGGGTTTTCTTCGAGCGTCTGCTGGATCTCGGCCTGCAAATCGAGCGTGGATAGTTGTAACAGGCGTATGGCCTGCTGCAACTGCGGGGTCATCGTCAGATGTTGGCCAATATTTAACTGAAGTGAAGGTTTCATGTTGCGATCAGGTTCTCTCGTTCATGCTGTGAAAGCCTGGCAAAATCAGAAGTATCTTTAATGATGACACGGTGCTGCTTGTTGTTGCTGTTGTTGATTGAAACTCATACATGTTTTATAGCTGAAAATCACGTCCAAGGTAAACATCACGAACCTGTTGATTGGATAAAATGTCCTCTGCGCTACCCTCAGCGATAATCTTACCATCACTCAGGATGTAAGCGTGCTGACAAATTCCCAATGTTTCACGAACATTGTGGTCGGTAATCAGTACGCCAATATTGCGCTCGGTCAAATGAGTAATGATTTTCTGTATTTCGATGACCGAAATTGGGTCGACGCCAGCAAAAGGCTCATCCAGTAAGATAAAAGAGGGCTGAGATGCGAGTGCGCGGGCAATTTCAACGCGACGGCGCTCTCCGCCAGATAGACTCATGCCGGTGGATTCGCGGATATGCTGAATCTGAAAATCTTCCAGCAGGGATTCCAGCAGATGTTCCCGAGCCTCTTTATCGAGTGCTGAATTGTGTTCAAGAATAGCCTGAATGTTCTGTTCAACCGTTAATTTTCTAAATACCGAGGCTTCCTGTGGCAGGTAGCCGATGCCCTTGCGCGCCCGTGCGTGTACGGGCAGGTCGGTGATGTCCTCATCATCCAGAAAAATCTGGCCGCCATCTACGGGTACCAGTCCGACCACCATATAAAAGCTGGTTGTTTTACCCGCACCGTTGGGGCCGAGCAGTCCAACGACTTCGCCACTTTTTATTTCAATGGAGACATCATTGACCACGGCTCGGGTTTTAAAGCTTTTGACCAGATTTTTTGCGCGAAGTATCGACACTATGGCTGCTCTGTATCCGCGGGAACGGGGTTGTTGTTTTTTTTCGGGGTCAACGTAATATTGACTCGTCCGCCTTGCTGGTTTTGTTTGTTTTTGCCAGCAATCACGATTTTGTTTTTGGTGTCGTAGACGATGCGCTGGCTTTCTATGGTGTGGTCGGGCTGTTCAAGGACGGCATCAACCGTCATCACCAGTCGATTCTTGCTGGCAAAGTATTGCATGTGCTGGCTGCTGGCGTGGATTTTGTTTTTGGTGTCTGCATCTTGAGTGAATTGAGCAGGTTGGCCGTTGATGTTTATTTGTTGAATCTCGTTATTTTTGCGGAGTATGACCACTTTTTCTCCACTTAGCTTGATGGCACCCTGACTGATTTTGACATTGCCTCGATAAGTGCTGCTACCGGTCTCTATATCAAACTTCATGTAATTAGCCTGAACCTGAATATTTTCCATGGCCTCACCGTTTATGGTGAACCCGATGGTGCTGTGGCTCAGCATCAATATCAGTGTGAGTAGCGGGTATGCAATGAGGTTTGTTTTATGGAGCCTGAACATAGTTCCCTTCTACGCTGTTGAGTAATTCGAGTTGCCCGCTGGCGTTATTTAGTATCATACCTTCAGATTGTAGGTTAAATTCCTGCTGAATAATGCTCACTGTTTGCATGCTTTTGGCTATTTGTTGATGAGTGTCAATTTCCAGCTGCTCAGTTTCAAGCCGAATCGGCTGTGGTATGTTCTGTTGTTGCAAAACAACGCTATCACGAAGAATGATGCGTTGGCTATCGTCATCAATCTCACCCGTTTTAGCACTAATCAGCCAGTGCTGGTTGCCCTGTTTTAAGTTTATGACCGGTTCGCTGATGACGGCGTAACTGCTATCGTTATAGTGCTCAAACAGCTTGGCTTTCAGTATATAGGTGGGCAGGCCGTCTTCATTCATGGCGGTGATGGTGAAATTACGGATGAAGACATCGACATAGTGTGGCTCGGTGCTCTCCAGGTCTTTGATCGCCTTGCTGCCTTCCCAGGTTTGCGAGCCCCAGAAAATTAGCGCTGCAATAATAATGATGGATAAGGAGAACAGGCGTTTCACAAAAAATGGCCGTGTCGTTTAATCTGTGCTGTAGAGGTAAGATTCGAGCTTGTCGGCCAGCGTGCCCTGAGCTTCGAGAATGAATTCACAGACATCCCGCACCGCGCCACAGCCGCCATTCCGTGGTGTGATCCAGTGGGCGTGTTGCTTCACGAAGGGGTGGGCATCCTGCACGGCGATGGCAAAATCTACCCGTGACATTACTGGCAGATCGACCACGTCATCACCAACGTAGGCTATTTCATCAATTGAGAGGTCGACTTTTTTCATTAGATCTTCAAAGGCAGGCGTTTTATCGCGGTAGCCCTGATAGACAAGCTCGATACCCAGATCCTTCATGCGGTGTGCGACTAAATTAGATTTACGACCGGTAATGATAGCGGCTTTAACACCGCATTCTTGCAACATGCGCATGCCGTGGCCGTCTTTGGAATTGAAGGCTTTGTATTCCTGGCCATCATCGCCCATGAACAGGCTGCTGTCGGTCATGACGCCATCGACATCAAAAATAACCAGTTTTATCTTTTTTGCTTTTTCAATAATGTCCTGCACGGGCAGCTCCTGTTGATTTGTTAATTAGACCACGCCAGCACGTAAAAGATCGTGCATATTGAGTGCGCCTATGAGTTTGTTGTTTTTATCGGTGACCAGAAGGCCATTGATGTTGAAATCATCCATGAGTTTGAGGGCTTCGACGGCCAGATCGTGCTCATCTGCCGTTTTGCAATTTGCAGTCATTACAGCTTCGATGGGTGAGCTATGAATGTCGATATTTTTATCCAGCGAGCGACGCAGATCGCCATCCGTATAAATACCCAGAAGTTGATCGTTATCATCGACGATGGCTGTCATGCCCAGGCCCTTTTTAGTCATTTCCAGCAGGGCTTCTGAAACAGTGGCCTGTTTGCCCACTTTGGGAGTTTTATCGTCTTTATGCATGATGTCACTGACGTGGCACAGCAGACGACGACCCAGCGCGCCGCCGGGATGGGAGAGGGCGAAATCTTCTGGCGTGAATCCGCGAGCCTGTAACAGCGCCACTGCCAGTGCGTCGCCCATGACCAGTGAAACCGTGGTGCTTGAAGTCGGTGCCAGGCCATGTGGGCATGCTTCCTGTGCGACGCTGACATCCAGATTGACATCGGCCTCAGTGGCCAAAGTCGATTGAGCATTACCTGCCATGCTGATGAGAGGCACACCAAAGCGCTTGATGATGGGGATGATGGTCAAAATTTCTGAGGTGTTGCCGGAGTTGGACAGGGCGATCACCACGTCTTTGGGGGTGATCATGCCGAGGTCGCCGTGGCTGGCTTCACCGGGGTGGACGAAAAAAGCCGGGCTGCCGGTGCTGGCCAGCGTGGCGGCGATTTTTCCACCGATATGGCCAGATTTACCCATGCCAGTGACCACAATGCGGCCTTCACAGGCGAGCATGAGTTCGCAGGCTTTGGTGAAATCATCATTAATGCGTGGTCTCAGTGCTTCGACGGCTGCCAGCTCGGTGTCGATGACGGCGAGTCCAAGTTGTTTGAAATTGGCGTTTTCCTGATAAGTGGTTGGCATATTTGTGTGTTAACTGGTTGTTTGTGTTGATTGTTAGTGTCTGTGTAGAGCGATTGTTAGCTAGTCACGGTAACATATAGCAAACCCTGATAAGCGCAAAATGCGGATAGCAGTATACCGCCTTCAATCCGGTTGATACGCCCTGGCCCCCTGAACCCATAAGCCATGATAAACAGTGTAATGGTCAGGGTAAAGACTATTGGAATATCGCGTTCCATGATGCCCTCGACCAGAGGTGCCGGTGCCAGCAGGCCGGGTATAGCTAACACACCCAGAGTGTTGAATAAATTTGAACCGACAATATTGCCGATGGCAATGTCGTGTTCTTTTTTCAGCGCCGCAGCAATGGTGGCAGCCAGCTCGGGCAGGCTGGTGCCGATGGCAATAATGGTCAGGCCAATAATCAGTTCACTGACACCCATGGTAGTTGCGATATTTACCGCACCCCAAACCAGCAGCTTGGAGCTGGCGATGAGCAGAATTAAACCTGCAAGCAGCCAGAAAATAGCTTTGGGCATAGGAATGCCGCTGGGTATTTCGTCGTTGAATTCGCCTTCCATGGCATCGTGATTGCGATCATTGAGTGCCTGACGGGTAATCCACCACATGATTAAAGTTAGTGAGCCAAATAGCAGTAGGCCATCGGTGAATGATAATATGCCGTCAATTAATAAAATCAGTGCTAGCAACATGGCGACGATGAGCAGCGGTAATTCTTTTTTCAGAATGCGTGAATGTACATCCAGCGGGATGATTAAAGCCGCTACACCCAGAACCAGAGCTATGTTGGTGATGTTCGAGCCAATGGCATTACCGATAGCCATGGCCGGGCTGCCATCAAGTGAAGCAAAGCTGGCAATCACCATTTCGGGTGCCGAGGTGCCAAAGCCGACGATGGTTAAACCAATCACCAGCGGTGAGATGTTCATACTTCTGGCGGCAGCGGCAGCACCGAAAATAAAACGGTCGGCACTCCATATCAATAGTGCAAAACCGGCAACAATGGCAAGGCTGTTAATAATGAGGCTTTCAGTTGGCATAGTGCGTTCTATTTTTCGTGGGCGGTGAAGATTACGCTAAAGTGTAAAACAAAGACAAATTATTTAGTCGTGCCATTATATGTGAACTAATTACTATTGTTGAATGCCCAAGTGTAAACAGGCGCATAAACAGGTGCATGAACAGCCTCAAACGCATACAATACGCGCCTAAATCTATATATAGAGTTATAAAGTGGAAAACAGGCTTTACAGGACAGCAACTTGAGTGAAACCCTGATAAAAATTCGTGGACTGAAGTTCAGTCGAGGTGACCGCGTCATCTTTGATAATGTGGACATGGATATTCCGCGCACGGGTATCACTGCCATTATGGGGCCAAGCGGCACCGGCAAGACCACTTTACTCAAATTGATCGGTGGTCAGCTCACGCCTGATGCTGGCACCATCGAAGTGGATGGTCACAATGTTCATCGCTTAAAAACCAAAGACCTATACGCCTTGCGTAAACGCATGGGCATGCTGTTCCAGAGTGGCGCTTTGCTCACCGACCTTTCTGTTTTCGAGAATGTGGCTTATCCGATACGCGAACACACCAAACTCAATGAGTCGATGGTGCGCCAGCTGGTCTTGCTCAAATTGAACGCTGTGGGTTTGCGTGGTGCGATGGACTTATCGCCCTCAGAGCTATCGGGTGGTATGGCGCGACGTGTCGCCATGGCCAGAGCGATTGCGCTCGATCCGATGATGATTATGTACGATGAGCCATTCACCGGGCAGGATCCTATTTCCATGGGTGTGCTGGTCAAACTCATCAAAAGCCTGAATGATGCGCTGAATATTTGTAGCATTGTAGTTTCGCATGATGTGCATGAAACCATGTCGATAGCCGATTATATCTACATTGTTTCGGCGGGCACTGTGGTCGAACATGGCGTACCCGAAGATATGCGTAATAGCAGTTCAGAATGGACCAAGCAGTTTATGGAAGGGCTGGCAGATGGGCCGGTGCCGTTCCATTTTGAAGCGCCACCCTTGTTGGATGATTTGTTTGCGGGATCGGAGAAAAGGCGTGGTTGATCATTTCTTGAATAGTATACAGGGGCTGGGAAGAGGTACTTTAACCGCCGTCTCTCGCTTGGGTCGTGCCAACGCATTTTTACTGGAAGTGATCGCTGGCTTGTCTGGTATGCTGGTACGTCCCGGTTTGTTGGTTAAGCAATTATTTTCTGTTGGTGTGCAAACGCTGATTATTATCGCTGTCGCCGGTTTGTTCGTTGGCATGGTGATGGCCTTGCAGGCATATTATGCGCTGGTTGATTTTGGTGCGGAAGATTCATTGAGTGTGATGGTGGTGTTATCGCTGTTGCGTGAATTGGGTCCCGTGGTTACCGCGTTGTTATTTGCAGGTCGTGCAGGTTCGGCATTGACAGCGGAAATTGGTTTAATGAAAGCCACCGAACAACTTTCCGGTATGGAAATGATGGCGGTGAATCCGATAGAGCGCGTTATTGCGCCACGTTTTTTAGCGGGTGTGATTTCTATGCCGTTATTGGCGGCTATTTTTAGTGCAGTCGGTGTTTTTGGTGGTTATCTAGTTGCGGTTGAATTACTGGGTTTGGATTCCGGTGCGTTCTGGTCGCAGGCTCAGTCCAAGGTTGAACTGTTTGATGACCTGGGTAACGGTATGATCAAGAGCCTGGTGTTTGGTTTTGTTGTTTCGTGGATCGCGGTGTTTGAGGGGTATGATTGCATACCCACTTCTGAAGGTCTGGGGCAGGCGACGACTCGAACAGTGGTCTATGGTTCGTTAGCTATTTTGATATTAGACTTTGTGTTAACCGCACTGATGTTTGGTAAGTAGAAGAGGGTTTTTATGAATACACGTACATTAGAATTAGTGGTAGGTTTATTTGTTGCTGCAGGACTGGCCGCCTTGTTTATGTTGGCCATGTCAGCGAGTAATCTGGCAAGTTATGGCGGTGATGATGGCTATGTGATTAAAGCCCGCTTTGATAATATTGGAGGCCTTAAGGTTCGTTCACCGGTGGCTGCCAGTGGTGTGCGCATCGGACGTGTTATCGATATTAGTTATGATTTAGAAGGTTTTGAGGCGCTGGTTAGTATGTCGATCAATCCTCAATATAATATTTTTCCTGTTGATAGCTCAGCCAGTATCCTGACTTCGGGTTTATTGGGTGAGCAATACATAGGTCTGGAGCCGGGTGCTGAAGAAGAGTTTCTGGTTGCTGGTTCAGAAATTGATATTACTCAATCAGCATTAGTGCTGGAGGAAATCATTGGCCAGTTTATTTACAGCAAGGCTGATGAAGAATAAGTGTGTTTGAGCATGAAGGAGAAATCGAATGATTAAATTACAGTTAAAACAAATACTCAACGTCTTGATCGTTTCATTGTTCATGATCAGTGCTACTGTAACGGCGGTTGAAGTTGAAGCACCGATGGATATGCTCAAGCGTACCTCAGATGATGTCATCAAGGTGCTGAAGGAAAAACGTGAAGCGATTGATGCTGACCCCAGTATGGTTTACCAGATTGTTGATGATTACATTATTCCTCATCTGGATGATGTCACGCTGGCCAAGCTGGCTTTGGGTAAAAACTGGAGAAAGGCCAATAACGATCAGAAAATTGAGTTTGTCGATCAGTTTCGCACTTTACTGGTTCGAACTTACAGTAAATCTTTACAGGAATTCAGTGATCAGACGATTAATTTCTTTGCGCCAAAAATGAAAGCGGATGCGACCAAAGTGACGGTTAAGTCAGAAGTGTTGCAATCTGGTGGTCCCAGCATTCCAGTGGATTATCGTTTGCGACTAAAAGATAATGAATGGAAAGTTTATGACATCAAAATTGATGGTGTGAGTCTGGTGACAAATTATCGCGGTACTTTTTCTCAGGAAATGCGTAAGGGCGGCATGAAGGCGGTATTAAAAATGTTGCAGGAGAAAAACGCCAAGGTGGCTAAGAAGCCGACTGCACCCGAAACCACGAATAATGACGTGGTTAAACAGAACTCCTGATATGTCAGCACCATTATCATCGCAGGCCGAAATATCCATGGTTGATAACAATATCAACGTGAGTGGCCTGTTGAATTTTGAAACTGTACCAGTGCTGATGAAGCAGGCTGAGCAGTTGTTGAAAGGTCAGGCTGACATCAGTGTTAACCTTGCTGAGGTGACAGACAGTAACAGTGCGGGTTTGGCTTTGTTACTGGAAATGATTCGCCTGACTAAATTACAAAATAAAACAATTAATTTTAAAAATCTGCCAGAGCAAATATGTATTGTTGCAGGCGCTTACGGTATAGATTGTGAGCTGGATACTTTTTTGAGTACCCAGTCAAATTCCTAGGATTTAATTTGCATGAATAAATTATTGATACAGGGCGGTACAACGCTCAATGGCCAAGTCAGAATTTCCGGTGCTAAAAATGCCGTGCTACCAATTTTGGCGGGTACGTTATTGTGTGAAGGCATCGCCATTGTTGAAAACGTGCCGCATCTGCACGATGTAACCACTACTGTTGAGTTGTTGGGCGCCATGGGTGTGCAGGTGGTCATTGATGAAAAGCTCAGTATCGAAGTTGATAGCTCAACTATTGAAAGTTATGTCGCGCCTTATGACTTAGTTAAAACCATGCGTTCATCGATTCTGGTGCTAGGGCCTTTACTTGCGCGCTTTGGTCACGCCGAAGTTTCCCTGCCTGGTGGTTGTGCGATTGGTTCACGCCCCGTCAATCTGCACATCAAAGGTTTGCAGGACATGGGCGCTGAAATCGAAGTTAAAAACGGTTTCATTCATGCCAGGTGTGACCGACTGAAAGGTGCTCGTTTAGTGCTGGATATGGTCACTGTGACCGGTACAGAAAACCTGATGATGGCCGCAACACTGGCTGAAGGTACGACCATCATTGAGAATGCCGCGCGTGAACCCGAAGTAGTTGATCTAGCCAACTTCCTGATTGCCATGGGCGCAAAAATTGAAGGTGCAGGTACCGATAAAATCATCATTGAAGGCGTTGAAAAGTTACAGGGTACACGCTATCGTGTATTACCTGATCGTATTGAGACGGGTACTTATCTGGTTGCAGCTGCGATTACTGGTGGCAAGATCATGGTGAAAGATACTGATCCAGAATTGATCGACTCAGTGATTGATAAGCTACGCGAAGCCGGTGCCGATATCGAAGTGGGTGAAGACTGGATTTCACTGGACATGCACGGGCAGCGTCCTAAAGCGGTGAATGTTCGCACTGCGCCTTATCCTGCGTTTCCTACTGACATGCAGGCACAATTTGTTGCTTTAAATTCGATTGCAGAAGGCACGTCAACGGTAGTTGAAACGGTTTTTGAAAATCGTTTTATGCACGTGCAGGAATTACAGCGCATGGGTGCTGATATCGAAGTCGAAGGTAACACCGCCATTATTCGCGGTGTTGAAAAGTTGAGTGGTGCACCGATTATGGCGACTGACTTACGTGCTTCAGCAAGTTTGATTTTGGCGGGTCTGGTGGCAGAAGGTGAAACCGATGTCCAGCGCATATACCACATCGACCGTGGCTACGAAATTATCGAAGAAAAATTAGCATTGCTGGGTGCAAAAATTCAAAGAATACCCATCTAATACTTTAAAAATTATGATTACTATCGCATTATCCAAAGGCCGTATTTACAAAGAGACACTTCCCTTGCTGGAAGCGGCCAATATTATTCCTGCAGAAGATCCCGAGAAAAGTCGCAAGCTGATTCTTGATACCAATCAGGAAGACGTCAAGCTGGTGATTATTCGCGCTACTGATGTACCTACTTACGTGCAGTTCGGTGCGGCTGATATCGGTGTCGCCGGTAAAGATGTTTTGCTCGAGCACGGCGCTGAAGGTTTGTACGAGCCAGTTGATTTAAAAATTGCCAAATGCAAATTGATGACCGCGGGTCTGGTTGATGCGAATGCAGAAACATTAAATAAAAATGGACGTCTGCGCGTGGCGACCAAGTTCGTTAATGTAGCGAAACGTTTTTTTGAATCACGTGGTGAGCAGGTTGAAGTTATCAAACTTTATGGTTCCATGGAGCTGGGGCCGATTGTGGGTCTGGCTGACTTGATCGTTGATGTAGTTGATACCGGTAATACCTTAAAGGCCAATGGTTTAAAACCGATGGATCACATTGCCGATATTAGTTCACGGCTAGTGGTGAATAAAGCCGCAATGAAAATGAAGCACGCAAGAATTAGCGACATTATTGAAAAGATAAAAGTAGCGGTAGAATAAAATGCCTGAAATTCGTCAACTCAAAACCAGTAATGAAAATTTCTGGAAGCAACTAGATAACGTGCTGGCCTGGGAGCAGTCCGCCGATAGTGGTGTTGCCACCATTGTAAGCGATATTCTCGCGGACGTTAAAAAACGCGGTGATGCGGCGCTTCTCGAGTACACACAAAAATTTGATCGCGTTGATGCAACTACCGCTGAACAGCTCGAGCTGAGCAAAGAAGATTTGCAGAAAGCGCTAGACGCTATTGAACCTGAACAACGTAAAGCACTGGAACTGGCCGCGGCGCGAGTGCGAGCCTATGCCGAGCACCAGAAGATGGAGTCGTGGTCGTACACCGAAGAAGACGGCACCGTGTTAGGGCAGAAAATTACACCCATGGATAGAGCTGGGCTGTACGTGCCCGGCGGTAAAGCCGCATATCCTTCGTCGGTGTTGATGAATGCAATTCCTGCCAAAGTGGCCGAAGTTCCCGAACTGATTATGGTGGTGCCCACACCTGGTGGCGAGACTAACGATTTAGTTTTAGCCGCTGCCGCTATTTCAGGTGTCGATCGTGTGTTTGCTGTTGGTGGCGCACAGGCCGTTGCTGCATTAGCCTATGGTACAGAAACTATTCCCAAGGTTGATATTATTACCGGCCCCGGTAACAGCTATGTAGCCACTGCAAAACGCATGGTTTATGGTGTCGTTGGTATCGACATGATTGCAGGGCCTTCAGAAATTCTGGTGGTGTGTGATGGTAAAACCGATCCTGACTGGATCGCCATGGATTTGTTTTCACAGGCCGAACATGATGAAGAAGCGCAGTCTATTCTGGTTAGTCCCGATGCTGATTTTC
This sequence comes from uncultured Gammaproteobacteria bacterium, assembly GCA_965602855.1. Taxonomy (GTDB): domain Bacteria; phylum Pseudomonadota; class Gammaproteobacteria; order SZUA-229; family SZUA-229; genus LH-M37. The sequence goes on along the minus strand of CBFCZV010000001.1, from coordinate 49,479 downwards.
TCGAAGCAGTAAAAGCCAGCATCGAAAAGTTATTACTGGAAATGCCGAGAAAAGAAATTATTCAAACCTCATTACAAAATCGCGCAGCTTTTATTTTGGCAGACAACATGGAAGAAGCGATTGAAGTCGCCAACCACATTGCTCCCGAGCATCTTGAATTATCCATGGATGATGCTGAGCAATGGGCGAAAAAAATTCGTCATGCGGGTGCCATCTTTATGGGGCGTTACACCGCCGAAGCACTGGGTGATTATTGTGCAGGACCGAATCATGTTTTACCCACATCAGGCACAGCACGTTTTTCATCGCCACTGGGTGTTTATGATTTTCAAAAACGTTCCAGTTTGATTAATTGTTCGGCAGAAGGTGCGTCGAAGTTAGGCAAAAGTGCATCGGTACTAGCGCATGGAGAAGGTTTGGTAGCGCATGCCAGATCAGCTGAGTATCGGATTGTTAAATCCTAGTATTTTATGACTCTAGGAACACGTATCAGTTTTGCTGCGGCATTCATTATTTTGAGTGTGGTTGCGGTTATTATTATCGATGCCAGGATGTCGATTGCTGAGGTGGAATCAAGATTCCGTGATGAGGCGATAACTGGGAAATCAGTATTGTGGTCGAAAATTGTCAGTAGCGAAACTGATCAGATGATGGCTAATACTCAAAGTCTGATTAGTGATCGAAAGATATTTATTGCCCTCAAGAAAAATAATAAGACAAGCCTGTCAGAAAATGCAATGTCAATATATAAACTGCTGAGTTCAAGTAAAGTTCTTACTCGCTTACAGCTCGCCGACATGGAAGGCGAAGTTTTATTTTCTGCGCCCAATGAGTTTTCAGGAAGCACTCAAAAACAAACTGTAAAGACAGTGCTGAAAAGCGGTAAGGCCAGTTATGGTGTTGAGCTGGATGACGATAATATGTTGGTAGTGTCTGCTGCTTTTCCTCTATATTCACAAGGTAAGCAAATTGGTGTCGGTATTTACATGAGAAGCTTGCAGGCAGCGATTGAAGATTTTAAGAAAAATGACAAATCGGAAAACTTCATCGTAAATAAAAATGGAAGTGAAGCCTATACAACACAGGCAGGTATGTTTACTGGATTACAACTTAAGTTGCCAGAACCTGGTCAGTATTCTGTGTCAATGAGTCAGTTTGGCGAGAAATTTTATACCGTTGTGATGCAGCCTGTTATTAATGTAGCAGGTGAGCCTGTAGCTTACCTGGTGAGTGCACGAGATCGTACACAGAGTTACGCCTATGAACAATGGCTGGTGGCAGTGACTTATACCTTTAATGGTTTATTGCTTATCTTTGCGATTGCTGGCTTATTCTGGTATCTAAAAAAACTCACCAGGCCTTTAGTGAAAATTTCAACGGCAATGGAAGAAATTGCTGATGGTGATGGAGATTTGACGCAACGTATGGAAGCGACCGGAACAGAAGAGCTGGTGAAACTTGCGACAGCATTTAACCAGTTTGTCGATAAGGTTGAGAGTGTGGTGAGTGATTCCAGAACTAATCTGGATTTAATTAATCATCTTGCCAGAGAAACTGCAGAAGGTAACGCTGAACTGGCAAAACGTACCGATGTAGAAGCATCAAATCTGGTTAAGGCATCGGCTTCAATGGCGGAGATGACGGGTTCTGTTAAACAAAATGCAGATTCGTCTGAAAATGCAGCCACAATGTCGGAGAAAGCCAGGCAAGATGCGCAGGGCGCAGCACTAGCATTGACTAAAGCTATTGGCTCGGTTGACATGATTGACAGTAGTAGTGCAAAAATGGATGGCATTATTCAAGTTATCGATGACATTGCTTTTCAGACAAATCTGTTAGCACTTAATGCAGCGGTTGAAGCAGCGCGTGCAGGTGAAAAAGGAAAAGGTTTTGCAGTAGTCGCAGCTGAGGTGCGTAACCTTGCGCAGCGTTCAGCTGTAGCCGCTAAAGAAATTAGTGGTCTGATCAGAAATAATATTGAGAATGCCCGAGAAGGTTCGGAACTGGTCGAGGAAGCGGCTGAAACACTAGCTGAAATGTCGGGAGAAATTCAACAGGTTGCTTCATCTATTGCTGAGATTTCACGAGTCAGTCGTGATCAGGCGAATGATATTGATCAAGTTAATCGAGTGGTTCTTGAAATAGAAGAAATGACTCAGCAAAATGCAATAATGGTTGAGAAAGTAACTGCCGCGAGTGATTCGGTGGATCAGAAATCTACCGAACTGGGTAAGATAATGCGCTATTTCAAGATTGGGACGAAGAAGGTTATTTAGTTTTTCTATTTCTGTATTTCTATGGAAAAGTGTACAGTGCAATTAGCACAACCCAGTTCATTGCACCGTACAAACTTTTCTATTAGCTAAGCACAATTATGGCTGTGCTGATTCTTCAGCTGGTGCTTCTTCTGCCTCAGCTGCTGGTTCCGCGGGCGCTGCTTCGGTTGCTTCTGGCTCCACTTCAGTTTCGGACTTAGTACAATCCCATCCCCAGGAAGTCAGTTTGGCAACCAGGCCTTCTGCTTTTTCTTCGCAGTAAGATGTGTCATTTTCTGCAGACCAAAGCGAATGTGCTCCCACGCCTTCTGTTTCTTTGGTGTAATTCACATTGCAGGCTGTTGCACTATCTTCGGAATATTCAATCTCAACAGTTCTTGTTAAATCATTATGAGTACAGCTCCATGTGTTAGCGAGTGCGCTTGTGGGTGCAGCTATTGCAGCAATAGCGATAAATCGGAAAATATTATTCATGTGATATATAACCTCTCTGATATATTATTGTTGTCCTTAAAAACACTGGCGTATGTCCCTCCCAGTATTTTTGGAGATTAGCAGAAAAGTGGATAGGGTGTACAGGTGCCGGCAAATGATTGCAGACAACTGTAAAAACTACAAACAAAAAAAAGACCCGCTAGTGCGGGTCAAAAACTCTAGGAGAGTCAGGAGTTATTTGGTTAGAGTTGCCTCAGTGTTTAACGCTAATACGTCTCGCCTGCGCGACTTCCTGTTTAGGAATTGTAATTTGCAATACACCATGCTCTGAGTGTGCTTCAATTTTATCGGCATTGGCGGTTTCTGGTAGCGTGAAGCGTCGGTAAAAAACACCATGTTTCCTTTCAACGCGGCGGAAATTTTCTTTCTCGGTTTTCTCTTCGGTGTTGCGTTCGCCTTTTACGGTTAACACGCCATTGTCCATTGAAACATCGATGTCTTCAGGTTTTACGCCGGGGATATCGGCCAGCAGTTTAAAGCTGTTTTCGTCTTCGGTAATATCGACTGAGGGTGTCCAGTTGGCGGTGGCTACAGTGGCATCGTCTTCGCTGCTGTAGTTCTGATTACTTAGCTCGCGATTGAGCTGGTCAAAAATGCTCCATGGATTGTGTCTTACTAAACTCATACCGTTAACCTCGTTATTGGCTTATTCGTTGTTCGTGCTTCTAATTTGAGGGTGCTTTTTTTTATTACAAGGGGGGTAAAATAGTTTTTTTTGTCTGGCTGGTTTTGGGGTTCATCTGTTACCATCCGTTTTTATATTTTGATGAACAAAGAGTGTTGCTGTGACAGACAAACTTCTAAACTGGATTCGTCCTGAGATTCGTGAGCTGAGCGCTTACCATGTGGCAGATGCCAGTGGCCTGACCAAGCTGGATGCGATGGAGAATCCTTATACGCTGGATGCGCTGACTGGGCATTGGTCGGAGGTGCTAAAAGGTGCTGAGATTAATCGTTATCCCGATCCTTCGGCGGCGGTGTTGCGTGAGAAGCTGGCACAGGTGATGGCTGTGCCTGAAGGTGCTGAGACGGTTTTGGGTAATGGCTCTGATGAGTTGATTCAGATGCTGTCGATGGTGGTCAGTGGTAAGGATCGTTGCATCATGTCGTTTGATCCCGGTTTTGTGATGTACAAAATGATCGCTGAATTTGTCGGCATGGAATATGTCAGTGTGCCGCTGGACGCGAGCTTTAATATTGATATGGCGGCGACGCGTGCGGCGATTGAAAAACATCAGCCTGCGATTATTTTTATTGCTTACCCGAATAACCCGACGGCTAATTTATTTAATGAAGCCAACATCGAAGAAATTTTAAAAATTGCACCAGGTCTGGTGGTGGTGGATGAGGCTTATCACCCGTTCGCACAAAGCAGTTTTATGTCACGACTGCCCGAGTACGAACAACTGCTGGTGATGCGCACGGTGTCCAAAATGGGGCTGGCGGGTTTGCGTCTGGGCATGTTGGCGGGCTCGCCCGAGTTGATTCAGCAAGTCGATAAGGTGCGTTTACCCTACAATATTAATGTGCTGACCCAGCAGGCAGCGTGTTCTGCGTTGGAACAGGTGGATGCATTAGATGAGCAGGCAGCGATGATCCGGGATGAGCGTAAAGCAATGCTGGAATCTTTGACTGCAATGTCGGCAGTGGAGGCCTTTCCCAGTCGAGCTAATTTCATTCTGTTCAGGTTGTCTGGGGTTGATGCTGCAACAGTGTTCGAATCGATTCGTGATCAGGGTATTCTAATCAAAAATATGAATGCTCAAGCCGGTACTTTGAAAAACTGTTTGCGTGTCACTGTCGGTAAGCTGGAAGAAAACAGGGCGTTCATTGCAGCACTAGAAAAAGCGCTGGTTGTTTAATTTTAAGACCCCATTTAATTTTTATTCACGACTGATTATGGGGCGCTGCCCCAGAATCGCTTCGAGCTTGAAATTCTCGCGTTGACGTATTCCTTCGATATAGAAAATTTCGCTCGGTTGGCCTTCTGCAACGATGTTGAGAACGTCCTGTGCTGTTTCGATGCGCTGTTTGTTGATGTGCGTGATGATGTCGCCCGGTTTCAGGCCAGCCTGGTCGCCGGGGCCGTAGGTATCTACTTCGGTTAACAGTATGCCGTTGATATCTTTGAATCCCAGTTTTTTTATAATGTTGGGCGTTAATGCCTGCCCACCTACGCCCAGCCAGCCACGCACTACATAGCCATTTTTGATGATCTGTTTCAGAACGCCGATGGCCAGGTCAATGGGTATGGCAAAACCAATACCGTTGAAACCTCCGGTTTCGGAAAATATGAGTGAGTTGATGCCGATAATTTCACCCTTGCTATTGATCAGTGCGCCGCCCGAGTTACCGGGGTTGATGGCGGCGTCGGTTTGCAGAAAGTTTTCGTAGGTGTTGGCGCTGACCTGAGTGCGTCCGGTGGCGCTGATGATGCCCTGAGTGACGGTCTGGCCTATTTTGAAGGGGTAGCCGATGGTCAGTGCGATGTCGCCGATTTTAACGTTGCTGCTTTCGGCAATGGGGGCCTGAGGAAGTTTACCGAGATCTATTTTTAAAATGGCCAGATCGGTTTCCGGGTCTTCACCGACCAGGCTGGCGATGGTTTTTCGGCCATCGCTCAAAGAAACCTGAATGCTTTCACCATCCTTGATGACGTGATAATTGGTGGCGATATAACCACGGGCATCGAGAATCACACCTGAGCCTGAGCTGATACTGGTTTTCGGGCTGGGGGTAAGGGGTGGCTGCTGCCCCAGTAATTTTCTTAGCGCAAGTTCGTTTGCGCTTAGTACGGGTTGATTTTTCAATCTTGCAACCTGAATGCTCACCACCGAAGGAGCGGTACGCTCTACTGCCTGAGAGAAGCCGTTGTTGATTGGCTGGCTTTCAGATTTTTGCGACTGATCTGGAAATGAGAGCTGAATATAGCCCTGAGATAATAAAAATATCAGGCTTAAAAAAAGGCCGAGTAATCCCCAGTTGAGAAAATAGCTGAAAAGTGTCTTTATATTTTTCATATGGGTTTTTGTATGTCTTTGTTTTTATTGTGTTTGTTATAAAAAACTTGGCTAAAAGTCCAACATAAGATAAGCTACGGCGGCTTTGTGAAGGGTCGACCTCTATTCTAGACGCTTTACACAACCTGATTGTATGCCACTTTTGAGTCGATTCAATGCCTGATCACGACAAAAAGCATGGTTATAGTCTAATAGTCTAATTTAATAATGCGGAGATTTATAAATGTCTACCGATACTGTGAATAAAGGTAAACGCAGATTTCTGGTTGCTTCCACCTCGGTTGTAGGTGCGATTGGTGCTGGTTTTGTTGCTGTTCCTTTCGTCGCTTCGTGGATGCCGAGTGAGCGCGCCAAAAATGCGGGCGCGCCTGTAGAAGCTGATATCAGCCGACTTGAAGAAGGTCGTATGTTGACCGTAGAGTGGCAGAGTAAGCCAGTCTGGATTGTTCGACGTTCTGAAAAAACACTGGCTGATCTTGAAAAAAATGCTGATAGCTTGCGTGATCCGGCTTCGGATAACGTTGATCAGCAACCTGAATATGCCAAAAATTCTGTGCGCTCAATCAAGCCAGAAATTCTTGTGCTGGTTGGTATTTGTACTCACCTTGGTTGTTCGCCAACTTTCCGTCCGGACATTGCGCCGGCCGATCTGGGTGAAAACTGGTTGGGTGGTTTCTTCTGCCCCTGTCACAGCTCAAGATTTGATATGGCTGGTCGTGTATTTACGGGTGTACCTGCGCCGACTAATCTGGCCGTTCCAGCACACTATTACGTCTCTGATAACGCTATTTTAATTGGCCAAGATGGGGAGAATGCATAATGGGTAAGCTACTGGGTTGGGTTGATGATCGTTTCCCATTGATGAAAATGTGGAATGAGCATTTAGCCGAATATTACACACCAAAGAATTTTAATTTCTGGTACTTTTTTGGTTCATTGGCGCTGCTGGTGTTGGTGATTCAGATTGTTTCCGGTATTTTCCTGACCATGCACTACAAGCCTGATGGCGCAATGGCATTTGCCTCTGTTGAATACATCATGCGAGACGTGCCTTACGGCTGGTTGATTCGTTATATCCACTCAACCGGTGCGACCGCGTTCTTCATTGTGGTGTATCTGCATATGTTCCGCGGCCTGATGTACGGTTCATACAAAAAACCTCGTGAATTGATCTGGCTGTTTGGTATGTTCATCTACCTGGCATTGATGGCTGAAGCTTTCATGGGTTATTTGTTGCCATGGGGTCAGATGTCTTACTGGGGTGCGCAGGTAATTATTTCATTGTTCAGTGCGATTCCAGTAATTGGTGATGACCTGACATTGTGGATTCGTGGTGACTTCGTTATCTCTGATGCAACGCTGAATCGTTTCTTTGCATTGCACGTTGTTGCATTGCCATTTGTGATTGTCTTCCTGGTGATTGCGCACATTCTGGCCTTGCACGAAGTGGGTTCAAACAATCCTGATGGTGTTGAAATCAAGAAGAATAAAGATTCGAATGGTATTCCGTTAGATGGTATTCCTTTCCACCCTTACTACACAGTAAAAGATATTGTGGGTGTTGTGGTGTTCCTGTTCTTCTTCAGCGTGGTGTTGTTCTACTTCCCAGCTGGCGGCGGTTACTTCCTTGAGAATGCAAACTTTATTGCTTCTGATCCGTTGAAGACGCCTGAGCATATTGCGCCGGTTTGGTATTTCACTCCGTTCTACGCTATTTTGCGTGCAGTGCCTGATAAACTGATGGGCGTTGGTGCCATGGGTGCGGCGATTGTTGTTCTGTTCTTCCTGCCGTGGATTGATCGCTGTAAGGTGAAATCAATTCGCTACCGTTCAGTTATCTACAAAGTTAATCTGGCTGTATTTGCAGTGACCTTTGTTGTTCTTGGCTGGTTGGCGATGCAAGCGGTAACAGATACCATCACACTTATGTCACAGCTGTTTACGTTCCTGTACTTTGCATTCTTTGTAGTGCTGTACGTAACTTCAAAAAATGAGACTACAAAACCTGTACCGGATAGGGTGACATCATGAAAAAACATATCCTGATATTGTTATTGGCTGTTTTTCCAGCAACGTTGTTTGCATCCGGCGGCGTTCATCTGGACACTGCGCCGATTGATATTTACGACAAAGATTCAATCAAACGCGGTGCCAAAAGTTTTGCTGATTATTGCTTTAGTTGTCATTCAGCAAAATTCATGCGTTTTAACCGTATCGCTAAAGATACTGGCATGAGCGAAGATGAAGTGCGCGAGATGATGATTTTTACCCGTAACAACAAAGGTAAGCCAACAAAAATTGGTGATCTGATGACTGTTTCTATGACTAAAGAGTATGCCAAGAGCACTTTTGGTGCTGCGGTGCCTGATTTGTCATTGACAGCGCGTGCGCGTGGTGCGGACTGGGTGTATACCTATTTGCGTACCTTCTACGCGGATGCGGGTCGTCCATCGGGCATGAATAATACGACTTTCCCTGACGTGGGTATGCCTCACGTGCTTTGGGAGTTGCAGGGTATTCAGAAGGCCGTTTACACAACAGAAGAGCACGACGGTGTTTCTAGCGAGCACTTCTCTGGTTTTGAAACTGTGCAGGCAGGCTCAATGAGTGCAGAAGAGTACGATGCTTTTGTTGCTGATCTGGTCAACTTCATGGTGTACGTGGCTGAGCCTGTACAGACTGAGCGCAGAGATCTAGGCGTATATGTGTTGATTTTCCTGGCTATCTTCTTTGTTTTTGCTTATCTGCTGAAGAAGGAATACTGGAAGGATGTTCACTAAACTATTGTTTGTGTGAATAAATAAATTAACTAAAGGATACATAAATGAATTTGTATACAACAGGCACGTCGATTGAATGTCATAGAACACGTATTGTTCTGGCTGAAAAAGAGATCGTACACGAAACGCTGGAAATTGATCCTAAGAAGTTACCTGAGGATTTGATTGACCTTAATCCGTATTGCAGTGTGCCAACTTTGGTTGATCGTGATCTGGTGTTGTACAGCTCACGCGTCATTATGGAGTATCTGGAAGAGCGTTTTCCTCATCCTCCATTGATGCCTGTGGGTCCCGTTGCCCGCGCTCAGTCAAGACTGGCTTTGTTCCGTGTTGAAAATGACTGGTATCCTCTGGTTGATATTATTGAAACCAAGGGCGAAAAAGCGGCTGCCAAAGCGCGAAAGGAATTGACCGAGAGTATTGCTGCAACCGCTGAGGTGTTTTCGGTGATGCCATTCTTCCTGAGCGAGTCTTTCACTATGGTTGATGCCAGTATAGCGCCGGTTTTGTGGCGTCTACCGCATTATGGCATTGAGCTGCCTAAAGCAGCCAAGGCCGTTCAGGAATACGCAGATCGTATTTTTGAAAGGGAAGGTTTCCAGCTGAGTCTGACGGAATCTGAAAGAGAGTTACGGCTATAGCGTGATTGCGCATGGTTGATATGCCTAATCATGTGCTTATTTTCTGTAGATTCCACCGGATTGGCATATTGATTTGAAGATCTTGCTTCAGTGTGTGATTTGTCCGATTTCTTTAACAGCCGTTTTAAATTATGACTTCTAGCCGTCCTTATCTTATCCGTGCTATGTATCAATGGATTGTTGATAATGGTATGACGCCCCATTTACTCGCCAATGCTACCGTCGAGGATTGCGTAGTTCCTGTAGGTTTTATTCAGGATGATAAAATCGTGTTGAATATAGCGCCGATGGCGATTAGCGGGCTGGTGCTCGGTGATGATGATATTAGTTTTGGTGCTCGTTTTAATGGTGTTTCAGAATCAATTTTTGTCCCCATTAGAGCAGTAGAAGCAATCTATGCACGAGAAAATGGTCAGGGCATGATGTTCTCAGATGATGAGTCATTGCCGGATACGGATGCTTTGGTGACAGATGAGATATCTGATCCAGATCCGGATCCAGATAAGCCAAGGCCAACTCTCCATCTAGTAAAATAAAACATTTAGCGCCATTGGCGTTCTGGTTTCATATTGGTTTGAAACTGCAGTAGTCCTCTCCTCTCTTTTCTTTCTTATTTACGTGTTTTTTTGTTCTAAAAACGTTTTTGACGCAAAACTGCCTGTTTTTGATATTAACAATGAAAAGGCTGTGGCTTTGTGGGATAATCAAGCTCGTTTGCGCCAAATAAATCAATAGCGTATTGCTTGGTGCGGCTTTTAATACTAACTAAATCAATTGTTTGGGGAATAAGCATGTTTAAAGAAGACTGGATGAATAAATTTCAGGATGCCTGGAATGCAGAGCCGGGTCTGGCTGATGCGCTACAACAAATTAATTTTAATTCTGTTATTGGCTATGGATTTACTGGCGATGCCCAGCCTACAGGGTATATATCTGTAGAGAATGGTTATGTGGTTTCTTCAGGGGCATACAATGGCGAGACTCTTAACTGGGATTTACGTGCCTCCAGTGACCATTGGACAAAATGGACGAAGAAACCACCAGGCATGATGGGGCTGGGTGTGGCTTATACCACCGGTAAGCTGAAATTTCTGGTAGGCGATTATGGCGCTATGATAAAAGACCCACGTATGGCGGGTCCTTTTATTAAAAGTTTTGCTGTAATGGCAAAAATCTAGATACAGCCTATAAATGGCAGTCTATTCTATTTAAAGTTTTATGGGGAAAGCAGTGATGCTTAATAAGCAGCGATTCACTATTCGGCCAACGGCGGGAGTTCGTTTGTTGTTTGCAATATCAATGGTAATGGCTTTTCAGTCGCAGGCTGAAACTACTTACTATCGGACGAACAGCAGTCAGTCGAGTAATTTGCCTGGAAAGGTTTTTTATCCGGCGGTTCAGCGCGATAGACAGCATGATTCTATTGTTACTGTCACTAATGCCAAAACGGGAGCCCATGTTGTACTCGGTGGCACGGTTAAACCGTACAGGGAGGTGACCCTGACAGCTCAGACTGCAGGACGTGTTGAGTTCCTTGCGGGTAGTGAAGGCGACTGGTTCGATGAAGGTCAGGTTTTAGTCGCCATTGATGATGATGGTGTGATGGCGCAGCGTCATCAGGCGGTTGCCGATCTTTATGGTCGAACATCAACGTTACAGGATGCTCGTGCACAATATTCTAGAGAGTTCTGGGCGCCTCAGGCTTTGCAGCAACAGCAACAGCAACAGCAGACCGCACCTAGCATGGGGTATTTCCCGTCTATGTTTGAGAAATTCATGGGTGGCGGTGGCAGTCCAGCTTCAGGTGGTAATTCGTATAATGGTTTAAATCCCTGGGTGGTTCGTGATGTTGATCTGTATTCGCAGGGAACTCACGTCAATCAGGCGCAAAGTGGAATTTTAGGTGCGCGTTCACGTGTTGATGAAATTGATGCTCGCTTGCGTGATACACGTGCTATTTCGCCCTTCGAAGGAGTGGTGGTGAAGAAACTCGCAGAAGTTGGCGATACCGTTCAACCTGGACAGGCTTTATTACAATTTGCCGATACCCGTTATTTGCAGCTTAAAGTGGATGTGCCTGCGCGATTAGTTTCGGCGTTGAGTGAAGATATGGTTGTTACAGCAAAACTGGATGTGGGTGATACCTATATCGATGTGCGTGTTGCACAAATTTTCCCGGTGGCAGATTCTCAGAGACACACAGTGGTTGTTAAATTTGATCTGCCTTCAGGTGTGCCTGGTGGCCCCGGCATGTATGCGGAAGTCATGATTCCTGATGTAAATACACCGATTACCGATATGCCGATTATTCCTTCTTCGGCTGTTATTCGACGCGGTAGTTTGCCTGCAGTGTTTGTGCTTAATCGCGAAGGTCGTGCAGAAATGCGTTTAGTCCGACTGGGTGATGAAGTCGATCATGAAAATGTTGCGGTGCTGTCAGGCGTTCGCCCTGGTGAGCAAATCTTTGCTTCACCACCAGCAGGTATCAGATCAGGCTGGTCTCCCGACCTGTCTAACTAAAAAACATTGCACTTAAAATATTTTTTCAAATCTGGCTGAATAATAATGTCGAATGAAATAGAAGAAAAAAATGTGCAGGAAAATGGTGACCTGCAATTAGATGAAGCGAATCTTGGAATTGCGGGGCGTATTGCTCGTCAATTTATTAATTCACCTGTCACACCTTTGTTAATGTTTGCCTTTCTTGGAATCGGTGTACTGGGGCTATTATTTACGCCACGTCAGGAAGATCCTCAGATTTCAGTGCCAATGGTCGATATCTTCTTCAAGTACCCCGGCGCTTCTGCTGAACAGGTTGCCAGTCTCGCAGTAAATCCATTAGAACGTATGATTAGTGAAGTGCCCGGCATACGGCACGTTTATTCTGCCAGTACTCGTGGTCAGGGTATGGTGACCGCACGTTTTAGAGTGGGCGAAGATTTTGGTGAATCGATTGTAAAAGTGCACGACAAGCTACAGTCAAATCTGGATAAGATTCCGCCGGGCGTATCGATGCCACTGGTTAAACCAGTGGGTACTGATGATGTTCCCGTAGTCACTGTGACGTTATGGTCGAAAGATGAGGGTATTGATGATTCGATACTACGCACACTTGCACTGGATGTGTTGCAACGATTAAAAGAAGTACCTAATTCAGGTAAAGGCTTTGTTGTTGCAGGGCGAGCGGAGCAAATTCGTGTGGAAGTTTCGCCGGAGCGTCTGAGTGGTTTTGGTATTAGCGTTGAAGATGTCGCTAATACAATTAAAACTGCTAATGCTGAACAATCAGCAGGTACCGTTGAAGGTGGCAATAGTAGTTTCAATGTATATACCGGTGCTTTCCTAAAAAGTGCTCAGGATGTTTCTAATCTTGTTGTGGCAATCCGAAAAGGCTCACCCGTCTATGTGCGTGATGTGGCATGGGTTTATCAGGTGCCAGAAGAAACTAATAAGATGGCTACCTATTCAACCGGGCTTGCGCATGATGGCTCAACACCCGAGACGGTTGATTCACCCGCAGTGACGATCGCGGTGGCGAAGAAAATTGGTAGCAATGGCGTGAGTGTTGCTAATAAGTTGTTAGCAAAGCTTGAATCACTCAAAGGGCATCTTATTCCCGATAATGTTGAAGTGAGTATTACACGTAACTACGGTAAAACTGCTAACGATAAGGTGAATGAATTATTACTGGCATTGTTTGAAGCGACGGTGGCGGTGAGCATATTATGTCTTGTTGGCCTGGGTCTACGTGCAGCCTCGGTGGTTATTTTTATTATACCGCTGGTTATTTTGATGACCGTATGGTCGGCGTGGTTCCTCGATTACACCATTGACCGCGTTAGCTTGTTTGCCATGGTCTTTACCATTGGTATTCTGGTCGATGATGCCACCGTCGTTGTCGAAAACATTTTCAGGCGATGGTTAGAGGCTGGGAAAACAACCACCAATATTGCCATTGATGCGGTGCGCGAGGTAGGTAATCCAACTATTCTAGCGACGCTTGCGATTGTTGCTGCCTTGTTAGCGATGGGTTTTGTTAGTGGTTTGATGGGGCCTTATATGCGTCCTATTCCAGTGCTGGGCTCAGCCGCCATGATGCTCTCATTGTTTGCCGCTTTTATTTTTGTGCCCTGGTTCGCGATGCGGGTTCGTCCAAAACTGGAAGCTCTGAAAAAAGCCGAGAAGCGTGAGAAAAAAATTACCGCATGGATCGGTAAATTTTATGATCCTTGTATGAATCCTCTGGTTCATAACAAGCCAGTTGGTTATGCCTTTCTATTTATGTTGATTGGTGCAACTTTTGTTGCCTGTTCCCTGTTTTATACGCAGGCGGTGACGGTGAAGATGTTGCCGTTTGATAACAAGCCTGAGTTCAATGTTGTTGTGAATATGCCGGATGGTACTGCCATGCCGGTGACCGCTAATGTGACAACACAGTTGGCTGCAAAACTGCGTGAGTTACCTGAAGTGACCTCACTGCAAACATATGTGGGTACGGCTTCGCCATTTAACTTCAATGGTATGGTGCGTCATTATTATTTAAGGCAGAAACCCTGGCAGGCAGATATACAAATCATGCTGCTAGATAAGGATGACCGAGAACGCGCTAGTCATGAAATTGCGGTTAATGCACGTGAATTGATTAAAGATCTTGCTGCTGATCTGGGTGCTGATATTCAGATTATTGAAATGCCACCGGGCCCCCCTGTGTTACAAACCATGGTCACAGAGATATATGGTCCTGATGCTAAAACGCGTCGTCAGGTGGCTCGTGATATGACTGAGATCTTTAAGGAAGCAGAAGGCATTACTGATGTCGATAATTACATGGCGACCTCTCATGATTACTGGCGCTTTGAAGTAGATACTGAAAAGGCCGTACGTCGTGGTATTTCTGTAGATTCGATTAATCGCAATCTGACTATGGTCATGGGTGGCTACAAGCTCGGTGATGTGAAAAAAGGTGTAGTGCTAGAGCCAACTTATATCGTTATTCAGACACCGATGGGTGTGCGCTCGCAAATTAATCGCTTGGGCAATTTGCCCATCACAGGTGTTAATGGTGAGACCGTGCCGCTCTCTGAGCTGGGTAGTTTTATCAAGGAAAGAGAAGATCATATTGTTTATCACAAAGATCTACGTGGCGTTGAATACGTCACTGGTGAAATGGAAGGTCGTCTGGGTGCGCCTATTTATGGCATGTTTAATGTGGAAGATCTTCTTGAAGATTATGTCACACCCGATGGTGTCACTATGACCGGTATGCCGTGGGGTTTGTTAGGGCCGCCGGATGATGATTTTGAAAGTGGTTTTGAATGGGGTGGTGAGTGGACCGTGACTTATGAAACCTTCAGAGACATGGGCGGTGCCTTCATGGCGGCCATGTTGCTGATTTATGGTTTGATCGTCTGGGAGTTCAAAAACTTTACTCTTGGTGGTCTGATCATGGCACCTATTCCTTTAACGCTGATCGGTATTGTTCCGGGTCACTGGTTTGCTAATGCAGAATTTACCGCGACATCCATGATTGGTTTTATTGCGCTCGCCGGGATCGTGGTGCGTAATTCCATTCTGCTGGTGGAGTTTGTTAAACATGAAGTCGCCAATGGCGAACCAATTGAAGAAGCCGTAGTGCTTGCAGGTAAGGCACGTATGCGTCCTATCCTGATTACAGCTCTAACCTTGATGGCGGGGGCTTTCATGATTCTTGATGATTTAATTTTCAAGGGCATGGCAGTTAGTTTGTTATATGGCGCAGGTGTTGCAACAGTATTAACACTGGTTGTGATTCCACTTGGCTGTATCAGTGTTAGTAAACATTTCTATGCGCTGGCAGATATTGGTGAGTGTCCTACTAAAAAGGCTGAGCCGGAAGTTGTTGAATATAAATTACCTTTATGGATGAGGATGTATTCTGCGGTTATTGGTGGTGCGATGTGGCTTTTCTATATTGGCCGAATGATGATTATGATGGCTCGTATGGGTATTGATAGTCTACTGGCACGTTTTGGTAGTGGTTCAGATGATATTCCGCCACCACCTCCACCACCATCAGGTAGTGGTTCAGGGCCAGCAGGTGGTAACCCACCATCAACACCTACGGGTGGTGGTAGTGCTGCAGCTCCAGAAACAGCTCCGGCTAGTGAGCAGAGTCAGCCCGCGACTGAATCGGTAGTTCAGGAAAAAGTGGTTGAATCGCAGCCTGCTGCAAAGAAAAAAGCCGCTCCGCGAAAAAAAGCGGCACCTAAAAAGAAAAAGGTGGCCGCGAAGAAGGCGGCACCTAAGAAGAAAGCTGCGCCAGTGAATAAAGAATCTGTATCTGAGAAGCAGGTAGAATCGGCAAGCAAAAAGAAAACTTCAAGCTCGAAGAAAAGACGAGGCATTCGTCTCAATCCGGGACTGGAAGCAGATTAAAAAATTGAGAAAGGCAGTAATATGAAGACGACGATATTAGTATTGATGGCAGCGATGACAGTTGTATTACCTCATTCAGCTATGGCTGAGAATAATGGTAAGGCAATACCGCCACCTGGGCCTTATAAATCTTTTGATGAAGAGACTCGGTACAATAATTCAGAGCAAAATACTCGACCTGCTCAGCAAGGTCAGAATATACCTGAATGGGCAATGCAACGCAGACAGCAAATGATGCAGCAATGGATGAATCAATCTAATATGCCGCCAGCGCAGATGTATAGTAATCAGATGCCTCAGCGAAATTTTAATCAGATGCCACAAATGCAAAATCGTTATCCTGCGTACAACCCTAATTTCCAGAATAACAGGATGCAGCAATATTCTCCTGCTGGTCGTAACCCAATGTATGGGCCTGGAGTGCCATCCACAGAGTTTTATAGACAGCCTCCTGGGTATCAAACACCACGCTACTAGCGGTATTTTTTGAGAGTAATGGTAGAAGGCATTGTGCTAAATAAATTGAATTATAAAGATACAGAGATCAGTATATGAATATAGTTAGCAATACTTATTTAAGGAAAAGTCTGATATTTTTAGGTATTAGTTGTGCTTTGTACGCAGCTTCAATAAATGCAAATGAATGGCGGGATAGCTTTGAGGCGAAGTCAGGCTTTTCAGAATTTACTATACCCTCATATTCTTCCAGAAAGAGTGCTGAACGAAAGGAATGGGCTAGTGGAAGGTCATTTAATGAAGATAATAAGGTTCGTTATTCTCCAAGAACATCAAAAAATCCATGGAAAGCGGTGGCTTCTTCACGTTATAAAAAAACATTTGGCAGTAAGCGTCCATGGGGGAATGTGCCTGACCGGAAGCCTGATACCAGTAATATGAAGCTGCACGACCAGAAGTTTAAACAATGGATTAAACAGCAGGATTCAAATTTTTTTAATGGTGCCGTACCTAATTATGGGTTATCAAACTCCCCCTTTGTGAATGGATATGGAATGCCGGGTTCGATGTATAATGATCCGCTAATAACGCCGCCTATTTATCTCAATCCAATGCGGAATTTGATGGGTTATAGAGGCTATCCGGGGCAACGTTACCCATATTCAGGTTTACAAACCAGACCACGGAACTGGTAAAAGGAATTTATTTAAAGCTGGTCACGTCTGTCGCTCTCTACGACATGACTCAGTCAAATGTGATTAGAGAGTAACAGAGTAACAGGGTGACATTTAGTTACATCTATTAACAACCTTCGAGAGAAGGGGAGAAATATTATGAAAAACTTGAAAAAAGTACTATGTGTTGCAGCAGTAGCAGCTGCATTAGCAACACCTATGGCTGCCAATGCCTGGTGGGGCCCTTTTAATAACAACAACAATGGTTGGGGCAACAACAACAATGGTTGGGGCAACAACAATAATAATTGGGGCAACAACGGTAATGGTTGGGGCAACGGCATGGGCGATTTCCTTGGCGATGGTAACTTCGGTTTTAACATGAGCGGCAATTCAAATGCTCGTGGTAGTGGTTACGGTAGTGGTGCTGGTGACTACTATGGTCGTAATAATTATAACGGTGGTTACAACGGTTATAATGGCTATAACGGTTATGGCCCAGGCCGTGGTGGTTACGGTCCAGGTTATGGCGGCTATGGCCCAGGTTATGGCGGTGGTTATGCTCCTGCTCCTTATGGTTATGCTCCTCAGGGCGCACCTGCACCAGCACCAGCACCATAAAATAAGTTGTAAATGATGTATGAGGGTTCACAGGGACGTGACGAACTCAAATTAAATTAATAAATATGAAAGACAAGCGGTAATTTTATGGAAGCTCTAAAAAAATTTATTATCCTAGCTTGTGCGATATTAATAACTGATTATTCATATGCAGATTCAAATACTATCGAGTTTTCAGCGGATGCTGTAATCAGCATGCCACAGCAGAAAGCCAAACAAATTAAGCTATTCGTTAGTAAAAAAGCGGTTAGAAGTGAAAAAATGGTTAACGGGCAGAGTGTAGTCGAGATAACTTATCCGCAAGAGGGAAGAACTGTACTCATTAATGACTCCTTGAAGTCGTATTGGGAAGGTTTATCTGAACGTCTGGATGAAAATAAAAACAGCAGTACACCATGCGATCAAATAGCAAATGCAGTCTGTGAAAAACTAGGTACAGAAAATATAGATGGTCACGAGACTGAAAAATGGCAAATCATTTCTGATAATAGAGGTAGGAAATTGCGCACTCTTCACTGGATGGATGTGAAAAGAAAGCTGGCAATTAGAGAATTCTTTCCAGATGGATCAGTAGCAGAATTAAAGATGCTGAAAAAGGAAAAAATTAATGGACGAGAAACTGAGAAATGGCAGCGCACACTGAGTCGACCTGATGGAAAAAGCGCCTATTCATACCAGTGGTACGATGCGACTCTCAAGATTGCTATTAAAGAAGAGTTGCCTGGCGGTTATGTTAGAGAGCTGAAGAACATTAAAGTGTCCACGCAGTCAGATGATTTATTTAGTGTACCCGAAGGTTATACAAAAGTAGAACCACAGCCAACCACGTATCCTGAATACAGGAACAGGTAGAAATAGAGTGATAACGGTTATCGCAAATCTTAAAGGTGGTTCGGGAAAGAGTACGGTTACTTTTAATCTTGCCATCTGGTTGAAGGCGAAAGGTGAGCAGGTGGTTGCTTATGATCTGGATCCACAGCAAACGCTGAGCGATGTGGCACGAGTTAGAAAGGAAGATGGTACAGAGCCAGGCCTAGACGTTATGAAAACAAGTGATGATGTCTGTGAAACAATTGGTAATCATTCATGTCATGTTTTAGTGGACGTAGGTGCCGCCAATATGTCAGCAATGAAAGCCGCTATTAGTATCGCCGATCGTGTGGTTATCCCAGTACAGCCCAGTCAACCAGATGTATGGGCGACGCAGAGATTCCTGCAAATAATTAAAGAGGCTTGTGGTGCTGATAATGGCCCCGAGTTAATAGCATTTATAAACAGAGCGGATACGCATCATGCAGTGAGAGAGTCTGATGAAGCGGAAGAGGCTCTAACAATGCTTGAGAAATTTAGAGTGTTACCGGAGAGACTTTGTCAGAGAACAAGCTTTAGACGTACTTTGAGTGAAGGGCTTTCAATATTTGAGCTTTCAGAAAAAAGTAAAAGTGCTGAAGAGTTTGAACGACTGGCGCATTCTCTGTATCCGGGTATGACGAATTAGAAACGAGATATAAAATATGAAAATCCTGAAATTTTTAATGAAACCCATCGAGATTTTAGTGCTTTTGAGCATGATTGCCGCACTGATTTATTTTCGATCAATAATATTTCATTCAAATGTAAATCATTATATTGATGCGGCGCTTTCTTATACGGAAGAAAAGCTGGATGTTTCAATCCCTTCGCACGTAGCTACTACTGCTGAAGCAAACGTTGTTGTGCAAGCTGACTGTATATCACCTGAGATTGTTGATGTTGCTACATCTGAATCTTCAAGTGATTCATCTCAGGCAGATGAAGATACATTAATGACCCAGGCAAATAATCTTGTTGATGGTGTTTCTGAAGCTGTAAGTGTAATTAGTGAAAAAGCGGATGAATTTTTTGATACTGCTAATACAGATTCGGCTGTTGATCAAATAATTGAAAATGATGATAAATCTGATGAATTGGTAGATAGTGTTGAAGAAGTTGCACAGCCAGCACAGCCTGTAGCCGCACCCGCAAGCATCCCGGTTGATGCCAAAGAAATTTTATTTATGGCAAGACAGTCATTTTGGAATGGAAATGCACATGACTCTGAAAAGCTTTATCTTGATCTTATTAAGGTTGATGATAGTGACCCTGATGCTTATGGTGAACTGGGTAATGTTTATTATACGCAGGGTAAATGGAAACAGGCGGGTGAGGCTTATTATGAGGCAGCATTGCGTCTGTTAGCAATAAAAGATGATAAGACAGATGAACGTGTGGGTTATTTATTAAGAGTTATTCAGGGGCTTGATACAGAAAGTGCAGAAAAACTTAAGAACAAAATAGCTGGTTAATATTTTTATTAAATTAAGTAAGTGGTAAATAGAATGTCAAATAACGAGAATCATCCAATACATAAGAAAAAAAACGTAAGGGATGTAATTATAGAATCAATCGAGTGTGAGCCTGGAATTGAAGGTTGTACAGGTGATCCTGACACTTGTCCTAATGAGCCAAATAAATGCGATAAGAAGCTGTCCATGTTTGGTTATTATGATGACACCATAAAAGACAGTGTTGAGCATGTTTTGAGCGAGGCTCTGAATGAGCTGACGGCAACGTTTACTGCCAGTACGCGTCGCTGGCAGATGCTGGTGTTTCCTGCCTTGTTTGCTTTCATTATTTTGGCAACCTATGGCTTCTTCCTTATTTATAGCCTGACTAAAGATGTCGGTGAAATTGCTAGTGAGATGAAATCAATTAATCATACTATGCAGGCAGTTGTGGTTAATATGGAGAGGCAAACGCTTACAATACAGGAAATGAATGGCTATGTTCGAAACATGAGCATATCAGCAAGTAAGATGAGTCATGAAATAGCTGTTATCAATAATAGTGTCTCAAGACCTATGCAGTTTATGAATTCGTTTACGCCTTGGTAAACAACTAAAAATATATCAGGAGCAAAATATGGCTACTAAAAAAGAAAGTGCGGAAAATAATGAAGAAGTAAAAGATGCTGCTGTAGAAGCGAAGTCACCTGCTGAGGTTTCATCTGTTATTTCATCGGATGAAGCTGGTTTTTATAATATGACCTCTCTCTTGATGGCCTTGATAGTTGTTATACCAACTGTCGCTATCGTGGCTTATGTGGCTATACCTAATCAATTAGATAATGCACCATCATCGACTGTTAATCGCTCGAATGATAATTATGTGCAAACACTAGTGCCTGTTCATTCAGCTGTTGCAAATCAAAATCAGGAGCCTGAATGGGTCGTTCAGCAGCGTGCTGAAATGGAAAAGCGCCGTGCTGAGTTTGATGAGCGTAATGCTAAAAGGCTAGCGGAAAATGAAGCTAGGTCAGAGCAGCCTCAATGGGTTAAGGATCATCAGGCGTTTATGCAAAAAGAGCGTGAGAAGCATGAGCAGGAATGGGCTAAACGTACTGCTGAGCAAGCTCAGAACAGAGCGCCTAATTTTCCTGGCTATATGAATAATCCACAGATGAATGCTAATCAGATGCCGATTCAGCAAAATCCATATCCTGCTAATGCTTACCAACAAAACCCAGGGCAGTACTACAATGGTTACGCGCAACCCGTGAATCCATATAATTACAATAACGCTCCTTATAATGGTCCTGCTCCGTATAACGCACCCTATGGATGGAATGGTTATCCGCGTAGATAGACGTTGAAATAGAACGAGCTGAAAATCTGTATAAAGATCATGCGCTCTTTCCGTTGAAGGAAGAGTACATGATCTTTTTTTATGACTTTGAGAGAGTGTTTTTTGTTAGCTAGCCAGACCAAGCTGATGGTCGATTAGATCACATAGACAGTGAATGGCGAGTAAATGTACTTCCTGAATTCGTGCGGTTGAATCACTGGGTACGCGAATTTCCGCATCATTGGACGAAAGTATAGAAGTAAGCTCACCACCCTGTTTTCCGCTTAGAGCAACCACCAGCATGTCACGCTCGTGGGCAGCTTGAACGGCTTTGTTTACATTAACGGAATTTCCACTGGTGCTAATAGCCAGCAATATGTCGCCGGGCTGCCCGAGTGCTGTCACCTGTTTGGAAAAAATCTGATCGTAGCTGTAATCGTTAGCAATTGAAGTAATTGTTGAGCTGTCAGTGGTGAGAGCCATAGCGGCCAGACCGGGTCTTTCCATCTCAAAGCGATTAAGCATTTCTGATGAGAAATGCTGGGCATCACCAGCTGAGCCACCATTACCGCAGGAGAGTATCTTGCCACCATTGAGGATGCACTGAACCATCGCCTGTGCGGCCTGGGCAATCGGCTCGGGCAGTATCGCAGCCGCGATTTGCTTGGTGCTGATACTGTCCTGAAAATTCTGGTTTATTCGCTGAATTAAATCCATAATGATTCTATATTGTATTTTTAAAAGGCATTTTTTACCCACTCGAAGGCGTAATTAACCTCGGTGCTTTCATGACTCTTATTTTGAGCCTTTTGGGACATGGCGACAACGTCAATACGGCCATTTTTTAATTTTGTTTCATTTTGCAGATATTCTTCTGCAGTGTTCAGAATACGCTGTTGTTTTTGAGTAGTGACACTTTCGAGCCCGTTCCCATAGAAACTGTTCTTTCTAAATCGAACCTCCACGAAGACCAGAGTTTGACCTTCCTGCATAATAATGTCGATTTCGCCTTTATGTCCATGATAGTTTCTATCCACAAGTTTGAGTCCCTGCTGCTCCAGGTATTCACAGCATGCCTTTTCTGCCTGCTGGCCTATGCTATGACTGGTCTGCTTCAAGCGATGGTATAGGTGTTGGCGAAATGGTGGTGTCGATATAACGGGCTGAGCCTCTTTTGAATTTAGCCCAGAGTAGCTCTCTATGCAGACGATTATTTTCATCCATGTAAATATTGCCTGTTTGCCCCGAAAAGTGAGCATATTTGTACTTGGAGAGCAGTTTTAGATTGTAAAGAATGTGATAACTGTCGATGCCCAGTGCAAACAGGCGAGTATAGTTTTTCTGTTCAGGCCAGTTTTTCATAAAGGTTTTATTCAATCCAGCATCGCCTATTAATGTCCAGGGTAAATCGCAGAAGGTCAGGCCATTAAGATCAAGATCAGCGGATTTGTTTTTATTGCCGGTATAAACGTGTGAGGTAGCATAAACGGGTATGTCACCGGCATGGTGAAACTTAAATGCGGGCATGATGCTGCGGGCTGAGCGGGAAGTGGCTGCCAGAAAAATCATATCAACATCTTGTCGACGATAAGGCTCATATTTAAGTTTTGTGCCCAGCAGTCGTTCTATGTCTTTATGACGACTGCTGCTGTGCTGTAGATTAAGCAGTTGCTTGATTGGCTGACCATAGTCGTCGATTTTGTCATTAAAAAACTGTGAGTTAAGTACGCTGCCTCCGAGTTCTGTGTAACGTTGCTGAAAAGCATTTTGCAAACGCTGTCCCCATGGGCTATCGGGGACAAGAATAGCGGCTTTGGTTTTATTCTGGCGAATAGCCAGCTCGGCAACCTGTCGTGCTTCATCTTCGGGTAATAGTCCAAATTGATACAGGTTGTTGGCGGTGTTTAAAGGATCTTCGGCATAGTTCAATGTGAGAATAGGAACTTCAAATTCAATGCCTACTTCGTTTAATTGTGTCAGCTGATTAATGATGGATTTATCAAGGGGACCGACGATATAGCTGGCACCTTCCTGTACTGCTTTATCATACAGGGTCATAAAGTTAGAGCCTTTCTCGCTAGTGTCGTAAAAGCGAATGGTTGGTTTGTAGTCCTGTTTTCTGTCTGCATAATAAGCGCTCAGAAAACCACTTTTTATCGCCTTCGTGATGGCCTGATAAGGGCCATGTAAAGGCAGAAGTACAGCAATAATGTGGTCATCAGTTTGTATGTTGAGGTGCTCATCTAACAGTCGGCTGATAAAAAGATTGCTGACAGGATGATTGGGGAAATTAGTGCCCCAGTCGAGAATGTTATCCTGTAATTCGTGGTTATTGATTTGAGCGGTGCGCATGACTCTAGTCAGTTCAAGCCAGCCCTGTAAAGCTTTATCGTTGGATTTCAACTTATTGAGCACCACCGATGGCAAAGCACTGAGTGCTGACCAGATCGCTAAATGATTATTTTCGCGTTGCGCATCATCTTTATAATAAGTATCTATTTGAACGCGCGTTTTAATCGCTTCAATCAAATAGCCCATGGCAACATTTGCTTCAGCACTAACTTCACCGACTTTGATAAACTGGCTGACGGTCATCCTTTTTTGTTTGGGTAGTAGTTCAATGGTTTGAGCCGGATTGTTGTTGGCCAGAGCTATTTTTGCATCAAGTATTTGTATTTGAATTTGCTGAGAGTTAGTAAGTTCGTTGG
The DNA here is from genome assembly GCA_965602855.1 of uncultured Gammaproteobacteria bacterium. Classification (GTDB taxonomy): domain Bacteria; phylum Pseudomonadota; class Gammaproteobacteria; order SZUA-229; family SZUA-229; genus LH-M37. The sequence continues at coordinate 25,752 of CBFCZV010000001.1, read as the reverse complement.
CTCTGATGTTCTCAAGTTGATTCTGAGCAGAATCAATATCGCCGCGTTGATAAAACAATTCTGCCGCTTTGATGAGGTGGTCTTGTTGTATCTCACCACTGCTTTCGCTAGCGAGTGTTATATAGTATTCAGGGGGGGGCTGAGTGATGCCGGCAGAATGTTCTCCAACGAGCTGATCGTGTCTTACATCTGAAAGAATGTCATCGGGGATTTTCTCTGGCGTGGTGCCACAGGCACTCAACAAGCTGATAAGCAGCAATGTTAGATATTTGGCTGGAATTGATGGTAGCAAAGTATTCAAAGTCGTCGTTTAGTGTATTAGCCGTGCGTATTAGTCAGGCAGCTTATCAGAAAGTAACAGTGGTATGAGTGAATAATCAGTGCGAGTATCCGTTAGTATTACAGGCTAATAATTATGTTTTTAAGGATTAGCTGTGTCAATCGAAAATTCATCTAAAAAAGTTGTTGTGGATGGCTGTGGAACGCTATACATGGTGGCCACGCCCATAGGGAATCTGGGTGATATCACACCACGTGCGATTGAGATGCTCAATGCAGTTGAGTTGATCGCTGCCGAAGATACCCGGCATAGTCAGCGATTATTGAGCCATCTGGGTGTTTCAACGCGCATGCAGGCCTACCATGAGCATAATGAAGAAATTCAGACTGAGCGTCTGATAGAGCGTCTACAGCAGGGTGATTCCATTGCTCTGATCTCTGATGCAGGAACCCCGTTGGTGAGTGACCCCGGTTATCGTCTGGTCGAGCAGGCGCATCTACATGGTATTAAAGTGGTGCCGATTCCTGGAGCCTGTGCCGCCATAGCCGCGATGAGTGTGGCAGGGCTGCCATCAGATCGTTTTAGTTTTGAGGGATTTCCTCCCGCAAAACAGGCTGCCCGACTGAATTATCTGCAGGCGCTAAAAGAAGAATCTCGCACTATGGTGTTTTATATTTCCTGTCATAGAGTCATTAAAACCCTGGAAGATATGAAAGAAGTATTTGGTGAACAACGACTGGCAACGTTTGCACGCGAGGTCACTAAAACCTTTGAAACCATCCGTAAAGCTACGCTGGAAGAATTATGTTCCTGGGTCGCGGCTGATGAAATGCAGCGTAAAGGTGAGATTGTGCTGGTGGTTGCGGGCAGTGTTAAAGATAAATCGGCACACCCTATGCGCGATGAGATATTAGCGGCACTGGTTGATGAGCTCCCCGTTAAGCAGGCAGCCAAGTTGGCTTCGCGTATCACTGGCATTAACAAAAATGAATTATATGAAGCAGCTCTACAGTTAAAGAAAAAAAATGATTAAGAAAATATTCATCAGTATTGTTATCTATGCGCTTGCTGTTTTTCAGGTTAATGCCAGCGAAGATCGCGCCATGTTCTGGCGTGTTGATTCGCCTGAAGCGACGGTTTATCTGTTTGGCTCAATTCATTTTGCTGATGATTCTTTTTATCCATTGCGTGAAGAGATAGAGCAGGCCTTTGATGGCTCAGAGAATTTAGTGGTAGAAGTTGATATTGATGCGCCAGAGTCAATGATGAGGTTTCAACATTTAATGCGAAGCGAAGGATCGTATTCAGGTGATGAAACGCTCAGGGATCATTTGTCGAAAAAAACGTATGAACAGCTTCGTGCTTATTTAAAAGAGTTGAACATTCCTCTTCATCTGGTGGAAAAACAAAAACCCGGTATTGTCGTGCTTACGCTGTCGGTGATAGAGGCTCAGCACGCAGGTCTAAAGCCAGAGCTAGGTATTGATTTGCATTTCTTGAGTCAAATAAAAAATGATAAGAAAGTTATCGCATTAGAAACAATGGATGAACAACTAAGAATGTTTCTTGATATTGAAGATGCTGACTCACTACTTCAGGATTCACTTCAGTCACTTGATAAGATAGATGAGGAAATGGGTGATCTGGTGAGTGCGTGGAAGCAGGGAGATGAAAAAGCCATGTATCAATTGCTGTTTGAAGATATTGAAAAAGAAAATGAAGCGATGATTGCGCTTTATGAAAGCTTGTACTTTCAGCGAAATATTAAAATGACAAACTCAATCAAAAGCTATTTAAAACAGAAGGGAAAATATTTTGTGGTCGTTGGTGCAGCGCATCTGATTGGTGATAAAGGCATTGTGCATTTATTGCAGAATGCCGGTTATCGCGTTAGCCGTTTGTAATTTAGATAAAAAATGGCCAGCTAAGCTGGCCATTTTTTTAATCAATACCCAGTTTCTTTTCCAGGTAGTGGATGTTGGTGCCACCCGCCTGGAATGCGGCATCTCCCAGAATATCTTTATGCAAATCGATATTGGTTCTGATGCCGGTGATGCTTATTTCAGCTAGCGCACCCTGCATACGAGCGATGGCAATATCACGGTCGTTGCCGTAGGCAATCAATTTTCCAATCATGGAGTCGTAATGAGGTGGTACGCTGTAGCCTGCATAAATATGCGTGTCTACACGAATACCAGGACCGCCGGGTGCGTGATAGCGTTCGATCTTACCGGGTGAGGGCATGAATGTGCGCGCATCTTCCGCGTTAAGACGACATTCAATAGCATGTCCAGTCACTTTGATGTCGCTCTGTTTGTAGCGAAGTTTTTCGCCCGACGCGATGTATAACTGCTCTTTAATGATATCAACACCGGTGATCATTTCAGTCACAGGATGTTCAACCTGTACGCGAGTATTCATTTCAATGAAATAGAATTCATCATCCTGAAACAGGAACTCAAAAGTGCCTGCACCACGGTAATTAATCTTTATGCAGGCATCGACACAACGTTGGCCAATTTCATTACGTAATTTTTCGGAGATTCCTGGTGCGGGTGCCTCTTCAACGACTTTTTGATTTCTGCGTTGCATAGAGCAATCGCGTTCAGCTAGATGAATAGCGTTGCCCTGGCCATCAGAAAGCACCTGTATTTCTACGTGGCGTGGAGTCTCTAAATATTTCTCCATGTAGACCACGTCATTACCAAAGAACTGACCGGCTTCCTGTTTGGTGAGTGCGACGGAGTTTAATAATGAGGCTTCAGAATGCACCACGCGCATACCTCGACCGCCACCACCACCGGCTGCTTTAATAATGATGGGATAACCAATTTTTTTTGCGAGTTTTATATTGGTTTCAGTATCTTCGCCGAGCGGGCCATCAGAACCGGGTACACAAGGTACGCCAGCTTCTTGCATAGCTTTAATTGCGGCAACCTTGTCGCCCATGATGCGAATCGACTCTGCTTTAGGACCAATGAAAACAAAACCGCTGTCTTCAACGCGTTCCGCAAAGTCAGCGTTTTCAGAAAGAAAACCATAACCGGGATGAATACCTACAGCATCAGTGACCTCAGCAGCGCTGATAATAGCGGGCACGTTCAAATAACTTTTGTCAGAGGGAGCAGGACCGATACAAACAGATTCATCAGCGAGGCGAACGTGTTTGAGATCACGGTCGGCTTCTGAATGAACGGCAACAGTTTTAATGCCGAGCTCACGGCAGGCTCGAAGAATACGCAGTGCAATTTCACCGCGATTAGCGATAACAACTTTAGCTAACATAATAAGGGTTACTCGATGATAACGAGAGGTTGGCCGAATTCAACAGGCTGACCATTTTCGACAAGAATAGCTTTAACCACGCCGGATTTATCGGCTTCGATCTGGTTAAGAATTTTCATGGCTTCGATAATGCAAACGGTGTCGCCTTCAGCAACAGTGTCGCCAACATTGACAAAGTTCTTGGCACCCGGAGAAGCAGCGCCGTAATAAGTACCGACCATCGGTGAATCAACGGAGTGACCACTAGGTGTTGCATCGGCACTGCTTTCGGCAGCAGCAGGTGCAGCTTCAGCGACAGGTGCTGGCGCAGCGGCAGGTGCGTATTGAACTGGTGCAGCAGTAGGTGCATTTTGACTGTAACGGGAAATGCGAACTGATTCTTCGCCTTCGTGAATCTCGATTTCGGCAACGCCGGATTCGTCTAATAATTCAATTAATTTTTTAACTTTGCGAATATCCATTAGGATCAACCTCTGGTGAGTTGTTGTAGCGCAGCTTGTAATGCAAGTTCATAACCGATTGCGCCGAGACCTGATATAACGCCAACAGCAATGTCGGAGAAATAAGAGTGTTCCCGGAACGCTTCGCGGGCATGTACGTTGGAGAGGTGGATTTCTATGAAAGGAATTCCAACTCCGCTTAAAGCATCACGTAACGCTACACTGGTATGTGTAAATGCCGCGGGGTTTATTAAAATAAATCTCACGCCATTATTATTTGTTTGGTGAATTTTTTCGATTAGCTCGACTTCTGAATTACTCTGAATGCACTCGAGACTAAAGCCCCGTTCAGTGGCCTGTGATTCCAGTCTTTTATTGATGTCGTCAAGGGTGTCAGAACCGTAGTGTTTCGGTTCACGTGTGCCTAGCAAGTTCAGATTAGGACCATTGATGACGAGCAGATCGGGCATTTTTTTGTTTTTAGCAGCCAAGTATTAACAGAGACTAATTATTCTGCATAAAATAAGTGGATTTGTCCACTGTTTCGGCGATTTTATTGTGAAATAAAGGTGAGTTTCGTGAACTTGTGCACAATTAGATTTTTATATCTAGCTTTTCCAGTATTTTTTCTGCTTTAATCTTGCTCAGTTCTCCCATGATCTTGTCGCTAATTTCGCTTTTGCGATTGATGATCACGGAGTAGGGGAGTCCACCTATTTTATTGCCATAGCGGCTGGCAAGCTCGATAGCCTCGTTTTCTGCAGCTATAACAGGGTAATTTATTTTCACTTCATTGATATAGTCACGAACGTCTTCTTCATTATCAACGGCGATGCCGATGACCTGAAAACCCTGATCACCATATTGTTCCTGCAACTCAATAAAATCGGGAATTTCCTTCAAACAGGGCGGGCACCAGGTAGCCCAGAAATTCAGCAAAATAATTTGGCCGTCCCAGTCTTTTATATTTCTTATCTGGCCATTGATATCGGCCATAGCAAATTCCGGGCGTATCAGAGCCTGACCATCGGGGCCGGTGGTGGCAAGTTCCGGGAAGGCCGGTATTCTGTCACTGGCATTCTGCCCCACGAGGTAACGCTGAACTGCATAGGTTGAAATCGTTGAGACAAAAAGAATAACCAGAATCGGCAGCACTTTTTTTGGATTGATCATTACTTAATAGCAGTACGCTGAATATGTTTCGTAAATTGCTCCGCATTCTGGTAGCCAACTATACGAAAGTTTTTCAGCTCTTTACCTTCGCGGTTAAAAAACATAATAGAAGGTGGACCGATAATACCAAAGTGCTTATAGAGTGCTCGATCCTTGTCATCGTTGGGGGTGACATCGGCCTGTAACAGGACAACGCCCTCTAGTGCCTGCTGAACCGCAGGGTCAGAAAAGGTGAGCACTTCCATTTCTTTACAGGAGATGCACCAGTCAGCATAAAAGTCGAGCATCACCGCCTTGTTTTGGGCTTTGGCTTCAGCCAGTGCAGCGTTTAAGCCTTCAACACCTTTGATCTGTTTGAAATTTAGATGCGATGTTTGCTGGTTTGAATTACTTTGTGCCGACATCGATGAACCTGCATTACTCAGGCCTTGCAGCGGCTGAAAAATATTTCTATTGCCCGCCATCATGCCAACGAATATGGCGATACCATAAAGCAGCAGGATGATTCCCAGTCCCTTCCAGAGTTTTTTCCAGCCGGAGTCATCTTTACTTAGCGTAGTTAGTGCGCCTATATAAATAGCCGAGATAATTAATAGTGCTGACCACAAGGTCATGGTTGCAGCAGCGGGTGCAACGCGTTCCAGTAACCAGATACCCAGGCCCAGAAGCATGACACCAAATACAGCTTTGGTGGTTTCCATCCATGCGCCAGCTTTGGGCAGTATTTTTCCAGCGGAAGCACCCAGTACCAACAGTGGTGCGCCCATGCCCATGCTCAGAGAAAATAGCGCCATGCCACCCAGTACAGCATCACCGGTTTCAGCGATATAGATAAGTGCGCCGACTAGCGGGGCGGTAACGCAGGGGCCGACAATCAGCGCTGAGAGAAAGCCCATGATGGCTGTGCCTAGCAGTGTGCCACCTTGCTGGTTGTTGCTGATTTGAGCCAGTTTGTTCTGTACTGAGGCTGGCATCTGTAATTCGTAGAAGCCGAACATGGAAAAAGCCAGTGCGACAAAAATAGCGGCAAAGCTGCCAATAATCCACGGGTTCTGGAACCAGGCCTGAATGTTTTCACCGGAGAGACCGACCAGAATACCGATAATGGTATAAGTCGAAGCCATCGCCAGCACATAAACCAGCGACAGGATGAAGGATTTTTTCACGCTCTGGGTTTCACCCTGGCCGACGATAATACCCATCAAAATAGGAATCATTGGGAAAACGCAGGGAGTGAAGGCCAGCAAAAGTCCAGCTGCAAAAAAGGCCAGCAGGGTTATCCAGGTATTGCCTGATCGTAGTGCGTCAGACATTTTGTCCTGTTCAGAAACCTGGGCAGTGTCAGATGGAGCAGCCACGGCTAGTGCAGGGTCGATAGCTGCTGTTGTAGCGCTGGCGGCTAGTAGTTTGGTGGTCACCATTTTAGTTTGTGGTGGATAGCAAATGCCCGCAATTTCAGAGCAGCCCTGATATTCAATCTTGAAAACAACGTCTTTGTCCACATTACCTGTATAACGCAGGGGCAGGACGACTTCGATATCGTGGTGATAAACATAAAGTGTTTTCTCGAACACTTCATCGTATTTGGATTCACCTTCGGGTAGTTGCAGTTCACCGGTCTTTACATCGGGGTCATCAACTGAAATTTTGACTTTATCTTGATATAAATAATGACCTTCGGTGATTTTAATATCAGCGATAAATGCGCTGCCTGTGGTTCTGGTGTTGAGTATGAAAGCCTCATCGACACCGAGGATTTCATCCTGTCCGCCCATGCCGAATGAATCGAACAGGCCGGAACCACCCGAAGCGATGGCGGGATGCTGGAACAGGCTTGTGGTCAGTATTAGAGTGAATAAAGCGGCAAAATGTTTAAATGGTTTCATGTAAAGCTCGAATACTGTCTGTTAATTATGAGAACGATCTGCCTACAGGATGGCAGAGCGCTCATGTTTAGTACAAAATAGCGCTACCAAGTTCAATATCTGTGCTCAATCAATGGAACCTTGTAGGCGCGGTATTGATCTTAGCAAACAACCGCTTAAAAGAATCTTAAGCAAGCTATTAATTATTCAGAGACCCTTATGCATAGAAACTGGCCATTACTTTTTGTCATTATACCGCTGATCGAGCTGTACCTTATTATCAAGGTGGGTGGTCATATTGGTGCTTTATGGACAGTGATGATCGTCATTGGCACCGCCGTCGTTGGTGTTAATTTGTTACGCATGCAGGGCTTCAAGACCTTGCAGCGAGCACAGCAGAATATGGCGCAGGGCGCGATGCCAGCGATGGAGATGATGGAAGGTATCGTGCTGGCTGTGGGTGGTGCGCTGTTGATTACCCCGGGCTTTCTCACCGATACGCTGGGCTTTATCTGTCTGATTCCCTTCACCCGACAAGCCCTGATTCGCGGCTTTATTAAACGCGGCAGCGTGCAGATGCACGGTTTTCAGAGCCACGAGTTCCATCACCGCCAATTTCGTGAAAATGATCAGGCAGGCGACAATTCCAGCCAGAGCAGCGGAGGTCGTACCCTCGAAGGTGAATTTCAGCGCAAGGATGATGAATAGCCTCTTTTTTCCTCGTTACTCTTGTAATCACCAAAACAGCCCACATTAATGCCCCCAGTATGGGGTTGAGTGCCGCTCTGGCCTTGACTCTGATCGTTTCGTCATTATGATTAGCACTCATTCGAATAGAGTGCTAATTAAACAGAGGATATAAACAATGAAATTACGTCCATTACACGACCGTGTGGTTGTTAAACGTATGGAAAAAGAGACTACTAGCGCAGGCGGTATCGTGCTTCCTGATTCAGCAACCGAAGCTCCACAGGGTGGCGAAGTGCTGGCTGTAGGTAACGGAAGAATCTCTGAAAATGGAGATGTTCGCGCGTTGGATGTGAAAGTAGGCGACAAGGTTTACTTCAGTAACTATGCAGGCACCACCGTTAAAATCGACGGCGAAGAACTGCTCATCATGAAAGAAGACGATATTCTGGCTGTATTGGGTTAATCCACAGCTTCACTACTTTTCATAGAATTAAGAATTTTTAGAGGAAATAAACATGTCAGCAAAAGAAGTATTATTTGGTGATGACGCACGTACCTTAATGGTAAACGGCGTTAACATACTGGCCAACGCAGTTAAAGTAACGCTTGGTCCTAAAGGTCGTAATGTAGTTTTAGATAAATCATTCGGCTCACCACACGTAACAAAAGATGGCGTTACAGTGGCTAAAGAAATCACACTGGAAAACAAATTCGAAAACATGGGCGCACAGATGGTGAAGGAAGTTTCTTCACAGACTTCTGACATCGCTGGTGACGGTACTACTACTGCGACTGTACTGGCGCAGGGCATCGTTCGTGAAGGCATGAAATCAGTCGCTGCGGGCATGAACCCAATGGATCTGAAACGTGGTATCGACAAAGCTGTACTGGCTGCTGTTGCATCACTGAAAAAAATGTCAAAACCTTGTACTAGCAACGAAGCTATCGAGCAAGTCGGCACTATCTCTGCAAACTCAGATACAAGTGTCGGTTCAATCATTGCAAAGGCAATGGCGAAAGTCGGTAACGAAGGTGTTATTACTGTTGAAGACGGTACATCACTGGAAGACGAGCTGGACATCGTAGAAGGTATGCAGTTTGATCGCGGTTACCTTTCACCTTACTTTGTTAACAAACAGCAGAGCATGACTGCCGAACTGGAAGAGCCATTCGTTTTATTGTTTGACAAGAAAATTTCAAACATCCGCGAATTGCTGCCAGTACTTGAAGCAGTTGCAAAATCAAGCCGTCCACTGCTGATCATTGCAGAAGACGTTGAAGGCGAAGCACTAGCTACATTGGTAGTTAACAGCATGCGCGGCATCGTGAAAGTTTGTGCCGTTAAAGCACCTGGTTTTGGTGATCGTCGTAAAGCTATGCTTGAAGACATCGCAATCCTGACTGGTGGTACTGTCATCGCAGAAGAAGTAGGTCTGTCACTGGAAGAAGCGACACTGGATCTTTTAGGTTCAGCTAAACGCATCAGCATCAGCAAAGAAGTCACTATCATTGTTGACGGTGCTGGTAAAAAAGTAGACATCAAAGCTCGCGTTGGACAAATTCGCAAGCAGGCTGCAGATGCAACTTCTGATTACGACAAAGAAAAACTGAATGAACGTCTGGCTAAATTGGGCGGCGGTGTTGCAGTCATTAAAGTTGGCGCTGCAACCGAAATGGAAATGAAAGAGAAGAAAGACCGCGTTGACGATGCACTGCATGCAACTCGCGCAGCCGTTGCCGAAGGTATCGTACCTGGCGGTGGTGTTGCTCTGATCCGTGCCTGTGCTGCTGTTGATAAAGTCGTCGGCGACAATCACGATCAGGACATCGGTATCGCTATTGCACGTCGTGCAATGGAAGATCCTTTGCGTCAGATCGTAACTAATGCTGGTGATGAAGCTTCTGTTGTATTGTCTAACGTTGCTTCCAAGAAAGGTAATCTTGGCTACAACGCAGCCACTGGTGAATACGGTGACATGGTTAAGATGGGTATTCTTGATCCAACACGCGTAACTCGTTCAGCACTGCAAAATGCTGCATCAGTAGCAGGTCTGTTGATCACTACTGAATGTATGATTGCTGAAATCCCTCAGGAAGCTGCTGCTGGCGGCGCACCTGATATGGGTGGCATGGGTGGAATGGGCGGCATGATGTAATGTTGCTTTTTTGCTTATAGCAGAAAGTTAAAAAGCCCCGCTGGTGACAGCGGGGCTTTTTTGTGGGTGGGTGTTTTTGTAGGTGCGAATTCATTCGCACAACACTAAAGGGTAGCGTCCCCTTTCTGTTCTATTTACCTTGAAACCACATGTTCAAGTGCAGACCGCATACGGTCAACACAGGCGCGCCCTTCTGCAATGGCTATTTCTCCTCTGTCAAATTCCATCAAGCCAAGATGAGCCAGTCTGGGTGAAAGAATAATATCAGGAGGATCACCCGCCATACGGCTTCGAGTGATTCGATCCTGCATGATATTGAGTGAACCCGCCAGCACATCAATAAGCCCCGGCGCGCTTAAACTGTCACCGAATAATCTGGATAACAGAATGCTTTTCTGTGCCTGCATCGTCTTACCCAGCTGATCTGAAATTCTGTCCCATAATGCCTGTTCACATTCTTTTATCGCTTCATCGCTAATGATGGGATGATCCTGTGTATGGTTATTACGCAAGTGCTTGCCAACAATATCGGCATTCAAACTCACCGCAATAACGACATCCGCGCCCATTGCACGACATAATGAAACCGGTACGGGGTCAACCAGGCCACCATCAACCAGCCATCTATCCTTATGTTTGAAAGGCGTAAACAGGCCGGGCAACGCAACCGAGGCACGCACGGCATCAAGAAGATCACCATCCTGCAGCCATACCTCGCTACCATTATTTAAATCCGTCGCAACTGCAGCAAAGCGTCGCGGCATAGATTTAATATCTGTGTGATTTACATGCTGGCGCAGAAACTTAGCGATCTTCTCACCCTGAACCAGTCCACCACCGATAACCGACATATCCAGATAACTGACGATGTCTTTCCATTCGAGCGCAGTTACCATTGTTCCTAATTCATCAAGCTGATCATTGGCGTAAGCCGCACCGACCAGAGCACCTATAGAACTACCAGCGACTATATGGGGCTCAATACCCATTTCGTTCAGCGCCTGCAACACTCCAATGTGTGACCAGCCACGCGCCGAGCCGCTGCCCAATGCAATACCAACACGGGCATTATCAATACCGTATTTGATGGGTTTATTGTTAGTCGTCAGCTCGGACATAAATACTTCACTTAACTTTCAGTTATGTATTTCTAATGGTAAGTAATAATCATAGACCATTGAGGGTTTAGGGGGGTGAGAGAAAATTAGTTGGTTTTATTTATTTTATCCAGAATGGTCTTTTTAAGTTCATTAAATTCTTGAGTGAGCGCACGTATTTTTTCCTTAAGATCATCATTTTCAGAAGATAAATCACGTGCCTGCATGTTTAGTGAATCAATTTCAATAAGTTCTTTATTTGGTTCAGATGTAAGGGTTTGATCCTCGGGTGTAATCTCTTCTGTAATTTCCTCTAAGTTATCAGCGGGCTTAATAAAGGGGGCTATAGGTTCTTCCTGATCAAAACGCTTTTCACATGAAGATAAGGTTGAGATAAAAAATATGGGGAGTAGGAGAATAAATGTTTTATTGACCGGCATTTCTTTGAGGTGCTTTTGAGTTTGTTGGAAAGTTTTTGGGAGTATAGCAATAATGGGTAAAGTTGTTATTGCGTGTGTGGTTGCTAAAGAAAGGGGACGTAACTATTTCTTTCTTTAAATAGTAAACCGGGGTCAGACGATTTAACCCGGTAAGGTGCAATAAACGAAGAGCATTGCACCAAAAATTTTCCCAAACAGTTAAATTTTATTTCAAAGTAATTTCTTTAATCGAAGGGTATCTTCATAGAATCTTACGGGTCGAACCAACGCAACTCATTGAATCACAACGCGATCGTTTGATATAGTGCTGTTTTAAAGGCTTAGAAGCCTTCTTTAATGGATGAAATCACTGGTTTAAGAAACTCGGTAAGGTGCAATAAAAAACACTCAACGTAGGGTGCCAGTAAGCGCAGCGCATTGCACCGAATGCGAAAATCTATAATACTCTCTCCCCAGAAAACCCAGGTCAGAGAGCAATCGTTTCTAATATACTAATTTATGATTTTCTCTGACCCCACTTTTTTACGCTTACACTTCACCACTTATTTCGACCGTTGTATTTCAATATGAATTTCGTACTTTTAATTTTTAATATACAGAGTAACACCAATATAGGGCAGCTCATTAGGACTGCTAATGCCTTTGGTGCTAAAGAGATATGCGTAGTGGGAAGAAAGAAGTTTTCCACATTTGGTAATCAAGGTACATCTAGCACAACAAAAATTCGAAAGTTTTATCAAATAGACGAGGCTTTAAGCCATTACAAAAATCTTAACTTTGACATTGTAGGTGTTGAAATAACCAGTGAATCAATATCTATTAATGAAAAGGAGTTCGTCAATAACTCTGTTTTCATTTTAGGTAACGAAGGTGATGGTATTCACGAGAATATTCTTTCTAAGTGTGACTATTGTGTATTTATCCCGCAATTTGGTTCTGGTGCCTCTATAAATGTAAACGCCGCCTGTGGCATAGTTTTTAATATATTTACAAAAAACAAAAAAGACTTTAACAAAATTAAGGGTTTCAAATTTGAGAAAAACAAAACATGAGAAAACCGGTGTCAGCACGGTAGGTACGATTAGCGCAGCGTAATCGTACGCATGTGTTGCATCGACCAGTTGAACTCGCACCGCAAAACAGACAATCTATCTGCCTTTAAGTTTCTTAGTTTCTGAGAGCGTGTGTTTATAGTATTTAGCTAACGCTTTATCACTTGATCGACGTTCAGAAAGAGAGGCTGAATTAAATGCTTCTTCTCTCAGCAATTTGAGATAGTTATTTAAACGTCTCTGATCTATGTCGCCAGAGACAATAGCTTGTAGAACAGCACAGCCAGGTTCAGCTTGATGTTGGCAGTCACTAAATTTACATTGTTTTGCATACGCTTCAATATCCGCAAACGTTGTTGCAATGCCATCCTTGCAATCAGCTATTTGAATTTCACGCATGCCGGGTGTATCTAAAATCACTCCCCGTTCACCTAAAGAAATAAGCGAACGTCGTGTTGTAGTATGTCGGCCTTTGTCATCATCTTCTCTTATGCCGTTGGTGCTTTGCCGTTCTTCACCAAGCAGTGTATTAATCAGTGTTGATTTGCCCACGCCTGATGAGCCCAAAACAGCGATAGTGATTCCTGCTTTTATCCAGGGTGATAGTTTGCTGACACTTTCTTCATCTAAACAATTAATGGCTTCAACCATCAAAAATGGATCTAGCGCTTGAATCTGCTCAACAAATCTTTGAGGTGTTTCTGATTGGTCGCTTTTGCTTAACAACACAACCGGTTCTGCGCCTGACTCATTCACCAAAGAAAGAAAACGTTCTATCCTGTTCAGATTAAAGTCATCATTCATTGAAGATACAATGAAAGCAGTATCAACATTGGCAGATATTAATTGCTTCTTCAATTTACTGCCTGCGGCTTTTCTGGAAAAACAGGTTTTACGATCAAGTAGACGTATTATATGTTGCTGACTATCTAACAATAGCCAGTCACCTACTACCATTTCGGGCATAGACGCTAATAAAGGAATATTGAAAACGCCTGACTCTGTGGCTACGGTTATTTCAGATTTATACTGCTCAACAATTCTTGCAGGAATAGCGTCATCCCACTCATCTAACGAGAGTTGCTGCTGAAAAAAGGCTTGCCAGCCTAAATTAGCAAGTGAACTAAAGTGTGACATCATCATCAATCTCTTCGGCTTTTGACTAGTATAAACCCTGGTTAAAGGGGATAGGCTGGACTTCCTCCGGTTTTTTAAGTTTTCTCAAGTTAAACACTCAAAAACAGCAACAAAAGCTATAATCACAACATAACTACCAACCCCAACCTCAGTCATACCGGCTGAGTTTTTCTTTTAAATATAGCGCAGGTGCAAAAGGTGAAAAAAGAAAAAGACAACTGGACTATTTGTCCGGCATGTCAGGGGCGCGGCAAAAAAAGTAAGCGGCTGCGCAAGAAAGTGAGACTCCGCTACCAGAGGGAGTTGGATCAATTCGAAAAAAACAATCGCGAAGGCACGCCTCCCATTCGTCCAAAGCCTCACCTCGATGCATGCGCCAACTGTAAAGGCTCCGGCCTGGTTCATTCTGTTAGCCAACCTTTAGCTGATAAAGAAAACTACCCACACCTTGCCATCATTGGCGGTGGCATAGGTGGCGTGGCTCTCGCCGTGGCTTGTTTGCATCGCGGTATTCCCTTTACTCTTTATGAACGAGATAGCGGCTTCGATGCACGATCTCAGGGCTATGGACTCACTCTGCAACAGGCGAGTAGTGCGATGAAGGGATTGGGCATTTTCTCGTTAGAAGAAGGCCTGGTTTCAACCAGACATGTGGTTCATACCACCGAAGGAAAAGTGATCGGTGAATGGGGCATCAGAAAGTGGCGGCCGTCAGAGGTGAAAACGTCACCCAAGCGCACGAATGTGCATATCGCCAGGCAGTCGTTGCGCTTAGCTCTGCTTGAGCAGCTAGGTGGACATGATGCGGTGCAGTGGGGGCACCAGTTGCTGGATTTTAAAGAACGTGAGGGCGAAGCTGTAGATTTGAGCTTTCAGGTCGATAGCGAGGTCGAAGGCGATATCAAGCACGCCAAAGCGGATCTTGTCGTGGGCGCGGATGGCATTCGTAGTACCGTGCGCAGCTTGTTGATTGGTGAAGACGCCTCGCCATTAAATTACTTAGGTTGTATTGTGATTTTGGGTATTTGTCCTTTGGCAGATATCGAAACGCCTGATCGTACTTTGCTGGACTCGGCCACGGTATTCCAGACCGCCAATGGCAATGAGCGGATCTACATCATGCCTTATTCGTCAGACTCGGTGATGTGGCAGCTTAGCTTCCCCATGCCAGAAAAAGAGGCCAAGGCATTAAGTGCTCAAGGCGCTCAAGCACTCAAAGAAGAAGCGATTCGACGATGTCAGTGGCACGACCCCATTCCCCAGATATTAGCGGCGACGCAGCAAGCTCTGGTTTCTGGTTATCCCGCATATGACCGAACACCACTCGAGCCAGAACTGCTGGAGAAAGGCGCTCAAGTGACCCTGATCGGAGATGCGGCTCACCCCATGAGCCCATTCAAAGGACAGGGCGCGAACCAGGCTCTGCTGGATGCGCTGGCGCTGGCAAGAGGAATCACAAAAGGATGTAGACCCTTATCTCAATGGCGGGAAGCAGGAATAAGGGAAAGTGTGTTAACTGAATTTGAATCAGAAATGTTGCAACGCAGTGCGACCAAAGTGAAGGAATCGAGGGAGGCTGCAGAGTTTTTGCATTCTGATGTTGTGTTGTTTGAGGGGGATGAGCCCAGGGGGAGGTGTTTGAAGAGGGACGGAAAAAATGAAAAAGAAGAAAAATAAAGACCTGACCCCTTTCTGTTTCAAACTCGATATCAATTGAGTTTGACCTCCAATAATCTACTATCTGAGGTTCCATAATGAAATTATATAAATACCGTTCATTGACTAATATGGATTATGCGCTGGATATTATTCTGAATGAACGCCTATATTGTCCAGAATATTCAAAACTTAATGACCCTTTTGAAGGGCTATTTAATCGGTTGTTGCCAGGTTCATTTGGTTCTGGCTTTAGTAATGGATTTTCAACGTCAAATAAAACAATATCAAATGTAGATGAGCTTCTTGCAGACAGCCGCCATACTAGAGTCTGTAGTTTATCCAGCGACCTGAATGATGTTAGGCTTTGGTCTCATTATGCAGATAGTCATCGTGGAATAGCTATTGAGCTTGACTTCACTAACCATGTTGATGATGTAAGCGAAGTGAAATACAAAAAAGAACTACCAACTATGCTTGGTGGACTTTTTGAGTTAGGCACTTCACCAAAAGATATTTTGACGATTAAAACAGATCACTGGGAACATGAATCTGAATATCGCATTATCCATAATACTCAGTCCTATTATGCAATTGATATGGTTAAGGCGATTTATTGTGGAATTGATATTTCAGACATGCACAAGAACACACTTCTAAATATTGCATTAGCATTTCATATAGATATGTACGAAACAACAATTGACACTGAAGAATTAAAAATAACTGTTGGGAAAAAAATATCGGAATTATAATGAACTGAAAAGCTGAGTCATAAAATCGGAGTCAGATCACAAAGAGTCACAGGGTCAGACTCGACTTAATGAGATCAGAGTCGCTATACTATAAATAAAATAATATGTAGATTGTTGTTATGGCAAGATTGCCAAGATATTTTAGAATTATGTCGAGTCTGCCTATTTTACTCTAGAGGCGTAAGAAAGGATTATATTAATGATGAGAACAGGAAAACATTTTGGATTGCAGTTCTCAAATATACCTCTCATTAATTTACGTAATGAGTTTAATGCTGTTTATGAAGCCCTTCATGCACCTCACTTTCAACAAAGTCTGTTAACACACCAAGAGCCTACCTATTTACCTATTCTTGATTGGCATGGATTTAAAAATGAACTCGTATCATTCTTAATGCAGCGCTCTATCCAGGGCATTGAGTGTTATTTATGCGGTTCTGTTTTTAATGTGCTCGGCCTTTCAGGCAGGCTAACCCCTGAAATAAATAAATGCATAAAAAGTCCATTTCTTTTAGGTTCACGAAAAGCACATGAGAATTACTACCATAAATTACCTGCACTAATTAATGAAGCATGCAGTCTCAAAGTATATGACAATAAATTGTGGGAAAGCACCATTCATTTCTACACTGAAATACGTAACCCATTATTTCATGGCAGCCAACTAGATAAAGTTGAGATTGATAAATTAATAAATTTATATGACTATATGTCTGAAATATATGTATGGATTGATAGTTGGCATTCACCTGAGAACTTAATAGAAGGAGGTTCAGTGTTATCCAATGTTAAACAAAAGGTTAAATCGAAGTATGCCTCTAACAAACCGTCCAACTTGACCGGCGCAAACGACGCGCCGTCAAGTTAACTCAGCGTTAGAGGGCTAAGGCGTGAATTTCTTTGATCCAAAAGTAAAAGAAAAGTATCTGCACAAGAATTTTCGTTCGATCATGGTGCCACACAGAAGTGCAGAAAGAGATTTGTTTCAGTCTTGGGCTGAAGGTTTTGTAGATCGAGATGGTAAGATTATTAAGGAATTTCAGACTTCCTTTAATTCAACATTTTGGGAAATTTATCTGCATTCAGTATTTAAGGAGTATGGTCTTACTACAGATTGGTCAAGCTCATCACCAGACTTTTCCCTAGATACAGGAGATTTTGAGTTTGTTGTTGAAGCAGTGACAGCAGGTGCTGCTCAAAATAAACCCAATGAGTGGGATAAAAATTTTAGCGAGGAAGAGTTAAAAGTCTTAAAGCGTTTTAGGGAGCTAAACACAGAAGCAATAATCCGGATTTCAAATTCTATCTTTAAAAAAACGAAGATGTACAACGAAACATACCGAAAGTTAGATCATGTTAAAGGTAAGCCCTTCGTCTTAGCTGTGGCTCCATTCGAACAGCCGCACTTCAATCATCAATATGATCGCCCAATTAAAGCATTACTCTATGATTATTACGTTGATGAAGATGCTTACTTGAGATAAGGGGACACGTGACTTAATTATAAGGTAATCTTTGCCCATGGCAAGATTAGCAAGGGTAGTACTTCCCGGGTATCCACATCACATCATTCAACGAGGTAATCGCCGACAGGATGTGTTCTTTAAAACGAGTGACTACGAGTACTACCTTGAATTATTAAAGGAGGAGTGTGCTCAGGAAAATATAGAAATATGGGCGTATTGCCTGATGACAAACCATGTACATCTAATCGTCAATCCAAAAAAGACATCAAATTTAGGCAGAGCCATCGGTGAAGTCCACCGTCGATACACGCGAATGATAAATGTTCGAGAGAACTGGAAAGGCTATTTGTGGCAAGGACGTTTTTCATCCTATCCGATGGACAAAAACTGGTTACTAAAAGCCGCCGCTTATGTGGAGCTAAACCCAGTTAAAGCCGGTATGGTTAAAAAGGCCTGGAACTATCGGTGGAGCAGTGTGCATGCGCACCTTTCTGGAGAAGATGAACATGGGATTATTCAACCAGAAAAATTACTGTCATTGACGGGTGACTGGAGAAATTATCTAAAAGAATCGCAGGGTTTACAAATTGATGAATTTGAGAAACATGAACGAACAGGCCGTCCACTTGGTGCAGAAAAATTTATAGAGAAAGCGGAGCGGTTATTACAGCGTGAGTTGAAAAAGAACAAGCCGGGGCCGAAAGTTGATAGTGTTGATAATTAGGTAATGTGTCCCTAGAACACAACCCCTTGCTTAAAGTAATGATGTCCTGTAGATTTACTTAAGAATTTAAACAAGGCAGTCAGTCGTCAAGGAATAGACAGAAATCTACCTATCCCTGAAAAACCAATCTTCTGTCTAATACACTGTTAGAACCTGAATGAATCTGTCAGAGAATGACTTTTTAAAACTTTAACGCTTCGAGATAAATTATGAAAAAAACTCTATTTGTTTTCTCTCTTTTATTTTTCAGTTCTGCTGAATCTGCAACTGTTCTTTCATTCACTGGTGGAGTTGATGATTTCAATCCTAGTGGTACATTCACATATGGCTGGTCTTTTGATGTTACATCTAGCGTAACAGTAACTCAACTTGGTGTATTTGATTTCCAAGACAATGGTCTGGCAGAATCACATGATGTTGGGATTTGGGATTCTGCGGGTTCTCTTTTAGCCTCAACTCTCATTGGGTCTGGAACTGGAGCTCTTCTGGATGGAGGTTTTCGTTACAATGATATTACTGATTTTACATTAAATGTAGGTACAAATTATGTCATTGCTGCTACCAATTGGGATGTCGATCACATGATAGTAAATGCATCAAGTGTATTGACAATCAATCCAATAGTATTTGGTGGAGGTCGTTATAGTGATACTTCTGGGATTTTGGAAATGCCAACAATCATCAATCCTGTAAATAGTTATTTCGGTCCAAACTTTATGATTGATATCACCCCGGTACCTCTACCAGCATCAGTGTGGTTATTTGGCAGTGGTCTTATTGGCATAATCGGACTGGCCAGACGAAAGAAAAACCCGGGTCAGAGACAATGCCAACGCGGTAACCCGCAATAAACCCACCAGGGAAAAAGTGGGGTCAGAGTGGACTTCCCCCAGCTTCACGGACACTATAATTAAGCGGCAGCTCTCATAGCTTCATACACAAAGGTTGCTTTGTACCCAATGGTTGAGTGTCGTCGCTTTCTGTTGTAGAAGAACTCAATATATTTAAATATTGCTTGTCTGGCTTCTAGTTTTGTCGCGAAGTCTTCATCGTAAACTAATTCTTCTTTTAGTGTATGAAAAAAACTTTCTGCAACGGCATTGTCATGGCATTCGCCTTTTCGACTCATGCTACATATCAAAAAACCGGGGTCAGATCACAATACTTTCTAATATACTAAATCTATCGAAAAACCCGGGTCAGGTTTTGTCTTTCAGAATTTTAATCCCTTATACAAGCTGCCTTAGTTTTCAACTTTGGTAGCGGCAATTCGCCATGGACGGCGAATTGAGGTCTGCGAGCGGGATTGCGAGTCAGGCCGACGCGTAGGCAAAGTTGGACGCTGAGGGAACCCGCAGGGCAGATTGTAATAGGGCGAATTTTTTGGGTTACGTTTTTGTTTCGACACAAAAAGGTAACGTGCGCCAGCAAGCGCGCAATCAAAGGTTAAGGTCGGCACGGCAATGATAAAAATAAAAAAGCCAAAGACTGAATGTAAATAATCACCCTCAAACCAAAATCAAACACCCCACTATTTCCATAACCACACACGAAAGAGTAGTTAATCCCAAGATTAGTTCGAGTTAGTCCACTACGTTTAATTCACCCCAACCTACGGTACTTCGGTACTCGCCTAAGATGAAGTGTACACTTCACTTCGTGTGACGCTATTTTTCCTATTTTTCAAAAATATCATATATCGGAGTTGGCTTGTGAACGAAAAACTTTGGAACTACCTAAAACATGGCAAAAAGAATGTGAACGGTTGGCTGCAACGCGTAGATGCGGAAATCATTGGTTCAATTCTAGCCTTTCAAGACCAGCAGAGCATTCACGGGAGTTGTGTGGAGATTGGTATCCATCATGGCAAGTCGTTCATCCCTTTGTGTATGGCGCTGCAAACAGACGAACTAGCGCTATGCATTGATCTCTTCGATGATCAGGGTAAAAATCTAGATTCTTCTGGCAAAGGAAACGTTAATGCATTTAAGAAAAATATGAGTAAGTTTCATATTGACCTTTCGCGAATTCGAACATTGAAAGGATCGTCAGAGGCCGTAAAACCCGATGATATCTTGAAGCAAGTGGGTCCAGTGCGATTCTTTAGCGTGGACGGCGGACACTGGAAATCGATCGTACAAAATGACCTAATGCTGGCTGAGAAGACCTTAGCCGGTGGCGGGGTAATAGCACTAGACGACTATTGTCGAGCAGAGTGGCCAGATGTCACGTATGGCTATACGCTATGGCAGAATGAAACGGAATCTGACATTATTCCCTTTGCGGCTGGTTCAAATAAACTGTTTTTGTGCCGAAAAGATTATGCGCCAAAGTATCGTGCCGCGATAAAAACCCCATTTCTGATTAATTACTTTAGCAAAAGCTACCGAGCCGATAACGTCGAAATCGATTGCTATCGAGTGGAGCCATTTAACCAAGATGAGGAGAGTGTAAGATGCACCATTTGGTATGCATTGAAAATATTCCGTCCAAATATATTCGTCGCCTTAAAGACAAGGTTTCGGAAGATTCTGAATTGAATGCATTCAATTCGGGTATTTGGCAACCTAACATTTCGCTCCAACCGACGCCGCAAAAAGCGCGGCACGGGTGAGCTTGGCTTTAGGCGATACGAAAAAATCATAGCCACAATAATTAGGGTCAGAGTAAAATTAAATAAGTTGTTATTTTTGTAATTACACGTGGAAGAAGAAGCTAGAAGGTGGGTACGTCTGAGTGAAAGATGAGAAATTGGTAGCCCTATTGGTTACACCAGTATTGCCCCTTCCTGGTAGTTCAGGACGTTCATTGCGCGCTTGGGATTGGTTGATTTCGCTTTCAAAAAAATATCGGGTCCATGTTTTGGTGACTGAGCGCCATCTGGATTGTGATCAAATTAAGCCAGATTATCCTGCGGAAAAGGTCTGGGGGAAAGAATCTATTCGTGTAGTTACTCCTCCTAACCGAAAGTACGGAAAACATTTTCCTTTGCTTGCTTTTTTTACTCGCCGTTTCATAGATGATTGGGTAAATATTTCACCTTCTCAGCCTTTTTCAGATGAGCTCTCCCTCTTTCTTTCGAAAGCTCAGGTTGAGCATATCGTTATTTTCAGGCTGTATATGCATGAGCTGGGATTGTTACTCTCCCGACGCTTTCCCAAAGCTATATTAGAGCTAGATATTGATGATTGGGAATCTAGAACTCGGGCAAGTGTCGCTCAGTCACAATTACGGATTGGTGATGTGCAAAAGGCAAAAAGATCAAAATTGTTAGCTTCGAATTACAGTGTGGTAGAGCGTTATTTAAAAGCCCCTTACCAGAAGGCTTATTTGGCTTCCCCCTTGGATTGCAACGACTTTAAGACCCGATTGGCTCGGGACATTGGCTGTAGGCCGAATCGCGTACCCTTCCCTGAAAGCGTTCAATCTCCACCCGACGGGCAGTTAAACCTGATGTTTGTTGGAACGCTTGGTTATTCGCCCAACGAAGAGGCTGCGCTGTTTCTGGTTAGCAAAGTATTGCCCCTACTTCGTCAGCAGCTTGCTTTGTCATGGCGTCTACGGATTGTCGGTCGACATCCTTCTAAAAGATTAATAGATGTTCTGAGGGAAGAGGAAGATGTCGATCTTGTCATTTCACCTGACGACCTGACTGATTGGTATGCGCAAACTCACATTGTATTAGTTCCTATGATTTCTGGCGGTGGAACCAAGCTAAAAACGCTTGAGGCAATGGCGCAATGTCGACCAGTCATCTCAACTAACCACGGTGTGCGTGGGCTGGCTTTTGAAAACGGTGAGCACTATCTTCTAGCTGAATCAGCCTCGGAGTTTGTTGAGGCAATAGAAAAACTGGTCAATGATCGTGAATGTGCTGATCGTATTGCTCGCGCAGGGTGGGAAAAATGTAAAGCATTGTATTCGACATGATTTCTCCTGGCCTGGAAAAAATAGTGAAAGTATCCTTTTCCATGAACGTAGATTGGTGGAGCCGCAGCGCTTCAATAGTTCTGTATTTTTATTGGTTAATTGCTAGAGAGCGGCTATGAAGCTACTATTAGAAGCAGTTGTCGATGGTAGCTGATAGTCGCTATGTGGTATTACTAGTATTACGGTGACAGTTTACTAAACGCACTAATTAGGACATATTACTAGCATGGCTCGCTTACCTCGTATTGTTATTCCCCTTTCCCCACTGAAACATATTCATGCCGCTGCTTACCTCAAACGTTATACATCTCTATAAGGAGGAAACTGTAATGCTGCAACGAATTACGAGAAAGTTGAAAGGAGTGTTTAGAACCACCTTCTTATTTCCTTTGGTGAGGCCCCGCAAAACACATATCTACGGCACAGGAACTGCCAAATCAGGAACCCACTCGATTGGAGCAATTCTTGATAATCAGCTTCACTCCGCTCACGAACCTGAAAACCAGGAAGTTCTAGATATAATCTTAGCTGTTGCAGCTGGGCACGTTGATGACTCAGAGCTTGGTCGCTACTTGTTAAAGCGTGATCGAAGATTGTGGCTCGACATCGATTCGTCACAGCTAAACTTCTTCTTTCTCAGTAAGCTAGTAGAGCTATTCTCTGATGCGAAATTCATTTTAACCATCCGTGATCCATACTCATGGCTTGATTCATTCGTAAATCATCAGCTAGCTCATGGAGGTTCTGATAAATGGGTTAAGTTGCGTGATTTGCGATTTCGACCTGACATATATACTCACCAACAAGGAGAGTTGATTTTAAAGGAAAATGGACTCTACACGCTCGACGGGTACCTATCGTACTGGGAAAATCATAATCGTACAGTAATCGATACTGTTCCAGAAGATCGATTGTTGATTGTTCGAACCGACATGATAACTGAACGTACAGAGGAGATTGCAGCGTTTGCAGGCATATTGAGTAGTAATCTCCAAAAAGAAAAATCGCACGTTTTCAAAGCCAAGGCGAAGTTCGGTTTGCTTGATCAAATAGATCAAGAGTACCTTGAATATAAGGTGAATGAGCACTGTGGTGACCTTATTGCTCAGTTTTTCCCAGAGATTCAATCAAAAAATGACGCACTTTCTGCCCGGACGTGATTAATGTGCTCGAAGGTGATTTTAATGTTTGATAAATGCAGGTTTCAATGTGAACTTATTTGATTTGATCGGCCGTGGGACTGAGCGGTATAAATGTAGACCAGTGATTAATTGTGTTCTTCCTCAACCTCCGGGAGTAAATGTAGGGATGGCGGCGGTAGACCTGGGCTTGAAAAGTTTTTTTAATCAGGTCGGTGTTGATGTGCAGATCTGGCGAATAGGTTCGCTTGTCCAGAGAGCACTTAAAATCAATCCAGATGTATTGGCGACGATGGATGTGGGATATGGGAGGAGTAAAGATATAGATGGCGATTGGCCTAATAACGTTAAGGGGCCGATTCTATACTGGGGTGACTTCCACCATATGGCACAGTATGTTAACGCTGTTGGTCGAATATCGGGTGGGGACGAAGGACCAAGCTTGTCCAGGCGGTACCTGTTACTTGATGGTGTCTCGGAAGAAATATTCGACCGGGTGGGAACATTTGGCTCAACCCTTATCTTTAATGGGGCCGATGATTTGCGTGATGAGGAATATTCGCAATTGTTATCCAAGTTTATAAAGAATGTAGAGTTTGCTTCATTTAGGGATCCAATATCGGCTCTGATGGCTGGCAGAATGCGCACTTCGTTGGAGAATCTCGTCGGTATTGATCCTGCTTTACTGATTTCACCGGAAGAAGTACCTAGATGGAATGGGGTTCATGGAAGTATTGGGATATTTTTTGGTAGAAGTAGTAAATATCATGCAGCATTACAAGAGATCGCTGAGGATATTGCTGGCCTTTTGGATAGACGAATAGAGTGGATAAATTGGGGCGATTTGCAGGGGTTTCCACAGATGTCTTCTTCAAATGGAGTGGATTGTCAGCGAGTTGAAACGCAAAACGCGATTGAAGTATTGTCGCATCTGGCTTCTTGTGAGGTTGTGGTTACTGATTCTTACCATGCGGCGTTGCTCAGCTGGCGCTTCGGTATTCCTGCTGTGACTCTGTCCGATCCTGTTGATGATAGCGCGCGCTCTGTAAATAGTGGGGCGATGTTTTCATGGCGGGATAAAAGGGAGTTGGCGGGGTCAATGTACGAGGCGCTGGAGTTCGTCGTGCGAGCAGAAGAGATAAAGACAAGCGCAATGTTCGAAAGGAGAAAGCAGCGCCTGTTATCAGTAATTGGAAATTCAGATTATATAAACAATGTTAAATCAATAATTGAAGCGGACGTCCAGACCGCAAAGCGTCAATTAAGAGCTGGAGTTTGCGATCTTGGGCTTAAGGTGAAGGAGTGTTGATGCAGGGCTGCACTCTTTCTGTATGTGCAGTGATTGGGGTTAGGAATGAATATGCATATCTGCATATATTGCTACCAATCTTGGCAGCCCAGAAAATCGATGTGGTGATCCTGGATAATGCTTCCAGTGACGATAGTAAAAAGCTTTATCAAGAATTCAAGAATGCACCAATTATAAGAGTTGAGTCACTACCGCATAATGGATGCTTTTCACTTACAGAACAACTTCAAAGAAAGCATGAAATCGTTTCACATTTAACTCACGATTGGATTGTGCATCATGACGCGGATGAAATCCTACAGCATAGAGATGGCGGGACGCTGCGGCAAGCTATAGAGGAAGCAGACGCTCTTGGCTTTAACGCGCTCAATTTTGAAGAGTTCGTCTTCTTGCCTAAACCTGAAAAGGAACTAGTGGGTGAGGACTATTATAAAGATATATTGAGGTATTACTTTTTCGCCCCGAGAGAAAATCGGTTGAACCGTGCTTGGAAAAGGTCCGCCAATCTGTCTAATATGTGTGCAGGGCATAATTTGTCGGGAGAGGCTTTGAATATATATCCCTGCACACACATGCTGCGACACTATTTAGTTCTGGGTAATAGCCATGCAAGGATGAAATATTTGAATCGTGGGTTTGATAATGCGGAACTAAAAAAGGGATGGCATGGTAATAGGATAAATTTCACCTACGAGAATTTGACTATACCCGAAGATCATGAGTTTCTGCGTTGTCTGACCGCATATGATTCAGTGGATTTCGATCGTAGTAGGCCGACTAGTAAGCACTATTGGGAATGGTGTTAATTGTTGCTTAACTATGTGTACGGGAATATTGGAGTACCCCACTCTGACCCTAGTTATTGTGTGACCTCAATTATTAGAACATTCAAAGCACGCCTACACTTAGGCGCTCGTCTAAGATGAAGTGTACACTTGACTTCGTGTGACGCTATTTTTAAAAGTCCGCGCCCCAATCTCATGAGAAATTAGCCCATGTCAAACCCCGAAAAACCATCCCTTCCGCGTGCACTGATCGTCGCCGTGCAATTAGATAGTGTTGGCGATGTTGAATTCGAGTCGTCGTTGGCCGAATTGGCTGACCTGGCAAAGACCTTAGGGCTAGAGGTGGTCGGTCAATTTACCCAAAAGCGTTCGT